>NZ_VUMS01000052.1 GCF_009696065.1 Oliverpabstia intestinalis | reverse complement strand
GAATTTGGCATTAAAATTTCTTCTTTGTCTGGACATGATAATGGATCCTTTCTTTCATACTGGTTTAAGTATATCAGATTCATTAAAAACTGTCCGAAAAAGTGTCTTAATTTATGAGACCATTATATACTGTTATAAGTTCTACTGGCTGGAATCCATTGTAGATATCATTTCGGAGGGTATTCAGGATACTACGTTCGATGCAATCATTGATGATATGATCTGCAATGCATGGTATTCCGTAAGAGAATTTCATATTCACCTTAGTGGCATGCAGGCGGACGGCCTTGTGAGAGATGGTCTGGAACGTGCTGTTCTTAAACTGACAGAACTCAGTGATTTGCCGGCAAATGCATCCAAAGTGGAAATCAAAAATGCGATCCGGGAGCACAATGCCGACCTGAAACTTGCTAAGGAACAGCTGACCAATATGGTTCCCGGTCGGGCATTGGCAGGTTTTTTCTCAAAAAGCTCAGAGGAAGTGCCGTGGGGAAGCATCCGCAGATTAACGGAGTATATCAGACGAATCGATAGTACTGTAATTCGCCTGCCTTATACCTTTGGAGATAGCAGTAAACTGAAAAAGGAAGTTCATTTCAATCCGGATTGGATGCGCATGATTCAGGACAATACGGTAAATATTCTGGGATGGATTCAATACGAAAAAGTGAAATGGCTGCAGAATAATAATCCGGAGGTTCCGGGCCTGATCTACAAGCTGGCTCCGATGGATGAAAAGATGCGAAAGCTGAATAACGTACGTAAACTTTGGGAAGGCATCCTGGAAGTAAGAGAAGTATGCGATGTCTTTACGGGTAATCCGATTATCACAAAGCAGTATGATGTAGATCATTTTATTCCATGGTCTTTTGTCATGAATGATGAACTTTGGAACCTGATGCCGATGGATTCTTCTTTGAATTCGTCGAAGAGTAACAAGCTTCCCAAATGGGATCCTTTCTTCGCAGTATTCGCAGAAAACCAGTACGGAATGTATAATCTGATCCACGAGCGAGCAGGCCTTCATAAGCTGTTTGAGGCCTGCTATCGGGATAATCTGCATTCTATTTGGGCAGGACAGGAATTGTACAGACCGGGAAATTCAAAGGAAGAATTCTATCATATCCTGCAGAAAAACATGCAGCCGGTCTATGATTCGGCCAGACGACAGGGATATGAAATCTGGAATTATAGTTAGAGGTATTACACCCCTTGTTTTGGCCGTGTATCTGAAGGAGGAAAAATATCTTGGAACATCAGTTTTTAACAAATTATACAGAGATTACTTTTCTGGACAAGATCAAAGATAATCTAAGGCATTGTAAGTCTTTTGATTTCTCTGTCAGCTTTATTAAGAAAGCTGGCCTTGTTTTGTTGTTCAAGGATATTGAAGCAGCTGTGGAAAGAGGGTGTAAGGGACGTATCATCACCTCAACTTACCAGAATTTCACAGATATTGAATCCTTGAAGAGTTTCTATGCGCTCATGGGAAGATGTTCTAATTTTCAATGCCATTTGGATTATGAGAGCTTTCATGGTACCGATTATTCGACTCTTGGCTACCATTCCAAGGGTTATCTTTTCGAATTCGATGATCACAGAGAGTTAGTGATTGGTTCTTCAAATATCACACGATATGCGCTTCTTAAAAATATTGAATGGGATGTATCGGTAAAGGACTATTTTGTAAACGGTGCATATGATGATGCGTTGAAAGAATTTGAAGAAAAATGGTCCGCGACGGAATTACTGAATGCAGAACTGATCGTTAAATATGCCCAGAGACTAAGTTATGCAATTGAGCGCTGGGATATGGATTATGATCTGTCGGCGTCAAAGATCAAGCCGAATTATATGCAGAAGAAGGCCTTGAAGGAGTTGAATCGTTACCGTGCCATAGGTGTTAACCGTGCGCTCACGATTGCATCGGCAGGTAGTGGAAAAACTTATCTGGCAGCTTTTGATGCATTGAATTTCAACCCGAAGAGATTGCTTTACATTGTACATGAAGGATCTATTTTGAGAAAATCCCTGGAGACCTTCCAGGAGGTATTCGGTAAAAATGTATCCTATGGAATCTATAGCGGTACCAGTAAACAATCGGATGCAGATTTTGTATTTGCCACGAACATTACCATGTGCAAAACACTGGAGCTATTCTCAAAGAATGAATTTGATTATATTATTATTGATGAGTGTCATCATGCCACAGCAGAGACTTATAAAAAGATTATCGGTTATTTTGAACCGGAATTCTTACTTGGTTTGACTGCTACACCGGAACGTATGGACAACCAGGATGTTTTCGAATTGTTTGACCATAATGTGCCTTATGAGCTAAGATTGCGTGATGCGATCGCCAATGATTTGGTTGTTCCGTTTAAATATTTTGGTATTCGAGACAAGCTGGTGGATTATGGGCTGACCGGAAATGAAGAACGCAGAATGATTGCGCAGATGGCAAAGGAAGATCACTGCGATTTTATTGCCGAGCAGATTGAGAAGCATCGTCCACAAGGAAAGCTGAAAGCACTTGCGTTCTGTAGAAATGTTACCCATGCCAGAATGATGTGTGAAGCATTGGGAGAGCGGTATCATACCGCTTATCTGACTGGTCGCAATGATATCGGTGAGCGTGTCAGAGCTTATAATGATTTGCAAAATGATGCTCATAATCTTGAGATTCTGTTCACGGTGGATATCCTGAATGAAGGTGTCGATATTCCCGGTGTGAATATGGTGCTGTTCCTTAGACCAACCGAGTCTACGACGATCTTTATTCAGCAGCTTGGCCGTGGATTGCGTAAATATACCAATAAGGAGTATGTTACCGTGCTGGACTTTATCGGCAATAGCTATAAGCGAAGTGTGCAGATCGCTTTTGCGTTGGGGTCTTTATCTGAGAACTTTGTTATGGAGAAAAGATTGCTTGCATCATTAGTGAAGGATGATTTTACAGCTCTTGGTTTGGCTGATTACGGTGTAGAGATTCATATTGATGATTTGAGCAAGGAAGAGATCCTGGAATACATTGATAAAGAGAATTTCAACTCTCTGAAGTATCTGAAGCAGGATTATTTCAATTTCAAAAAATACATCGGATCAGAATTTTATCCGAGTCATGTAGATTATATCAACAATGACTGTGCTCCGGATTTGATTCGTTTTATGAGTATTAAGACGAGGGGAAAGAAGAACTGCAGCTATTATAATTTTCTCAGAGGTATCGGCGAGGAGAACCTGCCGGTCTTCACGGAGAAACAGATAGATTTATCAATTATCTGTCTGGTTTGCTTCCACTTGTGCGTGTACATGAGTATCAGATCGTGAAGTTACTGCTCGACGGACCGAAAACATATCAGGAGATAGTAATGTACCTGACAGAAACAGTTCAAGGATTTGTTCTGGCAGAGCTGGAGCATGTGTTGACATATCTGCAGTTTGTTGAAAAAGATAAGAATATTCTGAGACTTTCTGTACCTATGGATGATCAGCTTCTGGAGTATGTGCAGGATCTCATCGAGTATGGTTTGATCCGCTATGTAATCGACAATGGAAACGAGACGGGCTTTAAGCTTTGGCTGAATTACCGAATGGATCAGGTGCAATTAAAGCTCCTGAAGAACCCTGGAAATATTATGGTAGGAACCTACTATTATGATGACTATGTAGTGATTTTCGCATCATTGAAGAAGGATCTGGAGGAAGCAGATAAGCTGAATTATAAGGATAAATTCCTGCAGCCGGATTTGTTCCAGTGGGAGTCTATGACAAATCTCCCGCAGTCACATCTTGAAAAACTGATGAAGAGCACATTTGCACATGTATTTATCCGCAAGATGACCACAGAGAATGGTTTGGTTCTTCCCTTTACTTATGTAGGAAAAGGAAAAATGTCGAATCCTCGCAAGACAGACGGGGATAATGGAACATACCTGTTTGATATTCATATGGAGAATGAATTGCCAGAGTATCTGCAATATGATTTTGGATTGACGAAGGAATAATATGAAGACAATGAAAGTAGTCGCAGCCATTATTTGTAACGATATGGAGCGAAAGAATAAGATTTTTGCAACCGCCAGGGGCTATGGTGACCTGAAAGGCGGATGGGAGTTCCCTGGTGGTAAGGTTGAGCCGGGTGAAACTCCGCAGCAGGCACTGAAAAGAGAAATCATGGAAGAACTTAGCACGGAAATCAAAGTTGGAGAATTAATTGATACGATAGAATATGATTATCCGACATTCCATCTTTCTATGGATTGTTTTTGGGCTGAAGTTATCACAGGTCAATTGGAACTCAAAGAGGCTGAGGCGGCGAAATGGCTTACCAAAGATCAGCTGGAGAGTGTTGCCTGGCTGCCGGCAGATATTACATTGATTGATAAAATCAGACAGCATATGAACTAAAACAGAGAAGTTTAATGGACCACTAAGGTGGTGAAGTAAGAATATGCAGATTGAAAGAGAAATACCCTTCTGAAGGAGCGACTGGCCGGTGAGATACAGGCAAGAAAACTTGCCAAGGTTTACTATCTGGACTTTGGCAACCAGACTGCCGGTATGCAGATGGTGTCAGAGGAGAAAGCTCCTTATGGGAATAAGTAAAAATATAGGATATATGAGGTGATATACCATGGCTTCCTTTGATCAGAAGCTCCGTACCCTACGCCTGATGGAAATCCTTCTGGAACGTACCGATGATGCGCATATGCTGAACGCATCGGAATTATGCACGATTCTGGATCAGGAATATGGCATCAGCACGGATCGAAGAACGATATATACAGAGATGGAGATCCTTGATAAATTCGGACTGGATATCCAGCAGAAGAAAGGAAAGAATCCTGGCTATTATATTGGTGCCAGGGATTTTGAACTGCCGGAGTTAAAACTTCTGGTGGATGCTGCAATGCTTTCCAAATATGTTTTCATCGTAAACCGTCCGAAGACAGAGAATGAAACTGTTTATTACAATGTGGACTACATTCATACTGCAATCTACGAGAATAAGGAAATTAAGTTCCATTATGCAGAGTGGACTGTTAAGAAAGAACTGAAACTGAAGAAAGACGGTGCATTCTACGTTGTCAGCCCGTGGGCACTGACCTGGGATGATGAGAATTATTATCTGGTAGCCTATGATGCAGCGGCTGGAATCATCAAGCATTATCGTGTAGATAAGATGCAGAATACAGAAATTCTTGAAACAGATCGTAAGGGTGAAGAGTCCTTCCAGAACTTCGACTTGGCTGCATTTGCTAAGAAGACCTTTGGAATGTACGGCGGTGTAGATGCGGAAGTAACACTGGAATGCAGGAATGAACTGGCCGGTGTTGTGATCGACCGATTTGGACATGATGTCTGGTTGATCCCGCAGGGAGAGGATCATTTTAAAACCAGAGTTCTGGTATCAGTAAGTCTGCAGTTCTTTGGGTGGGTAACTGGTATCGGATCCGGAATGAAGATCACGGGACCGGAGAATGTGAAGGCTGAATATAAAGCATATATGCAGGATGTGCTTCAGAACTATTAGAAAATTTAGCTGTCGGGATTTTTGTACATTGCTTTATGCTACATTTTAGGAGCAGACGGGAGTCTCTAAAAATTAGCGGGATGGTGATGTGGTGTGATGGAGTTCCAGACGAATTTAAAAAAGCTACGTACCGAGGAGGGACTGACACAGGATCAGCTGGCTTTACTGGTGGAAACCAGTACGGACACGATTGGAAGAATTGAGCGAAAGCAGAAGATAGCATCTTATGAGGTGCTGTTTCGTATCGCCAGATATTTCGATAAGCCTGTGGAAGATGTGTTCTGGTATGAGTGAGAGAACAAAAAGAGAAGGCTGATGCTGTCATGGATGTGATTTCCGTTGATGGCATCAGCCTTGATTTTATTTCACGACCTTTCCGAAGGTTCGAAGCTCCATTTCAGGTTTGATCTGGATAGGAGCATATTTTTTGTTGAGAGATATCAGCTGAACATTATCTTTGTTCTTCTGATATTTTTTAATATAAGCGTTACCGTTCAGATAGAAGATTCCGATATCGCCATTTTCCAGCTGGTCCTGCTGATGAACCCATACGATCTGTTTATTCACATAGACCGGTTCCATGCTGTCGCCGGAAACACGGATGCCGAAGTCTGCGGCTGCGGGGACATCATCACCGACTTCAAATTCTTCATACTGATCAGAGTCAAGAAAGAGGCCGGTACCGGCAGAAGCAGGTTCTGTAAATACTTTAAGGGTTCTGCTTGTGATATAGACCGGTTCTTTTCGGACATACATTCCGCTTTTAATCAGCAGATTCATATATTCAATCGCTTTCTTCTTACCTTCATCATTGAGCTGTGCGAAGAGGTTTTCTTCGATGGCAATGCCGAAGGTATCATTGATATTATCTATTCCAAGGATCTCGCAGAGGGCAAAGAATTGGATTACATTTGGTGAATTCACATTCTTCTCCCATTTGCTGATGGATCCAGGTTTTACTTCCAGGCCTTTCTTATTCAAAAGATCAGCAAGCTGCAGCTGATTCAGATGCCTTTCTTTTCTCTTGGCAGCAAGTGTCATTCCGAAATCTCTATACAAACCAGTCACCTCCCAAGGTATTGAATTCCTATATAGACTATAACGCAATTATTCTGCAAAAGCAAGTAAAAATAGATTAAAAATCGAAATATTGCACATTTGCATCTTTACTTCGAGTATAAATCGTTATATACTACCAGTATAAGGAATCGAACAAATATTCGAAAAGAAAGAAGGTGCCGCATGGATCGTGTGATTATCCATTCCGATGCAAATTGCTTTTATGCCAGTGTTGAAATGCTGTATCATCCGGAATTTGCCGGCAAGCCACTGGCTGTTGGCGGCGATCCGGAAGCCAGACATGGTATCGTGCTTACGGCAAATTATATCGCGAAGAAGCATGGTGTAAAAACCGGTATGTGCATACAGCCACTTTCCGCGGCCAGCAGGGCCGCATTTCCCGGACAGTCTGGGCCATATTAAACGGACAGCCCAGTAGATCAGCAGAGAGGACGTTTGTCCACTCTGCCAATCAGTATAGTTTGTA
>NZ_VUMS01000051.1 GCF_009696065.1 Oliverpabstia intestinalis | reverse complement strand
ATATTATGTAGCGACAGTAGGCAATATTACAGAAGAAGCTGTAAAAGAATATATACAGCAGCAAAAAGAAGAATCTAAAAGAGAAGATACACGACGGTAAGCCTCTTTCAGAGGCAAGCCGGTATGAATGCTTGAGGCATCCGCCTTTTAGGCGTGCAGGCATAGGACCCTTATAGGGTCAAAAACAAACCACCACTTGAAGTGGTGGTTATGACTTAGTACGATAAATACAGGGAAAGGTGGACAGTGTGCATGGCGTACGTGGAAAAAGAGGGGAGTAGAGAAGTTTTCCTAGTCGGGTACTATAATGTCTTATTCTACTTAATGTTTAGAGTTGGATTAGACGAATACAAGAAAAATATTCTTATTGATCGGATAAATAGTGGAGAGAAAATGCTGATGAAGGATATTTATGGATGGTGCCAGAAACAGCAGGTACCAATGAAATGTAGATTCATTTATAGGAAAGATTTTTCAATCGCAGCGAACATTTGGAACTTGTATTCATATTTTAGATTTAAATTGGAGATAAAAGAATGAATTTATATTTATGTGTATGGAGAAAACAAATTAAGGGATGATAGAATCTTTTGGAAAAAACATTTCCGCGCTACCGCTTAGAGTACTGCATTCCAGATTAACCGGTCTAATATCGATTAATCTTCCGTTTAGTGCAAAAAACACCTGAGCAGTGTATCGTAACAGTTGGCCTTATTGACCGTAGTATGCGGCCTAAATTACCATACAAAGTGGACAGACTGACTGGAATATACATACAATAGGATACAACAAAAGTTGTCAACTTAAATCACCAAGAAATTTTGATATTTTTTATAATAAAAATAGCCGGGGGTTCCGACTATTTTTTTACAGATGTATTAATTGGGTTATATATTTTGGCGTTTAAGAAAAAAAGCAATTAGTAGTTTAGTGGACTTTTTTGTATTAACATACTCAAACCACTCAATTGTTGCATGATATATTTCGTCCTGAGAATCTGAGATAATATTAATAAAATCCCCGTTTTCCAACTTAGTATAAAGTGGAAGAATTTTTGGGCTGTTGTTGATAAAAGCACCTTTTGCACAATAACCAATATCTGGGTGTAAATAAAAAGCAAAATCCAAAGCGGTAGAGCCACGCTCAATATGATGTGGTGTATTGCTTCTATCATAAACTACTATTTGCTTATCGACACCAGAAAACATTTGTTCATGACGAAAATGAATGTTTGCAGATGCTCCGAAGCCATAAGTGTTTTTTAGATAAACGGTTTTGGTTTTCAAAAACAATCGATACCTGCAATAGAAATAGTCCTCTAGCAGTAGATATGTATCGCTTTTATCCGAAACACTTTGGTAATCTATTATTCGTATTTTTAGCGGGTGTAGTATATTTTTGTAAAATTCAATAAATGAATCCATTGCTAAAGAATTATCGGCATCATTGAATACTAATGTTATATCAAATAGCGGAATGTTATATTTATTTAAATATTCATTTGGGTCGGCTGATATATCAGGATTAAATCCAAGGGAACACAGTTGCCTATAAATACTAATCAGTTTTCTGGCTTTAAATTTATATGAAATGGTTTTGTATTTAATAGGTATCAAATCTATTTCTTTAGAGAATAAATTTCTGCTATTAAAACATTCATCAAAGACTTTCCTCGTTTGAGCAATAGTTTGAGTATTGGTGCGGAGGAGTTGATTAAAACGAACAGAAATAGCATCATATAAGGTGGGATTTTCAATCCTAAAACATTCATTTTCTAAAGAATCTAATAAATAGCGAACCCCTTCTTCTCTGGCTATTTCAAGTAAAATTTTGTTACTTTTTGACATATGCGATAAAGATAAGACGGGGGTATGAGTGTTCTGTAAAACATCAATACGATCTGCAAGTTTAATATATAATGCGGTTTTAAAAGTTTCACTTTGGTTTTGTAAATTTATTGGCTTGATTGAGACTGTTGTATTTTCAATAGTACTATCCAATTCACCATAAAATTCTATTATATTAAAAATTTCAAGATTGTTTATATATGATTTTATAAAGGCTATATCTTCTGCAGATAAAAGATTTACTTCATGTAATAAAGCTGCTGCAATCACTTCGGAATTAAATCCCATTTTAGCGATGATAATGCTTACTCGTAATAGATGTTCTACATTTGTGGCAGTTTGCTTTTTTTGTAAAATCTTTAAAATATCATATGCTTTGGTAATATTATTTTTATTGTATAGTCCATGAGCTTGTGCTGTATGAAGTAATTTATTATATAATTTTTCTTGTGTTGACATTTTATCTATCCTTTTTTTGAACATCTTTTTATTAAGTGATACCAGTCATCATCCTTATCTGACGATACTTTTTTTATACGGAACAAATTGGAAGTAACAGTTTCATCAACAAACTTTTCTAATAAAGATTGGATGAGATAAGTTTTTTGTTCATCAGAAAAAGGTACGGATGTTAGGGAGGCTTTTGTATATAAGTTTTTAAAAGCATTTATTAATTCTAATGTTTCATTATACATATTTAAATTAATGTGATTAAACTGTAGCTCTCTTGCAATTTCGTCTAGAGATATTGTTAGAGGATATCTCGATAAAGCCACACACTGTATACAAGGATCTAAGTTGAATCCTTTTGAAACAGAATTCATTGTTCCGATACCTCCGATATATGTAGACTGTTCAGAATTTGGGTTTTTTAATATGATTAGTGAGCAGTCTCTGTAATTGTGATTAAGGCTAATAAAAATATTATCAGGTGAAAAAGTAACGTTGCCCTTATAATAATTGGTCTTACTAGTTTGAGCATAGGTTTTGTGAATTAATTGTATTTCCTGAGTTCCTTTATAAATATTGTTGCTTTGAGTAATAGAATTATATATGTTTTCTAGCATTGTGGAATCAAGATTGAAGCATGCAAGTGCATCTACAATGTTGGATGATTTTGAGTAAAGTGTAAGCAACCCCATTCGTAAAGCTTGTGCAGGAATAATACAGTTTTTGCTATCTTGTGTGCTGGTGGTGTAATAGTACAGTATATAAGTGCCTAGATACTTTTTTATATTTGAGGGAATGAAAAAACTAGGTACTGCAGCCATTTCTTGTTGTATTTCATCGGCTGATAAAAGTTCTGAGGTAAAGGTGTCAATAGAAATGTTATATTTGTTTTTCAAATACAGTAAAAAATCTAGTGACGGAAGAGTGGCGTTGTTTTCATAACTAGATAAGGTTGGGGTTGAAATGTTTGTTTCTTTGGCGAAATCCTTTTGGCTTTTGTTTAATACATCGCGCAAAGTTTTGATATTTTGTCCAATTGTGTTAGAATTTTTAATCATAGTCTTTCCTCTGTTTCTTTATGATATAGATATTATAGTTTATTTTATGATATATATCAAATTTATTTTATGCGAAAAACGGCATTAAATCAAATAGAAAAATAGATAAAGAAAATTATATATATTAAAGAGAATTTGATTATTTTAAGCCTTAATAAAAATATTTAAAATATAAGATAAAAAAAACAATATAGAAAAACAAAAGAAAAATATAAAAATTGGAATATAACGTTGACGCGACTGGATAAATATGTTAATCTCGAAACAAGATATAAAGAAAAGGAGGGGATATCATGTCACATGTAAATAAGCAGATGATTTCTTTCTTTTTGACAACAGATTGCAATTTGCGATGTGTGTATTGTTACAATTGCAATGAAAGAGAGAAACAGGAAACGAAAACTTTGTCTTTAGAGTTTGCGAAAAAAGGATTGGAATTATTTTTTAAAACTAATCCAAGCAGGCATATTAGATTCTATGGACCAGGTGAACCTACTCAAAAAATTCAGCTAATGAAGGAAATTACCGAGTATGCATATGAATTGGCAGGGAATAATTTGAGTGTTGAGTTGCAAACAAATGGAGCATTTGGGAAAACGGCCAGGGAATGGATAGCCCAAAATGTAGATATTGTTTGGGTATCATTTGACGGACCGCCGGATATTCAGAATGCAAATCGTCCTTTTCCCCAAAAGAGACCTTCAGCAGGGGTTATTGAAGAAAATGTCAAGTACTTACTTGCTAATAAAAAGAAGGATGGCGGAATAATTGGTGCAAGAATAACGATTTCGGAAAAAAACATCAATAGACAGAAAGAGATGATAGATTATTTCTTGAGTTTAGGAATTACATATATGTGGACAGATCCTCTTTTCCCAGAGGTAACAGATATTCCTGTATGTAAAGATGAAAGTAGAAAAGATAGTAAACTTTTGGATATGAATGAATATGCTGAGAAATATATTGAGGCTTATTATTATGCAAAAGAGAAAGGCGCATTTTATGGAAGCTTTTTAGCATGCAATTTTGATGGTTCTTCAGAATATCATTGTAGAGCATGTACTCCTGTTCCGCATCTTACTCCTGATGGATACATATCAGCTTGTGATATGGTAACTTTTGGAGAAAATGCACATCATATGGAAGTGTTTGTTATTGGAAAATGGGAAGAAAAAGAAAAAAAGATTGTTTTTTATCCAGAAAGGATAGAGGCGCTTCAGAATCGAAAGACAAGCAATATGGTACACTGTAAAAACTGTTCAGTAGCTGAACATTGTGGCGGATATTGCTTGGGGGAGGTTGTAAATGAAACGGGAAATTTATATGGTCAAAAAGCTTCACATTGCATTGCAATTAAAAAGATAGCGAGAGAAGTGGGATTTTCAAAAAATCCTTATAAGTATTTACACCCATAAAGAAAGGATGGTAGTGATATGAGTAAAACAGTTGTGGTTAATGGAGCAGCGTGTGCAGGATTTGGTGAGGAGACGATGCGTAAATTGGTAAATCAGGGAGTAAAAGTAATCGGTTTTTATTTTCCTGAGGATAGTGTGCGGGCACAGGAATTGAAAAAAGAATTTCCTGAAAAGACTTTGAGTTTGATTGCAATAAAAGCCTATGATAGAGAGAGCGTCATGGCAGGTATTCATAGTATTAAAGATGAGATTGATGGTTTTGTAAACGCTCATTTTATTTTTGAGATGGACGATATAAATGACTTTGACTATTTGAAGGCAGAAAAAGTTTTCTTTGCGAATTATCATATGCCTTTACTAATGGCAATTGAGCTAAAGAAAAAAATGAAAAAAGCATCGTCGGTAGTAATTGTAACAAGTACGGAATCAGAGAGAGGTTCCTATGGTGGTATTTCTTATGCTGCATCTAAAGCGGCAATGCATAATGCAATTAAATCCTTAGCATGTAATTGGGGTAAAGAGAGTATTCGCGTAAATGCAGTAGCAGCAGGATGGATTGGTGGGGAAATGGATACTGATGGCCCGTTTGAAGTATCAATGAATATTACTCCTTTAGGAAGATTAGGACGAGCAGAGGAAGTGGCAAACGTGGTGGCCTTTTTGCTTTCCGATGAAGCAAGTTTTGTAAATGCACAGACACTTTTTGTTGATGGAGGGTACTTATGTGTTGATGATATTGCAAAATATGAATATGAGGAAGCTCAGAAGGGTTGTTAAGGAATGCGGGGTGGATAAATTGTGAAATCTTATGTTTCAGAAAAGATTGAAATTCGTGATAGTGTTATTCACGGTAAGGGAATGTTTGCGAAGCAACATATAAAGAAGGATGAAATAGTGTTTATTAAAGGTGGACACATTTTATCGAGAGAAGAATTATTTACATCAGAAAAAATAAATAGTTATTTGCCAATTGCAGACAATTTTTTTATTGCAGCATGTTCACCAGACGAAGAAGAACAGATTAAATTATTTAATAATCATTCTTGTGAGCCCAATTGTGGTTTAAGAGGTGAAATAACCTTTATAGCAATAAAAGATATTTATCCAAATGAAGAATTGACATGTGACTACGCTTTTATTGATGATGAAGATTACAGTTTTAAATGCAACTGTGGAAGTCCTTCATGTAGGAAAGTAGTTACAGGTCGTGATTGGAAAATACCACAATTGCAGAGGAAATATTATGAGTATTTTGCAGAATATCTAAAGAAAAAAATAGACGCAGTAATGTAGTAGAGGAGGAGTTGTACATGAAAAAAATAGATGAGATGCTAGTAAGGCTATCCGCAATTGCGACAATAGCTTCTGGAGTATTAATGATATTTCAGGGTGTACAACTCCTATATATTGTTATAAATTGTGTAATGGCTGCTTTTTTGGGCGGAGTAGTAATCGTCTATGGGATAAAGCGGAGAAAAAGGCCAGAAATACAATTAAGAAAAAAATATAATGCATACTTAGAATCGAAACCCGAATACCTTCAAAAAATTACGGCAGCGGAGGCTGATGATCTAAAAGAAAGAACGGAAGCGGCAATAAAACACGCTGGTAGAAATAGAAATTTCGATGATAAGGTTTATTACCTTTTATTGTACACGTTGTTTTATACAGCAAAGAAGGAAATATGGTCAGTTTCAATTATGGATGATGCAGAATGGGTTGATACATTAGAAGAAAGAATCTATTTAGAAGCAAATCTTAATGTTCATGAACAGAAGATTCATTTGAAAAGAATTTTTATAGTATCAAGAAATGATGCAGGACGTAAACTTAATGTTTACCAAATTAGAGATTTTATTCAGAAAAAGAGTCAGTATATTCATTTATTTATTGTATTCAAAGAAGATCTGGAAGATGCATTATTGCGTGATATAGGTAGTGGATTTATAGCATTTGATGATTTTACAGTTGCTTGTGATGTTTTTTGGAATAATGAAATTAGAGGTTGTTTACTATTTGATGAAATGGATATAAAACGATATAAAAAAATATTTATGGAAATGGATAATCATTTAGTTCCTTTAAATCGTAAAGAATGGACTAAATGGTGTGGAAAATGGTAATAAACAGTATATGAGATAAAAGACCACAGGGGTGTGCCTCTGTGGTCTTTTAAAAACAATGAAAAATATAGTGACTCCATTTATAAAACTGACATTAGAAATAGTAATGCTTTTGCCAGTTTTTCCTTTTGTATGAAGAAGGGAGACAGTAAGCGTCAAATCCTTCGCCTTGGATAGTTAGCACGATTGTGCAATACTCTAAAGGACACGAAAAAACTAGTAGTTTTTTAGAGGAGGTATAACTATCATGGATCAATCCACACATGATGTTCGGCGTGCAAACTGGCTGGACATCGTTAATCAATGCCAAGGAAGACCCGTCGGTATGTCGGCAAAACAATGGCTTGAGGAGAATGGCATCAAAGAAAAAGCTTATTATTATTGGCTCCGAAAATTTCGCAGAGAAGCCTATAACCAAACGCAGTTGCCGAC
>NZ_VUMS01000050.1 GCF_009696065.1 Oliverpabstia intestinalis | reverse complement strand
CACCTGGGAAAAACATATCTAATTTCAACGAATCATTCATTATCATATACCGCCTTTATTTGATACCAACATTTTATCACAGAAATAATTTCATTGGAAGCAAAAAACGGGCAATTGCGGAAGAACCCAATTTTGGCGGAAACCCTGGTCTGTGGTTGCGGAATATACATAAATTATAAATTTACCGGTGATGATGATATGTGGGTGTTGCTCGATGGGAAAAAAGTCATTATCGATTTGGGAGGAATTCATGACGCCTTAACCAAAAACGTTAATATTTGGAAGGAATTATTTAATGTTGATGACCCTACATCTTTGACACTTACAAACGATCAGAAACAAGAAGAGCACGTATTAACAGTTCTTTATATGGAACGAGGCGCGGGCGCATCAAACTGTGATATGAAGTTCACGCTTCCAAATGCCAGAGTAGCACAAGTAACACAGGAACCGTTAGCTGATTTCAGCTTCAAAAAAGTGAATACAACGAATGAAGCACTGGAAGGTGCAGCATTTAGCTTGACTAATAATTCAGATCCTACAGAAGTATACAATGCTACATCTATTGCAGATGGAACAGTTTCATTCAGAGATTTACGAGAAGGGACATATACACTGGAAGAAATGGCGGCACCTAATGGATATAGTCTTTCCAATGAAACATGGATTGTACAAGTCTCAAAAACAGGCAATTCTGCTGTGGCAACATTATATAATTCAGATGGAACAACTCCTGTTAAGTTAACTAATGGCATGTACAATATTGTAAATCAGACTCAGCAGGAAATTATCCAATCCAGTATGGAGCACAGCAAAACTGCAACAGTAAAAGATTGGGATGAAAGAACTTATAATATCAATATCAAAGCCGCATCAACATCAACAAGCGTAACAACATCAACACAAAAGCCGGTTGCTGATATCATGTTGGTGTTAGATGTATCCGGATCTATGAAAAAAGAAATAGTCACTTATGAATATGTGGCTATGAATACTAAAGATGGAAGAAAAATACTAGATAATGATAAAACCTATTATTTGGAAGTTAATGGTCAATATAAAGAATTGTATTATTCTTCTTACTACAAAAAATGGCGTGTTAAGGATGACATTGGGAGGAAAGATGCAGAAGAATATAGTGAGAAGTGCAAAATCTATACAGCATCTACAACTACCAGATTAGATGCCTTGAAAAATTCTGTAAATCAGTTTATAGATGATACAGAGGCAAAATCACCAAAGAGCAAGATTGGAATTACTGCATTTAGTAGTGCGGGTTATGGTGCGGATCGTGGTGATCACGGGAGCACAATGGATTTAACAGAAGTGGGAGTTGGTGATAATGCTCAGGATTTAAAAAAATTTGTTAATGAATTGGATGCCAATGGTGGCACGGATCCAGGAGTAGGACTCAGTAATGCAAAGACGAAATTAGATGCTGTAGTTAATGATGGTAAAACAAAATGTGTAGTATTATTTACAGACGGTGAACCAACAGGTAGAGGCAGTAGTTGGGACGAGACAGCACAGAAAAGTGCTGAGGACAAAGCGAAAAGTTTAAGAGATGCGGGATATACTGTTTATACAATAGGTTTTGACCTTAATGACAGATCAAAGACATTTCTAGCAGGTGGAACATATAATGAAACGAAGTATCCTGGAATTGCCTCACCGGGTTGTGCGAAAGTGGCAGATGATGCTGCATCATTGGGTGAAATCTTCAAAGAAATCCAAAGCACAATTACCAACGACATAGACATCGTAGGCGCAACAGTTACGGATGTGATTGATTCGAGGTTTGTAATCGTTAAAGATGATGGCACACCGATAAAAAATGAAGATTTGAAAGTTGAAAAGACCATAACCTTAGAGAATAGAGGAGTAGTATCCCTAGATAAAAACGGAAACCAGGTTGTAACATGGACTGATCAGACCATTCCCAACAAGAAAAAGGGAGAATGGAATAATACAATCACAGTGAAGGCAAAAGATGACTACATCGGAGGAAACAACGTACCTACAAACGTCACACCGGATTCTAAGATAACCACAGGATATGGTGAAATTGTTCTTCCTCAACCTAAGGTAAACGTAAAAGCCGAACTGAAGGTCAGAAACAAAGAAGTCACAATTTATAAAGGTGATAGTCTTCCGGCTACAGACACTGTGTTGAAGGAAATGTTCGATCTTGAAAGAAATACTAGTAAGTATAGTATTCCGGCGAATAGTTTTACAACTGAATGGTACAGTGATCCAGAATGCACAGCTGGGGTTACAGAGTTAACTGCAGATACAAATACTACATATTATCTAAAAGTAAGTTATAATGCAGGAGTACCATCAGCTGAAAGTACTGCAAATACAGACAAAAAAATAGCAGGTGATGAAAATCATATTGTAGAAGCTGTAAATGAAAGTAATTCTGAAAAACTGTATGGCATTTACACAATCAAGGTTGTATCAGGTAAAATCCAGATTACAAAGAAACTGGAAAGTGCGTTGAAAACAGATTGTACATTCAATTTCAGCATTAAAGACGAATCTGGAAAAGAAATCATAAAAGTTTCTATTACTATTCCGGCAAATTCCACTGAAGCAAAATTTACTGGTAAAGACCTGGAGAATTTATCTCGTGGAACATATACCATAAGCGAAGAAGGTTCGAATGGATATGTATTGACCGATTATCAGGTTGATGACACTACAAACTGTAGCAACACTCGCAATGAGGAAAAAGAGAGTGTCACATTCAAACTGGGATATGAGAAGACAACTGATAGTGATGGTAACGATGTAGATGTTATCCAAAATTACACTTATAATGAAAACAGTGGTGGAACTGTTGGAAGCGTTACTTTTAAAAACGAAAAGGCAACAACAGATTGGGATATTGTAAAAGTAAGCACAAGTGGAAATCAGGTTCATTTGCCAGGTGCAGAATATGAAAAAAAGAATTTTGTGCCTTGCCATGGCAGCGATCATGGCCGTAGGCATACATACAACAGCATTTGCAGAGACCCTGCAGGGCGGTTCTGACTGGAAGGTAGAATTCAACGGCTCCAAGATGAGCAGTAATTTTACTTCCGCAGACATGAAGAAAGATATCTTCCAGTTACAGCCGGGAGATACCATGGAACTTCAGGTAGGACTGAAGAACACCAGTGAGAAAGATGCAGACTGGTATATGACCAACGAAGTATTAAAATCTCTGGAAGACAGCCAGAGCATCGCAGAAGGCGGCGCATATGGTTACAAGCTGACTTATGTGGGACCGGATAAGAAAGAAACCGTATTATACGACAGCGAAACCGTAGGCGGTGAGGATGCCCAGAAGGGTGAAGGCCTTCACCAGGCCACCGATGCACTGGAGAAGTATCTGTATCTGGATCGCCTCTCCAAAGGTGATGTAGCTTCTGTTCATCTGACAGTAAAGCTGGACGGTGAGACACAGGGTAATGATTATCAGGATACACTGGCAAGCCTCCAGATGAGCTTCGCAGCCGATCCGGTGACGGTGACAACCGTGACGAAGAAGGGCGAAGACAAAGTTGTCAATAAGACAGTGACCAGGACAGTGCAGACACCGACAAAGAATGTTGTGAGATCCCCGAAAACAGGTGATACCACTCAGATCCTTGCCATCAGTGCGGTAGCGCTGGCAAGCGGTGTGATTCTTCTGATCCTGGCAGTGGTACTGATCAAGAAGCGAAAAGAGGAGAAAGGAGAGGGTCAGAGATGAAAAAAATGTATAAGATAGCCACAGTTCTTCTGGCCTTTTGTTTTCTGCTTGGATCGGTTCCTATGAGTGTTAAGGCAGAGAATTATAAGTATCAGGTAACGATATTCAGAGGTAAGCAGGGAGCTTTTTCCGGAACTGCAGGTCTGGTAGTAAAGGGAGCAGACTACAGTGTTTCCAATACTGCAGATGCTATCGTGATCAAAGATCTGAATCCCGGAGATACCGTAAGTTTTGAAGCAAGATCCGGTGCAGTAGCGCTGGATAAGGACAGCAAGTATTATGTGCAGGGTATCCGTATCAGTGGACGTGATAATAATGCTGCAGTAGAGAATTCTTCTTTTGAAGTGACCGGAGACCAGGAATACGTAGTAGCATACGGAATCAAAGGCGATCAGGTAGCTTACACCATCAATTATCAGGATGCTAACGGCAACAAGCTGGCAGACAGCCAGACCTTCTATGGTAATGTAGGTGACAAACCGGTGGTTGCATATACCTATATCGATGGTTACACACCGGAGTACAGAAACCTGACCAAGACCTTATCTGCCAATGCAGCAGAGAACGTATTTACCTTTAATTATCTGCCATATGAGACTGTAACCGTGACAACACCGGGACAGACCATCACCAACACCACCGAGCAGACAGTTACCGTACCGGGAGGTACAACGACTACAACCGGTGGTACTACCGGAACAACCGGTGGAACTACAGGCACAACCGGTGGCACAGGAACCAATGCCAATGGCGGTAACGCAGCAGGCACAACCACCGGAAACGGTGATGCACAACAGGACACAGATGCCACAGGTGGAACCGGCAATGGCGGACCTGGCAATGTAACAGATAATCAGGGAACAGAAGGCACAGAAAACGGCGGAACCACCCAGGATGCACAGGATAACGAAGACACCACCACCATCGGTGATGAAGATACACCAAAAGCAGACCAGGATCTGAAAGATCTGGACGATGAGGATGTACCGAAGAGTGACAAAGACCTGGATGGCAACAAGAAAGTAAAGAAGAGCCTTCCTCTGGTAGCCGGCGTTGGTATCGGCGTAGCAGCACTTGCAGCACTGGCAGCAGGTATTGTGATCGTCAGAAAACGTGTACACAGATAATCAGACAGTGGAAAGAACAGTGAGACTGCTGTATGGAGTAAAAACAAAACTCCATACAGCAGTTTTTTGTTGTCCACACAAATCAAAGTCGCGAAGGGTATTCTATTTTGCATAAAATAACATATAAAGAAGATTTGCTTTCCTTCACGTTATGTATTATAATATACATGTATATTGCACGGAAGGAACGAAAATCATATTTTCCGTGAAAGTGTAATACAACTCAGGAAAGTGGTTGTTTCAGGAGGCTGTAAACAGAAGTATGCAAACATGTGGAACGTATGTGAAGAACAAAAAATCGAAGAACCAACAGGTTTTGTATGTAAAAATGTTCGGTGATTTTTCCCTGAAATATCAGGGGAGATCTTTGATCGCAAAGAAGAAAAAAGAGACGCAGTTTGCACTGGTATTGCAGTTGATTTTCCATAGCGGAGAAGAGGGGATCAGCCGGGAACATCTGGAGAAGGTTTTGTTTGGTGAACGGACATTGGACGATGCGAACCATGCGATCCACAGCCTGATTTATAATATCAGAAAGAAGCTGGAGCAGACAGGGCTTCCGAAAGGAAAATATATTATTTCCAGAAGAGGAAGATTTTACTGGGACAAAGAGATTCCGTTTGAAGAGGATGCGCAGTTGTTTGAAGAGTACTGCAGCAGAGCATGCAGGGCAGGGGACTGGGAGGAACGGATTGAGCTGTGCTGGAAAGCTGCCTTGCTGTATAAAGGTGCCTTTCTTAAGGACTCCGAGCAGGAAGGCTGGGTAAAAGAGGAACGGGAGCGTTACCATACTATGTTCCTGAAGCTGATAGAATATATGGCAGAGATTCTGCGGAAAAAGAAGGCATATATCCAGCTGGAGAAGCTGGGCCGGCATGTATCAAAATCAGCGCCATATGAAGAAGGGGAACTGCTGGTGATCGAGGCGCTGACCGGTATGGGAAGAACAGAACAGGTAGAGAGTCTGTATGTGGAAACCGTGGAAAAGTATCGTCAGGTCTATATGGAAGAAGAACTGTGCAAATTAAAGGATTTCCGGAGAAAAATCGAAGAACAGCTTGACCATCAGTATGATATACTGGATAATATACAGGAGAATATGACAGAACAGCTGGAAAAGGTACAGGAGCCATATCAGTGTAACTGGATGGTGTTCCGGGAGATTTATCATATGGTTGCACGTATGATAGAGCGAAGCGGACAACAGGTGCAGCTGATGTTATGTACATTAACGGATATGGAGAAACATCCCATCAGATCCGATGAATGTGCAGAGGTACTGTCACGGTATATATGGGAAAGTATCTGCAGAAGTATTCGTGCGGGAGACGTAGTTACCCGTTACGGGAAGGGACAGTATCTGGTGCTTCTGCTCAATACAAAACCGGAGGATTGTCAGGAAATCCAGAAACGCATCGATGCACAGTTCCGGAAGAAAGATACCGTGTATGAGATCCGGTACAGCGTGAAGTCTGTCAGAAGTCTGAATAATGCAAAGGATGATCAGAGCCTGTCATAAGGTGTTTTGGGCAGGCATCGGTTCTGGTACAGGATATGGAAAAAAAGAAGAAAGAAAAAAGGGGCACTGGCAGGATGTGCCCGAGTCTGTAAGATATTCGGAACGGTCTGTCTGGTGGCAGTGATTCTTGTATGTCTGCCATTAACCCTTCCGCGGGTCTTCGGGTATGAGATCTATACAGTCATCAGTGGAAGTATGGAGCCGGCGATACCGGTGGGAAGTCTGGTCTATGTACAGCCGGGAGCACCGGAGGATGCCGAGACAGATGATGTGATCGCATTCTACAGTTCTATGGATACGGGAGCGATCATCACACACAGGGTTATCAAGAATGATATTGTAACCGGTCAGATCCACACCAAGGGTGATGCAAATGAAAAAGAAGATCTGTATCCGGTGGGCTATGATTATTACATGGGAAAGGTAGTGTATTCTGTTCCTGTGCTGGGACGGGTACTTGCATTTTTCGTGACATTTCATGGTAAGATCGCAGCGGGAAGTCTGATCGGACTTGCGATTCTGTTACAGATCATCGGTGGAATGCTGGAATCTGCGAATGAGAAGAAACAGGCAAAAATATCGCAGAAATAGCTTTGCGATATTAGCAGAAAATAGTATAATAACAGTAGCTGTGAAAGATGAGACAGTTACTGAGAAATGAAGGTAACCGGGGCAGCAGCCTGCAGTTACCTTCTGTGTTATAGAAAGAAGGGACAGGTACGATGGGATTTAAAAAAGTTGATGTAAAAACACTCGAGATGAAACCTTTTGAGAAGATCGGTTCCGAATGGATGCTGATCTCTGCAGCAAAAGACGGCAAAGCCAATACAATGACCGCTTCCTGGGGCGGCATCGGCGTTCTGTGGGGCAAGAATGTGGCAACAGTATATATCCGCCCGCAGCGTCACACCAAAGAATTCGTAGATGCAGGTGATACATTTACCATCAGTTTCTTCGGTGGCGAGCACATGAAAGAGCTGGGATACCTCGGCAAAGTCTCCGGCAAAGATGTCCCGGACAAGATCGAACAGTCCGGTCTGCATCTGACAGAAGTAGACGGTCAGCCGGGATTCGAAGAGGCTACACAGGTGCTGGTATGCAGAAAGCTTTACCATGACGAGATCAAACCGGAAAACTTCTATGAAACGGAAGAAGATGAAAGATGGTATCCGGAAAAAGATTATCATACCATGTACATCGCTGAGATCCGGGAGTGCTGGGTGAGAGAGTAAAGCAGAAAGTACAAAAGAAGAGTCGGAATCCTGAAAGGTAAGACAGGTTTCCGACTTTTTTGCATGGAAGATGAGGCAGGATTGGCTGTTTCTGGTTGCGGAAGTAAGGAAAAGAGACATATAATAGATGTTGCAGGGTAACTATTCAGTTGCCACTGTCCCGCGAGGTGTTTTGACATGAATATGTCAAAATCCCGAGACATACAAGCCAAAATGCCATCACCGAAGGTGATTTACGCGAGCAACGAGTCAAAGTCCGTGCTTGCACGGAACCTTGAGG
>NZ_VUMS01000005.1 GCF_009696065.1 Oliverpabstia intestinalis | reverse complement strand
AACGTGTAGTACTGACAGCAAATGCCCAGAAACAGGCAAAACAGCTGGAAGACCTTGGATTCGGCAACTGCCCGATCTGCGTAGCCAAGACACAGTACAGCCTGACAGATGACCAGACCAAACTGGGAGCACCGACAGACTTTGAAGTTACTGTAAGAAATCTGAAGATTTCCGCAGGTGCAGGCTTTATCGTAGCTCTGACCGGTGAGATCATGACTATGCCTGGACTGCCAAAAGTACCGGCTGCTGAGAAGATCGACGTAGACGAGACAGGAAAGATCACAGGTCTGTTCTAACCTTCCGGACATTCGAACTTTTTGAAATAATCTGAGATCATAAAACTCCCGGGGATTCCCCAAATATCGGAATCCCCGGGAGTTTTTTATTATCAATTTCCTACTCCATCATATGTCAAATCCTGTTATCTGCCTTTTCCCATGATAAATTGTTGCTAAAACTAAAACAGCCCTAGAGCGTGCCTTGGTGCATCCTCGCGGAGCGTTTTTTACTTTACAGGAAAGCAATTTCCCGTAAAGCAAAAGGCTGTCGCCTCCGGAACTCTCACAAGTTCCGGAGGCGACAGCCTTTTTATGCTTTACAAGCTTATCTTACGCTTCTTTTGTCTGCTGACACAGAGGGTGACAGCAAAGTACCATACGGCCATTGCCCATATCTTTTGCATCCGGGCGTTTCTGACGACATTCATCGGTTGCGTACGGACAACGAGGAGCGAACTTACAGTATTCCACTGCATATTCTTTTCCTTCCATATCCGGCATGGCAATTTCTTTCTCCCATTTGTCTCCGACACGGGGTACAGAACTCATCAGAAGTTCGGTGTAAGGATGTGCCGGATTGTCCATGATCTGTTTTGCCGGTCCGTATTCGATCAGGCAGCCACGATACAAGGTTGCGATATAATCGGATACATAGTATGCAGTCGACAGGTCATGAGTAATATAAATAAATGAGATTTTATATTTGTCACGCAGCTCTTTAAAGAGGTTTACGATGTTCATCTTCATAGATGCATCGATTGCCGCAACAGGCTCATCTGCGATGATCAGTTTCGGACGGGTAATCAGGGCTCTCGCGATAGATACACGCTGCAGCTCTCCACCTGAGAACTGAGTCGCATATTTTCCTTTTACGACTGCCAGAGACATACCAACACTCTTTAATGCTTCATCAACAACTTTATCTGCTTCTGCTCTGTTCTTTGCGATGCCAAGACGAAGAGCAGTGTTATACAGGTAAGTATCTACGGTCTTTCTTGCGGAGAAAGATTCGTATGGATTCTGAAAGATCGGCTGTACATCCAGTTTGAACTGTTTTGGATCATAGCTTTTTTTATCTGCATAAGATTTTCCATCCATAACGATGTCACCCATATCCGGGTTATGAAGACGAAGAATCATCTTACATAAAGTAGATTTACCACAACCGGACTCTCCTACGATAGACAGGATTACCGGTTTATCATTATCGATAGATAAAGAAACATTATCTACAGCCACCAGCTTTTTACCACGCAGCATACCACCTACACGGAAAATCTTGCTGACGCCTTTTACTTCCAATAATTTATCAGCCATTCGTCTTCACCTCCTCTTCTAATAAGTGACACGCAGCGAAACGACCCGGTCTTATTTCCCGGAATTTCGGGACTTCACTGCGGCACCGATCCGTAGCATGCGGACAACGAGGTGCAAAACGACATCCTGGCGGCGGATTCTTCAGTGCCGGCGGACGTCCTGCGATACCAACTCGCTGTACATCCTCACCTACACGCGGAAGAGCATCTACCAACATCTTTGTATACGGATGAATCGGATCATTGAAAATATCTTCTGTCTTACCGAGCTCTGCAATACTACCGGAATACATGATCGCCATACGGTCTGTGATCTGATAATGAACACCCATATCATGACTTACAATGATCATTGTATTCTTTAACTGTTTCTGCAGACGCATCAGCATCATAAGAATACCCTTCTGTACAACTACGTCCAGAGCGGTTGTCGGCTCATCGGCCAGAACAACACCCGGAGACATAAAGGTTGCCAGTGCAATGATCGCACGCTGTCTCATACCACCGGACAGCTGGAATGGAAATGACTCCAGAACATCCGGGGAAAGATTCAGTTCTTTCAGATAATCAGCAACTCTTGCCAGAGTTTCCTCCGGTTTTTCATTCTTTTTCTGGTCCTTTGGAATAGAATCCAGAAACTGTGTTTTCAGACGAACGATCGGGTTCAGAACACTCTGTGCAGCCTGTGGCACATATGCGATATTGTTCCACCAGGTGTCACGAATCTTTCCAGATTCGAATGAATATTTCTTTCCGTCTTTTTCACCTTCCAGAACAACACGCCCCTGATCGATCACCAACGGATAGTCAACAATATCATAAAGAGTGTTCAGCAGGGTGGTTTTACCACATCCGGACTCGCCTGCGATGCCGAAGATCTCATTGTCTTTAATCTCAAAGTTAATGTCCTTGAGTACGTGTATATCACCGTCTATTGTCTTATAAGACGTTGACAAATTCTCGATTTTCAGCATACTTATCACCTGCCTCTCTTCTTAGCCTGATAATCGTTGTAACCTGTAATCAACATGAACAGGCCAACAAATAAGATAACGGTTGCAACAATCGGAGAACCGATCCAGAGCCATCTCTTAGCAAGGACTGCATTGTATCCTCTTGCCCACTGAATCATGTTACCAAGAGAAACCAGGTTTCCCGGTGACAGACCCAGAACGGCCAAACTGGATTCTGAACCAATTGCACTCAGTGTTGCATTCATAAAGTTGGAAAGTGACCAGGACAGTGCGAACGGGAGAATCTCCGTTACAACGATCTGTAAGGTACTTTCACCGGAGAAACGTGCTGTGTGAATAAAGTCACGCTCTTTGATTGTCAGAGCCATGGAACGGATCTGACGGCTTGGCCATGCCCAGGCGAACATTGCAAGAACAAGTGCCATAACAATTACAGTAGAGCTTCCTTTCATCAGGGAAGTCATCATGATCAGAATCGGCAGAGACGGGATTACTACGAAAGTATCCGTGATAATCATCAGCACTCTGTCCAATGCGCCGCCTGCAAAACCTGCAAGCAGACCAACCAGAACACCCACAACAGTACCAATAGTAGCTACGATCAGACCAATCATCAAAGAATTGTGAATGGCTTCGATCAGCAGCCATACAATATCCTGTCCCATACTGGTAGTTCCAAGCCAATGTTCAGCAGAAACTCCCAGATTATTCGGGTATGTATTATAGGTAAACGGATTTGTATGTGGGATAAAATATACTACGAACCCAATGATCAGGAAAAAGCAAGTAGAAATCAAGCCTGCTTTTAAACGAAAATTGGCTGTTTTCCAAAATTTCTTCATGTCTGTCCCTCCCTCTTATCAGCCGTACCGGATTCGCGGATCGATGAACGGGTAGATCAGGTCCACAATTAAAGTTGCTGAAGCAATCGCTACGATGGAAATCGTAATACAGCCAAGGATCATATTATAATCCGACTGCAGGATCGCGGCCTGAATCAGAGAACCGACTCCAGGGTATCCGAAAATAATCTCGGTCATGATGGAACCACCGAAGACACCACCAAGGCTCATTGCCAGTGCTGTGATCTGGGTCAGAATGGAGTTACGCATTACATAGTTTTTGCCGATAGCGAACTCGGAAAGTCCACGGAAACGGGCATAACGTACATAATCTTCTTCTGCTGTGGTGCTCGCCAGAGATTTCATGGAGATGATCCACCATCCGGTACCAAGTAACAGCAGTGAGATTCCCGGAAGGATAGAAGCCTTGACCACAGAAGCGATCCAAGGACCAAATCCACCTTTAGTATTGATAACTGCCTGCAACGGGAACCATTTTAATATAAATGCAAATACAATCTGTAAGATCAACGCTACCAGGAAGTAAGGAATCGGGTAAATAAAAATTGCAATTGCTTCCAGAATCTTGGATGAAGTTTTATTTTTCCGAAATCCTGCTAGAAGACCGATCAGGTTACCAATGATCCACGCAATAAACGTGGATGTCAGACAGAGCATCAACGTATATGGCAGATATCGTCCAATGATCTTTCCTACCGGTTCCGGATAACTCATCAGTGACGGACCAAAGTCAAAATGCAGCAGACCATGCCACAGGAAATATCCATACTGTTGCAGCAGCGAGCCATCAAGTCCAAACTGCACACGCAGACTGCTACGAAGGGCATCCATCTCAGCTGGATCCATGTTACCGGAACGTGACTGAATCTGTGCGATCATGTTTTCAACAGGATCTGACGGAAACATACGTGGAATGAAGAAGATAAAGGTAACACCGATCAGGATAGTCAGCGCCCAGGCAAGCACTCGCTGCAGAAAGAATTTTTTAAATTTCATACACAGCACTCCTTTACTACTATTTCTACACAAAAGGGACGGCTCGTAAGTTTTTCTTACAACTCCGTCCCTTCTGATATTTCAGCAAATAACTCTGTCAGTTTTTGCTGTTTTCATCATTTTATTACTGTTCCTAAAGACTTAAAGGATTAAGCCTGTGTAGGAGTGATGTTTGGAAGCATGTATTTGAAGCAGCTCCACCACCACCATGGACCATTGTACGGGTTGTCCGCATTCGGATAACCTTCCCAGTAAGTTGAGTTGGTCGGAACGAATTTTGTACCAGAGAGGAAGTTGATTTCCGGCATATCTGTTACACATTCCTTAAGGAATTCAGTATGCAGTTCGTAAGATCTATCACTTTCCGGATCAGTATTAGCAAGTTCGTGAAGTATCTCTGTAACTTTTTCGTTATTCCAACGAAGTCCCTGACCAGAACCAGTTTCGCCTAAAGGTTTGATCAGATCACCATCAAATCCGCTGATTGCAGAGTAGAAGTCTTTCAGGATACCACCGGATGGCCAGTAACCAGCGATCTGGTAGTTACCCTTTCCACCGTCTACATCCCATGTTGCGGAAGATTTGGATGCGATTGAACACTGGAAACCGAATTTTGTCAGCTGGTTGTAAGCTGCCTGTACACCACGTGCTTCCTGGAACTCAGTATCTGCCAGATAGCTCATTTCAAAGGTGAAAGGTTTGCCTTCATAATTCCATACACCATTTACTTTTTCAAGACCGGCTTTTTCAAGCAGTTTTGTAGCTGCTTCTTCATCATGTTTCCACCAGCCTGCACCAAACATGGTAATCAGTTCTTCATCTGTTCCTTCGATGCCCAGAGAATCAGCCATACGTTTTGCATAACCGGTATCATAAGGTTTGAAGGTTGTACCATCGCCAAGATCCAGTTCGAAGTTTTCCAGCCAATCCTGCATTGGGATTGTGTAGGTTTCCTGCAGGAACTGTGTATTGTTCATTAACGGGATCGGAGCCGCACGTCCTGCTCCGGAGAACGTGTTCATGGAGATCTCATCAATATTAAGTGCTAAGCAGATACCCCAACGGAAGTCTGCATTGTCATACGGTGCGCCCTGACCATGTGAGAATACAATTCCTTTTGCACCCGGATCGTCTGGGTTTGCATATGGGAAATCATTGTACCAGCAGTTAATTTTGTCGTTAGAAGCTTTCATGGTTTCAAACTCTTCCAGTGTTACTTCACACAGCAGGTCAACTTCGTTATTGATCATAGCCATCTGTTTTGTGGTAGAGTCTGCGAATGTACGGAACCATACGTATTTCGGTGGTGTAGCATTTTCAGCGTACTCATACTGAGTGGATCCTGCAACACCAAGTGTGCTGTCCTTCCAGTCATCACGCAGTTCATACAACACCCAGTCACCTAACTTATCGTAATCTTTCACGGTGTAAGGACCTGCCACTACAGGATCTTCATCCTTGAATGTAGTAACATCGGACTGTTTTGAATAAATATGTTCCGGAACGATACGGTAATCAGTTCCCCATACAGTGATACCATATCTCTGTACGAAACGTGGGAATGATTCTTTCATCTTAAACAGAACTGTGTAATCGTCTACTTTTTCTACTGAATCAATGTACAGGTTTGTTGCTGCACTGGCACCGATTCCGTCATTTTCTTTAATCATATTGAAAGTGAAGACAACGTCATCCGCTGTTACATCTTCACCATCGGACCATTTGATACCCTGACGAACTTTTACTGTCCACTCGGTAAAATCATCATTGGACTCAGGCATGCCATCAGCAATCTCGCCCCACTGTTCACCACTTGCGGTATCCATTTCCCACAGATGAGCACTCATCAGCTGATGAATACCGAATCCCATCTGGGTACCTGTCATGTAGCTATTAAACTGACCAGGTACATCTGTTGGGGACTGACACTCAACGATCAGTGTCTCGGAACGAGGAGTTCCTACTTCTGTAGTAATACCTTCAGATGCTGCTGTTCCGCTTCCGCCTGAACTGTCATCTGTAGAAGTTGTTCCACTGGAATCCGTAGATCCGCCGGAACTGGAATCACTTCCGCCACCGCCACAGCCGGCTAACATACCAACTGCAAGCGTAGCTGCCGTTAAAACTGCAACTATTTTCTTTTCATCTCTTTCCCTCCCTTTAGGTCTTGAAAATAACTCAGACAACATCATATTCGTCAATCTTCCGTTGTCTCTATATAAATTTTCCTTCTGCCCATACTACTTTTTTCAGAAAAACTCTGCTGGCGCCTACCGTATGAACACGAACGAAAATCTACATTCCTTCACAATTTTTCTTAATATTGTGTTTCGTCATAATAACTACGGAATCTTTTGTTTCGCTCACGACATTATATAGTTTGTCACCCCACTGTCGTGAACACTTTGCACAATACCTTTCACTTTTTCTTGTTGTTTCTGGTGATTTTTACGTATTGTTTAAATGTTGTTTCGTCATGTTTATATATTATAACATTGTTTTATAAAAATCAAGTACAATTTAATCAATTTCAAAAAAAATCCGCTTTGGTTTCTTTCCCCAAAGCGGATTTTTCTGTTTTTGTCTATATTCCATTATTTCTCTTTGCTATTTTCGCTCTTTTTCGTCAATTTGCGAACAATCGCCAGACATCCAAGAAGTGCAATCAGGTTTGGAAGCACCATTAAACCATTGAACATATCTGCCATATCCCATACCAGATCTACTTTCAATGTGGATCCGATGATTACACAGATCACAACGATCACTGCATAAACTTTTACTGCACCATTTCCGAACAAATGCCGAACATTCACTTCACCGAAATAATACCATCCGACAATTGTAGTAAAGGCAAAGAACAGCATACACAATGCAATAAAGATATTTCCAAAGTTACCGAATCCTACGTTGAATGCACTCTGTGCCAGTTCAGAACCTGTCTGTCCGTTACCAAGTACTCCGGTGGACAGGATAACCAGAGCTGTCAGTGTCAGAATAATAAATGTATCGATAAATACACCCATCATTGCGATGATTCCCTGATCACACGGATCCTTAACCTCCGCTGTTGCATGTGCATGTGGTGTGGAACCCATACCTGCTTCGTTGGAGAAAAGTCCTCTCGCAACACCGAAACGCATCGCTTTCTGAACCGTTACACCAAGTGCACCGCCTGCGATTGCCTGTGGTGCAAAAGCACCCACAAAAATATCTTTAAATGCAGTTCCAACCCCCGGAAGATGCATCACCAGGATCACAAGGCAGCCGATGATGTATAACAGCGCCATGATCGGAACGATTTTTTCTGTGAAGCTTGCGATTCTCTTGATACCGCCAATGAAGATGATGCCGGCAATCACTGCCACACAGATTCCCACTGCCAGTTTCGGTACATGGAATGCATTGTTAAATGCTGCACCGATAGAGTTGGACTGTACCATATTTCCCATAAATCCCAGGGCCAGAATGATAGCTATAGAAAAGAAACCTGCCAGGAATTTTCCAAATCTGCCCTTGAATACGTATTTTATATAATATACCGGGCCTCCTACATAGTGTCCGTTTTCCAGTTTTCTTGTATGCTGTGCCATAACAGCTTCCGCATAGATGGTAGCCATTCCGAAGAATGCACTGACCCACATCCAGAAGATGGAACCCGGCCCTCCGGATGCAATCGCTGTTGCTGCTCCGGCGATATTACCGGTTCCTACCTGGGCGGCAATCGCTGTTGTCAGAGCCTGAAAAGAACTGAGACCATTTTCTCCTTTCCCGCCATGCAGCGAAAAATTACCAAACAATGCTTTCATTCCGGCACCAAACTTTCGTATCTGAATAAATTTCAGGCTGAACGAGTAAATGATACCGGCTCCCAGAAGCAGGATCAGCAGTGCATAATCCCACAGAAACGTATTGACACACTCAACTACTTTTGTAACAAATTCCATGTTTTTTCTTCTCCCTCACTTTTTCTTACGTTTCAAGCCAATACCAAAGAATGCGTCAGGGCATATCCTTGCAGAGCGTTTTTTATTCACCTGAAACCAGTACAGCGTTTCCGGCAAAAAAGGTCCCGGGGAAATCCCCGGGACCTGATACTTCCATAACTGTTCTGCGCCTTTGCAGGTTCTGTTCAGAATAGTTATTCATTATCCACTCGAAACACAAAAAACAACTGCGACATGCCGCTTTTCTTTTTTGTATCTTTCACACTGTCCTTTTGCCTGAGAGATTCGCAGATCACAGATCTGCTTTCACCTTCGGCACCCATCTTTGGGATTCTCCAGAGGGCCATCCGGTTACAGTCCCGTCCGTTTTTCACGGACACCTGAGAGTATTATTCCTTCGGCGGGCTTTCGCCTGCTTTCCTGCAACCTTCTATTGGCTCGATATGTAGTTTCGTTAATGCTTTTATTATAAGGAGCCGGATTGCTGTTGTCAACCCGGCTCTTTATTTTTATAACACTTTACCAAAGTATTATATAAAAATCGTTATTTTCTTTTACAGACTGTCAATAAATCTCATGAATGCAGTTCTGCCTTCTTCTGTGCATTTGTACACTCCTGCATGCTCCAGCACCTTCTTGAATACAATGCCGATCTCTTTTTTCAGAATCTCTTCCACATTTTCTGCTGTGAAAGTATATTTTTCTTTCAGTTCATCTACCCAGTCGGCATGTTTTTCCAGAACTTCATCTTTTCTCAGATCTTCGCCTGCCACAATGGCTTTGCACAGACCTTCAAGTTCACCTTTCAGACGTGCCGGAAGCACTGCCAGGCCCATAACTTCGATCAGACCGATGTTTTCTTTCTTGATATGGTGCAGTTCCGCATGCGGATGATAAACACCCAGCGGATGTTCTTCGGTCGTAATATTATTCCTCAAAACCAGATCCATCTCATACATATCACCACGTTTTCTTGCGATCGGGGTGATGGTATTGTGTGGTTCTCCGTCGGTTTCCGCGAAGATAAATGCTGCCTCGTCAGTGTATCCTCTCCACTTTAACAGGATCTTGTCTGCCAGTTCGATCAGACGCTCCGTGTCCGGACCGCTTATACGGATGACGGACATCGGCCATTTTACGATGCCTGCTTTGACGTCTTCGAATCCCGGGATCACTACTTCTTTTTCCACCGGTGCTTTCGCCATGGCAAATTCATAATGTCCACCCTGGAAATGATCGTGGCTCAGGATCGATCCTCCTACGATCGGCAGATCCGCATTGGATCCAACAAAGTAGTGCGGGAACTGTTTTACAAAGTCAAACAATTTTGCGAAGGTTGCACGTTCGATCTTCATCGGTACATGCTGAGAATTGAATACGATACAATGCTCGTTATAATATACATAAGGAGAATACTGGAATCCCCACTCACTGTTGTTGATGGTTACCGGTATGATTCTGTGGTTCTGTCTTGCCGGATGGTTCAGTCGTCCTGCGTAGCCTTCGTTTTCCATGCAAAGCAGACATTTTGGATATGATGTCTGTTTAGCCAGCTTTGCTGCTGCGATGGCTTTCGGATCTTTTTCCGGTTTGGACAAGTTGATGGTAATATCCAGATCACCGTATTCTGTCGGTGCTACCCATTTCATGTCTTTTGCGATACGGTAACGACGGATATAATCGGTATCCTGACTGAATTTGTAATGTGCATCGGTAGCCTTTACCGGATCTTCTTTATACAATTCCCAGAAGCGACGGATCACATTGCTTGGACGGTCTACCAAAAGACTCATAACTTTTGTGTCAAACAGGTCGCGATAACCTACACTGTTTTCTTCCATCAGACCATGTTCATATGCATAGTCACAGATATCTCCCAGAATGCTTTCCAGTTCACCTGCCACACTCTGATCTGCTCCGTCAGACTCCAGAATCTGTTTTACATATTCTTCATCGATTGCATCCATCTGCAGTAATTCCAGAATTTTATTCGTAGTATAACGCTTGTCTTCCTTTTCTACCAGACCGGTTGCCAGTCCATACTGTACCAGTTTTACAATGCTCTCTTGAATCATTCCTTTTCTCCTGCCTTTCCTTTTAATACCACGGTGCCGAACCGATCTATAGTGCCATCATATTTTCCAAGCCATACCGGATACTGTTCTACAGGCAACTTGACTTCTACCGGCTGACGGTTGAAGTTTTGTACAAATACATAATCTGTATCCTGATTCCGGCGCACACTTACTTCCACGCCTTCCGGGATGTGGGCAACTACACGTTTTACGCCTGCTTCTTTTGCAATCTTACGATAAACTTCATCATAAAATCCCTGTTCAAAGTCTGCGCAGACATGGTATGCTTTTCCTTTTCCGAAAAGGTTCACGGTAAGTGCCGGCATACCGGCATAAAAATCGGTTTCGTAGGTCATCAGAGGCTGTGCAGTAGAAGTCTTAACCAGTTCACAAAGATGATTACAGGTATAGGTTTTCGTCAGGCACAACTCATTCCCCCTCACCGGTACTCCTCTATTATATTCCCCATCGTACAAACCGTCAATCTCTGTACTGCGAAGTCCCATCACATCCATCAGTCCATGGGGAGTTCCCTCCAGGAAACACAGATCGGTACTGTCTACGATACCGGACCAGTAAGTCAGGATAAAGGTTCCACCATTTTCTACGTATTTACGAACCTTCTCTTCAAATCCTTCCCTGAACATATAAAGCATAGGCGCTGCTACTACTTTATAACCATCCAGATCCTGCTCCATATCGATCATATCCACATTCAGTCCCTGTTTGCGGAATGCGTAATAGGATTTTTCCACAGTTTCCTTATAGAACAGTCCTTTATTTCTTGGTCCCTGGGCGTCTTCCATTGCCCAGCGGTTCTCCCAGTCATATACCACAGCCACCTGTGCCGGGTTCTTCGCTCCGGTAACTTCCTGAAGTTTTTCCAGACTTTCTCCTACTTCCGTTATTTCCTTAAATACTCTGGTATCATCCTTGCCATAATGATCGATCACTGCACCATGGAACTTTTCAGAGGAACCCTGGCTCTGTCGAAGCTGGAAATACAAAATACTGTCGGATCCGTGGGCAACAGCCTGCATGGAAGCTGCATGAAGCATTCCCGGTTTCTTTAATTTGCTTACGGACTGCCAGTTGGTTGCCGACGGACAGTTCTCCATCAACAAAAATGGTTTTTTCTGAATGCTTCGCATGATATCATGCTGCATGCCATTATCCATGGCTGTCAGGTATTCTTCTTTCTTGTGCCACTGTGGATAATTATCCCAGGATACAAAATCTACTACATCAGCAAATTTGTGATAATTTAATCCCTGGAAATCGTACATCATATTGATGGTGGTTGGTTTGTCGGATCCTGCATCCCTAAGAGCCTGGATCTCCCATTTTACAAAATCTACAGTCTGATCGGTCACAAACCGTTTCCAGTCCAGGTTCAGACCGTGAAGAGAGCTGTCTCCTCTTGGGGACGGACTGTCAACCTGATCAAAATCGTTATACCGGTGACTCCAGAATGTGGTTGCCCATGCCCGGTTCATCTTATCTGCTGTCTGATATTTGTCTTTCAGCCAGTTTTTAAAGGCTGCCTGACACAACGGGCAATGACACTCTCCTCCATATTCATTGGAAATATGCCAGGCGATCACGCCCGGATGGTCTTTGAATTTTTCCGCCAGTTTTGTATTCATAATTCTTGTCTTTTCTCTGTATACCGGAGATGTATAGCAGTGATTATGTCTTTCTCCGTACAGATTTCTGTGACGACTGGCGTCTACACGAAGTACCTCCGGATACTTCTGTGCCATCCATCTTGGTCTTGCTCCGGTCGGGGTTGCCAGAATTGTTGAAATGCCATTTTCATACAGACGATCTATAATCTTTTCCATCCATTCAAAATGGAACTCTCCCTCTACCGGTTCGAGTACTGCCCAGGAAAATATACCCAGGGATACTTCATTGATTTTCGCTTTTTTAAAATATTCGATGTCTTTTTCCAGAATCTCCGGGCTGTGAAGCCACTGTTCCGGATTGTAATCTCCACCATGGAGCATTTTTCCAAAATTTACTTCTCTTGCCATAAGTTCTTCTCCTGTCTTATCAAAAAAGCCTTTCTCCTTTCACATCAAGGAGAAAGGCTTTTCCTTTCGTAACTGTTCAGTGCCTTCACAGTTACGAACAAAAATGCATTTGAAATCACCTTCGGTGATGGCATTTTTGCTTGTATGTCTCGAGATTTTGACATATTCATGTCAAAACATCTCGCGGGATAGTGGCTACTGAAAAGTTACTTCCTTTCATTTAATTATTTATTTGTAATTTTCATCAGATTCCCTTGAATGTGAATGTAAATTCCATCTTTTCATCGGTTTTGATCAGATATTCCGGAAGTGGTTTTGCACCCCAGCTGTCATCTCCGGCAATACCCATCTGCTGTTTGGATACACGTACTACCGTGTAGTGTACCTGTGGCAGCTCAAATGGATGCATCGCATTTTCCATCTCGTGTGGTGTATATGGCAGTGCGGAGAATTCCATAGCATCACCGGTAAACAGCATTCCTCTGCCCTTACGGTCTGTTACAGATGCCCAACGTACGCCAACCTTGTTTCCGCATTCCTGCGGAACCATGTATTTTGCCATATTATCTTCCACTTTGTTCCTGTAGATACCCAGTTTTGCGCCTTCACATCTGTCCACATAGGTTTCTTCCGGTCCCATGCCGTACCAGGTTACATTGTCGTAATCTGCATCGAACTTGAACATAACACCGAATTCCGGCATATCGCCCAGACCCTCTACCGGATCATAAGTCAGTGTGGTGCGGATGCTTCCGTCTCCATATACCTGATAGCTCAGTTTGCACTCGGTTGCCGGAGTCGTTGGCATTGCATAAGTAAATGTAATCTTTGCACTGTCATCCAGAACTTCGATCTCAGGGATATGCATTCCCGGATAATGTCCTCCGGTTGGATATTTGTGAGACAGATACATGGATGCCAGTTTCCACTGTCCGCAGCGCATCTGCATCAGGCTTCCGTTATCGTTGTCAACCGGTGCACGCCAGAAATTTGGTCTTGGGATCATCTGGATCATCTCCACTCCACCGTAACGGTAAGAAGCAAGACCGCCATTCAGGTAAGAGAAGAGCACATCGAAGTTTTCACCGCGAACACCAAAGTCATGACCGGATCTGATCACTTCAAATCTTGCAGGTTTTACAGCTTTTGCAGGTGCTTCCACTTTGTAGACACCCTGTCCGAATGCCACTTCATGACCACGTTTTGCCCATACGGTATCTTCTTTCAGCCGGAAGGATACAGTAACTGCATATTCACCCGGCAGATTCTGTACCGGAATCGGCAGACTTACGGTCTCTTCACTCAAAGGAGCTACATGAGTTTCCATCGGAACTTCTTTTACTTCTTTTCCATCTTTTGCAAGTACTACGAAGCAGTCAAAGGTATCAGTGTTGATAAACAGGTTCTTGTTGACGATGGTTACCTGGTCTTTTTCCACTTTGGCAGAGATGTTCTGGTAGTTGAATTTCACATCCTGCATCTTCGGAGATGCGTCTCTTTCTCCGCCGTATGCGATACCGTTTCCGCTGAAGTTATAGTCGCATGGGCGATCATTGAAGTCACCGCCGTATGCCTGGAATTCTTTTCCGTAACGGTCTTTTTTGTAGATCGACTGATCGATATAGTCCCAGATAAATCCACCCTGGTAGGACGGCTCGGTATCGGTCAGATCTGTGTATTTGTGCATACCTCCGCAGGAGTTACCCATTGCATGAGTGTACTCGCAGCAGATAAATGGTTTGCTTCTGTCTTTTTCCAGAAATGCCTGGATATCCTCTACAGACGGATACATCTGGCTTTCCATATCACTGGTATCGTTGTATCTTCTATCGTGGCAGACACCTTCATAATGTACCAGGCGGTTCGGATCCATCTTACGGTACAGTTGTGACATCTCGTAGATTACTTTTCCGCCAAATGCCTCATTACCGCAGGACCAGATCAGGATCGCCGGATGGTTCTTATCTCTCTGATACATGGAATTGACACGATCCAGCATCATATCCATCCATTCCGGACGGTCACATGGTACGACTTTGCTGAAGTCACCGGTCTGTTCTGCACTGATGTCCCAGCTTCCGTGGCTCTCCAGATTACACTCTGCGATCATGTAGATACCATATTCGTCACACAGTTCATAGATGCCGACCGCATCCGGATAATGGCAGGTACGGATCGCATTGATATTGTTCTGTTTCATGGTCACCAGGTCTTTGATCAATTCTTCTCTGGATACCACACGACCGGATACAGAACTGAATTCGTGACGGTTAACACCTTTGAAGACGATTCTCTTACCATTCAGCATCATGATAGAATCTTTCATCTCAAAACGACGGAAGCCCACTCTCTGAGGGATCACTTCTGTCACCTGTCCGTTCTCATCCATCACTTCCAGTAACAGATCATATAATACAGGAGATTCTGCAGACCACAGTTCAGGATTCTCCACTTTCATCACATACTGAGACTCCTCTGCCAGTGTTTCTTCCACACTCTGCAGTTCTTTTCCGTCTTTGGATAATGTAATTTTTACTTTTCCGGCTTTTGTTGCTTTGGTATCGATCACCAGATCCGCTTTGGTGAAGGTATCGTCCAGAAGTGTCTGAATCTTCACATCAGATACATGGACTTCCGGGATCGCATACAGATAGACATCACGGTAGATACCTGAGAAACGGAAGAAATCCTGGTCCTCACACCAGCTGCTGCTGGTCCATTTGAAGACCTGAGCCGCCAGTTTGTTTTCTCCCTCTTTCAGATAAGGAGTCAGTTCGAATTCGGACGGTGTAAAGGTATCTTCACTGTATCCTACAAAGTTACCGTTCAGCCATACAGCGATACCACTTTCTGCACCCTGGAAAGAGATAAATACTTTTTTGCCTTCCATCTCTTCCGGAACTTCAAAATATTTCACATAAGAAGCAACCGGATTGAATCTCTCCGGAATCTGACCCGGTTCTACTTCTTCTCTTCCTTCCCACGGGTACTGTACATTTGCATACTGCGGTACATCATATCCCTCCATCTGAATATGAGCCGGTACACGGATATCATCCCATGATTTGCAACAATATTCTGTTTTCTCAAATCCCGGGATCGTAGAGTTGTAATTTCTTGCGTAATGGAATTTCCACAATCCGTTCAGACTGTGACGGAAGTTATCCACATCCTGTTCCATCGCTTCCACAGAAGCGTAATATTTGTGGTCTGAATGAGCAGCCACACGGTTGTCGTTAAAATAAGTAGGATCTTTTACCAAATCGTAATTGAAAGTACCCATTCTATTTTTCCTCCTATTTTTCAATCTTTGCTAAAAAACAGGCGGATATTCATATACTATAAATATCCGCCTTAATTTACTTATACATAACCATTCAGCATATGCACAGCTACTTTTTTATTATTTAACAGCACCTGTGATACCTTCTGTAAAGCTCTTCTGGAAAGCAAAGAAGATAATTGCTGTCGGGATTGTACAGATAAATACACCTAACATCAGCATACCATAATCTACAGTATAGCCACCTAACAGGTTGGCAACCAACATCGGCATTGTAATAGCGCTGTTGTTCTGTAAAATAACTTTTGGCCACAGGTAGTTGTTCCATGCACCCATGAAAGTGATGATAGTAGCTGCTGCGTATGTGGACTTCATGGTAGGCATGAACATACGGAAGAAGATACCAGCTTCACTCAGACCATCGATTCTTGCTGCCTCAATGATATCATGAGGGAAGGATCTGGATGCCTGACGGAACATCATGATCATGAACGGTGTTGCAATGGATGGCAGCATGAACGCTGTCATGGTATTTACCATCTTCAAAGTAGAGAACATACGGAACATAGGAATCATGATGGCTGCAAAAGGAATCATCATAGCAGTCAGCAGGATGGTAAATACAACGTCTTTTCCTTTGTCGTGATAGATCTCGAAGCCATATCCGGCGATAGAGCAAACCAGCAGACACAGGACAGTCAGTACTGTTGCATTTCGGAAGGAGTTCCACAGTGCCAGTCCCAGATTCTGGTTTGCAATCAGTGCTTTGTAGTTTTCAATCAGATACGTTCCCGGAATCAGTTTGCCGGCGATAACGTCAACGCTCTTGTTTGTAGATGCGCAGAACATATAGTACAGCGGAAATACAGAAACAATTGATGCGATTGACAGTACAAGATACATAATAAATTTTTTACCTTTACCCATTATCGTTCGTCACCTACTTTCATCTGAAGTATTGCCAGAATAGCAACCATGATCAGGATCAGGATAGACATCGCCGCAGCGTAGCCGAAGTTCGGACTCTGCACAAAGGATGTGTTATAAATATAATGAGACATTGTCATGGTAGACTTACCCGGACCACCGTTTGTCAGGTTCAGGGACTCATCGAACAGCTGCAGTGTACCATTGGTAGATGTAATGGTTGTCAGCAGGATGGTCGGTTTCAGAAGCGGTACGGTAATCTTGAAGAATGTCTGCATCGGGCTTGCGCCGTCGATTTTTGCTGCTTCATATACAGAATATTCAATATTCTGCAGACCGGACAGATAGAATACCATGTTGTATCCTGTCCATCTCCACACCAGAGCGATAATGATAACAGCACGGGCTGTCCATGCATTACCAAACCACATGATCGGCGATAGACCAAAGCTACGAAGAACCATGTTTACGAAACCATCGTTTGCAAACAGAGAACGGAAGATCATAGCGTAAGAAACCAGAGATGTGGCACACGGTAAGAAGATGCATGTACGGAACAGACCTTTAAACTTCAGATCCTTGTTATTCAGCATAGATGCAAACATCAGTGCCAGTACCAGCATGATCGGTACCTGAATGATCAGGTAGAAGAATGTGTTAAATAATGTCTGTTTAAATGTTGGGTCTTTTAAAATACGTGTGTAGTTTGAAAAACCACTAAAGTTCAAATTCACACCCATACCTGTCTGTAATGACAGGATGAACGCCCGAATCATCGGATAAAAACTCATCCAGCAAATCAACAGGGTTGCAGGAAGCAAGAACGCCCAACCGGTCAGGTTGTGTTTCTTTGCCAGTGACAATCCTTTTTTCTTCTGATCGCTCATGAAATCCATCCTCCCTTTCTCTCCTATTTTAGAAAGAAAGAGACCTGCTCCGCTTTTTTTCGAAGCAGATCCCCATTCTATTTATTTCTTACCTCTTATCTTATCAACTGTTCAGCTGATTATCAGCCACCCATGTTGAACTCTACAGTTTCCTGAGCTGTCTGGATCTCAGAATCCATATCAGCACCACTCTGGATAATGTTGGACAATGCAACACCTACAGCATCACGCGCATCATAGTAGAAAGCACCTGTGATATTGGATGGGGTCTTTGTAGAGAAATCTACGATCTTAGCGTAAACTGCATCACCACCGAAGAATTCTACAGGCTGAGCATATGCTTCTGAATCCCCAGCCGGTGCCCATGTTGACAGAGCACCTTTTGTGATGATATCATCATAGAACTCTGTGCTTCCAGCAAATGTGGAGTTCATGAAGTCTACAGCCAAGTCAACTTTCTTACAGTTAGAAGTAATTGCCCAGGAAGAGCCACCATTGTTAGAGTAGTTTGTAGCTCCATCAACATCGTCCAGTTTCGGCATATCTGTGACTGCCCACTGTCCGGACTGATCATCGTTAGCTACGATAGAAGCCATGATCCAGCATCCGTTGATAACACCAGCTACTGTGCCGTTGTTGATAGATGCAATGTACTGATCCCAGTCAGTAACTTCTACTAATGTTCCGTCTGCAACCATCTGCTGATAGATCTCCAGGATTGGTTTCAGAGCTTTGTTGTCTTTGATGTTAACGGATCCGTCTTCGTTGAACAGAGACTGTCCACAGGACTGCAGCATCTCCATTACCAGGTCAGGTGAACCAGCCTGAGATGTCAGGATAGGCTGACCGGTTTTTTCTTTAACAACTTTTGCTTTTTCCATGAAATCAGACCATGTAATGTCTGTGAAATCGTCTATTGTGTATCCGGCTTTTTCCAACATATCGGTACGCAGGCATTCGATAACAGCACCATTATCAAACGGGATACCGTAGTTCTTGCCATCCAGTGTAGAGTAAGCAACTTTTGCTTCGGAGAACTGGCTGAAGTCGATACCGGAATCTGTCAGATCTGTAAAGATGTCCGGATAGTTGGTAGCATATTTCTGGAAGGAGTTATCCTGCATCAGGAAGATATCCGGCAGTGTGCTCAGATCTCCTGCTGAAACTGCTGTTGTCAGTCTTGTTTCAATATCATCAGACTGAATCTCGCTTACTTCTACTTTGAATCCCGGGTGATCCTGTGCGTAGATCTCAGCCGCTTTGTTGATTGCGTAGATGTTGAAGTTCGGATCCCATGTCCAGACGGTCAGTGTGTTTTCATCATCAGAACTTCCTTCTTTCACATCGGCATCATCTCCGCCCGCTTCAGTTGTTGCTGTTGCGTCATCTCCGCCTGTTGTGTCTGTTGTTCCAGCATCTCCACCGCCACATGCCGCTAAACCAAGCACCATTGTGGATGCCAACATAACTGCTACAATTTTTCTTTTCATAAATGTATATCCTCCTGATATGTATTTGTTCACTCTGCCAAAAACCGGCATCTCTCACTCGCTTTTCCCATTAGTGAATGTGTACAGTTTTTGAACTTTCTGTGAATCATTATGTACACATTATACCATACTTTTCCTGCATGTGTACTCATATTTAACAGGATTTTGTGCATTTTCATCCATTTAAGGTATTTTGACGATTTTCACCACCCTTTTTTGGCTTTTATATCATAATTCAACAATTTCCGTTCAAAATGTTCCGGATCCTTTCTCCACTGTTGTGGCGAAATGCCCATAATCCTGTGAAAATTCCTGTTGAACGTGGATAATGTGGAGAAGCCACATCGTACAGCAATATCTCCCACCGTATCGTTTGTACGCTTCAGTTCCCCACATGCTGTGCGAATTCGAACCCAATTGATATATTCAACAGGCGACATCTGCATACAGTCACGAAATACCCTTCTCAGATGCGTTTCACTGATATGGCACATCGCAGCCAGTTCCTCCACCTTGATCGGACGGTCACAGCATTCGCTGATATAGTCAATCGCCGGTGTGATCAGACTGGTATTTCCCGCCTCGAATTCTGCCTTTTCCACTTCTTCCCGATTCCACCTTGCCACCTGTAAAAGAAAAGCCAGGGTCAGTCCTTTCACTTCTTCCAGATAGAATTCCTTTCTTTCCCGCATACATACAATGATCTGCTGCACCAGGGCTCCGATCTGCGGTTTATCCTGAACGCTCACAAAATGTGCTCTCTTATTCACGCGATCGATCACTTTCTGTGCCATCCTGGGGTTGTCTTTATAAACTTCCCTCAGGAATTTGTCCGCATCAATAAACAGCCACTCCCAGTAACTGATACTGTCTCCCGTAGAGGTTGTAGTATGCGGAAAGTTCTTCGGTACCACCGTAAACATATTTCCGTCAAAGGGTAGGTTTTCTTCTTTGAAAGTAACTGTGCCTTCCCCATAATAGCAAAACCCAACTTCCAGATGATTATGAAAATGCAGATAATCAATCTCCCTTCCGTAATTCTGCACCCATTTATCCCCCAGTAAAGCAAGCACCGGACTTCCTGCCGGAATTTCATAATAACGGTATTCCATTTTTGGTTTTCTTTTTCTACCCATGTATACTTTCTCCTCTCTGAAGCTGTACCTTCTTTTTCCATTTTCCTGAATAATACCGGACACAACCAACCAGCATCGCGCAACACCAGGTCAGCGGAGATACCCACCACAGCCCATAGTATCCAAAAACAGCAGTAAAAAGGAAGGTGCAACCGATTCGGGTGATGATTTCACTGACTCCCATCAGTACGGTGATGGTTACATCTCCTGCCGACCGCAGGATATTATGATAAACCACTAGGATACCGCCCACAAAAAAGAAGCAACTGAAGATCTTCATATATTCCACACCGTAACGGATCGATTCCTGATTGCCGGTAAATGCTTCCATGATCGGACGGGCAAAGAACCAGATTACCGGACAGAATATTCCATAACAGACTGCATTCATCAGATAGGCACATCTGACTCCCTGTTTCACACGATCCAGATGGTTTGCTCCTACATTTTGTCCGGTAAAGGTTCCCAGTGAAGTTCCGATGGCTTCCGCCATCTGCCATCCCACACCTTCCACTTTGATGCAGACACCATAGGCCACGATCAGAGCAGTTCCGTAGGTATTGACCATTGCCTGTAAAGTCATATCGGACACTGAGATAATGCTCATCTGCAGACCGGTCGGTACACCGTAAATCAACATCTGTTTTACCAGCTCCCTGTCGCAGCGCAGTTCCTCTTTCGTAAACTGAAGAATCGGAAGGATCTTCCATGCATAAACCAGACATCCGATCCCGGACAACAACTGTGCCAGAACCGTTGCAAATGCCGCCCCTGCTACTCCCATCGGAATCCAGACCACAAAGACGATATCCAGAATCACATTCAGCACACTCGAAATAATCAGGAATACCAGCGGCACCACCGAATTCCCCAAAGAACGCAGCACCGCCGAGATCCAGTTATACAGCATCGTTCCCACTGCTCCGGCAAATACAACCATCAGATATACCGTTGCCTGGTCAATCAGATCATTCGAGGTCTGCAAGATCCTCAGAAGCGGTCGCGCCCCGATCAGTCCCGCAATTGTAATGATCAGCGTAGATACAACCGCCACGTAGATAGAAGAAACAAAGGTTTCTGTCACTTTTTTCTCATCCCCGCCGCCATAATACTGCGAAACCACCACGCTTACTCCTGTCGTCAGGCCCATCATAATCGAAAACAGCAGATACATGGCTCCACCTGCGATACTGACCGCAGCAAGTGCCTCATCTCCGAGATATCTTCCTACTATATAAACATCTACAAAATTATAGATTCTCTGAAACAGCATCCCAAGAAGCACCGGCAGTGCAAACCGAATCATCTTCGGCAAGATGCTCCCTTTCGTCATATCAACTGTCTTTTCCCCCATACTGGTACCCTCCTGTTTGCACACCTATATCAAGTATAAATAATCCTGTGGATTTTGTCTATATAATTCACAGATACACCTTTTATTTTCTGTATATTTATGATTGTTCACTCCGTTTCCTGTAACGCGCTTCGTGATGCGCAGAATTTATTCCTCCCTGCCCTTCTTTGGATACTGTCAGGCACCAGGTTGCAAATACAAAGAAAAAATCCGTAAAACAACTGATTTCTGTTCAGAATTTTACGGATTTCTTCTTATCATATTATTTCTATATTATTATTTCTGATGTTTTTACATTGACTTTCTGTCCGCGATCTCCGCCATCTTGGCATCGTTCAGACGGGTATCTCCGTGAACACGGCTGTAGGACAGGTATCCGTTCATACGGTCAATCTTGGTCAGGTTTCTGGAACCGCAGACCGGGCAGACATCCATCTCGAGCTCCTGATGTCCGCAATCGTCGCAGTAGGCCAGCGACAGATTCACACCCTCATAATAACCCAGATTCATCGCCCGACGGATCAGTGCTTTTATAGCATGTACATTGTAGGAAATCGGATATCTGACATACTGGATCTTACCACCGTTGCACAGTTCCCAGAATCTTCCTTCCAGATCTTGTTTTTGGATAGGAGTAATATCCTCAGTTACGTGGCAGTGGAAACTGTTGCTCACATACGGACGGTCGGATACCCCGCGCACGATACCGTACATCTTGCGGAACTGCTCTACCTGCAGACCGCAAAGGCTCTCAGCCGGTGTTCCGTAAATTGCATACAGGATCTGATCCTCTTTTTTGTATACATTAATCTTATCATTGATATAACGAAGCACTTCCAGTGCAAATTCTCCGTCTTCGGCAATGGATTTACCATTATAAAGTTCCTGCAGTTCATTCAGTGCTGTGATACCGAAGGAAGCTGTCATCGGACGGAGTAACGGACGGATCTTATCGGATGGTTTCAGATGACCTCCGTAGAAACCGCCCTCACAGTATGCCAGCGGATTCGTGGAAGCACGCATCTCACCAAGGTAATCGTATGTTCTCTTATGCAGTCCGCGGATCATCTCCAGATAGAAATCCAGAACTTCATAAAAATCTGTGTTCTCTGCACGGGCTTTTGCCAGGATCATCGGAAGATGCAGGCTGACCGCACCGATGTTGAAACGACCGACAAAGACAGGCTCATCGTTTTCATCTGCCGGTTCCATACCGCCACGCTCATACCACGGACTTAAAAAGGCACGGCACCCCATCGGGCTGATTACTTTTTTGTATTTTTTGTACATGCTGGAAATATATCCCTGGCCACTCATGGACAGCCAGTCCGGATACATGGTTTTTGCAGAGCAGGCAACACCTGTCTCAAAGACATCTTCACATTCTTTTCCATCTCCATGGATCTCTTCATCATACAGGAACACAATCTTCGGGAACAGTACCGGTTTTTTATGTCCGGCTTTTCCCTGTCCGCCCATATGGACTTTCAGCAGAGATTTTGAGATCATTTTTTCAAATCTTCCCGTTCCCAGTCCCAGTGTCACAGTAACAAACGGATAGTCGCCACGGGAGGAACCAACGGTATTTAATTTATATTCAATTCCCTGCCATCCCTGATCACAGTCACGGCAGACTTTTTCCCAGGCATATACACGACCCTTTTCTTCTCTTCCTTCCCAGGACGGATCGGAATATTTCAGGAATTCTTCATAATATTTGTTATAGCTTTTCTGTGCATACGGAGACAGGATCTTATCTACTTCCGGCACAGTGAATCCGCCGTACTGCTGAGCTGCGGTACTGAGGATAATATCCCCCATAACGTCAAATGCGGTATCCAGTGTCTTCGGCTCATTGTACCAGACATTTCCCATCTCAAATCCGCCACGCAGAACGGATCCCACATCGAACAGACAGCAGTTCATCGTGTCCAGACGGGCAGACTGATCATGAATATAGATATAGCCATCTTTACATGCCTGCAGTTCGTTCCGGTTCATAAAGAATTTTCTGTATAATTCTTTGTTCAGTTCATTAAAGATCAGGCTTCGCTTGGTTGCCACCAGCGCGCTGTCGGTGTTCGCGTTGCTTTTGTCACCGATGTAACGGATGGACTGGCTCTTTGTATATACCTCATCCATCATGTGGATAAAGTCCACTTTATAATTCCGGTAATCGCGGTAACTTTTTGCTACTGCAGGATTCACCTGTTCCAGGGCACCTTCCACAATGTTGTGCATATCCTGGATCAGGACTCCGCCTTTTCGCTCTTTTGACATCGCTTCCGCCCGGTCAGTTGCATATTTGCAGATAAAATTAATCTCATCATCGGTAAACCGATACATTACACGGCCGGCTGACTTATTGACCGCACGCTTGATCTTACTGGCATCAAACTCTTCTTTGGTGCCGTCTTTCTTGATAATATATACCATTGTTTCCGCTCCTCACTACTATATATAGTATCTTTCTTTTATTTTAGTCAACATATTGTAGACAACAGTATAACACGGTTACCTACAAAAGGAAAGAGAAGAACCCTGAAAATTCTTCTCTTTTTTTATTTTGTTTTTTATGCAACTTTTCCAATGCCTTTTTTTATCTTTTCACATATCCGGTAGAAAAGTCGATGATATTGTGGAGGGTTTCTCCTTTTTCATAACGTTCCAGATTTTCGATGGAAAGTTCCAGAATCTTTTCCAGTGTCTCCGGCAGTGCATATCCGCCGGACACATGTGGCGTAATGATACAATGCGGCGCATCCCACAGCGGATGATCTTCCGGCAGTGGTTCCGGGTCTGTGACATCAAGACCTGCCCCATAAATCGCTCTCTCTTGCAGGGCTTTCGCAAGAGCCAGACTGTCAATCGCAGTTCCGCGGCCTACATTTAACAGAATAGTATTCTCTTTCATCAGGTGTAATTCTTTCTCACCGATGATGCCTTTGGTGTCACTGTATCCCGGAAGGCTCAGTGCCACAATATCTGCCTGCGGCAGAAGTTCCGGCAGTGCTTCCATCGTGTATTGTGCATCCACATATTCAGGCTTCGGTTTCCGGCTCTTTCTGATACCTGTCACATGCGCGCCCAGTGCTTTCATTTTTCTTGCAAATGTCGTTCCGATATCTCCAAGACCGATCACCAGGACATGGCTTCCCTCTGTAACCATCATATGGGTCTGTTTCTCCCAGTGGTGGTCTTTTTGCTGGTTCTGGTAAATGTCCAGGCGTTTCTGGAGCGCAAACAGCATCGCGATCAGATGCTCGGAGATCGCCATTCCATACGCTCCGGTTGCATTGGTCAGCTGTGCCTGTTTTGGCAGAATACCCGGTACACAAAATCCTTCTGTTCCGGCGTTATTTAACTGTATCCAGCGCAGATTCCGAGAATCTTTTAAGAATTCCGGTTTCACATTTCCGATAATAATATTTGCATCCTGCACCTGTTCTTTTGTCACCTCTGCTTCCAGGCAGTAAGTTGTCTTTGCGTCCGGTGCTGCATTTCTGATTCGTTCTTTATGTTCTTCTTTTACAGGAAGAACCACAAGTATTTTTTCCTGTTCCATCCCGTTTCCCGACCTTTCCAAACGTACTCTGCTTACTACAGTAGCACAATTGATGTTAAGTTACAAGGCAGAATTGATCCTTACTGTGCATACGCGATATTCCGGTTACTGTTCACTGGTAATATCCCGCGGAATGTTTTGGCATGGGTATAGTAAAATCAATTGTTGTATTCGGGGGGTTTTCTGCTATAATATTACCATAATACCGGGGTAGACAGGTAAAGAGTTGTTGGTGTCTGCCGTGATTCTTAGCTGGATGCCTTTCAAATTTGAGGAGGATTGTTATGGAACATTTTATTATTCCGGAAAATTATCAGCCTGCATTGTCGCTTCACGATACACAGGTTGGTATTAAGACCGTAAAAGACTTTTTTCAGAAAACCCTTTCTGACCGCCTGAATCTGCTGCGTGTGTCCGCACCGCTTTTTGTAGATCCTTCATCCGGTCTGAACGATAATCTGAACGGCGTAGAACGCCCGGTTACCTTCGATATCAAGGAATCACCGGATCAGAAAGCTGAGATCGTACATTCTCTTGCAAAATGGAAACGTTATGCACTGAAAAAGTATGGTTTTGCACATGGAGAAGGACTGTATACCGATATGGTTGCCATCCGTCGTGATGAAGATACCGACAATATCCATTCCATCTATGTGGATCAGTGGGACTGGGAAAAGATCATTACACGGGAAGAGCGTAATGTGGACACCTTAAAAGATGTTGTCCGCACCGTTTATTCTGCACTGAAGAAGACTGAAAAATACATGGCAATTCAGTATGATTATATCGAAGAGATTCTTCCGAAGGATATTTTCTTTATCACTTCCCAGGAACTTGAAGATATGTATCCTGGTCTTTCTCCCAAGGATCGTGAATATAAGATTGTGAAGGAAAAGGGTGCCGTGTTCATCATGCAGATCGGTAAGATGCTGGCATCCGGCGAACCACACGACGGTCGTGCACCGGACTATGATGACTGGGAGCTGAACGGTGATATCATCGTTTATTATCCGGTTCTGGATATCGCTCTGGAGCTTTCTTCCATGGGTGTCCGTGTGGATGCAGCTGCTCTGAAGCATCAGCTGAAGGTTTGTGGCTGTGAGGAACGTGCGGAAATGGATTTCCAGAGAGCTATTTTGAATGATGAACTGCCGTTTACGATCGGTGGCGGTATCGGACAGTCCCGTATCTGTATGTTTTATCTGCGGAAGGCTCATATCGGAGAGGTTCACTGTTCGTTATGGCCGGAGGAGACGGTGAAACTGGCGGAAGAGCATAATATTCCGTTACTGTAAATCTTGAAAATTAGTTTTCCTATAGGGACGCGAGAGGGATCGGGGGTCCCGGGGGCAACAACTTGGGCAGGGCAACTTTGAACTAGCCGCTAACTTCGACTATATTCACGCGGGTCGGCTGACCCGCGCGAAAGTCTACGTAAGCGTCGGATTTCAAAGCTTGCCCTAAACGCCCAAAAAATGTTGTTGCCCCCGGGACCCCCGATCCCTCTCGCTGTGTGTTGGCTGGGACTTAATTCTTTCTATTTGAAGGTTCTTCCAAATTAACCATTATTTTTCGACTTTCAGGTTAATCTTTTAACATCAGGCACTTTTTTGCTTTTATTTTTTGTTATCTTTGTGTTGACACCTTTTTGTTCCACTATCAAAACAAAGTTTTTAACATTTATTCATAATTTCATTTTTTCTTACACAACTCTCAAATTTGTATTCCATCCTTTTTCAACCAGTAACCTTCCCCACACATCCTCACTTCTCCCTTTGCTAACGCTCAGGGAGCGGCTGGAGTTTCTTGTCCGGGCAACACTTTGTTGCATTGCATCCGGAAGGAGCTGCCAGTGGCAGGTCCTGTAGGTGGGCGGTTAGGGGAAGCTTTGAAATCCAGCCCTTACGGAGACTTAGGCTCGAGCGCTCTCGCGAGAGTCTTAGTCGCAGTTAGGGATTAGTTCAAAGTTCCCCTGCCCACGTTGCCCGGACAAGAAGCTCCAGCCGCTCCCGTCCGCTTTAGCAACCTTTATTCTCTTTTTACAGTTCGATCTCCCCGTCAAACACAACCGCTGCCGGTCCGGTCATGTATACCAGGTTTTCTTCCCGATCCCAGTAAATCTTCAGATCCCCGCCGAGCAGTTTCACTGTCACTTCCTCTTCTTTCACATATCCGTTCAGGATCGAAGCCACAGCTACCGCACAGGCACCTGTTCCACATGCCAGTGTCTCTCCGGAACCACGTTCCCACACCCGCATTTCTACGGTATGATCATCCAGCACCTTCACAAATTCTGTATTTACCCTATCAGGAAAAGCCGGATGGAACTCAAACTTCGGACCGATCTTTTCGATGTCTAATCCTTTTACATCGTCAATGTATGTGATCGCATGTGGGTTACCCATTGATACACCGGTGATGCGATATTCTTTTCCGTCTACCAGAAGGGGTTCATTGATCACCTGCTCTTTTTCGGAAACTACCGGGATTTTTGCGGCTTCGAGGATCGGTGCGCCCATATTAACTTTTACCAGCACCACTTTCCCGTTTTCCACGGTCAGATCCAGATACTTGATGCCGCTTGCCGTCTCCACAGAGACAGATGTTTTGTCTGTCAGACCGTAATCGTATACGTATTTCGCCACACAGCGGATTCCGTTTCCACACATCGCTCCACGGGAACCGTCTGCGTTATACATATCCATCTGGAAATCTGCCACCTCAGATGGTTTGATCAGAATCAGTCCGTCAGAACCGATTCCGAAATGACGGTCACTGACTTTGATCGCTGCTTCCCCGGGATCTTCAACCTTTTCTTTAAAACAGTTTACATATACATAATCATTTCCGATACCCTGCATTTTCGTAAATTTCATAGAATTTCCTCACTTTCTGTTGCCACTTAGATTGTCTGTTTGCAACGGTTCCGTAGCTATTGGTTCGTAACTGCGAAGATAGCGAACCGTTATATCTGTTTTATTTACAGTTGCCTCATTCATATTCGAATTATGCTCATTATAGCGTATTCCCACCTTTTTTGGAAGTCCGCGTTGACAAACCGGGAGGCAATCCATTACAATCTTAATAGAGTTTTTATAATTTTACCATTTAATCAGAGGAGGGAAACAAACCATGGAAAAACTCTTTAAACTGAAAGAGCATAACACCACGGTAAAAACAGAAGTGATGGCCGGTATTACCACATTTCTTACCATGGCGTATATACTCGCAGTTAACCCTAACATGTTAAATGCTTCAGGAATGGACAGCGGAGCCGTCTTCACAGCTACCGCACTGGCCTCTGCACTGGCAACCTTTATTATGGCGTTCTGGGCAAATTATCCGATCGCACTGTCTGCAGGTATGGGGCTGAATGCTTATTTTGCTTATACAGTATGTCTTGGACAGCTGCAGGGAATCGATGATCCCTGGAAGATCGCACTGGCTGCTGTACTGGTAGAGGGTATCATTTTCATTATTCTTTCATTTTTCAAATTGCGTGAAACGATCGTCAACGCAATCCCTGAGAACCTGAAATACGGTATTACATCCGGTATCGGTCTGTTTATCGCATTTGTTGGTCTTAAGGGTGCCGGTGTTGTCGTATCTGATGACTCCACACTGGTTGCACTCGGTAACTTCGGAAGACCGGAAGTTGCTCTGTGCCTGATCGGTATCCTGGTGATTGCTGTGATGAATCACTATAATGTAAAAGGATCTATTCTCTGGGGTATCCTGATCACCTGGGTTCTGGGAATCATTGCTCAGCTGACAGGCTGGTATGTAGTAGATCCGGATGCTGGGGCAGCCTCTCTGATTCCGTCTCTGAGTGCTTCTTCCTTCATCCCGCCGTCCATCTCATCAACTTTCTGCAAATTTGATTTTGCATGGATCGGTTCTCATGTATCTGAGTTCGTTGTTATCGTATTCTCATTCCTGTTTGTAGATATGTTCGATACCATCGGTACTGTTATCGGTGTTGCCGAAAAAGCAGATCTGCTGGATGAGGACGGTAATCTTCCTCGCGTAGGCCGTGTCCTGATGGCGGATGCTATCGGTACGGTAGCAGGTTCTATGCTTGGTACTTCCACCGTTACCAGTTTCGTAGAGTCCAGTTCCGGTGTTGCGGAAGGCGGAAAAACCGGTCTGACTGCTATGACAACCGGTATCCTGTTTTTGGTTGCACTGTTCCTGTCACCGATCTTCCTGGCTATTCCAAGCTTTGCCACAGCTCCGGCTCTGGTAATCGTTGGTTTCTTTATGGCTTCTTCCATCAAGAAAATGGAATTCGACGGTGATCTGGCAGATGCTGTCGGCGGATATCTGGCATTCCTGATGATGCCTCTTACGTATTCTATCGCAAACGGTATCATGTTCGGTGTTCTGGCATGGTTCATCATTAAAGTATGCACCGGTCAGCTGAAAAAGATTCATCCGGTTATGTATATCGTATGTGCACTGTTTATTATCCGTGTAATTACAATTATTATTTAATTCGGAAATGTTATAAACAACATAAAAAATGTGCCCCGGAGGACCATATCAGAATCCTCCGGGGCATATTTTTCTTTCACAGTAATGTCTGTTTTATTTTTCTGCTTCCATACGAAGAACGGTGATGTGCGCCGGATTCTCGTAATCTTTCTCATATCCGTTATCGTTGTAGTACTCGTACTCAGCAACATTGTCTACAAAACCGATGCACTCCGGATGATCAAAGTCTACTTCGTCCACACACTGTCCACCTGTTGCCATCGGAATCAGGTGATCCGGACGGATGAAGAAGATCACATCAGTCAGGGCTACTTCCACATAATGATCCCCCTTCTCCAGGATCTCTTCTTCTTTTGTTCCATCTTCTTTAAATCGAACCAGTTTCATACGCTCCGGCAGATAGACGTAACGACCTTCGGCGTTCTGCTCATATACCGGTGCGATCATCATACCGTCACCCAGTAAAAGCTGATCTTCTACTTTGACCGCACGTCTGTCTTCCGGATAATCGAAAGCCAGCGGACGGAACATCATCCCGTCTCTCAAAACGGCTTTCATGTATTCGCTGTACAGATATGGCAGTAATTTATAACGCATGCCGATGATATGACGGAATCCATCGATTTTTTCAAAACGATATGCTTCCTGTACACGGGTTCCCATAGCGGAATGGTTTCTCATCAGTGGAGTGAAGATTCCCAGTTCCAGCCATCTCAGTACCAGATCTTCTGTAGTATCTACACCGAATCCACCAAGGTCAGCTCCTGTATACAGGAAACCGCACATATTCAGGGACGGCATCATTTTCAGATTCAGCAGAATGTGTGACCACCAGGACTTGTTATCTCCCTGCCAGATTCCTCCGTAACGGTGCATTCCGATATAGGAAGAACGGGAGAACATCAGGATACGTTTGTCTGGCTCCAGACGTTCAAAGGCTTCTCCTGCCGCACGGGTCATATTATATCCAAACAGGTTATGTACTCTGTCATGGCGGATCTTTTCCCCGTTCATATTATGATAAAATACTTTGTAATCTTCGGTATTATTAGACAGGCTGTGTACCAGGCCGTTGAACTCGTAGTATTTGTCCATATCCAGATTCTGCCCTTTGAATCGATCCAGTTCTTCCAGAACGTCTTTCAGACGGTCTTCGGTATAGAAGATTGCCGGCTCATTCATATCATTCCAGAATCCCTCTACGCCCTGATCCAGCAGAAACTGATATTTATTTCCAAACCATTCTCTCGCTTCTTTATTCAGCATATCCGGGAACAGTGCTTTTCCCGGCCATACAGCTGCAACAAACGGAGAACCGTCTTCTTTCTTACAGAAGTATCCTTTTTCCAGACCTTCTTCATACACATCATATCCTTTTTCCTGTTTTACACCGGCATCGATGATCGGAACAAGATGGATATGTTCTTTTTTCATTTCTTCGTTAAATGCCGCAAAATCCGGGAAGGCCTCGTTATTCAGGGTAAAGTCTTTGTATCTTTCCATATAGTCGATATCCAGATACACACTGTCCAGCGGAATGTTCAGTTCTCTGTGTTTTTTCACGACCTCACGAACTTCGTCTGCACTCATATAACTCCAGCGACTCTGACCATAACCAAATGCCCATTTTGGAGCAATGTAGCTGCGGCCAACCAGATGACGGAACTGTCTTACGATATCTTTGATATCCTCACCGGTAATAATATACACATCCAGATTCCAGTCAGATGCTGTGATCACCAGCTCTTCTGAACGGGTATATCCCACATCGAAACGGATAATTCCAGGATAATCCACAAAAATACCAAAGGTTTCTTTGCCGTCTACTACCAGGAAGTTGTGTGCACCATAGAGGGAATGACGGTCTTCTTTGTGATCCGGTTCATCACTGCATTTGCTCTCATAGTACCAGCCCCTTTTGTTGATTCCACGAACATTTTCTCCCAGTCCATAAATCTGATCTTTGTCTTCCATGGTATAAGACAGAGTCATCGCCTGCTCATCCACAGTAAAATAAGGCAGTGCACCGTTTTCCTGTTCCGGTTTGTTTAACACGGCTTCTGTTTCAATCACGTTTCCATACACGTATCTGCGAATCATAGTTTTCTTACCTCCATAAATCTTTAGTTCTATCCCGATAACGTTCCCGCATCTTTGTTGCTGTTTCGTTACCTCTCTTTTTCTTTAGTATACAGGATATTCCATGAAAAAAATTGCCCTATTTTAACTGAAAGTTACTTTATTTTGACTTTTCCGGAATCTGTCTGCCATCCGTTGTCATCCGATAGCGATCTTTGTAAACCATCTGTGACACCGTTACCGCCTCATATCCCTCCTCTTTCAGCCGGGGATGCAGCAATTTCACCATTTCTCCGGTATTTTCTCCTTCCCCATGGAAGCGGAGAATCTCACCATCCCGGATCGTACAGGACTGCAGCAGCTGCCTGACAAGTTCACTGGCTTCATACTCTTTCCAGTCCATGCTGTCGACACTCCATGCCACCGGATAGCTTCCGCAGGCATATATCGTCCGGAGTACTTCATTATTATATTCCCCGCCGGGAATACGGAAAAATACACATGGCTCCTCTGTAACTGTTCCAATCGTCTCCCTGATCTTCCGAAGTTCCTTCCTGCACGCTTTCGCCGTCATCTGTTCCACGCATACCGCCTGTTCACCCAATCCCTGTATCTCATGTCCCTGCTGACAGATCTGTATTGCCAGACTCCTGTGGTTCTCGATCCAGGACGGAGTGGCAAAAAATGTGGCAGGAATTTCCTGCTGCTGCAGAATCTGTAACATCTGTTCTGCCTGCCCCTTCCCGATTTGCGTTCCACTCAGTTCAAAGGTATAAGCTATCTGCTTTTTCCCGGTTTGCACAGAACAGATCGGCAGCTCCTGCCCGTTCACACTGGTACTTGCCGTGACAACCTTTTTCCCCACTTGTGCCCGGTAAAAAACAGACAACCCGGTGATCAGCACAAGTGCCAGGGCTCCCACACCCCACATTCCCTTTTTCATGTTTTTCGTCCATTCCCCGGCATTCTCTCTTTACTATATGGACACAGGAGGCGTTATATGACTCCGTTATTCACGTAAACCACATTGGTCCGGTGAAGCAATCTTGCTCATCACAGCAGTCCTCAAAAGCTCATATAAGCACATCATATTATTCGATATCCGCAGAAATTGAAAAAGCTGTCTCCGGACATCCATCCGTGACAGCCTGTTATCCATTTTTTTATTTAACTCACGTAACTGTTCAGTACCTTCACAGTTACGAGCCAAAATGCATTTAAACGATAAAAACACGCTTTGCGAGTTTTTATCGTTATCGCGGCACTCCTCAAGGTTCCGTGCAAGCACGGACTTTGACTCGTTGCTCGCGTAAATCACCTTCGATGATGGCATTTTGGCTTGTATGTCTCGGGATTTTGGCATATTCATGCCAAAACGCCTCGCGGTACAGTGGCTACTGAATAGTTACTAACTCACGATATTTCCCACCAGTACATAAGATACAATGTACATGATCACCGTCGCCATGGCAATTCCGCAGAAAATGGCCAGTGAGGATTTTTTAATATCGATGCCAAGCAGGGACGCAATCAGAGCACCCGTCCATGCACCGGTTCCCGGAAGGGGGATTCCCACAAATAACACCAGCCCCCAGAATTCATATTGCTGGATCTTTTCACTTCTTCCCATCGCCCGGTTTTCCAGTTTTTCAATCAGTCCCCGGAAGCATTTTATTTTTTTCATCCACTGGAAGATCTTCTTGATAAACAGCAGGATAAACGGAATGGGTAAAATATTTCCGATAATACAGATCGGGATTGCCTGAACAGCGGATACTTTCAGAAGCGAACTGGCAAGCAGTCCTCCTCGAAGTTCCAGAAGCGGCATCATCGAAATCAGAAAAACGACTGCTTTCTCCGATATATAAGGTCCTAAAGTTGCGGCAAACCATGTGACAAGTGATTCCATATATTTCTCCTATTTTTTATATTTTTTTAAGAATTCAATCAATTTTTCCATATCTTCCTGTGTTCCAATGGTAATACGCAGATAATTGGCAATTCTCGGTTTGTTAAAGTAACGAACGATGATATTGGCTTCCCGAAGCGCTGCAAACAGATCTGCTGCAGGAATCTCCGGGTGAGAGGCAAAGATAAAGTTCGCCTTGGAATCTCCGAAAACAAACCCGAGTTTTGTCAGTTCCTTCTTGGTCCACTCTCTGGTCTCCACCACTTTATGCACTGTTTCCTCAAAATATGCCCTGTCAGCGATCGCAGCTGCCCCGAGCGCCAGAGTGGTCTGATCCATGGTATAGGAATTGAAAGAATATTTCACATCGTTCAGATATTTGATCAGTACCGGATTACCCATGGCATAGCCGATACGCATACCTGCCATTCCTCTGGATTTGGAAAAGGTCTGAACCACCAGAAGGTTATCGTACTTTTCGATCAATGGCAGCGCAGATGCCGCACCAAAGTCCACATAAGCTTCATCCACAACTACGATCACATCCGGATTGGCTTTGATGATTGCTTCCACGTCCTGCATGCCAAGCTCCACACCGGTCGGTGCGTTTGGGTTAGGGAAAATAATTCCTCCGTTTTCCCGGAAATAGTCTTCTTTCCGGATCGTAAAATCATCGGTCAGCGGAACCGTCTCATACGGGATCCGCAGCATATCTGCCCACACATCGTAAAAAGAATAGGTGATATCCGGGAACAAAATCGGCTTTTTGGAATTAAAAAATGTCATAAAAATCATCGCCAGAACATCGTCAGAACCTACGCCCACAAACACCTGGTCTTCCTGTAGCTGATAAAAATCAGCGATGCCTTTCACCAGTACGGAAGCTGCCGGATCCGGATACAGACGCATACAGTCCACATCGATCGCTTTCAGTGCCTCTGCCACTTTCGGTGACGGCGGATATGGGTTCTCATTGGTGTTCAGTTTGATCAGATTTTGTACTTTTGGCTGTTCGCCCGGTACGTAGGGAACTACTTTCCGGACATTCTCTTCCCATGTTTTCATCGGTATCTCCTCATTCTTTCCTGCATCTGTGTCAGACTGCCTGCTTCGCGTCTTCTGCACATTTTTACGCACTACTGTGTATTATAAATATATTCGACACTTAAGTCAACGGAAGATATACACTAAAAAAGGTCCACCGGACCTTTTTGTCGTATGCTTGGCAACAGAAAATGACCGGCAGATCTTCGCATACCGGTCATTATATGATACCAGAGTCCCAGATTCAGAAATCTGACAAAAACATGAGTAAGTAGCCATTTTTCAAAGAAAAATGAGCGGATTGCGAATGTTTTTGAGGATTGTGAGAGTCCGAAGTACGGAACAATCCTGTATCAAAGGAGCAAAATACCTTTTGACACAAACATCATAATACATCAAAATTGCATATTGTACAATCCAGCATAGATACCACCCTGAGCCAGCAGACTTTTATGGGTTCCCTCTTCTGCAATACCGTCTTCTGTCAATACCAGGATTCTCTGTGCGTTTCGAATCGTCGATAACCGATGGGCGATCACAAACGTGGTTCTGTCTTTGGCAAGCATTTCCAGAGAATGCTGCACGATCTTTTCACTCTCGTTATCCAGTGCTGAAGTCGCTTCGTCAAAAATCAGAACAGGTGGATTCTTTAAGAATACCCGGGCGATGGAAAGTCGTTGCTTCTGACCGCCGGAAAGCTTTACACCCCTCTGTCCGATATCCGTATGATACCCCTCCGGCAGGCTCATGATGAATTCATGGGCATTTGCCGCCATGGCTGCATTCACCACTTCTTCATCGGTAGCTCCCGGTTTTCCGTAACGGATATTTTCCAGGATCGTTCCGGCAAACAGATAGACATCCTGCTGCACGATACCGATCTGTCTCCGCAGATCTTTTAGTTTCACATCTCTAATATCGATGCCATCCAGCAAAACAGCTCCTCCGGTTACATCATAGAATCGGGGAATCAGGGAACACAGAGTTGTTTTTCCTGCACCGCTGCTTCCGACTAACGCTACATATTCTCCCGGCTTCACATCCAGATTTACATGAGACAGTACATTTTCTTTATTTTCACTGTAATGGAACGATACATCCTCAAACTGAATCTCTCCCTTCACCCGATCCAGAGACTGTGCATCCTCTTTGTCTTTGATATCCGGTGCAATACTCATAATCTCCAGGAAACGTTCGTAACCGCTATAACCGTTCTGGAACTGTTCCGTGAAGTTTACCAGCTTTTTCACCGGTTCGGTGAAGTTATTAATATATAGAAGAAAGGTCACCAGATCCGCTGTGGAAAGTTCCCCTTTCATCATCAGCCATGCACCCATCAGCAGGGATCCAACCGTGATCAGTGTGGAAAATACTCCCATCCCGGAATTGTAAGACCCCATAAACCGGTATGTCCTTTTCTTCGATGCCACAAACCGGCTGTTGCCTTCCTCGAACTTATCCATCTCGGTCTCTTCATTGCTGAAAGATTTAACTACACGGATACCGGAAAGACTGTCCTCAATCTGGCTGTTAATATCTGCGATTCTGGCACGGTTTTCCCGGAATGCCCCACGCATCCGGTTATTCATCCCTACCGCATAAAGCAGCATGATCACTACAAAACCGATTGCAACTAACGCCAGTTTTGCATTGATCATCAACAGGATAATAAATGCTCCCACCAGCTTGATCGTGGAGATGACCACATCTTCCGGTCCATGATGTAACAGTTCTGTGATATCAAACAGGTCACTGGTGATTCTTGAGAGCAGATGTCCCACTTTCTGATTATCGAAAAATGCAAAGGACAGCTTCTGGTAATGTCCGAAGATTTCATTTCGCATATCGTGTTCGATCTTCGCACCCATCACATGACCATAATACCCGATAAAATAGTTACAGTATCCTTCTACGATCACCAGCAGCACCATAAAAATCCCCAGCCGGATGATGGTCGAGGATGCTTCCTCAATAGGAAGCAGCACAACAGTTCCCGTAATATACCGCACCATCAACGGAATCACAAGGGTAATGGCTGCTCCGATCATTGCAAACACCATATCCGCCAGGAACAGCCCCTTATACGGTTTGTAATACGCCGACAATTTTTTCTTTTTGTTCTCCATATTTTTTCCTCCCAAAGTTTCTGCCATACTTTTTCATTCCATGCCATTTAGTATAGTAGTACCTTCCGGAAAGTGCAATGTAGAATCTTGTATACTTTTTCTTTTATTCCGAAATTTTCAAAAAACTACATCAGATACATAAAATAAGCCAGATAAGCTATCAGCATCACAATACCCGCCGGCCTGGTCAGTGCCCGTTTTCTCCAGATACAGACCCATAACAGAAGCCCGGCTCCCAGCGCTATCACCGTATCGATGCCAAATCCCGGGAGAAACTCCACCGGAACAATCAGTGCTGCCGTACCTACCACGAACAAAATATTGAAAATATTGCTTCCCACGATATTTCCGATCGCAATATCTGCTTTTCCCTTCCGTGCTGCAAACACCGAGGTGAACAGCTCCGGAAGGGATGTTCCAAGTGCCACCACCGTAAGACCGATCACACGCTCACTGATTCCCAGCACCCTTGCAATTGCCTTTGCCGCATCCACGGTAACATCACTTCCCCAGACCACCAGCAGTAGTCCCAGTACCGTTGCAAGGAGCAATTTCCACATCGGTTTTGCTTCCTCCTCGACCACTTCTTCTTTGTTCTTTTTTGCACAATAAAACAGATATCCCAGATAAAGTAAGAATGCCACCCAGAGGATAACACCTTCGCTGAGTGTAATCTGATTTCCGCTTTTTCCCAGTACCAGTAACAGAACTGTAATTATCATCATATAAGGAATCTCGATCCATATCGTAGATTTCTGTACCGCCACCGTTGTGATCACCGCAGTAATACCAAGAATGATCAGAATATTCAAAATATTGCTCCCCACAATGTTTCCGATCGTAATTCCCGCGTTCCCTTTTAACGCCGAGTTGATACTCACTGCGGCCTCCGGCATACTTGTTCCCATGGCCACAATGGTCAGTCCGACTACCAGCTGGGGAATTCCGAATCGCTCTGCAATTCCCGACGCTCCATCCACAAACCAGTCAGCACCTTTTACCAGCATCAAAAAGCCCAACACCAGTAACAACACCTGTAAAATCATTTGCATTCTCTTTTCCTCCTGCTTTCCGTGTGCCCTGGAAATGTCCGGTTCTTTGTCGGCGCTTCTTTTATATAGAAAAAGAACGAGACTTCCACCGCACACAAATAATGCGATAAAAGTCTCGTTCTTCTTTCAGTAGATTCCCCGGTCTTTCGACGTGATGACGAGGCACCCAACACCTGACTGGTGTGAACTACTCCCTGTTATCTTCTATTAGAATATCAAAGGACAGCTTCACATGTCAATCAGAAAATTTCAATATTTTATGTTATTTGATTGCTTCGAAACCATGCTCCAGATCAGCGATGATATCGTCGATGTTTTCTGTACCGATGGACAGACGTACAGTGCTTGGTGTGATACCGCCTTCTCGCAGTTCCTCTTCATTCATCTGAGAATGAGTGGTGGATGCCGGATGGATAACCAGAGATTTTACGTCTGCTACGTTAGCCAGCAGTGAGAACAATTCCAGAGATTCTGTGAATTTCTGTGCTTTCTCCTGTCCGCCCTTTACTTCGAAAGTAAAGATGGAAGCTGCACCGTTCGGGAAATATTTGTTATACAGATCCAGCTGATGGCCTTCTGCCAGAGATGGATGGTTTACTTTTTCTACCTGTGGATGGTTCTTCAGGAATTCTACAACCTTCAGAGCATTTTCCACATGACGTTCTACACGAAGAGACAGTGTCTCCAGTCCCTGCAGAAGCAGGAAAGAGTTAAATGGAGAAATGGTAGCTCCCTGATCTCTCATCAGAGTAGTACGGATCTTCATTACATAAGCGATGTTTCCGCATGCTTCGCTGAATACAACACCATGGTAAGATGGGTTTGGTTTTGTGATTCCCGGGAACTTGTCGTTCTGAGTCCAGTCGAATTTGCCGCCATCAACGATCACACCACCCATTACGCTTCCGTGTCCACCCATGAACTTGGTTGCGGAATGTACGACGATGTCTGCGCCATGCTCCAGTGGACGAAGCAGGAACGGTGTAGCAAATGTGCTATCTACAATCAGCGGAATACCGTTTTCATGAGCTACTGCAGATACCGCTTCCAGATCCAGTACATCGGAGTTTGGATTGCCCAGTGTCTCACCATACAGAAGTTTGGTGTTTGGCTGAATGGCTTTACGGAAGTTCTCCGGATCAGAAGGATCTACAAATGTTACGGAGATTCCCTGCTCTTTTAAAGTATTTGCAAACAGGTTGTATGTTCCACCATAAACGTGTGCAGAAGATACGATATGATCACCTGCTGTCGCAATGTTTTGTACTGCATATGTGATAGCTGCGGAACCGGTTGCTGTAGCCAGAGCTGCTGCGCCGCCTTCCAGTGCTGCTACTCTCTCTTCGAAAACAGAGCTTGTCGGGTTCATCAGACGGGAATAGATGTTACCGCCTTCTGTCAGTCCGAAACGTCCTGCTGCCTGCGCGGAATCTTTGAATACATAAGATGTTGTTGCATAGATCGGCACTGCTCTCGCATCGGTAGCCGGGTCCGGATGTTCCTGTCCTGCATGTACCTGTAAAGTTTCAAATTTATAATTCTTGCTCATAGTCTTTTCTCCTCTTATTCTTTCTGTAATATCGAATCCCTCTTGGGTCATTAGTTTCACTTTTTACTTTTTCTTCCGCTCTTCGGACTGCTGTTCGCCGGATCCGCTGCGGAATCTCTGACGGTCACACTTTTGTGCTTCACATTCGTCCAAATCTGTAATTGTGGCGGACTAATAAGGGTAATCTCTCTTTCATTTCCCTATTCCCTACCTCTCTAGTATGTTTATGAGCATATATTACCACCATATCCCCACCACGTCAATAGGTTTTTACATTTTTTTCCTCATTTTCTTTTTCTCCCTATTCCTTGACAAGTACTTCATCCTTTCGATATAATGAAACAGAGAACTCAAACGAACACATGGCTTTCGCATGAAAACGCCCCGCGGGATACCCCTGCGTGAGTACAGACTCGTATTCTTTCCATGGATACGGGCTTTTTTTATGCGTTCAGTCTTACGAAAACAGAGGTGACAATTATGATGTATGATGTAATTATTGTCGGAGCCGGTCCTGGAGGAATCTTTTCTGCCTATGAACTGGTTCAGAAAAAACCGGGGTTGAAAATTGCTGTATTTGAGGCGGGTAATCCGTTAAGCAAACGCCACTGCCCCATCGACGGCGAAAAAGTAAAAACCTGTATCGGTTGCAAAACCTGCGCGATCATGAGCGGTTTCGGCGGTGCCGGTGCATTTTCCGATGGAAAATACAATATCACCAACGACTTCGGCGGAACTCTTTACGAGCATATCGGAAAAAAGACTGCCCTGGATCTGATGAAATACGTGGATGAGATCAATGTCTCCCACGGTGGCGAGAATACCCGTATGTTCTCCACAGCCGGAACCAAATTCAAAAAGCTGTGCATCCAGAACAAGCTGAAGCTGCTGGATGCTTCCGTCCGTCATCTGGGAACGGATATCAACTATGTCGTTCTGGAAAATCTGTACAACGAACTGAAAGAGCAGGTGGATTTCTTCTTCCTGACTCCGGTAACTTCTGTCGAATATAACGATTCCATGTACACCCTGCACTACGGCAAGAATGAGACTGCCACCTGCAAACAGTGTATCATCTCCGTCGGACGAAGCGGCAGCAAATGGATGGAAACTGTCTGTAAAGATCTGCAGATTCCTACGAAGTCCAACCGTGTCGACCTGGGCGTTCGTGTGGAACTTCCGGCTGTTGTCTTCTCCCATCTGACCGATGAGCTGTATGAGAGCAAGATCGTATACCGTACCGAGAAGTTCGAGGATAATGTCCGTACCTTCTGTATGAATCCGAACGGCATCGTGGTAAATGAAAATACAAACGGTATCATAACCGCAAACGGCCACAGCTACGAAGATCCGGCAAAATACACGGAAAATACCAACTTTGCCCTGCTGGTATCCAAACACTTCTCCGAGCCATTCAAGGACAGTAACGGATACGGCGAGAGTATCGCCCGTCTATCCAACATGCTTGGCGGCGGTGTTATCGTACAGCGTTTCGGTGATCTGGTTCGCGGCCGGCGCAGTACGGTCAGCCGTATCGAAGAAGGTCTGGTTCGCCCGACTCTGTCCGCCACTCCCGGAGATCTGAGTCTGGTTCTGCCAAAACGTATCCTGGATGGTATCATCGAGATGATCTATGCCCTGGATAAGATCGCACCGGGCACGGCAAATGACGATACTCTGCTGTACGGTGTCGAAGTGAAATTCTATAATATGGAAGTGGATATCGATGAGCATCTGGAAAGCCCCTACAAAGGTCTTTATATCATCGGCGACGGAAGCGGCGTCACCCACTCCCTGTCCCATGCATCTGCCAGCGGCGTGTATGTGGCAAGAAGAATCGCGGAAACTTTATAAACTGTTGTTTATTCGCATGTAACTGTTCAGTACCTTCACAGTTACGAGCCAAAATGCATAAAAAATCACCTTCGGTGATGGCATTTTGGCTTGTATGTCTCGGGATTTTGACATATTCATGTCAAAACACCTCGCGGGACAATGGCTACTGAATAGTTACATTCGCATCAAGAAAATGGATCTATCGAATCCTTGATTGCTATGTAATGTAATTGAAAAGGGTCATGTTCCGGCACATTTTTCTATTCTATACGGAGGATTTTTATGACAGATAACATCATTCATACTCCACGAAAAACTTCTCTATCCGAAACCGGCTCACGAAGTCTCACCTCGGAACTTTCCGTGCAGCGACCGGAAGGTGCTTCCTACGGCGGCAGCCAGACCTGGTTTTCTTCTCCTTCCATCCGCGGATACGGCTGCGGTCTGATCGCGGCGCACGATCTGCTGTGGTATCTGGAACGGAAAGAATCTCTGACAGCACAGACGGACCGTCATCGTTCCGGAGAACAGCCCGTCAGTGATTCCCGCTCCTGGGAGGACTATGAGCGATCTGTAAAAAGACTGCATCGACTCTTTCCGATTCTTCCCCGTCTCGGAATCAACGGACTGATGCTCTCCGCAGGACTGAATCTGGCCTTCTTACTCCGCCGTCTTCCTTACCGTGCCTGCTGGCATATCGGGTATCGGAATACCGGAAAGGAGATCAGCCGGCTGCTTAGTCAGGATATCCCGGTCATTCTATCCATCGGCGGTAATTTCCCCCTGATCTGGAAGAAAGACCGGCTTCCTCTGTACAAGAAAACCGGCGATGGAGTTTACATAAAATCTTCTTCCACCCGTGCACACTATATCACTGTTACCGGCATCGAACACGGATGGCTGCGGATCAGCAGCTGGGGACAGGAGTGGTATATCAACTGGAGAGAATACCGGAACTTTGCATGGATAAAAAGCTGTCCGCTGTTTTCCAATATCTGCTATATTACCAGAAAACATTGATTATTTTACACACAGGAGGCTATTATATGAAATTACTGATTGTCCGTCACGGGGATCCGGATTATACCATCGATTCCCTGACGCCAAAAGGATGGAAAGAAGTAGGCTACCTTTCCGAAAAACTAGCAAAACTCGATGTGAAAGCCTTTTATGTCTCTCCTCTCGGAAGAGCCAGAGACACTGCCTCTCTGACCTTGAAGAAAATGAACCGCACTGCCACCGAAGAACCTTGGCTTCGCGAATTTGATGCACGGATCCACCGCCCGGACGTCCCGGAAAAGGAAATGATCTCCTGGGACTGGCTGCCACAGGACTGGACCGCAGAACCCCGCTTTTACCTGCCGGATGAATGGTGGAAAGTTCCTGTGATGATGGAAGGACATGTCAAAGAAGAATATGACTGGGTAACCACCAACTTCGATGCCCTGCTCGCCAGTCACGGGTATGTCCGTGACGGTCTTACCTACCGCGCAGAGCACGCAAACAACGATACGATTGTCTTCTTCTGCCACTTCGGTCTGGAATGTGTCCTGTTAAGTCACCTGCTGCACATTTCCCCGATGGTTTTGTGGCACGGCACCTGCGCTGCTCCAAGCTCCGTCACAACCCTCGTCACCGAAGAGCGCCGCCCGGGGATCGCATATTTCCGTATGAGTTCTTTCGGAGATATTTCCCACCTGTACGTCAAAGACGAGCCACCGGCATTCGCAGCGCGGTTTTGTGAGTGCTATGACAATGAGGATGAGAGACACGATTAATTGCTATCTGGATGTACCGGTACATCGTTTCGTAAATAACTGTATCATTCACGCAGGATACGGATTCGAGTGTGCAGTTCAAAAAACAGTTGCTATCGAATCTCATATAGAGATTTCGGTAGCAACTGTTTTTTTATTGTTCCTTATGTAACTGTTCTCTTATGCCAGTCCTTTTTCTTCCAGGAAATCATGGAAAATCGGTTTTCCTGCTTTGATCCGTCTGGTGCGGAACTGGAATTCGATGATGGTCAGGATCGTAAATACGATTGTGATCACACACATAACAATAACTGGTGTCCGGATGCTTTCTCCTGCGCAGATGACGCTTCGGAAGGCATCTACGGAATAGGTGAACGGTACCCATGCATGAATCTTCGATACGAATGCCGGTGAAAGCTGTACCGGATAGGTTCCGGCGGAACCTGCCAGCTGGATAACCATGAATACCAGCATCAGGAAGCTTCCTACTTTACCAAGGCTGATATTGAAGAAGTACATGATCGAGGTAAATGCCACGGAAGTCAGGCAGGCAAATGCCACTGCCTTACCCATCTGGGCCGGGGTAAATCCGTCAAATACATGAAGCAGGAAGATCACCAGGATACCCTGCAGAAGCGCCAGTGGATATAATACAGAAGCTTTGCTTCCCCACCATGCGAATCCGGATTTTAATTTTCCGTTGTATTTTGTCAGCGGATACATCAGACAGAAAGCAAGTGCTCCAACCCACAGACCTACGGACATCATGTACGGTGCCATCGCATGACCGTTGTTCGGTACTTCTGTCATTTTTGCTTCATCATCATCTACAGGAGCTGCAATCATCTCATAATTTACATCTTCTGCTTTATTTTCTTTTACAGTTTCGGCTCCGTCTGCCAGACTGCTCTGGAGTGTATCGGAACCATCGTCCAGTTTCTTTAATCCATCACCCAGTTCTTTGGAACCGTCATATAACTGACTGGATCCATCCTGGATCTGACCGGCACCATCGGTAAGCTGTGCGGCACCGCTGTTTAATTTGCCGTTGTTTGCTACTAAAGTTTTTGTTCCATTATATAAGGTGGATGTACCATTTGCCAGTGTGGTGGCTCCGCTTCCCAGTGTCTTCGCACCATCGGCAAGCTGCTGTGTTCCGCTTGTCAGTGCTGCGCTGTTACTGTTCAGAGTGGATACACCAGCGGTGTAAGCAGTAAGTCCGGTATTCAACGTCTGAGCACCGGCTGCCAATGTTTCAATTCCCGCATCCAGTGTCTTCATTCCTTCTGCTGCTGCCGGGAAAGAGGATGTCGCATTCTGTAATTGAGTAAGACCTGCAGATACCTGGCTTACACCTTTATTGACATTTGCTGCACCAGCACTTGCGGACTGTAGTGCTGCTGAAAGCTGTTTGATAGAATCCGTGGAAAGATCTTTTGTCTGATCCTGAAGATCTTTCGCTCCTGCTGCCAAACTATTTGCTCCTGCTGTGAGTCCGGTCGCATACTGTTCAAGTCCGGCTGCCGCAGCTGAGAGACTTTCGTTTGCCTCTTCCATACCGGAAGTAATCGCTGTTGTTGTACTGTTCGCTTTGCTCACATAAGCCTCTGTATTCACGGTGTCTACAGAGCCTGTATTCGCTGCTGCGCTGTTTAATGTACTTACCAGATTATTCAGCGTCTGTGCATCTATCACAATACTTCCGTCATCCTGTTTCGTACATGCTGAAAGCTGCTGTGCTGCTGAAGTCATTGTGACAGAAGCACTCTGTAATTTTGTATTAGCCGTCTGAATCTTGCTATTGCCGTCATTGGCTGCACTTTTTGCGATTGTTGCATATCCGCTCAAAGCATTTGCAACATTCTCCTGCATATTACTGATTCCTGTAGCAGCCTTATTCACAATACCTGCTACTTCCGTAACAGAACTGCTGGCATTCTGAATGCCACTCACTGCACTGCCCAGTCCCTGACTCAGTTTCGCAAGCTGTTCCGCACTCGCTGAATGTTCAAGAGTACTTACACTTTTACTGATCTGTTCCAAACCTGCTGCCAACTGTGCAGTTCCATTCTGCAATGTTCCTGTTTTATCAGCGCCGGTTACCGCATTGTTCAGATTTACGATTCCCGCATAAACCTGTCCGATATTTTCCAGCCCGGACAACTGTTTTGCTCCGGCTGCCAGCTGCTCACTTCCCTCTGCCAGCTGTTTACTTCCGGAGTTCAGTGCCTCGGAGTTGCTGTTCAGGGTTGCTACGCCATCGGTGTATTCTTTCACACCGGAGTTCAGCCGATCCACACCGTTAGTCAGTGTCGGAAGACTTGCGGTCAATGTGCTGACACCGTCATCCAGCTGTTTTGCTCCGTCATTGACCTGTGAAACACCGTCGGTATATGATTTCAGTCCTTCGGTCAGTTCCTCAGATCCCTCTTTGAAAGTCAGGGTACTGTCTGCCAGAACTTTCAGGTTATCTGTGATTTTCTTATTACCATCATATGCATCGTCCATACCGTCTTTGATCTTTTTTGCCCCGTCGGCTGCTTCCTGCATACCGTCTCCGGCGGTTCCGATCTGATCAAAAATAGCTTCCGCATAGGTTTTGGTTACTTCCTCACGGATGCTTGTTTTAATCTTGCCCAGAGCCGTTTCACTTAACTTGGAAGCAATGTAATTGGTTCCCGGATTCGTCTCATAATTCAGGATCATTTTTTCCGGCTGATCATCCATGACCGTTGCCGCATTGGCAGAGAAATCCTTCGGAATGGTAATTACCATATAATAGGTACCATTTTTCAGACCTTCCTTTGCCACATCTGCGTCTACAAAGTTGAATGCCAGTGAATCATTTTCTTTCAGATTATCCACCAGTTGATCTCCAACTGTCAGTGTAGTATCTCCGTACTCGGCTGGCTCATCTTCATTGACGATGGCTACTGGAAGTTTATCCACATTTCCGTAGGGATCCCACATGGATGCCAGGAAAAGCCCCGCGTAAATCGCAGGGATCAGCGCAATTACGATGACTACTAAAAGCAAAATCTTGTTGTGAAATAAACTTTTCCACTCTTGTTTTAGCATTGTATCCCTTCCTTTTTGATGTATTTGTCGACTTTTTTCTATTAATGGATGTGTATTCCATTATTCGTTTTTTATTCTATTAGTAGATTAAAAAGCTATTAGTCGACAATATGTTGATTTTCTTTTCGGAATGTATTATACTAAAGAAAGATAAGAGATACAAGCATCACATTTCTTTTCAATCGTTTATTACTGGACGTTTTGTATTGTATATGTCTATTTGAGATTCTTAAAAATTTCTAATAAATTTCAGGAATTTTTGTTTATATTTTTTTCAGATATGATTTTAAATCTTCCCGGGAAGTTTTCTTGACCAAAAAAACTCTTTGAGAAAATACGGGAGATACAATAAAAGGGGGATTTTTATGGAAACGAAAAAAGGAGAAAAAATGGATCGCCGGGTGCGAAAAACCCGTGCACAGCTTCGCGCCGGTCTTGCCAGACTGATGCAGCAGAAAAATATTAAAGAAATCACGGTAAAAGAACTGGTGGATGAGATTGATATCAACCGTTCCACTTTTTATCTGCATTACACAGACATTTACCAGATGCTTCAGAGCATAGAGGGCGAACTGATGGAAGATATTCTGGAAGCCATCAAAGAGCATCCGCTGGATCCGGGAATGAAAGAAGAAGGGTATTCTTTTGCCATCCAGCTGTTTCGGATTCTGGCTGCCAACAAGGATATCTGTGCGGCACTGATGGGGCCGAACGGCGATATGGCTTTTGTGGAAAAGATTGAAAAACTGGTCGAGGACGCTGTTTTGCCGGAACTTTTTACGATGTTCCCACAGAATGTCAACGACATCAAATACGCCTACGCTTTCTGCATCAACGGCTGCGTGGGAATGATCAAATGCTGGCTTACCGGTGATTCCAACGATACTCCGGAGCACATGGCATATCTGACTCACAATATTGTTTCCGAGGCGCCTCGTAATTTTGCAGCAAAAGTTTTAAATTCTGCGCAGGAAAGGACAACAGTCTGAGAAATACGACGATCTGCAAAAAAATTTTTGTCCGCTGACAGAATATTCCACTGAAACAAATACAGATATCAATAGAAAGTTTCAGGGTTGAAATCTGCTTTTACACTCATTTCAACTCTGGAACTTTCTGTTCATATCTGCTTTTAGTTTATGCCTTTCATGCCACTCATCTTTCAAAGTTTACAGATTGTAGCTGTACTTATGACTATCACGTTTCGGAATCAGCCAGAACTCATACCTCATAGTTCACCTGGTGTTCATGATTGACCGCGGATTACCTGCCGTTTTCCACTTTCTACACCACCTGTCTCCAGCCACTTCTCTTCCACAACATCCGCTCAGTTTTTTCATACACTGCCTGTGCGAAGATCTGATGTCCCTGTGCATTCAGATGTTCCTGATCTGCCTCGCTGCACTGCACATAATCAGAAGCTCGCAAATATCCGATCTGTCTTTCTGCAGCGATTCGTTCATATACTGTTTCCAGTTCCTTCGACACCGTCACTGACTGTGGCGAAAAGTCCTGATCATATCTTTCCTGCCATACTTTTTCTCCGAGATAGATCGGTGAGATCAGCAGAACATCTGTCTGAGGTGCAAAGGTCTGAATCTGATCCAGCAGACACTGGATTCCTTTTCCGATCACTTCTGCCGATGCACCAAAGATCGTTTTGCAATCATTGGTCCCCAGCATAAGCACCACCAGATCCACCGGGTGATGTGTTTCCAGTAATGTCGGCAACAGTGCTGTGCCTCTCCGTCCCTGCCGGAACGGATCTTCAAACACTGTCGTTCTTCCGCAGAGCCCCTCCTCGATAATACGGACATCTTTTCCTTCATAAGCCTTCTGCAATCTTCCTGTCCACCGTACTTTAAATGGCAGCCGCTCCCCGCTCTCTCCGTCATATCCCCAGGTGTTCGAATCTCCAAAACACAAAATCTGTTTCATTCTGTCATCTTCTTTCTTTTTTAATATCTTCGTAACTGTTCAGTACCTTCGCAGAACATGATCTGCTGAATCATACCTATATTCGTTGTTTTTATATTCCTATTATTCCGCTATGTTTTTATGCTTTTATTATCATATACAATTTTCCTGACTTTGTCTAATAGAAAAAAGCAATATCCAGCTATAGGCTATTTCTATAACTAAATATTGCTTTTATCTTCTCACTCTTTTTATCGGTTGCCGTTACCTTCCAGTATCCCCGTCACCTTTTTGACGCAGTGCAGGCAGGTCGGTGCTATGTAACAGCATGCTGCGATCCATGCCGCCTGATCCGCGAAGCAGATTGCCGTATACCCCAGGGCTCCGACAAATCCCAGACTGACAATCGTTCTTGCCAGCATCTCCGTCACACCGGAAAGTACTGCTCTTCCTGAATATCCAAGTCCCTGTGTCACCATACGGCTCACATTCAGGATACCGAGACTCCAGAAGAAATATCCAAGACACCGCAGATATTTTCCTGATGCATCCAAGACATCCGCTGCTGATTTTTCCACAAAGATCATCGACAGCGTGCGTCCTCCGAAGATCAGCACCAGCCCGATCAGCAGACCATATATCGTTGCAATCGCAACTCCCTGCCGCAGTCCCTTCTTGATCCGTTCCGGCTGCCTTGCGCCCATATTCTGGCTGCAAAATACAGATGCCGAAGTAGCAATTGCATCAAACGGGCACATCGCAAACTGTTTGATTCTCATGCCCGCGGTAAATCCGGAAACACACACACTTCCCAGTCCGTTATTTGCCGACTGCATTACCATACTGCCAATTGCAGTGATGGAAAACTGCAGTCCGGTAGGAAGCCCCATCGCCAGAAGTTCTTTTACCGCCGTTATATTTACCATTCTGTTTTCTTTTGTCAGATGCAGTACATTCATCTTTCTTCCAATAAAAACAAGACACAGTATGCCACTGATCGCCTGTGCTGTAATTGTCGCAGCGGCAGCTCCCGCACATCCCCATTTCAGTACCACGATACAGAACAGATCAAGAAAGATATTCAATATCGCTGAAAATGCCAGAAAGAAAAAGGGTGTCCGGCTGTCTCCCAGAGAACGGAGAATACTGGATAAATAATTGTATAATAAGGTAAATGGAATTCCCAGAAAAATAATCAGCAGATAGTGATAGGCTCCACGGAAGATATCCTCGGGAACTGACAGCAGATGCAGGATCTGTGGACAGAATACAGAACAAAGAATCGTCACTGTCACACCGATTCCCCCAGTCAGTACCGCACCGTTAAATACATAATTTCTCATCGTATCCATCTTGTCTGCCCCAAAGTACTTGGCAACCGGTACACCGAATCCGGTACAGCATCCCATACAGAATCCAAGAACCAGAAACTGTACACTGCTGCTTGCTCCCACACTTGCCAGCGCTTTCGCCCCAAGAATCTGTCCTACGATCGCCGCATCTATAATATTATACGTCTGTTGCAATAAATTTCCGATTAAAAGGGGAAGTGCAAACTGAAGCATCAGTTTTAACGGGTTCCCCTTTGTCATAGATGTTGACATTGTTTCGCTTCCTTTCATATGAATCTGCTCTGTTATTATTTAGCGGATTCTGTTATTTTACATCACTGTTTTGCTATTCTACAGTTATCTCTATGTACCGCTTCCGCATCTTCCAGTTATATTTCTCTCTTTGTTCCTGTAACTTTCTATGCGTTTTGATACTTTTCGATATTCTTCCTGTTTTTATTTCCTTGGATAACGTAAACTCTTCGTAACTGTTCAGTACCTTCACAGTTACGAGCAAAAATGCATTTAAAATCACCTTCGGTGATGGCATTTTTGCTTGTATGTCTCGGGATTTTGGCATATTTATGCCAAAACACCTCGCGGGATAATGGCTACTGAATAGTTAAACTCTTCAAATATACTTTCTGCTCCGGTGTGATTCGAAAGCTCTCCACCGCTTTCTGAATCGTCTTCTGGTGCACCCAGCGATCCAGTTTCCGTTCTTCCAGATATGGAATCACCGTATCCCACTGCTTCGCAAGCGCTGTCGCAAAATACCAGGCAATCATCATATTTACATAATATTCTTCCGACCGTACCCTTGCAACCAGATCGGCATATTCCGGTCTGTACGCGTCATCCAGATACAGCCTCATCAATATCCCGATTCCATACCGGATCGTGTAGGTGTCTGTGGAAGTCACCCACTCCCGAATCACCGGAAGTAATTCCTCCCGGTGTTTTTCGAAGCATTTCGGCGCCGGCAGATCGCACGTTGCCCAGTTATTTATATATGGAAGAAACTCCTTCACTTTCCGCAGACATTCCGGGTAATCTTTGATCTTTGTTACCAGCAGCATATGCAGATTGTTTTCTTCATAATAGCGATGTGGCAGTTCTTTTAAAAACGCCTCGGCTTCCTGGCTGTGATCTCTGGCAAATTCCCCGGCGAACTTCCGCAACACCGGCGTGCGGATTCCAATAATATCTTCTTTCGGAATTCCCGGAATCAGTCTGGCATGAAATTCCCGATACCCAGGATCCTGCAATGCAAATAACTGTTTTTGCAGTTCTGTTTTCATTTTCATATTTCCTCTCTTCTTCGTATTTTCTGCCGGTTCTTCCTTCATTCCGCTTTGTTTATTCCCAGGCATACATGATGACACTCCACGGTTTGCATGAAACGCTCTAGTTTCCTCGCCAATTTCTGCAAAACCTTTTTTTTACAATTTCTTTCCCTTTTCTCTTTACGTTGTCCGTTGCTTCCTTTCCGGCTTATTTTTTATAGATTTTCGTATAGTTCCATATTAGACCATCCGTTTTGCTTTGTAAACTTTTTGACGATTCTTTTCTTTCATTACCTTTTCGGTTGATACCTCATATCCGACACCGTATATACTGTAATAAATGCCTTCGGATCTTCACGGTTCATGTAGTTCATCAGTTTCTGGTACTCGCCTTTATCTACAATCGTAATAATCTCGTTTCTTTTTTCCATATTATAGGCTCCGATCGACTCATAGATTGTCGCACCACTGTGCAGATCATGAATGATAAACTGGCGCAGTTCCTCTTCTTTTTTCGTAATGATACAAACTCTCCGCTTGATATTATGATCAAAAATAAAGTGATCCAACACCAACCCGTTAAAATATGTTCCAAGCACACTCAGTACCACTGTCTTTTTATCGTACACAAGTGCCGCCGACAGCGCCACACACATCCCGGACAACGACATCGCTTTTCCCAGATCCATGTGCAAATATTTGTTCATAATCTTCGCCACAATATCCAACCCGCCCGAAGATGCATTGCGATTAAATAATATACTCAGCCCCACACTGACTACCAGAATATAACACAGCACATCCAACTCCTGGCTGTTCGTCATCGAGCCAAAATCCGAAAAAATCCTCTCAAACACACCCAGAAACAGTGGAAGCATCACACTGGTATATACTGTTTTCACCCCAAACTCTCTCCCACAGGTGAAAAATCCGATAATCAGCAAGACCACATTCAAAATCATCGTAATCGCCGACAACGGTAGGGGAATAAAATTCGAAAGCACAATACCAAGACCTGATATGCTGCTTACGGAAGCATGGCTCGGTACAAGAAAGAAATAAACCGCCGCGGCAATAATGGCTACCGCAACCGTTAATATACTTGTCTCTTTGATGATACTTTTATAATCTGTTTTTAGATTCATCATTTCTAAGTTCTCCTGCTTATTTTTTCCAGTCTATTATAGTACAGATCTTCACGATAAGAAACAGAAAATTCCAGAACTTTTCCCCATACAGAAAAACCCCGGAAACCTTGCGGTTCCGGGGTATCTTACGTTTGGACACAATGTTATCTTGCGATAACCATATATATAATTTTATCTGCTAATCAGTGATTACTCGATGATAGAAGCAACACGGCCTGATCCTACAGTACGTCCACCTTCACGTTTGTGAGGTTCTTAAAATCTCATTATTTTCTGTGATTTTCGTGTCTATATTGTCCTGTATTGTGGATTTTCCAGGCTATATTTCTATTCTCTTCATTTTCTAGTATCAAAATGGTATCACAGCCAGATTTTTATGAGCCGTCAACTTTCCGGTTGCAGATTCCTGTCCTGACTGTTATAATCGAAACATGGGTGCTATCATAACGGTAGGCGGTTAGTCCTTCAGCAGAGGGACTGTGACCCTCTGATTACATAGAAACTCGAAAGAGAATCCACTGGAAAGGAGGGCTAAGCCATGAGTATTGTTGATTTTATAGCAGTAGTGAGCTTCGGCTTAACCTGCTTTGGTCTTGGATATACCTTTGGCAAGGATAATAATAAACCACAAAAATAGCCGCCCTGGTCTGGTAAACTAAGCGGCAATTTTTGTCAAAACATATATCGGACTAACCGTCTATCGGTAGCACTCTTTTTCTATAATCATATTAGCACGCATGTGTGAAAATGTCAAAAATTTTCTTCATTCTCTTGGTTATTAATCTCCTTAATCAGCTGTACTGCCTTCTCTGCATCATCGGTTTTCACGAATATATCCACACCATATATTCCAAATCCAGGTGTCCCATGCATTGCAACATTCGCATCTGCTTCCTGTGAAAAAACTGCTATTCCATTTTGCTTTAACATTTCTACAAGTTGTTCTGTCTCTACTATACTCTGTGCATTATAAATTTTTGTCCATTCTACCTTAGATAGGGAAGTTTCCTTTTTCTCCTGAACATTTGACGAATTCTGGTTTCTTTTTCGATTAATAAATGCCAAGGACCTAAGAATAATAAATGCCACAATAGTAATACCAATCAGAAATCCCAATGCTAATCGTGTTATCTGTGTTTCTGTAGCTCCCATTCTGAATAAGCATACACCATAGATGACTGTAAAAATTCCTGCACATATCACACTGGTGAGAAAATCTCTCCATATAGTAGCACTTTTTGGCAAGCATTTATCCCATATTCCATTGTACACCATAATAGAGGCGTACAGGATTCCTCCTACCAAAACAGTTGCTGTCTCTCCTAAAACCAAGCGAATATCCACAGTTAATAACATCTGAATAATAATCGCTAACACACTAATCACAAACATTGATGCAAATGCAAGATTTCCAGCCTTTAATGCTTTTTGTTTCACCCATCCTTCATACACCGCAACTTTGTCCAGTGTTTCTTTCATCTCTTTATTCATAGTCTGGCTCCTTTCTCCATCCAGGAGCTCTCTCATCTCAACATCGTAATATTCAGCAAGTTGAACAAGTATACTGAGATCTGGCATATTTATTCCTGTTTCCCATCTGGAAACTGTTCTTGCAGATACCTCAAACTTCTCGGCAAGCTGCTCTTGCGTAAGATTCTTTTCTTTACGACATTGTTTTAAAAAAGCTCCAATCTTTTTTGTGTCCATGTCTCTACCTCTCTTCCACTTACAGCTTACCAATATGTACCAAAATTACCACGACATAAAACGAGAATCCGCTAATTTTCAACCGGACATCGTATGTCTAAAACAAATAAAAGGTATTTTCACCCCAAAAGCATTCTATTCCTCTATAAATTAACCTTCTCTTTTATGTCTGTCCATAAGCAGCAGAATAAACATAACAAACCATATCACCCATGCAATTAAACAACCGATTCCTATATGCCAAACATCTATAATCATTCCAGCAATAAAAGGAATTGACATAAACATCATTCTCTTCCCATATGCCTTACACATAGCATTTTCATCATATTTCTTTCGTTCTTCTGCCGATTTCATATTATAACCAGACAAGAAGTTGGATGCTTGTCCTTTTGACCTATAAAACCATATTCCAAATAAAAGCATAATCACTGCCATTGCAAAGTCAAAAATAATATAAATATAGAGCATATAATACCTTCCTTTCAGTCAATTCCTCAAACCAGAAGTTATTACTTTTTGCATAGTGTGTTTTCTAAAATGATAATAACCACGACATCAACTACAATGATTCCCAATGCAATATATACAAAAAATGCCGGCAAAAAATTTTCAAACAGCCCCATAATTAGTATAAGAATTGCTATAATAGACATTCCAACTCCCATTGTCCTGCATAACTTCTTTTCATCATATTTTTTCTTTTCTTCTTTTGAAGCTGTATTATATCCAGAAATAAACCAGCTTCCGTGTCCGAAAAGTAAAACTATAGAAACTACCGCAAATATCACAAAGACAATCCATACTATCCAGTCAGGACCTGTTGCTAAATCTGCCAATTTCATCTATATACTCCTCCTCAACTTCTGGTAAATTTGCTCTAAAGACTGAACTTATCATCGAATAAGTCCCATCCATATTCCAACCGCTATAAGTATCATACCTAATATTCTTCCTATAAATCTCGACTTTTTATTTCCAAATAAAGCAATTGTTTCTGGAGTAGTAAATGGAAGTAAAACAACAGTAATACCCATTACTATAATTCCACCTCCGATCATGCAATTGCGGCTTGACACAACGCCATAAAACATAACTAAAAACCCTAAAATAATACCTAAAATAAAATATTTAATTTTATGTCTATCGTTTTCAATTATCTTTCTATAGCTGTTTTCACATTCATTGCTGCAAAATTCCAAATCACTATCTAATTCTTTGCCACAATACCTACATTTTTTCATAGTAACTCCTTCGATAATTTTCAAAATTTTATTTAAAAACTCCCGATTTGTCTTTGCTTTATTCTACCATAGTTCATTTTAAAATACTATTCCAATATACACAAAGCAGAAAAAAGCGATCCTTTCGACCGCCTTTTTCACCTACATATATATCATATTTTTCAATACAATTTCTTCTGCACTGGCTTTTATATTATTCATTAATCTAACACATTTCATCTGATCCTGTGCCTTTAATTCTTCAGTTACATCCTGTTTTTCTGCCATCTGTTTCATAAGCATTTCCACCTGTTCTCTGGCTTCCTGATCTGTCTGATTCAGATGTTCATTCAGCTTTCCAGTCAATAACAGATACTGATACCTTGCTGATTTGTGTTCTTTTAAGAACTGCTTTCGTAACATTCCATATTTTCCATATGTCGGTTCTTCTTCGTTCAAAACCAGATCCGGCAAATAGTAATCTCCATGCAATGTATAGCTCATTCCATTTTTCGCATCATAAATCTGTTTTTTCATAGCATTAAATCTCCAATCCTTTGTATTTTGTTTTATTCTTTTTACGTTGTTGATTTTCCATCTGGCTCTTTTGAGTAGCCCATTCCAACTGTCTCAGAACACTTCCCTTTGGCATTTGCTCCATTCGCCGTTTTTCTTCCAGTGCCCTTTGTTCTTTAATATCCTGCTGCACCACATCCTCTACAGTTTCCATTCCCAGAATACGCACCACTCTGTCATATCTGTCCGAAATCTCTTGTAAACGTTGATTATCATTTGATAATTTTCCATTTTCTTTACGCACAGCATCTAACTGTTTCTGGATATTATCACATTCCTCAACAGATTTTTGATATTTATTTTTCCAGCTTTCTACCATTTTATTAAGTTCTACAATCTTTCCAACTAATGCAGCAATCTGATTCTTCATCTTGATAAACAATGGTTTGATTTTATTTTCCCTGTAAGGTACAGCACGTTCAAATGTTCCTGCTTCTGGTAAAAACGTCTTAACCATTCCATATTCTTTTATTTCCTTGCTGGCATTATCCATAATCGGCTTCAGCACATCTCGACGCTCTTCCAGACTTTTTAGTTCTTTTTCTGCGTCCTCTGCCCTTTGTTCTGCTTCTTGCTTCTCCCTAATTGCCTGTTCCTTATCGTCTTTTAAAATCTGGATATCTGCTCTGGATTCCGCAATCTGTACTGTCAATTCTTCGTTTTCTGCAGTTAGATACTCTTTCTCCTGCTCCAGCTCCTGTACTTCCTTTTTTCGTTCTTTCTTCTTGAAGTTATAAACATCCAAATGTTCCTCATGAGTACCTTTCTGTTCCCATTCGATGCCATGTTGTTTTGCAATCTCTGCCAGAACTTCTTTTTCATGGTTCATCCACTGGTTTAACTCTGTATCATGCTTATTTCCGCCTTGAAATCCAAGACTCTTTAATGCCTGTTTCAACGAAACTCTGGTGTCCATTCCTTTTCCTTTCCAATCAGTCACATAAGGAATAAAATCAATATGTAAATGTGGAGTAGCTTCATCCTGATGTAGATAACAACCAAATACCCGTAGCGTTAAATTCCGTTTCTGGAAGTCCTTTACATATTCATCCAGTACTTTTACAGCCAGATCTCCTTCTTCTGTTCCAACAGCCATATCTTCTCGATTTCCAATCTGGAAAATCACTTCATGGAACAATTTTTCCTGTTTTCCCTGCCGGATTTTTTCATAGTAATTTGTAATCTGTCGATCTTTTCTTTTCCCGATATTATATCGTTCTACAGCTTCATCAAACAGTTCTTTATAAACTTCTTTTAAATTCTCATTCTGATAGCAAATATTTAGTTGCACTCTGTCTGGATCAACATTTTCTGCTATAAATTCCCTTCTGTTATGAGCCAGAGAACCTGTCCCGATCATACCACTAATTGTTCGTTTTATCATAATGTTTCTCACCTCTTTTCTGAGCAAGTGCCAGATAGCACATAATTTTTATTTACGCCAGTCATGGCGATATTAAGAAATCTTCGCCGGACACGGCGGTTTTGTTACTTTTGTCAAAAGTAACGCAAAAGCACTTTCGACAGCCGTTCCGTCCATCAAAAGTACCCTTGCGCCCTGCCGGGGGCTATCCAGTCAAATTATTCCGGTATTCTTGCCTGTACATATTCCAAATCTCCACAGTACGGCGTTCCCACCAGATACCATTCTCTTGCCGGATTCATCTCCATTCTTGTCCTTACCCACTTATCATCGACCAGCACCTCAAGACCTTCTCCACAGTGAAATCCCGTATCAATCCATAAGTCTGATGCCAATAACCCATATCTGTCATTACTACTGTTATATCCTAATCTTCCCTGCTTCATTGAATCATTCTCCCTTCTTCACAACTATCAAATTTACAGCAACTTCACCGTCCAACTTCAGCTTTCCGTCTGCGCCTTACCAACTTTCTCCTTGTTTACTTCTTACAGGGGCGTGGCACGCTCCTGTAAAAAGGTAATCAACACGAACTCTTACCATCGAAAGCTCTCTTGCATTCCTTTTCTGTCCAGATACTCCTGCCGGAACTTTTCCCGTTCTTCTTCTGTTGGTGCAGTTTTGGATTTACTGTATACCTCACGATTTACCATTGCATCCAGCTTTTTCTCCAGACCTTTTCTTATATCATCCGCTTCCTGTTCCTGATCCAGTAAATGGTATTTTATAATCTTTCCAAATAAGTCTTCTGGGATCATAACGCTTTTCAAGTTCTCACCTTCTTACAATTTATGTAAGGACGCAACACTGCAATGTCTTTACAGATTGCAACCTTACATTTTAATTCCGCATTTTCTATATACTCTGCAATGTTGCACCCTTAATTTATTCCGGCTTAGCTTTATCTAAATCCCAATACCAGGAATTACCGATTCGTCTTGCCTTAATTCCAAGTTCCTTTTTTGCATTTTCCAGTGTTCTTTTAGAAATATTCAACTCTTCTGCCATATCAAAGATTTCACTGCTTTGCACAGAAGTTGATGTTTCTGCCAGTTCCCTCAGCAGCTTCTTTGCCTGTTCCAGTTTATTTACCTTTGGGGCAATTCCACCAAGCACCTCATCTGCTGTGATTTCATAGTCACCTATCCACTCAAATCCTGTTTCTGTCAGGCGAAATGCTTTGGAATGTCCAAATGCAGCCAGATTATTTTTAATCTGCACCACTGCTCTTAAATCCGGTTCTCCCTCTATTCTTCCTACCAGTAATACGCTTCTGGCTACCGCAAAAAAGTCAATCGAACCCATTCCTCTATATGCAGCTTTATTTCCCCCAGCTTTATTCATGTGTCCAATCAATAAGATTGCACATTTGTATTTTTCTGCCAGCAAGCTCAATCTTTTCGTCATATCCCTTGCTTCATTTGCCCGGTTCATATCCATTGTTCCTCCAAGGTATGCCTGAATCGGATCTAAAATAAGCACTCTCGCACCAGTCTGTTTGATAGCAGTTTCCAGTCTTTCATCAATCATGGAAAGTGATTTTTCTGTTTCATCTATAACCATGATTCTTTCACAGACCGCTTCTGCCAGCTCCAGTCTGGGTTTTACTGTATCTGCCAGTCCATCTTCCGCTGTCTGATAAATAATATTTACTGGTTCTGTTACTTTCATATCGTTATCCAGTCCTTCCCCTTTAGACAATCTCGCTGCAATATTTAATACCAACGTAGTTTTTCCATCACCCGGATCTCCCTGAATAATTGTTAATTTTCCATAAGGGATAAACGGATACCAGAGCCAGTCCACTGTCTGGGACTGGACATCTGACATCTTTATCATTTTCAATTCTGTTTTATTCTCATTTCTCTGTTCCATAAATTCCTCCATTTTCCAAACTATTCTCGCCAATTATCTGTTGTTCTCTGGAAGAATCCCTGCTATAATCAACTTGTCTAGGGTTGACATTTGTGGATTCGTCCTCATTTGTCACATTGCTCCGGTTGTTCGTGCTTCCGGAGCTTTTTATATTTTCATCATCCAGCATATCTGCCACCACTTTCTGCTGATCTGGATATAAGTGACCATAAGTATTCAATGTAATGCGAATGTCCGTATGTCCAAACCTTTCTTTAATCATCAATGGCTGTACGCCCTTATTAATCAGAAATGCTGCATGACTGTGACGAATATCATGTACTCTTATCTTTTTTACTCCGGTTTTTTGAACCACCTGTTTTAACTTATGCTGTACTGCTTCATGGACCATTGGAAAAATCCGTTCATCTTCGGGTAACTCATACAGTCTGCTAATATAGTCCCGAATCTCTTTTTTCAGAAATTCCGGTATAGATATTGTACGGTTCGATTCTTCCGTTTTCGGAGACGTAATCACGTCCTCTCCATGCATACGGTAGTAAGTTTTATTGATATGAAGCAGATTCCTTTCAAAATCAATATCCGCAGGTGTAATGCTGAGTGCTTCGCCTTCTCTCGCTCCTGTCCAGAATAATAATTCAAACAGCACATAATATTTGCTTCCCGGTTCTATTCCGGTCATAAACTGCCGATATTCTTCAATCGTCCAGAATTTCATTTTCTTTTTTGAAGTCTTTCCCATGCGTTTTACCTTGTCACAGGGATTATCTGCCAGATTGTAGATATTCTTCGCATGATTGAACAATGCCGTCATCTGATTCTGTATTGTTTTCAGGTAATCATCTGAATATCCTTTTTCAATAATCGTATTCTGCCACTGGATAATCTCTGCTGGTGTGATACTGTTCATCGGTCTGTCCTTAAAATACGGTAACAGTTGAGCATTCATCGTATCTCTTTTGTTCTTGATACTCCTGTCCTTCAATGTCTGAGACTTGTCCCGGAAATAGACCTCTACAAACTCTTCCATTGTCATATCCATGTCTGCTTTCGCTGTTCTTTTGTATTCCATTTCGAAGTTTAACGCTTCTTTCTTAGTACGGAATCCTCTTTTTACTTTTCGCTTTTTGGCTCCTGTCCAGTCCTCATAATAAAATGAAACATACCAGGTTCCTCTTTCTTCATCTTTGTACGCTGCCATACTTTCTCACCCCCTTACATTGCAATCTGGGAATATCCATAAAATTTCTTTTCCCAGAATGCCCTTGGTATCTTACCTGCAACGGTTACATATCCCTCATCTGCAAGCTCTTTGTTCAGTTTGCGAAGCAGCTTGTAAGCATATCCAAGTGAAATCCCCATGCTCTCTGCAACTTCTTCCGCTGTAATCATATAGTTTTGTCTCTGCATACTATTTCCTCCTTATCTATAATTATCATTTTCACTGATACTATATCATTTTAAATAATCATTGTCAATAATTTTTATCTGTGTGAATGATATTTTTCTATATTGTTGATTTTTATCATTTGTGATATACTGTTCTTAGCTTTTAAGGAGGTGGCTAATATGCAGGAATCATCTATTTCAGAAAAAATAAAAGAGCTGCGAACTGATCTAAAGATGAATCAGAAAAACTTTTCCGCAGCTATCGGTATACGTCAGTCAACTTTATCCAGTTATGAAAATGGTGTGGTTACTCCCTCCAATGATGTGTTATTGACTATTGCTCAGAAATTTCACGTCTCTCTGGACTGGTTGTTTGGATTATCTGAAAATAAAGTACAGATTTCTACTCTCAGCGATATTATTTGGGTTTTACTGCAAATGAATGAATCCAATGAACTCCGGTATGAACTGGATATAAATAATAAACTTCCCGGTGATATAGAAACAGAAACACAGAAATGGTATGCCGGACTTCGCTTTTATGGAAATGATCCGGAACACTCTTTAAATGCAGATATGTGTAATTTTCTTGCCGATCTGCAAGAGAATAGGGAAAGCCTGGAATCTTATTTCACAGGCAAAGATATGTTTGACATGTGGAAAAAACAGATGTTAGAATACTACACTTCCAAACCCGTCACTCATAAAGAAATTGAAGAACTGGATTTTGAGACACGAATCCATAAACGAGATGAACTTTTAGCACAGAAATTTTCCAATAACGAATAGAAATAGTATCATAACAGTATCACAGGCAGATATGCGGAGATTTTCATTTTCTTCCCATATCTGCCTGTTTTTAATTTATTCGCTATTCTTTACAGCCTTATTTTAATCTTTTACACAACAGAAAAACCCCGGAAACCTTACGGTTCCGGGGTATCTTACGCTTGGACACATATACCTTACGGTACTCAATATATATAATTAAGATGTTATGCTAAAATTACTCGATGATAGAAGCAACACGGCCTGATCCTACAGTACGTCCACCTTCACGGATAGCGAAAGTCAGACCCTGTTCCATAGCGATCGGATGGATCAGTTCGATTGTCATTTCTACGTTATCACCAGGCATGCACATTTCTGTACCTTCTGGCAGGCTGATAACACCTGTTACGTCAGTTGTTCTGAAGTAGAACTGCGGACGATAGTTGTTGAAGAACGGAGTATGACGTCCACCTTCATCTTTTGTCAGAACGTAAACCTGAGCTGTGAATTTTTTGTGGCATGTTACAGAACCTGGTTTAGCCAGAACCTGTCCACGAACGATTTCTGTTCTCTGAACACCACGCAGCAGAGCACCGATGTTATCACCAGCCTGTGCTTCATCCAACAGTTTACGGAACATTTCGATACCAGTTACAACTGTTTTCTTAACGTCTTCTTTAACACCCAGGATTTCAACTTCGTCGTTCAGATGCAGAACACCACGCTCTACTCTACCAGTAGCAACAGTACCACGACCAGTGATTGTGAATACGTCCTCTACAGGCATCAGGAACGGTTTGTCAGTGTCACGTTCTGGATCCGGAATGTAGCTATCTACAGCATCCATCAGTTCCAGGATTTTGTCTCCCCATTCGCTGTTCGGATCTTCCAGAGCTTTCAGAGCAGATCCCTGGATAATCGGAGTGTCATCTCCCGGGAATTCGTACTCGTTCAGCAGCTCACGGATTTCCATGTCTACCAGTTCCAGAAGTTCTTCATCGTCTACCATATCACATTTGTTCATGAATACAACGATGTAAGGAACACCTACCTGACGAGACAGCAGGATGTGCTCTTTTGTCTGAGCCATAACACCATCGGTAGCAGCTACAACCAGGATAGCACCATCCATCTGAGCAGCACCAGTGATCATGTTTTTAACGTAGTCAGCATGGCCTGGGCAGTCAACGTGTGCGTAGTGACGTTTGTTTGTTTCATACTCAACGTGAGCAGTAGAGATTGTGATTCCACGTTCTCTTTCTTCTGGAGCTTTATCGATATTTTCGAATGCTACAGCTTCACCTGTACCCAGTCTTTCATGCAGAGTTTTTGTAATAGCTGCAGTCAGAGTAGTTTTACCATGGTCAACGTGTCCAATGGTACCAATGTTACAATGTGGTTTGCTTCTTTCAAATTTAGCTTTAGCCATTATTAATTTTCCTCCTTAAAACTTGCGCCTTACGGCAAAATTTTAATTTACTATATTATTAGACCTGCTATCCTTGATTATATTGCAAATCAAGGATATTTGCAAGTCATATTTCCATAATTTCAGCAATTACGGGCGCCTGATAGTAAGGCGTTATTATTTAGACTTTGAAGACAGAACTTTTTCCTGAACAGACTTCGGAACTGGTTCATATCTGTCAAAGAACATGGAGTAGTTACCACGTCCCTGAGTTCTGGAACGAAGGTCTGTTGCGTAACCGAACATTTCAGCCAGCGGAACATATCCACGGATCATCTTTCCTCCACCGATATCTTCCATACCTTCGATACGACCACGACGGGAGTTGATATCACCGATAACATCACCCATGTAATCTTCCGGAGTAGTAACTTCGACTCTCATGATAGGCTCCAGCAGTACAGGAGATGCTTTCTGCATAGCTTCCTTGAACGCCATAGATCCGGCAATGTGGAATGCCATTTCAGAGGAATCGACTTCATGGTAAGAACCATCGTATACGTTCGCATGAACACCTACTACAGGGAATCCGCCCAGAATACCGGACTTCATAGCTTCTTCGATACCTTCGCCTACTGCCGGAATGTATTCCTTCGGAATAGCACCACCAACTACAGTAGATTCGAATTTGTAAGTTTCTTCTGCGTTAGCATCCATTGGCTCAAATTTAACTTTACAGTGACCATACTGTCCACGTCCACCGGACTGTTTTGCATATTTATGCTCAACGTCAACCGGTTTTGTGATGGTCTCTTTGTATGCAACCTGAGGAGCACCAACGTTAGCCTCTACCTTGAATTCTCTCAGCAGACGGTCAACGATGATATCCAGATGCAGCTCACCCATACCTGCGATGATTGTCTGACCAGTTTCCTGATCGGTATGAGCACGGAAAGTAGGATCTTCCTCTGCCAGTTTTGCCAGAGCTTCACCCAGTTTACCCTGTCCGGCTTTTGTCTTAGGCTCGATAGCCAGCTCGATAACCGGTTCCGGGAATTCCATGGACTCCAGGATTACCGGATGCTGATCATCACAGATGGTATCACCGGTAGTACTGAACTTGAATCCGATCGCTGCTGCGATATCTCCGGAGTAAACTTTATCCAGCTCCTGACGTTTGTTAGCGTGCATCTGCAGGATACGTCCTACACGTTCTTTTTTATCTTTTGTAGCATTTAATACATAAGAACCGGAGTTCATGGTTCCTGAATATACACGGAAGTATGCCAGTTTACCAACGAACGGGTCAGTCATGATTTTAAATACCAGTGCGGAGAACGGTTCATCATCAGAAGAATGACGAACTACTTCGTTTCCATCCAGATCTGTTCCGTTGATAGGCGGAATGTCTGTAGGAGCCGGCATGAACTCCAGGATAGCATCCAGAAGTTTCTGAACTCCTTTGTTTTTGTAAGCAGATCCGCAGCAAACCGGAACAGCTGTACACTCGCAGGTACCTTTTCTCAGTGCTGCTTTCATTGCTTCTACAGAAGGTTCTTCACCTTCCAGATATTCCATCATCAGATCATCATCCAACTCGCAGATTTTCTCTACCAGTTCTGTATGATACAGTTCTGCTTCGTCCTGCATATCTTCCGGAATATCTACTACAGAGATATCATCACCCTTATCATCGTTGTAGATGTAAGCTTTCATCTCGAACAGGTCAATGATTCCCTGGAATTCATCTTCTTTACCGATTGGCAGCTGAAGACAAATTGCATTTTTTCCTAATCTTGTTTTAATCTGATCTACAGCGTTGTAGAAGTCTGCACCCAGGATATCCATCTTGTTGATGAATGCCATACGAGGTACATTGTATGTGTCAGCCTGACGCCATACGTTTTCAGACTGTGGTTCTACACCACCTTTTGCACAGAACACACCAACAGCACCGTCCAGTACACGCAGGGAACGCTCTACCTCTACAGTAAAGTCTACGTGACCTGGGGTATCAATGATGTTGATACGATGTTCCAGAGCACCTTTTTTCGGTTTTGTCTGTTCTTCCAGAGTCCAGTGACATGTGGTAGCTGCGGAAGTAATGGTGATACCTCTTTCCTGCTCCTGTTCCATCCAGTCCATGGTAGCAGTACCTTCATGTGTATCTCCGATTTTATAGTTTACACCGGTGTAATATAAGATACGCTCTGTCAGAGTGGTCTTACCAGCATCGATATGCGCCATAATACCAATATTTCTGGTTCTCTCTAATGGATATTCTCTTCCAGCCAATTGGATTTCCTCCTTTAGAATCTGTAATGAGCAAATGCCTTATTAGCTTCTGCCATTTTATGCATGTCTTCTTTCTTCTTAACAGATGCACCGGTGTTGTTCATAGCATCCAGAAGCTCATTTGCCAGTCTGTCTTCCATGGTCTTCTCTCCTCTTTTACGAGAATACAGAGTTAACCAACGAAGAGCCAAAGCCTGACGTCTTTCCGGACGAACCTCGATAGGTACCTGATAGGTAGCTCCACCGATACGTCTAGCCTTTACTTCCAGTACAGGCATGATGTTGTTCATAGCTTCTTCAAAAACTTCGATAGCTGGTTTTCCAGCTTTTTCTTCAATTTTAGCGAAAGCGCCGTATACAATCTTCTGTGCTACACCTTTCTTACCGTCTAACATGATGTTATTGATAAGTTTGGTAACCACTTTGTTGTTGTACATCGGATCTGCTAACACGTCTCTTTTCTGAGTATGTCCTTTACGTGGCACGTTACTTCCCTCCTTAATCAATAGATTATCTCTTAGGTACTCACATGACAGCCTGAGCAGTTAAACAGGTACTGTCGACTATGTGTTCGCACTGGTAAATTCCTCTATTTCACCCGCAACCATCAGGGTATAAATGGAATGACCGTACATAGTATTGTGATATTGTCAATTTTGTTTCGCTATGCCGCTAAGCAGCCGTAGCGTAGCTTTTCATCTTATTTTTTAGGTCTTTTAGCTCCGTATTTGGAACGAGCCTGTTTTCTGTTAGCGACACCTGCGGTATCAAGAGTACCTCTGATGATATGGTATCTTGTACCAGGTAAGTCTTTAACACGGCCTCCACGGATCAGAACAACGCTATGTTCCTGAAGGTTATGACCTTCTCCTGGAATGTAGCTTGTTACTTCGATTCCGTTTGACAGACGTACTCTGGCAATCTTACGAAGAGCTGAGTTAGGTTTTTTAGGTGTAGCAGTTTTAACAGCTGTACACACACCTCTCTTCTGTGGAGAAGACAGATCGCTGGATTTTTTTCTTAAAGAGTTAAAGCTTTTCTGCAGAGCAGGAGCGGTAGATTTCTTAACAGAAGTCTGACGTCCTTTTCTTACTAACTGGTTAAATGTTGGCATTCCATTTCACCTCCTGTAATTATTCCTTTTCTGGTTCTGCGGTTGCTATTTCTAAATCATACGACTATGCAGCCGTCTTACCTTTTATAAGGTAATTTTGCGCACATTAAAATAACTGCATTTCCATGCGCACCTGTAGTATCATAGCATCGAAAAAATAAAAAGTCAAGGGAGTATTACTGATTTTTATCAGTTTCCCCTGACTTTTTACTTATTTACTCATTATTACCTGATATCAGTGACTTTACTCTTCGCTATCCTCAAGAGTTACCAGTTCTTCAGCGATTTCATCTGTTTCTTCATCTGTCTCAGCAGTTTCGGAAGCTTCTTCCTCTACTGTGATATCTTCCGGTACAAGTTCCAGATCTTCATCGTCCAACAGGATATCGTCCTCTTCTTCCTTCAGCATATCATCTGTGGAAAGTTTGATGTTGCTGTAACGCTTCAGACCAGTACCGGCCGGAATCAGTTTACCGATGATAACGTTTTCTTTCAGACCTACCAGGTGGTCAACTTTTCCTTTGATAGCAGCTTCTGTCAGGACTTTTGTTGTCTCCTGGAAGGATGCTGCTGACATAAAGGAATCGGTTGCCAGAGAAGCTTTGGTAATACCCAGCAGAACCTGTTTTCCTTCCGCCGGAGCTTTTCCTTCTGCTTCCATCTTTTCATTGATATCTTCATATTCAAGGAAATCAACCATCGTACCCGGAAGAAGTTCTGTATCTCCGTTGTCTTCGATACGGATCTTTTTCAGCATCTGACGAACGATAACTTCGATATGTTTATCGTTGATTTCTACACCCTGCAGACGGTATACTCTCTGTACTTCACGGATCATATAATCCTGTACGGCACGTACACCTTTGATTTTCAGAATGTCGTGTGGGTTAACAGAACCTTCTGTCAGTTCATCACCGGCTTCCAGCATCTGTCCGTCTGTAACCTTGATTCTGGATCCGTAAGGGATCAGGTATGTCTTGGTTTCTCCGCTTTCTTTATCGGTAATTACGATTTCTCGTTTCTTCTTGGTATCTTTGATTGCAACTTCACCAGGAATCTCTGTGATAATGGCAAGTCCTTTCGGCTTTCTTGCCTCGAACAGCTCCTCGACACGAGGAAGACCCTGTGTGATATCGCCACCGGCAACACCACCACTATGGAAAGTACGCATGGTCAGCTGTGTACCAGGCTCACCGATGGACTGTGCGGCGATGATACCTACAGACTCACCAACCTGAACAGCTTCTCCTGTTGCCATGTTGGCACCATAACATTTTGCACAGATACCAACTTTACATTTACAGCTCAGAATCGTACGGATCTTGATCTTGTCGTAAGGTTTGCCTTCTGCATTGACACCTTCGCTCATGATCTTAGCTGCACGTTTCGGTGTGATCATGTGGTTTGCTTTTACAAGCACATTACCATCTTTATCTTTGATTGTCTCGCAGGAGAAACGTCCTGTGATACGTTCCTGCAGACTTTCGATTTCTTCTTTTCCGTCTGTGAATTCTTTCACATACATACCCGGAATCTCATCTCTGCCTTCCGCACAATCCATCTCACGAACAACCAGCTCCTGAGATACATCTACCAGACGTCTGGTCAGGTAACCGGAATCGGCGGTACGAAGGGCGGTATCGGACATACCTTTTCGAGCTCCATGGGCGGACATGAAATATTCCAGTACATCAAGACCTTCACGGAAGTTTGACTTGATAGGCAGCTCGATGGTGTGACCGGTTGTATCGGCCATCAATCCTCGCATACCGGCCAGCTGTTTGATCTGTTTATCAGATCCACGGGCTCCGGAATCGGCCATCATGAAGATGTTGTTATATTTATCCAGACCATTCAGCAGGGCTTTTGTCAGCTCATCATCGGTCTGTTTCCAGGTTTCAACGACTTCTTTGTAGCGCTCTTCTTCTGTGATCAGACCACGTTTGAAGTTTCTGGTGATTTTATCTACAGTTTCCTGCGCCTGTTCGATCATCTGTGGTTTCTGAGGCGGCACAGTCATATCGGAAATGGATACAGTCATAGCAGCTCTCGTAGAATATTTGTAACCGGTGGCTTTGATATCATCCAGTACTTCCGCAGTCTTTGTCTGTCCGTGAGTATTGATAACTTTTTCAAGGATCTGTTTCAGCTGTTTCTTTCCTACATGGAAATCAACTTCCGGAAGCAGTTCGTTACCCGGAACACTTCTGTCTACAAATCCCAGATCCTGTGGCAGGATCTCGTTGAACAGGAATCTACCCAGAGTGGATTCTACTGTTCCTTCCAGGACTTCTCCTGTCGGCAGAGTTTTTTCACGGCGAACGTGAATTCTTGTCTGCAGTGTCAGGTATCCGTTTTCGTAAGCCAGGATAGCTTCGTTCAGGCTCTTGTAGTATCCGCCTTCTCCCTTGCTTCCCGGTCTTTCCTGTGTCAGGTAATAAATACCCAGGACCATATCCTGTGAAGGAACGGCTACCGGACCACCATCGGACGGTTTCAGCAGGTTGTTCGGAGACAACAGCAGGAAACGGCATTCTGCCTGTGCTTCTACGGACAGCGGAAGATGGACAGCCATCTGGTCACCATCGAAATCGGCATTGAACGCGGTACAAACCAGAGGATGCAGCTTGATCGCTTTACCTTCTACCAGGATCGGTTCAAATGCCTGAATACCCAGACGATGCAGTGTAGGAGCACGGTTCAGCATAACCGGATGCTCTTTGATAACGTCTTCCAGTACATCCCATACTTCCGGCTGTACTTTCTCGACCATTTTCTTTGCGTTTTTAATGTTATGAGCGGTTCCGTTTGCAACCAGTTCTTTCATAACGAACGGTTTAAACAGCTCGATTGCCATCTCTTTCGGCAGACCACACTGATAAATCTTCAGTTCCGGTCCAACGACGATTACGGAACGTCCGGAGTAGTCAACTCGTTTACCCAGCAGGTTCTGACGGAAACGTCCGGATTTACCTTTCAGCATATCGGACAGAGATTTCAGAGCTCTGTTACCAGGTCCGGTTACCGGACGGCCACGGCGACCGTTATCGATCAGCGCATCTACAGCTTCCTGCAGCATACGTTTTTCATTTCTTACGATAATATCCGGGGCTCCCAGCTCCAGCAGTCTTTTCAGACGGTTGTTACGGTTGATGATACGACGGTACAGATCATTCAGGTCAGATGTAGCAAAACGTCCACCGTCCAGCTGTACCATAGGACGCAGATCCGGCGGAATAACCGGTACAACATCCATGATCATCCACTCCGGTCTGTTACCGGATTCGCGGAATGCTTCTACAACTTCCAGACGTTTGATGATACGGGCACGTTTCTGTCCGGTTGCATTTTTCAGTCCGGCTTTCAGTTCTACGGATTCTGCTTCCAGGTCTATGGATTGCAGCAGCTCTTTGATAGATTCTGCGCCCATACCTACACGGAAGGTGTCTCCAAACTGTTCTCTCGCTTCCTGGTATTCTCTCTCTGTCAGCACCTGTTTCAGCTGCAGATTGGTATCACCCGGATCGAGGACAATATAATTCGCAAAATACAGAACTCTCTCCAGTGTTCTCGGAGACAGATCCAAGATCAGACCCATACGGGACGGAATTCCCTTGAAGTACCAGATATGAGATACCGGCGCTGCCAGTTCAATATGGCCCATACGCTCTCTACGAACGCTTGATTTTGTAACTTCTACACCACAGCGGTCGCAGACAACCCCTTTATAACGGATCTTTTTATATTTACCACAATGACACTCCCAGTCTTTGCTTGGTCCGAAGATTCTCTCGCAAAACAGACCATCTTTTTCCGGTTTTAATGTACGGTAGTTGATGGTTTCTGGTTTTTTTACTTCACCATGAGACCATTCACGGATCTTTTCCGGAGATGCCAGACCAATTTTAATCGCATCGAACGTCATTGGTTGATATACTTCTTTATTGGTTGTTTCAGCCATTTGGTTGCTCCTTTCTAGGATTCATTCCCACGGCCGCTGTTACGCGGCCACAGGACTTTTTCTATCGCATCAGAGAATGTTTTCTCTTAGAAATCTAATTCTTCGTCAGCTGATTCATCAGCTGCGTCTTCTTCTACATCCACCAGTTCTTCGCCTTCGAATTCCTGTTTGCTGAAACCATAGTTTCCGTAGGACTCTTCTTCATCGCGGTTGTATCGCTTGTCACCCTCGATGATGGAACGCAGATCAGTATCGCCATAGTCGATATTTTCCATGATTTCCACTTCTGTATTATCATCTTTCAGGACTCTTACATCCAGTCCCAGAGACTGCAGCTCTTTGAGCAATACCTTGAAAGACTCCGGAATACCCGGTTCAGGGATATTGTCACCTTTGATGATCGCTTCGTATGTCTTCACACGACCGATCACATCATCGGATTTGACTGTCAGGATCTCCTGCAGAGTATAAGATGCACCGTATGCTTCCAGTGCCCATACCTCCATCTCTCCGAAACGCTGGCCACCGAACTGAGCTTTACCACCCAGAGGCTGCTGTGTTACCAGGGAGTATGGTCCGGTAGAACGTGCATGGATCTTATCATCAACCAGGTGATGCAGCTTCAGATAATGCATGTGACCAATGGTTACCGGACTGTCGAAATATTCACCGGTACGACCGTCACGAAGTCTTACTTTACCATCTCGTGAGATTGGAACACCTTTCCACAGATTTCTGTGATCTCTGTTCTCATACAGATAATCCAGAACTTCCGGAAGCAGCTCTTCTTTATGCTTCTCAGAGAACTCTTCCCAGGACAGATTTACATAATCATTTGCCAGTTCCAGAGTATCCATGATGTCGTTCTCACTTGCGCCATCGAATACAGGAGTGGCAATGTTGAATCCAAGAGCCTTTGCGGCCAGACTCAGATGAATCTCCAGGACCTGTCCGATATTCATACGGGAAGGTACACCCAGAGGATTCAGCACGATATCCAGAGGACGACCGTTCGGCAGGAATGGCATATCTTCTACAGGCAGAACACGGGAAACAACACCCTTGTTACCGTGACGACCGGCCATCTTATCACCGATAGAGATCTTTCTCTTCTGTGCAATGTAGATACGAACAGCCTGATTTACACCAGGTGACAGTTCGTCGCCATTTTCTCTTGTAAATACTTTCGCATCCACAACAATACCGTATTCACCATGTGGTACCTTCAGGGAAGTATCACGTACTTCTCTTGCTTTCTCACCGAAAATAGCACGTAACAGACGTTCCTCAGCTGTCAGTTCAGTCTCTCCCTTCGGAGTTACCTTACCAACCAGAATATCTCCCGCACGGACCTCAGCACCGATACGGATAATACCACGTTCATCCAGATCTTTCAGAGCATCATCACCGACACCCGGAACATCTTTTGTGATCTCTTCCGGTCCCAGCTTGGTATCTCTGGACTCTGCTTCATATTCTTCGATATGAATAGAAGTATATACATCTTCCTGTACCAGTCTCTCACTCAGCAGAACCGCATCCTCGTAGTTATAACCTTCCCAGGTCATGAAACCGATCAGCGGGTTCTTACCAAGAGCAAGTTCACCATTGTAAGTAGAAGGACCGTCAGCGATTACCTGACCTGCTTCTACATGTTCGTTCTTGAATACGATTGGTTTCTGATTGTAACAGTTGGACTGGTTACTTCTCAGGAACTTGGTCAGACGGTATACATCTGTGGTACCGTCATCGTTTTTCATTGTAATCTCTTTGGATGTAGACTTGGTAATGGTACCTGCCTTCTTGGCAACCACACAAACACCGGAGTCTACGGCAGCTTTGGCTTCGATACCGGTTCCGACTACAGGAGCTTCTGTAATCATCAGCGGTACGGCCTGACGCTGCATGTTGGATCCCATCAGCGCACGGTTCGCATCATCGTTCTGCAGGAACGGAATCAGGGCTGTAGCTACAGAGAATACCATCTTAGGAGATACGTCCATGTAATCGAACATTCTTCTTTCGTATTCCTGTGTCTCCTCACGGTAACGACCGGATACATTCTTATGAAGGAAATGTCCTTCTTCATCCAGAGGTTCGTTCGCCTGTGCTACATGATAATTATCTTCCTCATCAGCTGTCATATAAACAACTTCGTCTGTAACGCGAGGATTCTTCGGATCTGTTTTGTCGATCTTACGATATGGAGCTTCCACAAATCCGTATTCATTAATTCTTGCATAAGATGCCAGAGAGTTGATCAGACCGATGTTAGGTCCCTCAGGAGTCTCTACCGGACACATTCTTCCGTAATGAGAATAGTGTACATCTCGAACCTCGAATCCGGCACGGTCTCTTGACAGACCACCAGGTCCCAGTGCGGACAGACGTCTCTTATGAGTCAGCTCACCCAGCGGGTTGTTCTGATCCATGAACTGAGACAGCTGAGAAGAACCGAAGAATTCTTTTACAGCAGCGGTTACCGGTTTGATGTTGATCAGAGACTGTGGAGAAATACCCTCCGGATCCTGTGTTGTCATTCTTTCACGAACAACACGTTCCAGTCTTGACATACCGATACGGTACTGGTTCTGCAGCAATTCTCCGACCGCACGGATACGACGGTTTCCTAAGTGGTCGATATCATCGTCGGTTCCCAGACCATATTCCAGATGTAAGTTATAGTTAATAGAAGCAAAAATATCTTCTTCTGTAATGTGTTTCGGAATCAGATCATGAATATGATGTTTGATGGCTTCTTTCAGTTCATCAGCATCTTCATATTCTTCCATCAGTTGTTCCAGTGCAGGGTAATATACCAGCTCTGTAACACCCAGTTCTTCCGGATTACAGTCTACATGTGCGGTCAGATCTACCATCAGGTTGGACAGAACTTTTACATTTCTTTCTTCTGTCTGAATCCACACAAACGGAACTGCCGCATTCTGGATAGAAGTTGCCAGTTCTTTTGTTACTTCTGTACCTGCTTCTGCCAGGATCTCACCTGTGGTAGTATCCACTACGTCTTCAGCCAGTACATGACCGCTGATACGGTTTTTCAGATGCAGTTTTTTATTGAATTTATATCTACCTACTTTAGCCAGATCATACCGTTTCGGATCAAAGAACATGCTTGTGATCAGGCTTCTTGCGCTGTCTACTGCCAGCGGTTCACCCGGACGGATTTTTTTATACAGCTCTAACAGACCTTCTTCATAGCAGGTTGCTGTATCTTTGGTAAAGCTTGCCAGAATCTTCGGCTCCTCACCAAACAGTTCTGTGATCTCTGCGTTGGTTCCTTTTCCCAAAGCACGAATCAGAACAGAAATCGGAACCTTTCTTGTTCTGTCTACACGTACCCAGAAGACATCATTGGAATCTGTTTCATATTCCAGCCACGCTCCTCTGTTCGGGATTACGGTAGAAGAAAACAGTCTTTTACCAAGTTTGTCATGAGCAATCGCATAGTAAATACCAGGGGAACGTACTAACTGACTGACAATAACTCGTTCTGCACCATTAATTACGAAGGTACCGGTTGCTGTCATCAACGGCAAATCTCCCATGAAAATCTCATGCTCTTTAATTTCGTCGTTTTCCTTATTGTACAATCTCACCTTTACTTTTAAAGGTGCTGCATAAGTTGCGTCTCTTTCTTTGCACTCCTCGATGGAATATTTCACATCATCCTCGCACAAAGTAAAGTCCACAAATTCCAAGCTCAACTTGCCACTGTAATCAGTGATCGGAGAGATATCAGCAAATACTTCCTTTAAACCTTCCTCAAGGAACCAGTTATAGGAATCTTTCTGAACCTCAATCAAGTTGGGCATTTCCAAAACTTCTTTTTGTCTCTGGTAGCTCATCCGCATACTTTTACCGTTTGTAATAGGACGTATTCTGTTTTTTTCCATTGACCGTTTCACCCCTTGTGTATTTGATTTATTACTGCTCATGCCTTTTTCGTGCTTTTAAGATTAGACTAGTAGGCATATCTTGCCATAATAGTGCATTTTTTACAATATCACAGTTTGTCAAGAGTGTCAACCCAATTTTCTAATCTTTTTTATTTTTCATTACAAAAACCCGGAAGAGCATTGTAACTCTTCCGGGTTCTCCATCTTTCAACCAAATGCTGTAATCTGATTATTTCAGAGTTACTTTAGCGCCTTCAGCTTCCAGTTTTGTTTTGATTTCTTCAGCTTCTGCTTTTGCAGCTGCTTCTTTGATTACTTTCGGAGCACCGTCTACTACTTCTTTAGCTTCTTTCAGTCCCAGACCTGTTGCTTCACGAACAACTTTGATAACTTTAACTTTGTTAGGACCAACTTCTGTCAGCTCTACGTCAAACTCATCTTTCTCTTCTGCTACTTCTGCTGCACCTGCTGCTGCTACAACAACACCTGCTGCTGCGGATACACCAAATTCTTCTTCACATGCTTTTACCAGTTCGTTCAGTTCCAGAACGGACAGTTCTTTGATAGCTTCAATAAATTCAGCTGTAGTAAGTTTTGCCATTTTTATTTACCTCCAATTATAAGTTTTGTTTTCTTTTTTAATTTTTTTGGGGCAGCTTACGCTGCTAGGAAGTTCGACATCGCTTTGCGCTGTCGAACAGCTAAGTTTCTAACCTCAGGCTGCGCTTTCAGCTTGCCTTCGCTAAGAAACTTATGCTTCTTTTGCTTCTGCGATCTGGCTGATGACGCGAGCAAAGTTGGCGATTGGGGACTGGATGCTTCCAAGCAGTTTTCCAAGAAGTTCCTCTCTGGAAGGTACTTCGGACAGTGCTTTAATTCCAGCCTGGTCATAGTAACCACCTTCAACAACACCTGCTACCAGTTCCAGCTGCGGAGCTGTCTTTGCGAATTTCGCAAGGATTCTTGCAGGAGCAGTTGCATCTTCTTTAGAGATAGCCAGAGCGTTTGTTCCATCCAGATGTTTGCACAGTTCTTCACATGCTGTTCCCTGGAATGCAAAGTTCATCATTGTGTTTTTGTATACTTTGTATACAACACCAGCTTCTCTTAATTCCTTACGCAGCTGAGTATCCTGTGCCACTGTCAGACCACTGTAGTTTACAAGTACAATACCCTGAGCATCAGCGATGTTTGCAGAAATCTCTTCTACGATCGGTTTTTTCAGTTCAACTTTTGCCATGATTGGTGCACCTCCTTATAGATTTTGTGTACCGCCAAATATGAAAAAAGCCTCTTCGCGCACCGCAAAGAGGAGTCCAATTCTTCATTAAGAATGTATATTTCCTCGGCAGGCGTTCTAGCCTTATGCCTTCCGGCACCTGCTGTCTTCGGCGTGATACTGGTGTATTATAGCATCACGTTTTCACCTTGTCAAGCCTTTTTCTCGTAAATTTTTCCACTTTTTATACTTCTGCTTTTTATAACTTTTTGCACATCTCTTTTCAATGCCTTCGGGCAACCAAACCAGATCCACATCTTTTCCCGTGCTCCCATTTGGCATTGGGCATTCACCAGCCGTCAGCCCGCGAGAGTTGGAGTATGATCCAAAGGCAGCGGGCGTCCTCCCTCCAATCCCCCACAAAAAAAGAGCGTCGCCTACAAAGGCTCCGCTCTTCTTCATTTGCACTTATATAATTACACAAGTTTTAATGGGTTAATCTTAACACCAATTCCCATAGTAGGAGCGATTGTTACGCTTCTCAGGAACTGACCTTTCAGTGTAGAAGGTTTTGCTTTATTGATTGCACCCATCAGCGTCTGGAAGTTGTCCGCTAACTGTTCTTCTGTAAAAGAAGCTTTTCCGATTGGCACGTGAATAATATTTGTTTTATCAAGACGATATTCAATCTTACCAGCTTTGATATCCTGAACAGCTTTTGTAACGTCCATTGTTACTGTACCAGCTTTCGGGTTTGGCATTAAGCCTTTCGGTCCGAGTACACGACCCAGACGACCAACAACACCCATCATATCCGGTGTAGCAACAACTACATCAAAGTCAAACCATCCTTCGTTCTGGATCTTCGGGATCAGCTCTTCTGCTCCGACGAATTCTGCTCCAGCTGCCTGAGCTTCATCAGCTTTCACACCTTTTGCGAATACCAGGACACGAACAGTTTTACCGGTTCCGTGAGGCAGAACTACTGCGCCACGAATCTGCTGGTCAGCGTGACGTCCGTCACAGCCTGTTCTGATATGAGCTTCGATTGTTTCATCAAATTTTGCAACTGCAGATTTTTTAGCTAAAGCGATTGCTTCATCCGGATCATACAGTTTTGCACGATCAACTGCTTTGGCAGTTTCCATATATTTTTTACCGTGTTTCATTTCCTATAACCTCCTGTGGTAATTGCGGGGATTGCCCTCCCACGATATTCGTTTGTTTGTGACCTTATGGTCTCAAAGTTACATTAGTAAAGATTAGTCCTCAACTACGATACCCATACTTCTTGCAGTACCAGCGATCATGCTTATAGCTGCTTCGATGCTTGCTGCATTCAGATCTGGCATTTTCATTTCAGCGATCTCTTTTACTTTATCTTTGGAAATAGTAGCTACTTTTGTTTTGTTCGGAACACCTGAACCTGATTTGATGTTACAAGCTTTCTTCAGCAAAACTGCAGCTGGTGGAGTTTTGGTTATAAAGCTGAAACTTCTGTCTGCGTATACAGTGATAACTACAGGGATGATCAGATCTCCCTTGTCAGCTGTTCTAGCATTGAATTCCTTTGTAAACTGTACGATATTTACACCATGCTGACCCAGAGCCGGTCCAACTGGTGGTGCTGGTGTTGCTTTACCAGCAGGAATCTGTAATTTGATATATCCTGTTACTTTCTTTGCCATTGTAATGACCTCCTATAATGTGGTAATTGCGGGGATTTCCCTCCCACGAATCATTTCCGTGCGAAACTTCATACTTCGATGATTCTGTTTACAACTTCTTAATTTCTGCGAAACTGATCTCAACCGGTGTTTCGCGACCAAACAACTCAACATTGATTGTCACAGTCTGCTTCTGACTGTTGAGCGTCTGGATAATACCAGTAGTATCTTTCCAGGCTCCTCCGGTAACAACTACGCTGTCGCCTTCTGCAAAATCGATTTCGATGGTTTCAGGCTGGATACCCAGCATGCCGATCTCTTCTTCGCTCAAAGGCACCGGTTTAGATCCCGGTCCGACGAATCCGGTCACACCACGGGTGTTACGAACAACATACCATGTATCATCGTTCATCACCATGTTGATCAGTACGTATCCCGGGAACATTTTTCTGGATACCAGCTTCTGTGCACCGTTTTTCAACTCTGTCACATCCTGCATCGGTACCCGAACTTCCAGAATCTGATCTTCCAGATGTCGGTTTTCGATTGTTTTCTCAATGTTGGCTTTCACTTTGTTTTCATAGCCCGAATATGTATGGGCTACATACCAGTTTGCTTCTGCCATTTCCTCACCCTTGTCCTTATTTAATCAGCAAATTAACGAACTCCAGAACCGCACTGTCCAGAACGGAAATAATCACGCCCATGACTACTGTGATACCAACAACGGCAACCGTCTGTTTGCCGACTGTTTTCTTGTCAGTCCAGATAATCTTGTCAAATTCGGACTTCAGACCTTTGGTCCAGCTCTTTTTCGGAGCTTTCTCCTTTTTCGGAGCCTTTTCTTTTTTTGCAGATTCTGCCATAGTCCTCACCTCTTACACGACAATCTTATTTCGTCTCTTTGTGCATTGTGTGTGTTCTACAGAATTTACAATACTTTTTGGTCTCCAGTCTTTCCGGATGATTCTTTTTCTCTTTTGTCATGTTGTAATTCCGCTGTTTACATTCTGTACATGCCAATGTGATTTTTACGCGCACGACTTCCACCTCCACTGTGTTGATTTGCGTTGTTGCAACGGACTTTTTTCTTTTGCCATCGAAATTCACGTCTTTCGATTTTAGGCATAAAAAAAAGACCTACTTCCATGTCGCTTACTTACTATACCATGTGTCAACAGGAAAGTCAAGTAAAAGATATGAATGTGTCTCGTTATTCACGGAAAAATAAGAAAGCTGTCGCAGATTCCCCCACGACAGCTTTCTTATTTTATATAAGGATATTATTTCTCCAGTTCCAGCTCATCCACTGCCAGTTTCAGCGCACCCATAATTCCCTGATTATCATTCAGGCTTGGCAGTACAATATAATTATCCAGATCATCCATCTGTTTCGTCTTAATATAACCGGCCATCTGTTTTCTTACTTCTTCTCTGACTAACGGCATCATATGTTCCTGATGCATAACACCGCCACCAAGAATAATTCTTTCCGGAGACAGTACCAGAATCAGATCTACCAGAGCCTGTCCGATATAATAAGCTTCCAGCTCCCATACTTCTTTCTTATCTGCCAGTTCTATTCCTTTTTTGCCCCAGCGTGCTTCGATCGCCGGGCCTGCAGCCAGACCTTCCAGACAGGTTTTGTGATATGGGCATTTGCCTTCGTAATGATCTTCCGGATGTTTTCTCATCAGGATATGTCCTGCTTCCGGATGCAGCATACCATGAAGCAGTTTTCCGTTGCTCATAATACCCATACCGACACCGGTTCCGATAGTTATATATACGCTGTTTTCCAGGCCTTTGGTGATTCCCCAAGTGGATTCTCCCAGTGCAGATCCATTTACATCCGTATCAAATCCCACCGGAATATTCAGTGCTTTTTTAAAAGCACCGACAATATCGCAATTTGCCCACGCCAGCTTTGGTGTGGTCGTGATATAACCATAGGTTTCAGAGTTACGGTTTACATCAATCGGTCCAAAGCAGCCGATTCCCAGTGCTTCGATCTCTTTATCTTTAAAATACTCAATCAGTTTCGGAAGTGTGATCTCCGGAGTTTCGGTAGGAATAGATATCCTCTCAAAAATCTCCCCGTTTTCGTTTCCGATTGCGCAGACCATCTTGGTTCCGCCTGCTTCCAGTGCTCCCAGTCTCATATCTGTATTCTCCTTTTTACCTGTGTTTCGAACAGCTTTTTATACCGTTCTCAGATTATCTCTGTTATATATATTCCGTCTAACTTTTTAATTTCCTTTTATTAAGTCCGGATTTTCTCTTAATGTTTTTCCGGATTCGAACAGATCAGACTCATCACGCCTTCAAAACGGCACTTTCCGTATCCTGCCGGTACGATAAAATGCTGACCCTTTTCTAGCGGAATTCCATTTACAGTACCGGAACCTTCTACTACGCTGACATCTGTAAAATATTTGTCAAATTCAATAGTAAATACACCGTCCACATCATACTTGTCTACAGAATAGAATGGACAGGTGATCAAATGTTTATGTTCCGCCCCCTGCAGGTTCTCGGTATAGGTATCGCATTTTGCCGGCTCAAACGGTGCCACAATTGTGTCAATGCTCTGTTCCACATGCAACTGTCTCGGTTTTCCGTCGGACAATCTGTCATAGTCATATACACGATATGTAATATCGCTGTTCTGCTGTGTCTCCAGAATCACCGTACCTCCTTTGATTGCATGCAGACATCCCGGATTGATCTGGAAAAAATCTCCTTTTTTCACATCTGTCACACGGATAAATTCATCCCATCGTCCCTGACGGATCATCTCTTCCAGTTCTTTTTTATCCTTTGCATTGTGGCCAATAACAATTTTTGTACCCGGCTCACAGTCCAGCACATACCAGCACTCTGTTTTCCCCAACGAACCATTTTCATGTTCGGATGCATATGCATCATCGGGATGTACCTGAATACTCAGATCATTTTTCGCATCAATGATTTTAATCAAAAGCGGAAACTGGCTGCCCGGATAATTTCCAAACAGTTCCGGCTCTTCTTCCCATAACTGGCTCAGATATCTTCCATCGTATCTGCCGCCTGCAATCTTACAGTCACCATTTTTATGAGCACTGATTGCCCAGCACTCTCCTGTTGTGTCACTTGGAATATCATATCCAAACGAGTCTCTTAATTTTGTTCCACCCCAGATAGCCTCTTTGAATACCGGCTCCAAAAATAACAGTTCCATAGGTAATACCCTCCATGTTTTCTCAGTTTCCTTTATTATACTTCCCATAGCCCGGGAAGTAAAGGAAAAGCCGCTGACCTTCAGGCTCACATGGCTTTTACAGGAGTAGTCTGCGGCTGTTTGGGAACCATTTGCCGGATTGTAAGATAATATGCAATTCCCAGCGGAATGCATGCCCCGATCCATGCCAGCGGGCTTGCGGAACTTGCACCGGCAAATCCAAAATGCTCTACCAGCAAAACAGCTGCCGTTGCACGCATGACCAGTTCCATAATTCCTGCCACTGTAGGCACCCATCCGTTACCAAGTCCCTGCAGGGTAAAACGATAGATAAATAACAGTCCCAACACCCAGTAACAAGATCCGCTGATGACCAGATATGTTTTGGATAAGGCAATGACATCCCGTTCACCACTTCCCACAAACACAGCGGACAGATTACTTCCGGCAAAAATATTCATAAGTCCCATCAAAACACTGACGGTCAGAGAAATCAGAATACACTGGAACACTCCTTTTTTTATTCTCTCATACTGGCCGGCACCATAATTCTGAGCAGTATATGTAGTCATTGCCTGTCCAAGAGAATTCAGTGGCATGGTTGCAATGGAATCAATCTTCTGTGCCGCCGTATAAGCTGCTACGGATACCGCGCCCAGACCGTTCAGAGCAAACTGCAGAATCAGGGCACCGATCGCAATGATGGACATCTGAAACGCCATTGGAAGAGCAATTCGCAGATGATCACCCAGTTGTTTTCGCGCCAGATGAAAGTGGTGGCGGTTAATCCGAAGTACCGGCATTTTCTTCCATATATATACAAAGCAGCAGATTCCTGACAGGAGCTGAGAAAATATAGTTGCCACACCTGCCCCTGCAACTCCCATACCGACTACGGCAATCAGTACAATGTCCAGTACAATATTGACACAGCAGGCAAAAATCAGAAAATACAGTGGTGTCCGACTGTCGCCCAATGCACGCATCGTATTTGATCCCAGATTAAATAATACACTTGCTCCGATTCCCCAGAATATAATCCGGATATAAGAAACCGCATCGTCAAGGATTTCCTCCGGTGTCTGCAAAAGTTCCATGGCAGGACGAACCAGTGCCACTGCAAATAATGTCATCACAATTGTGAGTGCAATACTTAGAATAATACCGGCAGCAAAGCTGCAACGGATTCCTTCCTCATCCTCCGCACCGAAACGCTGGGCAATGAGAATCGACAAACCCGAGGTAAATCCCATAACAAATCCGAGAATAAAGAAAGATACACTTCCTGTACATCCGACAGCCGCCAGGGCATTGACTCCTATAGTACGTCCTACAATTACGGTATCCGCCATACTGTAGAACTGTTGAAAAATATTACCCACAATCAGCGGAAGCGCAAATAAAAGGATTAGTTTTACCGGTTTTCCTGATGTCATACTTTTTGTCATTTTCTTTTTTCATCCTTTCTTTTTTTGCATACCATGTGGCATCTTTTACCGCTGGCTGCCAATTTTTATATGACTGTAACTGTTCAGTATCTTCACAGTTACGATAGTTTTATTATAAAGTACAGTCGAAAAAGTGGAATGTACTTTCTTGTGCATCGGATGGTTTATGTTGTATACTTAACTTATCAAATATGTGTTGAAATGTAACTATTCAGTAGCCACTGTCCCGCGAGGCATTTTGGCTCGTAACTGTGAAGGTACTGAACAGTTACGTTGAAATTATATTTATGACAGGGGGATTTTTATGGAACCATCGGTGTATGATCTTACTTACAATGATCTCAATCCCCGCTTTCTGTTCTGCTGTAATCTGCTTCGAACAGAGCCTGAGATGAATTATCATTGTCATGATTTTATTGAATTTGTGCTTATACTGAAAGGAAAAACAACATTTCTTATAGATGAGAAGTTGTATGATGTGGAAGAAGGGTCCGTGATTTTGCTGAATCCCGGAACATATCACCAGAGCCTTCCTGCAGCCGGAACTTCTGCCCGGGAATTTTATCTGGCTTTTTCAAATGTGGAATTTGCCGGATGTACCAGAGGGCATTTTTCTCTTTTTAAAAATTATCAGCTGCTGGCAACATTGCCGGACAGTTATAAAGAACCGTTGTTTCGGCTGTGTAACCTGATGGAACAGGAGTCGAAGACCTGCCAGCCGGGGCGGTATTTTATGCTGAAGTCCTATCTGATTCAGGTGATCTGTCTGCTCTGCCGATATCAGAAGCAGGAACTTGAGGAAGATGTAAAGCGTCAGTATGCACCGCGGTATGAGTTCAAGTCGGTAAATAAGAAGTATGTAGTTCAGCAGATTATGCATTATATGGAGACACATTATAAAGAGAAGATTTCGCTCGATCAGATTGCGGCAAATATGTATCTGAGTTCTTTTTATATTTCGAAGATTTTCAAAAGTGAGACAGGGGATACGCCGATCAATTATCTGATCAGCCTGCGGATGCAAAAGGCCCGGGAACTGCTGGATGAGAACCCGGAGCAGTCGATTCAGGCTGTGGCGATGGCTGTAGGATATGAGGATGCTTATCATTTCAGTAAGTTGTTTAAGAAGTATTTTGGACTGTCGCCGCTTTATTATAAGGCAAGGATTCCGCAGTAAGGTTTGTTGGGGATGTTGTGAGCCCCGGAAGCCCGCGATCCCTCCTCGGTGCGCGGGCTTCCGGGGCATTGAACTTTACTGGCCAGGACTGTTTCCTTGCGGCTTTTTCTGTCTTTATTTTCCGGTTATCATTTTTGTTTTACAGATGCCACACCAGATCTTGGGCCGGAACCACTTCGTACTCACCGGCTTTGGCACCTACACGGAGGTAGACGTTTTTGATTCCGGCCTGGATGATAAGGCGGGAGCAGATGGGGCAGGGTTTTGCGCGGTGAACAGAATTATCATCGGGATTGATGCCGGCAAGGTAGAGGTCGGCACCGATGGTCTGTTCGCGGGAACAGTTCAGCAATGCATTCTGCTCAGCATGAATCGCACGGCAAAGACCGTACCCCTCTCCCTGATGCATACCCAGTTTGATTCTCGGACACTCGCCGATATCGCAGCAATTGTCGTAACCACGCGGGGATCCATTATAGCCGGTGGAAATTACCACATCATCTTTTACGATCACCGCACCGTATTTTCGTTTGATGCAGGTGCTTCGATAGGCAAATGCTTCGGCTACATTCAGGTATGTATCTGTTTTGGATATTCGTTTTGTTCCTTCCGGACCTACCATGTTGTTTCCTCCTGATCATCTTAATGTACTCTCGGAATCTTACTTTTCTTTCTATAGAATAGCTCAGAAGCAAAGTTTTGTAAACCAGATCTTATGGTTTTTGACTTATTGTTCACGCAATTCAAAATTGCTTCATTAGATTCATTTTTGTATGCAATGTACACAAAAAGCAGACAGTAACAACTGTTCAAAGTTATTCCTGTCTGCTTTTTTTATCCGCAAGCCTGTTTGTATTCCATCAGTTTCCGGCGTGCCTGCTGATTCAGGTGACGGGGCACCTGGATCTGAACGGTGACGTACTGGTCGCCGTGGACGTTCGGATTTTTCATGGATACAATTCCTTTTCCACGCAGCCGGATCTTGCTGCCCGACTGAGTCCCTTCTTTGATTTTACAACTAACATCCCCGTATAATGTGGATACTCTGGTTTCTCCGCCGAGAGCGGCGGTTGTGTATGGGATACTGACCGTGGTGTAGACATCGACGCCTTTTCGTTCGTATCCCGGTTTTCTTCCAACCTTTGCTTTCAGCAACAGATCGCCAGGTTCACCGCCTCCGATTCCCGGATGGCCTTTTCCACGCAGTCGAACGCTCTGTCCGGTATCGATTCCCGCAGGAATATGCACTTTCAAAGTGCGGTTGCCTCCTGCTTCCTGCAATGTGATCATCTTGTCGCAGCCAAATACAGCCTCATCAAAAGTAAGTGAAATCTCTGCTTCCAGATTCTCCCCTTTTCCGGAATAAGTTTCATGAAATCCATGTTTACCATAGAATCCATCATTTTCTCTCTGATGGAACTGCTGATAGAATCCGCTGTCGTTATGAAATCCTTCGCTATGGAAATTCCCGCCTTTTGCTCCCCGGCGAAACATATTTCCAAACAGATCTCCGAAGATGTCATCTCCACCTGATCCGTTAAAATGGTACTCCCGATAACCATTCTGGCTGTTATCGCTGCCGAAGTTTTCATATCCATATTGTTTCTGTGCTCTCGCGGCATCCGCATTGAAGCCCGGCTCGAAGGCGATATGTCCGAATTCATCGTATAATTTTTTCTTTTCCTCATCTCCCAGTACTGCATAGGCTTCCGAGATTTCTTTGAATCGTTTTTCTGCCTCTGCATTACCGGCGTTGGTGTCCGGATGATATTTTTTCGCCAGTTTTCGGTAGGCTTTTTTAATTGCCGAACTGTCTGCCTCTTTACTTACGCCAAGCACTTCATAGTAATCTCTTTTATTTTCCACTTGTTCCACCTCCTTTGGGAACTTGTTACATCCTGTACATTTGGCTTGCTGCCTGTATATATAAAAAAGAGAGACTCCGGATATAAAGTTTGTCCTGTCCCTCTGTGGCAATCTCTATAGTGAACGGGTTTTAAAACCCTGTTATTTTCCTTTTTCTGTTCACTCGATTTCACAGTAATGAGCGCACAGTTTATTTATCCGGCAGGCGCCCGGTCCGCGCCTGCCGCATGAATGGATAAAACTCGTAATACGTGTTTTGTCTCAATTTTCATCTCCCTGCTCTTTTATGCAATAGAGATGTATTTTGCTTCTTTTACTTCCGGTTTTGCTTCTTTTTTCGGAATCTCCAGTTTCAGGACACCATCTTCAAATTTTGCTTTGATGTCTTCCTGGGTGATATCTTCTCCTACATAAAAGCTTCTCTGACAGGTTCCACTGTATCTTTCTTTGCGGATGTACTTGCCGTCTTTGTTTTTCTCTTCTTTGTTCTGTTTGGTCGATGCGGTAATGATCAGGTAGCCGTCTTTGACTTCTCCCTTCACATCTTCTTTTTTGAATCCCGGCAAGTCAATGGATACGTCAAATCCGTCTTTGTTTTCTACTACATCGGTTTTCATCAGGGCGTTCTGTGCACTCTGTGTATAAGTTCTCTCCGGAACTCCAAAGAAATCATCCATAAAATTCTCACCAAAAATACTAGGCATTAACATAAGTCATTTCTCCCTTCTATTTGTTCCGCCCGGTGGCGGAGTGATTGCTTAATTGATTATTCGTGTAGAACATACGGTAGTTGAACTTCTTTATTTCTCTTCCTTTGTTCTATCTGTACTATAACACCTAAATTAGCACTCGTCAAGGGGGAGTGCTAATTTTTTTGTGAAAATTTTGTGTCCTTTCTTCTTGTTCTTTTTTTCCTGAAGTTTACAGTTTCAGAAGGTCTGTGCCGTCTTTTTTCTGGCGGTAGCCGGCAAAGTCCTGACTGCCTTTGTACATGCGGCTGCTGCCGTTGGTGGTCTCCGGGGCGATGCCTGGAGCTGTCAGGATATCGGTGGCAGCGGAGAGGCAGATTGGAGCCGGATCACCTTCCGGGGTATTCTGATAGTTTACATATGTATTACTCTGATAATATGCCTTGGGGCTGTTATAGGTCCAGGACTCTTCTTTGGGGGCGTTTCCGGCGTAGATGATAATGTTGTCGGTGACTTCGATTCCGCCGCCTTCGATCATTGTATCGCCCCAGATCCGATGACGGATAAAGTCCACGCCTTCTTTTATATAGAAGATATTGCCATAGATTTTCGCGTCCACGTTTCGTACCGGGGTCAGGATGCCTGTTCCGTCATTCTGACTGATGTTGTAGCGGAAGATGTTGTTGACGCTCTCGCCCTCACAAAACATCACACAGCCACCGCCATTGTTGCAGCTGTAGTTGTACTGGTAGATCGTTCCGTCACCGGAGTCGGCATCCCACGCCTGACCATCCTGATTATAGACAGTGTTGTAGACTTCGTTGTACTGGAACAACGCTGTTTTGCATTTCCATGGCCAGATGGCGGCTGCAGTCATACCGCCACGGTTTCCTTCTTCGTTGTACAGATCCGGGTGGATGTCCACAGCGATATTTTCGGACACATTGTACTGGATCAGCGGTTCAAAGCAGTACATCGGTGTGATGCCGTCTCCGCCGATATCTTTGACAAAGTTGTGTTCGATCACAACATTGGTGGAGCCGTAGGTTTTCACCACTTCATCGGGCAGTTCCAGTGTGGTAAATTTGTCATGCTGGTACGTGTAGCCTGCGGCAATTCCCCATCTGCGGCAGTTCTCAACTTTACAGTGGTGGATATGAATACCGTCATAACGGGCAATTCCGGTCTTTTCTTCGTCATCCGGACGGGAGACTGACATGTAGATGCCGCCATTGTTCAGATGTTTGTCGTAGATATTTCCCTCTACATCATGGATATACAGATGATCGAGTTCGATCTCATGGAGCGTCCCGTGATTCTTCGCAATCACGGATACGCCGGTGCGGTTCATACGGTCTGCCTGGTTCAGGCGTTCATTTTTGACGCATGGGTTGTTTGTAATTTCCAGATTCCGGATGGAAATGTATTCTGCATCGTATAAAAGAACCGCTGAGGACAGATAGCCTTTCCAGGTATGTACTACATTGTCCAGATGTCCGCCATAGTTCTGATACCAGATCCCGTTTCCGTCCGTCTCGATCCGTGGAAGACCACCCTCCCCGTACGCATCTACAACAACCGGAGCCTCCTTTGTTCCACCTGCATACAGGTGCAGGTACTCTCCGATAAATATTGATCCCCGCTCCAGAAGGATCTGATCGCCCGGCTGTATCTCCATTTGGTTTACCTTTCTCAGACTGCGGAATGCTTTCTCCGGTGCATACCCGCTGTTTGCATCATCTCCGTTTACACTGCTCACATAAATTGCTCTTCCCATACAAAAACCTCCCTGTAATTTCTATAATTATAAAATTTATCCTCTGTTATTTTTCTTCTGCCGATAACAGAAAAGTGCCGGATTCTTACATCTGACACTCTTTTCCCTGTTGTAAATACACCTCTTAAGATACTCTGTTCTATCCGATCAGAATCGCATACTGCTTTTTCCAGCATTCTCCCGGCTTCGCCCGGTTAATTCCCGGCTTTTGGGAAATATCTTCGCAAAACCCTTCATCATCACATCTTCCCGCCCAGGGTTCCAGACAAACATACGGTCCTTTCGGAAGGGACCAGATTCCAAAACTGCAAAATTCATCGATACAACGAACTCCCGCATAAAGCTGCCCGGTGGCTTTTCTTCTGAGCCATACTTCCCGGATCTGTGCATCGTCAACTACCAGTGTGTCCACATCAAACAGCTGGTCACTTAACACCAGCGTATGATCTGTCAGTTTCACCCGGTATTTCTGATCCGGTTTTCCGGTACCGTTGACCAGATCGACTGCGGTAGCGGTAAACTCTGTATTTTCCGGAAAATATAGTTCGTAATCTTCTTTCTGTTCTCCTTCTTTTTCAAAACGGAAGCCCGGATGTCCGCCAATCGTAAAACTCATGACTTCCCCGGATCGGTTTTCCACTTCCCAGCTGACGAGAATCTCTTTTTCTCTCAATTCATAGGTGATCCATAATACAAAATCAAATGGATAGTACTTTCTTGTCTCTTCGTCAGACATTAACCGGTAGCGAAGTTTTTCAGTACTTTCTTCCACACAGGTGAATTCTTTTTCTCTGGCAAATCCATGCTGACGGGTCTGATATTCCTTTCCGTTGATCTTCATTTTTTTCTGCCAGGTACTTCCCACATTCGGAAAAAGAATCGGAGACCGGTAGCTCCAGAAAGCCGGATCCCCATTCCAGAGAATCTCCGCACCGGTATCCTTTCTCATAATCCGCATCAGTTCTGCTCCGCGGTCACTGACTTCTACATAGAGGAAAGGATTTTCTATCTTTCTGTTCATCGTTTGTTACTCCTCTTACACGCTCTGTTTTCTTATTACTATACCCTGTTTTTTTCCAGTAATCCAGTACGGCCTTTTATATTTTTGCAAAAAAAAGCAAACAGAAAGTAGATTCTTTTTCTGTTTGCTTTTTTTCTCACTTTTTATGCATATTTTTTGATTAATCGTAACTGTTAGTTATATTTAATCGATTTTCAGGATCAGTTCCAGTACACGTCTTGCACAGTGTTCCAGATCAGCACGGGTAAGTTCACCAAGTTCTATAGCCTTCTTCACACGTTCCGGATAACCGGTTGCCATCTTGACATCATTGCCGGCTTTGATCTCTTTGTAATGCTCACCACGGGTCCACCAGTCTGTGGTAACCATGCCCTGGAATCCCCATTCTCCGCGAAGGATGTCTTCCAGAAGTTCTTTATTTTCCGAAGCTCTGTGACCGTTGATCACGTTGTAGGAGCTCATGATCGTCCACGGATCGGATTCTTTTACGATAATTTCAAACTGTTTCAGATAAATCTCACGAAGGGCACGTTCGGATACACGGGAATCGCTGTGCTTTCTGTTTGTCTCTTTGTTATTGGCGGCAAAATGTTTTACGGAAGCGCCGATATGCTGAGACTGGATACCACGTACCATACCTGCTGCCATCTTACCTGCAAGCAGCGGATCTTCGGAATAATACTCGAAGTTTCTTCCGCACAAAGGATTTCTGTGAATGTTGACAGCGGGTGTCAGCCATACGGCGATATTATTTTCTTTCACTTCTTCTGCTCCGGCTGCACCTACCTTTTCTACCAGATTCGGGTTCCAGGTGTAGGCAAGAAGAGTTGCGCATGGCCATGCAGTTGTACACACGCCACATTCCGGTGCGATACGAAGACCTGCAGGTCCGTCGGCTGTCATAATGTTCGGTACACCGTAATCCGGCAGGTTACCGAAACCAAAGGTATTGGCCACGCCGGTATTTGGCTGACCTCCAAGCAGTTCGATCAGATCATCGTCGGAAAGCTGGCTCATGAACTCGTCCAGAGTGATCTTTCCTTCTGCTACTTCGATAAACGGTTTTACGCCTTTTTTTACTACGTAGAGTACAAGACGCTGCTCGCGGAAGCGTACTTCCGGCAGGATGCCCTCATCAGTTCCCGGAACCATTTTTTCAAATGCACAGGCATTGGGATTATTTCCTTCAGTCTGAGGCAGTTCCTCGTAGGTTCCGTCGGAAAGCATTCTCTTAGACAGACCTGACGGTGTCAGCTTTGCTTCCAGCTGTTTTACCACGGTATCTTCTGCTACCAGATATTCATAAGCTGTTTTTTCATTATTTCTTACGGAGGTTCCAATATAAAAAGCATATGCGCCTTTTTCCAGAACATAAGCAGATTTTGCTACTTTTCCAAGATCATCGTAGGATGCCATTGCTTCTTTTGTGACGGTCAGTACCATCGTATGACTCTCTCCTGGCTGCAGAAGGCGGGTTTTCTTAAATGCACCCAATTCTTTCGCCGGTTTCTTTAACAGTCCCTGTGGTGCACTGTAATACAGCTGTACGACCTCTTTACCAGCCATATCTCCGGTATTGGTTACTTTCACCTGTACGTTGATAGAGTCTGCCTCTTCCCATGCTTTCTGTGTCTCCACCTCGAAGGTTGTGTAGGACAGACCGTAACCGAACGGATAAACCACTTTTTCAGCTGCGCCCGGAATCGTCTCAAAATAACGGTAACCAACGTAAATATCTTCGGTGTAATCCACATATTCTACAGACTCATGGAAGTTTTCCGTGGACGGATAATCTTCCAGTCTTGCAGCAAAGGTATCTGCCAGTTTACCGGATGGATTGACCTGACCACACAACACCTGAGCCATTGCGGTTCCGCCTTCCATACCACCCTGTCCACCGTATAAAGCAGCACTGATCTTATCATCTCTCTTGATCCAGGACAGATCGATCACACCACCGATGTTCAGGACAACTACAATCTTATCATATACTTTTTCTACCTGCGCCAGCAGTTTTTTCTCACCCGCTGTCAGGTAAAAATCTCCATCCGGATACAATTGCGCAGACAGTTTCGGCATGCTGGTCTCGTCCGGCCACGGGTTGAACTCGCCATTGTATTCCACACTGGAACGATCCCATCCTTCTCCGGAAAAACGACTCAGTACAACAAGCGCAGTATCCCCGAATGCTCTTGCGCCATCCAGAAGTTCCTGTGGCAGTTCCGGTTCTTCGGTCATACCCGGTGCTCTTCCGATTGCATACTGTTCTTCTACATTTTTCTTATAGAATTCTGCTACCGGTTCGTATACCTGTACCTTATCTTCCAGGGTTTTGAAACCGTCGTACAGATTATGTACATAAGATACGGTTACATCGCCGCTTCCGCCGCCACCTTTGACATAGTCAAAACTTCCGCGTCCGAACAGTGTGATCCTGGAACCGTTCTTTAACGGCAGGATATTGTTCTCATTTTTCAAAAGCACTATACCCTCTGTCGCTGCCTCCAGGGATAATGCAATATGTTCTTTGCTTGCTGTTACATATCTGCCTGCTTCCAGGGGAAGATTTGGCTGATACATGACTCTTGTCCATTTTTTCATCTCAAACCTCTTTTCCGGCCATCCCGCCGCACTCTCCGGCGGACCGCCATGCCTGTTATTTTCGTTACTGTTCACTCTGTGACCAGTAACTATTTTCCTGCGGCGCAATCGTCGCCCACTACTTTTATTTTACTCAAAAAACAAGAGATTTTCCAGATATGATTTCGGCTGATTTATAGGTCAATTCCGACTTTTTATTTTAAAAGTGCCAGGCACTCTTACAAAGTTCTTGCGTAGAAATGCCTGACACCTGTATACTTTTTGCTTTTTACGATTCTTTCAACTCTTACGGATGAATCTTAATCACACCTTTTACAATGTCTGCCTTATTATGCACACTCTCATCCATCGCCCGCTGCACATCGTCAAGATCGTAAATATTAGTAACGATTCCTTTTACGTTTACTTTTCCGGAAGCTACCGCATCGATTGCGATCGGATAGATATGGCGGTAACGGAAAACCGTTTTGAAAGTCAGTTCTTTGTCGAGAACCAGACTCATCGGCAGGGTCATCTCACCGCTCTTGCTGTAGCCGACCAGAACGATCGTGGAACCCTTCTTCGCCATATGGATCGCCTGTCTGGTGGTGATCTCTGTACCGGCGGTCTCGATGATCAGGTCCATACCGGCCCCGCCGGTCAGTTCCTGTGCTTTGGCGATCACATCCTCTTTTGCGCCGTTGATCACTCCGGTTGCTCCCAGTTCCAGGGCTTTTTCCAGACGTTTTTCCATGATATCTACCACATAAACCTCAGATACTCCACGGGCTTTCAGTGCCATCATGGAAACCAGACCGATACATCCGGCACCCATCACCACTGCCTTCTGTCCCAGATGAGCATCTCCCTGGATCGCTGCATGGAAACCGACAGCCAGAGGTTCGATCAGCGCGCCCTCCAGTGTGCTTACATTCTCCGGGAGTTTGAAGCAGAGAGCCGCCTCATGCGCAACATACTCCTGAAAGACACCGTCTACCGGCGGCGTTGCGAAAAATACGACATCCGGACAGAGATTGTATTTGCCCTGTTTGCAGAATTCGCAGTGTCCGCAGGTCTTTCCCGGCTCCAGAGCTACTTTGTCGCCGACTTTCAGATGTTTGACATCTTTTCCCACTTCCACGACAACACCACCCGGCTCATGACCGAGAACAAACGGCGGTTCTACCACATAATCGCCGATGGCTCCGCTCTCGTAATAATGCAGATCCGATCCACAGATTCCCACATAATCCAGCTTTACCAGAACTTCATCATCCTTCGGCGTCGGAATGTCACGCTCCGTAAATCCCATCTTGCCGATACCGTTCATCACTGCTACTTTCATCTTACCTTCCATGTGAAATGCCCTCCATATATGAGTTTTTGAAACTTAATAAAATAGTTTTATTATCTTTCTCAAAGATACCTCTTTTCTATGGAAATGTCAATTACAAAAGCAATATTTTTTATGTGCAATGCATTTTGGTGTTACTGTTCACTGGTAATATCTCGCGAGGTGTTTTTTGTGAGCGAAGGTCACAGAAAACCCGAGACATATCGCGCGAATTTATGCGATTAGCATAAATTCTGTGCATCGCGCAGCGTGTTGCTGGGCACGGAGTGAACAGTAACATTTTGGTCTGTGACCGGGAAAGTACTGAACACATCCGGTCAGAGAATAAACACTTTTAAAATCAACACAATCAGCACCATTACAATAACCGCTTCTATTCCCAGCAGCACCGGAATCAGCCACTGTGTCCAGCTGCGTTTCTTTTTCCTGTGTGTTGTCTTTTTCTTTTCTTCTTCGATTCCCCGGATCCATCCTTCTGCCAGCTGCTGCATTCCCCTGGCATTTGGATGGATTCCGTCCACGGAATCATATGCGACTCCCATTGCCGCCAGATCCACCAGATGACATCTGTATTTCTGTGCGGCAGTGCGGATCGCCTGATTATAATCCTCAAAGGCATTTCCATTCAGATATTCCGGAAACATGTTCTGACCATTTAAGACTCCACATCCAATCGTTGCACAATACAACTGTGCCTTTGGATAACGCCCCTTCATAGTCCACAGCATCCGTTCATATGCTATCTGAAAATCCATCGGATAGATTCCAGGCTTTCCCGGCTGATGCTGTTCTTATCTCTTATCTCAAATATCAAATATTCCTCGTATAGCTTTTTCATATATGATCCCTCTCTGTAACTGTTCAGTACTTTCACGGTTACCCTTCTCTTTTGGTTCTGCGCTCTCAGCATATGATTTTACACATATTCAAAATCTTATGCTGACAAAGCAGAATAGGCTGCTGCTCTTTTAGCAGCAGCCTGGCTCAGCTTGTTTAGAGATTATCAATGACTGCTCAGTTTCTTCACAGTTATGACTTTCTCTTATTTATTTTTCATCTTTTTTTCTTTTCTTACCTGCAAGGAAGATACCTGCGCCTGCAGCTGTTTTTCCTGCTGCGGCTGCTGTTCCTGCGGCTGCGCCACTGAAGTGTACGCCTGCGGCTATTGCAGCTGCCACTGCTGCCACACCGCCTCCAATCGTACCGTAGAATGCCGGTTTGTTGTTGTAGAACTGTACCCATGTATTTGCAGATACCAGGACGTCTACGCTTGCGGTTGTTGCTTCGTTGTTTGCTTTGTCATAAGCTTTTACAGATACATTCCGGAATGTGTTGGAAGAATCCACACTCAGTTCCAGAGAACCGCTGTTTGCAGATACTTCGTCTGCATCGAAGGTCTGTTTCAGCTCATCGTCTACGTAATACTCAACTTTATCCAGAGCCATGTTATCATCTACGTTTGCTGTGAATTTCTGACTTTCTACTTTGTATCTTCCGCCGTCTTCGATGTTAGCCAGGGAGATAACCGGTGAAGTCTTATCCACTGCAAAGAGGATATCTTTGGACTTGGCTGTGTTGGTTGTTACGTTGGTTGCACGGTCTTCGGAGTAGATGGAAACGTTGTAGTCTCCTTCATTCTCGAAGTTGGATGCGTTGATGGTGTACTTGTATTCTTTCCAGCTTACATCGCTTCCGGACTCACTTACTTCAAAGTCTTTGTTCTGTTCCAGAGTCTTCTGTGTACCGTTCTCGGATACCGTCAGTTCCTGGAAGGTCAGGGTATCTACGTTGATCTCGGATACTACCAGATTCTTCGGATCGTTGGTGTAACCATTCTTGATCAGTTCTTCTGTATAATCATCATACAGATAAGTAGAACCGTCACGGTTTACAGAGAAGATCTTGGATGTGCTGTACTGATTTCCTGCTTTGTCAGTTGTCTCAGCAGTCAGAGTATAGATGTCATCCATATTTTCTTTGAAGTTGTAGAAAGTAAGTGTCTGACCTTTGTTGCTTGCTACAGAAGTGTACATACCTGTGGTATCTACTTCTCCCTTGTTGGCTCCGGTCAGGTGCACAACTGTCTTGCCGCTGTCAAAGTTGATATCGTTCAGTGTGATAACTGGAGCTACTTCTCCGTTATTTGCGGAACGATCTTCGATGTTGGTGATCTCTACTGTCGGTTTTGTCTGGTCAACGGTAAAGCTTTCTGTTGCATATGGATCGGATACATTGCTTGCCAGGTCTGTTGCACTGATGGTAAATGTATAATCTGCATCTGCAGAGTAAGAAACGGTTGCTACATGTGTATCCCCGGATCCTGACCATCCGCTTACGCCAGGTGCGGAAGCTGCTGCACCATCCAGCTGTGCTGTTGTTGTAACTGTCACTTCACCAGGATTGAAATTATGCTCGGTGATGGTGATGGTTGCTGTTCTTGCTTCTTTGTAATAGTTGTTGTTCAATGCACTGTTGTTGTCATAAGAAACCTGGATCACAGGTTTTGTCTTATCAACAGTGAACTCATCCAGTTTCTCAGTATTGGACTTGTTGCCTGCCAGGTCGAAGCAGTCATAAGTTACAGTGTAATCACTGTCACCGCTGAAGGTTACAGTAGCTGTATGGATCTCTCCGTTGTGAGACCATCCGCTGACGCTGTATCCACCGCCTGCTGTAGATGTAACCTGTGGCTGGTAGCTTTCATCAAAGTTACGCTCGTCTACTGTGATTGTCAGAGTTTTGTCATTGTTGTAGTATTTTCCGTTATGTACATCGCTCTGATCGAAGGAGAATGTTACGATCGGGGCTTTGTTATCCACTTTGATACTGATTTCTTCAGATGCTGCATCGTTGGTGGACCAGTCATCTGCGGTAACTTTTACGCGAACATCGTTGGAGTAGAAGTTATCCGGGTTGATGGTTACATGTCCGGTCCAGCTCTGCAGGTGAGATGTTCTCTCCAGGTTTGCCAGTGTTCCGGATTCTACATAACCGGTAGTTCCGTTTGTGATTGTGTAGGAAATTGTCTTCAGTCCTGCATATGCATCGTTTACAACAGGATCGGTAACGCTGATGTCAAATCCAGGATTATCGGCAGCGCTGTATACACCTTTGCCCCATCCAGGATTGGTAGGAGTGATCTTCACTACCGGTACCGGTGCCACATTATCAACGATGATTCCGTCAGTACTGATGTACTGGATATTTCCTGCTTTATCTGTGATCTTTTCATATACAACCAGGTTCTGGCTTGCTGCCAAGCTGATCTTGCTGCTGTAACCGGTCCATCCGGTTCTTGCTTCCAGTTCGCTTCTTGTCAGTGCTTTTGCAGAGGTCAGATACTGAGTAGCTGCCACACCTGCAGTCTCATCATCACTTGTCATAGAAGCTCTTACACTGTTCTTACCAAAGTGTCCAAATGTAATTGCGCTCAGGAACTTGTTCCATGTTTCAGAAGCAGATCCGTTCACCAGATCTTCTACTGTTACAGTACCTTCCGGTTTTGCGCGGTCCAGGGTAACTGCCTGTTTGATAGTTTCATTGATCGGATTACCAGCCAGATCGGTGTAGTCATAAGCGAAATCATAGTTGGCATCTACACTGATAGTCGGCAGAGACAGTTCATATACAAAACGGTTGTCTTCTGTGCTGACATTTCCTTTGTTGGTCCATTCTTCGCGGATCGCTGCGTCATAATCTGCAACTTTCACTGCTTTTCCTTTGCTGTTTACTGCGGTGTAAGCAACTTTTGCATCTTTTGCATCGAAGTTTCTCTCTGTGATCACTGCTGTTACAGCTACATAAGCTACTTCTTCATTTGCATAAGCACGTCCCCGGGACGGATCCAGAACAAAGCTTGTTCCGTTCGGACGATATGCAGTGTAAGTAACCTGCATCTCAGGTCTTACTGTGTCGATCACGAAGGAGAATTCCTTGTCTTCTCCTGTATTTCCGGCTGCATCAGCTACCTTAGTCTGTACCGTGTATTCACCATCTTTGTGGAATACGATCGTGAATTTGTATACGGTACTGTCTGTGGTATCTGCAAAATTATTCACCGGATCCATTGAGATTTCTTTGATACCCAGAGCATCTTTCTGAGAATTCAGCTCTTCCAGAGTATACTCGGTTCCGTTCAGTGTTACTTTCAGAACGTTTAAAAAACGCTCGGTTACATTAACAGAATAGGTAACATCACTGTTTGCATATTTGGCATTTAAGAAAGCGCCATTGTTGTTTGCCTGTGCATAAGAAGAATCTACTGTCGGTGCGATAGAGTCCAGAACCAGTGTGTAGTCTGAACGGGTTTCCATTGCATTGCCTGCGTTGTCATTGGCTGTCGCGGAAACTGTGATCACCTGAGATTTTTCCGGGTCGTTCTTCAGTTCCAGAAGTTTTTCGATGGTACAATATTTTTGAAGTTCTTTCAGAGTTACGTCTTTCGGGAAGCCATATTCATTTGTTTCTGTGACTTCTTCTTCTGTAACTTTTTTACCATCTCCCCAGTGTCTGGAAATGGTATACTGCATTTTTTCCAGTCCGGAGTAGAATTTGCTTTCACTTGCGTTTTCTTTTGCTGTCAGATTCAATTCTGCATCACCTGAATAATAGGTTCTGCTGTCTACTGTTCCCTGCTGAGTGGTTGTCGATGCTGGTTTTTCATTGTATTCAACCGTAATGTCATGGAAGTTTTCCAGAACAATACCATTGGATCCGTAGATTTTTGTATTTCCTACATTGTCCATTACTTTTACAAAAACAATATAGTTGTTGGATTCCAGAGTCTGACCATCCTTTAATTTACCTACCGGAACAGTGCAATCGTCTTTTCCAGCTACAAAATGTTCATTGACCAGTTTCTCTGCATAGTCATCCGGAGTAAGTAATCCTTCAAAAGAGCTGTCCTTGTCTGTGTTAGCCACAAAATAAGACCATCCCTTTATTCCTGATAATTCATCAGAAAGTACAACTTTTGCTTCGATGTTTTTATTCTTGTAAATGCCAAACGTGATTGTCGTTGCCAGATCGGTTACTACCTTGTTCTCTTCGCCGAATTTAATTTCGCTGCACTGTGGTGCATCCGGATCGTATTTGAAATCAATCTTAAATTCTTTTGTTCTGTTTAATACTTTTCCGTCGTTATCTTCCTTAGCAAGATAGATACCTTCTTCTACATTAGTTCCTGCTACGTACGCTTCTGCTTCTTTTAAACCTTCCGTTGTAAGATCTGTACCATTTTTCAGATAAATCTTGTTGTATCCGCCTTCTAATGCAAATTTGATTACTGCATCTTTTCCGTAATAACGGACATGATCTTCATTTTCATAAGCATGTGTGCTTGCGTTGTTGTTGATTGTCACATAATCTGTAGCATCTGTAATATTTTCTTCTGTTACTTTCAGATTACCATGTTTATAAGAATTAAAATCAAATTTGTAATTGCTTGTCGGATCTCCTGATTTCTTATCCAGTTCCAATGCATTGGTGTGTTCAGAACAGGTTGCAGTATCATTCTTCTTTACATTTTCCGGTGTAAGACCTGTAGCAGTGGTATCCACTACTGTAGGATAGGTGAATCCTTTCAGCTTCTTAATTGCATCCTTTCCGGCAAATCCGGTGTCTCCGCTCGGAGAATTTACAGATACCAGCTGATCCAGAGCTGTTGTATATCCCAGGCTTCTGTATGGACGTGTGGAATCTGCTACGGTAAGGTTCAGGGTTCTTTTCTGGATGGTTACTTTGGCTTCCGTTTTCTGATCCTTGATAACAAAATTATCGGTTATATCTTTACTATTTGCGTATTGTGTCAAAGAAAAATCTTTCGGCGCAAAAGTAAATTTCTGCTCTTTTTCATTGCCGTCTACGTTAACAATTCCACTTTGATAACCTTTGAAAACAATATTTTTGAACTTTTCTTCTACGATTGTCTTGGCAGCATCCGTCAGAGTATCATCACCTGTCAGAGTAGCCTGTACGTCAACGCGATCCGTTGCATCATATATTTTTGTATTGTTATACTCTGTCTTATCTGTACCTGCTACAGAAACAGACTCTTCCAATTTCAATTTATATGGATTTACTTTTACAAATAATTTTTTTTCGAATTTGTAGTTTGCTGTCTCTGCCTTTATTGTTATTGTTACACTTTCGTCAGATGCATTTACCGGTGTGATCGTAATCTCACGGGTATCCTTATTCACACTTACTGCAGCAACTGCATCGTTACTTGATCTTGCGGAAAGTAATTTGATCTCCTGATCTTCATTTCCCAAGTCTTTATCTTTATTTGTTGTAAGCTTTGTAATCTTTTCTACAACCGACTGCGTTCCGTAAGTGATCTGTAACGGATTTTTCTCATCGTGATCTTCTGTCAGGAAAATCTTTCCGTCTACTTTTCCGGGCTGATACCCTTTACTAAATGTAACATCAGTTCTCTGACATCTTGCCGTTTCATCAAACTCAGCTTTTACTGTCATTAATTTATCAAAGAATTTCTTTAATTCTATAGTTCCTTTATAATTACCATTTTCATCTGTCTGAACATCTACCTTTGTATCTCCAACCCAGCAGTGAATGGTTTCGTTAGCAAGTCCTTTTCCATTCACAGTCAATTTACCGGAAACATCTACACTCTTATCCCATGGTGCATTTGAAGAACAGTTAATTGCAAGTTCCGGTTTTACCTTTGTAACTGTGATTGTTTTTGATGCTACTGATTTTCCAGCTATGGATGCCTGTAATGTTATGCTCTGGCTTCCATTCTCCACATATACCTGACCGTTTCCGTCTACAGATGCAGTTTCGCCTGCTGTAATTGTCCAATTGGTTGATACATTTGCCCAGACACCGGTCAGTCCATATGGTACTGTTGTGAGAGTTGTTATGAAATCAGCACCGGTGATTTCAGTTTTCGGTGTTAACCCGGTAATGTGAATCTCTCGATAGGTATCTGCATCTTTTATCTCTGTTTTTTCGCTATATGTAACATTGTAATTATCAGATGTACAGCTTGCGACTGTTAATCCATCCCCAATGATATTTTTTTCATCTAAATTCACATGCATGACATCTTCCTGCTCTGCAAATTTTAATGAAACCTGTCCTACTCGTACATTTTCGATAAGACCAGCATCACAAACAACTTTTAAATATATCTTAGGTGTTGGTTTTGGTACTTCCGGTGCAGATGGTGCAGTCGGTCCTTCCGGTTCGCCGGATGGTGCTACCGTGCCTCCTTCACCGCTTTCCCCAGGTGTTCCTGTTTCTGTTGTACCCGGAGTGACTTCTCCACTGCCGCTTCCCTCTTCTGCAAGAGGTGCGATCGTTTCTCCTGCTTCCGTGGCCATAACGGTGTATGGACTGGAGGTTACGCAGGTTGACAATGCGAAGACAACGGCCATGGCGAACGCCAGGATTCTCTTTGTTTTTTGTTTCATGTCCTCAGACTCCTTCCTTCAGCTGAGTATTTTTCTCGGCTGATTCCTCTTTTACCTTTCGGTATCTTATAACTTTTCTTTTATGCAAAAACTTGTATACCCTTCCGTTCAGGACGAAGTGTCCGTAGAAGGATACCATGGTTATCCACATACAAACTAACATGACGGGATCCGGTATGTTGAACACGTAGGTTCCGAGTATGATCACCAGGAATCCCGGGATGAATGCAAGATCTGCAATCAATCCTTCTTTGGTGGATCCGGGTGCAAGTGCACCGATATGCTCCACCGAGCGATAATTTTGATAGCTTTTCAGATTTCTTATCTTCTGACAGCTGAGGATGTAGAGGAAAATGCCCCACAACAATCCTACCCAGAAGATACCCCCGGCAAGTACTGCTATTGCCGGGTGTTTTTCTCTGTCAACTATCGGAAGAAATGCGACCACTGTAGATGATATAAGGAAGAAAATCATCGACAGATCATTAAATATCCTTGCTGTTTTTCCCTTATTCATCAGATCACCTTCTCCGTATGTATCAGGATGATACTTCTTTCTATCTCAAAGGTACTGTTGGAATGCTGCAGCATGTTCGGATCCAGAACCATGGTTCCTTCCTGTTCCGGTGTAGATACATGCTGTCTTTCCTGTACCGGGTTGGCGATCATGGACGGATCCAGGATATCCGTGGCTGCCATACCGCCTTCCTGAAGCATGGCTTCTGTCAGAATATCAGTAGCCTGTGCATCCTCTCTCATAGACGGAGCTAATGCACCGGTGGCTTCCGAACCTGTCATCATGGACGGATCTAACACATCCGTAGCCTCGGATCCTGTCATCATGGATGGATCCAGTACATCTGTGGCTTCCGAACCTGCCATCATGGACGGATCTAATACGTCCGTAGCCTCGGACCCTGTCATCATAGATGGTTCTAATACATCTGTGGCTTCAGATCCACTCATCATGGACAATTCCAATACATCTGTGGCTTCAGATCCACTCATCATGGACGGTTCCAGCACATCTGTGGCTTCCGAGCCGTTGGCTGCAGGTTCCTGCATCATGCCATTGGCTTCGGAACTATTTGCCATATTCAGATTCATCTGACCGGTTGGTTCGCCAAATTCCTGGCTCATCCGGCCGCTGAGATCATCGGTAAGATTGTCTGTATAGTGACGTCTCTGTACCAGCTGTCCGGTTCCTTTTTTCTTATTTTTTGACTTTTTATCCATAGAAACGATACGTCCGGAGTCGCTGCTGTTGGCTGCCATCTCTTCCATGGCTTTCTGAGCACTCTTTCCCCGGTATTCGTTAAATACCTGCGGGATATGCAGATAGAAGAAAAGGAATATCGCCAGTGCAAGGAACAGCAATGCAGCAATCCCAAATCCCAGCTGCAGATTGCTCAGAAGCTGGATCTGCTGTTCAATATTTTGTGTCTGCCCCATTACTGATCACCTCCGCTCTTCACGGCATCAGAATTCTGTGCATACAGAGATTCTACCAGTTTCTTTGTATTGTCCACGGTTGTTATCGTATTATCACGGATCCGCTGTGCCGTCTGGTTGGAACCGGTATCAGCACCGGAGACTCTTGTCTCGATGGCTGCCAGGGCGCCCTGGAAGGTCGTCTTGTCCACACCGGCATCTGATACGAACTGTTTTGCATTTTCATACAGCTGATAAGATACATCGTTCAACAGTCGAAGCTGTGTCAGACGTTCCCGGCTTTCTGTACTGATGGTTTCCGGAAGTCCGCCTACCAGACCGTTTAATTCTACCCAGAAATCCGAGTAGGAATATTTGATCTCACCGGTTACGGTATCTTCCTGACCCACTTTTCCGTAATAACTACAGATACTCAAGAAGGTTTCCACCAGATTGGTGTCGATATCGTATTCCTGGATCTTGTCTGCAGACAATTTTTCTGTGGAATCCAGTCCGAATGCTTTCAGCTGGTCATCGGACAACACGGCCTGTGCTACGATGCCGAACCATTTTTTAGCAAGTTCTTTATCTCCTGCCGGTTTTCCGGCGCCGCCCGGGAAGTAGTAAGCCATTCCCAGCTCATAAGCCAGCTCGGTGTAACCGTCCAGATTATCTTCCAGTACTTCTTCGTAGGTCTGTCTTCCTGCCATCTGCTGCAGCAGGGCCTTAAAATCCTGACTGTCCTGACCGGAGAAACCGTCTTCATCGTTTCGCAGGGCATCCAGATAAACCAGATAGGCCTCTTCCTTGCCCGGATCGATGGCAACTGCTTTTTTCGCATAATTGACTTTGGCAGTTCCGTCACTCTTCTCCGCCTGGTCTACATAATAATCATAGCCGCTTTGCTCTGTTTTGTTCTCCATCAGCATACATCCAAGGGAAATACCGCCGCATAAGACAGCTACTGCTGCGCTGACACCAAAGCCAAGCAGCTTCTTTCTTAATTTCTTTCGATATGGAAGGCTCAGTTCTTCGATATGTTCCAGATCGTACAGCATCTCCAGACAGGATTCATATCGATTCTCCGGTTCGTACTGCGTGCAACGATCAATGATCATCTCCAGACCCAGCAACTTATTCATATCCTCTCTCGGGATCTCATCTACCAGACTCGGCCGGCACTGTGTGATCTTCGGAAAGTTAAATGGTGTAGGGGAAGGATTTCTTCCGGTGATCAGATGATGGAGGGTAGCTCCCAAACAGTAAATATCACTTCGAGGTGTGGACTGTCCATTTCCTCCGTACTGTTCCGGTGACGCATATCCGGGTGTTCCCAGACATGTGGTATCCTCTCTGTTCCCCTGCTTAAAGGTACGGGCGGTACCAAAGTCGATCAGGGAGATCTCTCCGTCCGGCTTCAGCATGACGTTGCCCGGTTTCATATCTCGATAAATAATGGGATTCGGTCTGGTATGAAGGTAGTAGAACACTTCACACAGCTGTTTGCCCCAGGCGATCACATCGTCCAGTGCGATGGGAAGCCCTTCTTTTTCCATACTTCCCTTCAGGATCTTATCCAGTGATTTTCCCTGGATATAATCCATAACGATCAGGAAGGAATCCCCGTCATCGATCACATCGATGATACTTGGCAGGTATTTGTGATTCAGTTCTTTCAGGATGTTGGTCTCAGCGATCAGCCCCTGTTTGACTGTGGTAAAATCCTGCTGTCCATCTTTTCGGACCTCTTTGATGGCCCATGTTTTATTTGCTTTTTCATTCAATGCCAGGTAGACGACACTCATACCGCCCTGGCCGATCTTATTTAATACTTTGTATTTTCCGTCTACATAAGAACCTATCTGCAGCATGCTTATCCCTCCCGACATGTCCGGATAACAGCTGCCGATATGTTATCCACTTCTTTTCTGGATTTGTTCAGTTCCACCAGTGAGACGATATTCTGAAGCATGATATCTTCGTTCTCCAGAAGTTCCGGACGAAACTTCTCATAGATCTCATCCGGCGAGATCACATGGCGGAATCCATCGGAGCAGAGAATAAAGGTGGTGTCCGGATTGGCATCTCCCACAAAATAATCCGGGTGGATCTCATCCGATGCTCCTACACACTGGAGCAGTACGTTTCTCTGTGGATGGGTCTGTGCCTGTTCCCAGGTCAGATGTCCCAGATCCATCTCGTACTGCACATAGGTCTGATCCTTCGTCAGCTGATAGATGGCATCGGAAACCATGTAAGCTCTCGAGTCGCCGATGTTCATGATGTAATATTTGTCATCCACAACCAGAAAAGCTACGACTGTTGTACCCATGCGTGTTCCTATTCCGGATGCATACTTTGCCAGTTTCTTGTTCTGCCGCATTACCAGGTCGTCCCACTGTACACGAAGTTCATCCATTGGAAATTCCGGTGTTTCCAGCAGTCCGGGAAGTTTATTGATAAACCACTGATCGAACTCCCGGATCACTGTCGCACTGGCCAACTCACCATCAGCCAGACCGCCCATTCCGTCACACACGACGCACAGACAAACCTTTCCATGGTTTGTCTGCGCGATTTTCACGAGTACTGAGTCCTGATTTGTTTTCTTCACAATACCCACATCGCTGTGAGCTGCTATTTTATAAATCATCCTCATACCTCTCATATATTATTCAGTTTTATGCACGAAACAGAAATTCTTCATCTGCCAGACGAATGGTTTTATTTCCTGTCAGAGCTCTTTCTTTTCCGGCCGGTACTGCAACACCGTTAACGTTTGTTCCGTTTGTTGCATTGTTATCAACGATTGCAAATGCTCCGTTTCGGTATACGATGGTTGCATGTGTACGACTGATATTGGTGAATTGGAAAATTAAATTCCAGTCCATTCACCCAAAAACTGGAACTTAGTATTGCAAAATATATCCTAGAAGTTAGTGTTGCAAACCTCTTGATATCTAGTTATAGTTGTGGCTCAGCAATAGAGTCCGGATGGCGTTATCCAAGGAGAATACCATGGCTAAGAATGCACATCTGGTTCTTGATGAAAGAGCCACAATAGAAGTTCGCTTAAGAGAACGAGCTTCATTTACTGAGATAGGTAGGGAACTTGGCAAGGACCCTTCTACTATCTCAAAAGAAGTCAGACTCCATAGTCAGACTGTACGTAAAGATTCCTTCAATCCCTGCAGCAAGCGAAGTACCTGTGATGAATACGGAACAGCATGTTCAAAGTGCAAACTACAGTATTCAAAAAGCTGCAAGAGATGTCCTCGTGTAAAGTGCTACGAGCATTGCAAGCAGTTTGAGGTATTGGTTTGTAACAAACTGAAGAAACCACCATACGTTTGTAACGGCTGTATCCAACGGCAATCCTGTAAGCTGGAGAAGCATATTTATTCTGCCAAATCAGCTCAGAAGAATTATGAGACTACTCGCTCAGAAAGTCGTCAAGGAATAGCAATTACACCGGAAGAATTAAAGCGTGTAGATGCTATTGTTTCACCGCTTGTTAAGTTAGGCCAGTCTATTCACATGATATGTGTCAATAATACAGATGATATCATGCTTGATGAAAAGACTATTTATACTACATTGATGCAGGGCTTTTATCTGTAGATAACGTTGATCTTCCGAGAAAGGTCCGTTATCGTACCCGCTCACATAAGAAGCCTGTAAGAGTAGACAAGCAGTGTCATGTAGGACGCACTTACGAGGATTTTGAAGCTTATCTTGCTGCGAATTCTGATATTCCGGTAGTGGAAATGGATTCAGTAGAAGGTCGCAAAGGCGGTAAAGTCTTGTTGACCATATACTTTAGAAATAGTAGTTTAATGCTTGCTTTTATCCGTGATAACAATACCGCCAAGTCAGTTACAGAAATATTTGACTGGTTGTATGAACAGTTAAGACATGAAGTATTCACTAGCCTCTTCCAGGTGATTTTGACCGACAGAGGAAGTGAATTTACTAACCCGCTGGCAATTGAATTTAATAAGGGCAATGGTCGCAGAACACATATCTTTTATTGTGATCCACAGCGTTCTGATCAAAAAGGTGGTTGTGAAGTTACACATGAGATGATTTGTCGTGTGCTTCCGAAGAAAACCTCTTTTGATAACCTAACTCAGGATGATATCAATCTTATGATGAGTCATATCAACTCATATAACAGAAAAAAGCTGAATAACCAGTCGGCACACCAGTTGTTCAGCTTCATTAATGGCGGGGATATTCTTGACAAGTTAGGAATAAAATCCATTCCCGCTAACGAGATTAACCTTACACCTCTATTACTGAAAAAATAAGAAAACGTAGCGCCATTCGGAAGAAATACTGAACCGAATGAGGGGTGGAATTTAATCTTGCGAAAAAAGAAATAAAATTCGACCTCCGCTTAACGTGACTCTTTTTTCAGAAGATTAAGATCTCAAAAAAAGAATATCAGCATATGAAGCATAAAACAACTTGTTTCTAATAGTAAATTCCAGTTTTGAAGAATTTTGCAAAACTAACTTCCATAAAAATCATGATATTTTGATTTGCCAGAATTTACTTTTGCAAGCGATTAGCTAAATCAGAACTTAAACTTGCAAACTGGAAGCTCGGATTCCAATTCAGCCTTTTAATATGACATTGGCTGAATTTTTGGATTTTGAAGAATTAAATGATTATATTTTTTCAGATGAGACGGATGAATTGTAAAATATCTTACTGTCTGCAACAAAAGTGTGATGTGTTTTTTTGATTTGTATTTTCCCGACAGTTGTATCATATCATGTTTTTGTCTGCGGAACAAGCGTAACTATGAGAAAAACAGCTGCAGTAACCAGGTTACTGCAGCTGCTTTTTTCATCCGATACCGCCCAGCGCGATTCCAAGAACCAGCACCAGGATACACACCGGCACATAAACATATTTACACATCGGGTAAAACCAGGAGGTAAGGTGACTGCTTCGTCCTTTGTTTACCTGTTTTTCCACATACTCTTTTCCACATACCCAAAACAGCATGATACCAGCCAGTCCGGCTCCCAGCGGGCAGATGTAGATAGAAAGTACATCCATCCAGCCGGATACGATACCCTGGATCAGAATGGAAACAATCACGCCGATCACTGCGATCACCGCACATGCCGGTTTTCTCTCCAGATGGAATTTTTCCTGCACCGTTGCGATCGGTGCTTCGTACAGGTTGATCAGGGAGGTCAGCCCCGCGAATAATACAGCAACAAAGAAAATGATCACAATGATCTTTCCTCCCGGCATATTTTTGATCAGATTTGGCAGGAAAATAAATAACAGTCCGGGACCGCCCTGATCGAGCTTGGCTCCGGTGGTTGCCATCGCCGGGATGATGACCAGGGATGCAAGCAGCGCAGCCAGTGTATCAAAGAATGCCACTCTTCCCGCAGCAGCCGGAATATTTTCTTCATCCGACAGATAGGATCCATAGATCAGTGTTCCGTTTCCCGCCACCGAGAGGGAGAAAAATGCCTGTCCCAGGGCAAAAATCCACGTTTTCGGATCGCCAAGCGCCTTGCCGTCCACACGGAAGATATAGTGATATCCGTCCACGGCCCCCGGCTGAAATGCCACATAGATACCAAGTCCCACAAACAGCAGGAAAAATACCGGCATCAGCACTTTATTGACTTTCTCGATCCCGCCTCCGACACCGAACATCAGGATCCCCATAGCTGCCAGCAGGATCACAACCTGCCAGCCTGTATTGCCGAACGCAGATGCCATCGAACCGAACACAGCACTGAATTCGTCCACATCAGCCGGTGCCAGTGTCGCCCCGGTGAATGCGCCGACCGTATATTTTAAGATCCATCCCATAACGACCGTATAGCCGATCGCCATCGCCAGCGAGCCGACCACCGGGATCAGCCCCAGTGCTTCTCCCGGTTTTCTTTTTCCTTTTCTCTCACAGGCAATTCCGAACGCATCAATCGGACCGGATCTTGTTGCACGTCCGAATGTCATCTCTCCGATCACCCCGGTAAATCCGATCAGAGCCACAAGGATAAAGTACGGAATCAGAAATGCTCCTCCTCCATATAACGATACTCTGGTAGGAAACATCCAGATATTTCCCATGCCCACCGCCGAACCGATGCACGCCAGGATAAATCCCCACCGGGTGTTAAATGATTCTCTTTTTTTCATCACATCTTCTCCATTTGTTTATAGTTTTGTAACTGTTCATTCTTCCACAGAATTATGTTTTTTACATATTATAAATCGTATTTCTCAGCAACCGTGTCATTCGGAAAGTTCCTGAATCTTTTTTCTGTGTCATCATAAGGATCGTCATCTGATCTTGCGGCGCATTGGCAAAATAGCAGCCGAGCCATCCGTCCCAGCCGTACTCTCCCTTGCTTCCCAGCGTTGTGGATCTGCCCGGGTTCACCAGCACACGCATAAAATTACCATAAGAAAATCCTTCCAGCCATGCCATACCTTCCCGTTCAAAGACTTCCTGCTGCTCTGCGCTCAGCACATGACCGGTCATAAAGCGTACCATCGCCGGACTCAGGATCTGTTTTCCCTTATAACTTCCGCCATTTAACAACATCTGTGCAAAATGAGAATAATCATCGATCGTAGACACCAGGCCTGCACCACCGGATTCGAATGCCGGGCGGCGATCCATCGCATTCCGGATACCCAGATGATTACCGGTATAGAGTACCGACGGCTTTCCTTCGTTACACTCATACGTTTTCACCAGCCGGCTCTGCTTCTCTTCCGGTACCCAAAAGCCTGTATCCACCATTTCCAGTGGAGTGAAGATCTCTTTTTCCAGAAAATCTCCGAACCGCATACCGGAAACCACTTCCACAAGGGCACCTGCCACATCAGCGGAAGTTCCATAGCACCAGGAGCGCGCCGGCTGAAAGGCAAGCGGGATCTGGCCGAGACGGTTGGCAATCTCCACCGTACCATAAGCTCCTCCTTCTCCCTCATCAAGTCCCTGAATCACCTCGGCAAATAAGGCTTCCGTCTGTTTTCCGGTCAGATGATTGCCGTCATAGACCAGACCGGAGGTCATATTCACCAGATCCTGGATCGTGACATCTCGCCATGGCTTTTCCACATGGCCGTCTGCTGCTGCCACCATTTGTCCACAAAATCCAGGAAGATATCTACATACCGGATCTGCCAGATCGATCAGTCCCCGCTCCACCAGAATCATCACTGCAGTTGCAGTGATCGGTTTGGACATAGAATAGAGACGGTAAATACTGTCTCTCGACACCGGCTTTTTTGCCTCGATATCCGCATAACCGCTTTCCAGATACACGGTTTCCTTCCCTTCTCTTCTGACCATCAGAATCGCGCCCGGGATCTCTCCCCTTGCCACTGCATCATCAAGGATCCATTGCAATCGATTGATTTTTTCCTGTTCCATATTATGTAACCCTCCATATTATCTTTTCGCAGACTCTACGCTCTATTGTATACCAAAAAAACCGTTATGCCTACGGTTTTTCGCACAACATAACGGTTTTTTGTATTTTTCTCTATATTTTTTATTTATTTTTGGTAATTTCCTGACCAATCAGATAGCATACAGCTGCTACCACCATACCATTAATGGAAGCAATTCCCAATTTTACAACATTTGCCACAACAGCTCCCAGGATCACACCGCCTACAGCGAACCAGTTGACCACTGCAGGTTTCGCGTCCGGATCTTCATACTCTTTCTTATTCATAAAGTATGAAAGTACCAGAATGATACCTACCGGCGGCAGCGTACAGTTCAGGATGTTCAGCCATTTTGTGAAGTTATAATACAGCCATACAGAAAGCACTGTTCCGATGATACCGGATACCAGAACCATCGGTTTTTTCTTCTGATGAAAGATATTTGCCAGACCAAGACCTGCAGTATACAGAGCATTGTCGTTGGTGGTCCAGATGTTCAGACCAAGTACCAGAACTGCCATGTAGAACAGATTCAGACGGATCATAACCTCGAAGATATCATTTCCGCCTACGAAAATATAGGCGATTGCTCCGAAGAAGAACATCAGGGAGTTTCCGATAAAGAATGCCACGACCGTTGCGATCGTTCCTGTCTTCGCGTCTTTGGCAAATCGGGTAAAGTTCGGGGTTGCAGTTCCACCGGATACGAAAGATCCCACAACCAGGCCGGCACCGCCAAAGACTGTGAGAGAACCGCTGGATACGGCGAACTGATCCACGATCGTTCCGTTGCCCTGACGGATCGCCATGACCATAGCCACTGTACCGAGTACTGCTACCAGCGGCACTGCAATATAGCTGATCACCGTCAGAGAATCTATACCAAAGTAAGCGGAAGCTGTCATACACACACCGGCTCCGATAACAAGCGCCCACATGGCAGTTTTACTGTCACCGAATAATTCTCCTGCTACCGGAATCGCAAACATGGCGATACCAACACCGAACCAGCCGATCTGTGTAAAACTGATCATTGCAGAGGAAAGATAGGAACCTTTCTCTCCGAAGGCTTTCTGCGCCAGCAGATCCATGCTCATACCTGTCTTCGCTCCGACATAACCAAGAAGTCCGGTGTACAGACCAAGGATTGCTCCCCCAAACAGCAGAGATTTTAAGAATCCCCAGAAATCCAGTCCTGCTGCCAGCTGCTGACCTGCCCACATACTCGCGGAGAAGAAGGTAAATCCCAGCATGATCATAAACATGGTCACAAATCCCTTCTTTCCTTCCTCCGGTACGACGCGATCCGCGTAATCGATGTCTACTTTCTGTTCTGTCTCTTTTTTCATTTGTTTTCTCCCGTCTCAGTTTGTTTCCATAACCTTATTTGTCTTTCGGCTGATTCCATTACAGAATATATTTACGCAGTGCACCGGTAAATTCATCGATCCGCTGCTGCGCCAGTTCTTCTAATGTAATGTTCTTCATGCTCTCCACATATCCCTGTTCCTGACGATACAGCCATTTTGTATCTGCCGGACGGATCTTTTCATAATGGTTTGCATGGATCCAGTCTTCGTAACTGATCGGAAGTTCATAACCGAGTTTTTCTTCCAGTAAAGTTCCAAAATCAATCTGACCGGCGCGCTCTTTGATCCCGTTCCAGAACTCCAGCACTTCTTCTACATGCTCATGGATCTCGTAACGTCTCGCCCCGCCATCATAGATAATACATTTTTCAAACAGAGGGCTGCACATGGAAAGTGTCTCCCGACGGAATTCCGGAGCCACGATACCACCCTTCCAGTAAAAGTCCACATTCGGAAGATTGATACCGGATACACCCTTATCTTCATACATACCGAAGATTCCTTCATAATATACCGTGATAAATCCTTCAAATTCCGGCCAGAACTCCCGAATATCCCGGGTCAGATCCTCCAGGATCTCGATACCCTTCGTTCCACCAATCGTAAAGATGATAATATTCCGAAGTTTTGCTCCGTGATTCCGGTAAAAATCGGTCACATAACGCAGACAGTGGATCAACGTCTCTCCACTCGCAATGATATCTCCGATCATCAACGTGCTGTCCGGTACCATCGTCAGCTTACTGTATTTGATCTCCAGTCCCGCAATCTCTTCCTCCTGAAATACACGCTCACTGGATAAGAAACTGATATCATGCACACGAATGTGCTCCCGGTAGCAGCTCTCCTCCAGCGGATAATTCAGCGCACCGCGAAGAATCGATAAGATATTCGCTGTTGTCACTTTCTTCTGTTCTTTCAGATAATATAACATCTGAGAAGTCGACGGAATCAGGCAGTTATAAACCTCATACCCGACAATCTCCGGTGTGTTCAGAAGCTTTCTCGTCTCCGCCTCCGAAACCACATAATACTCATTCAGATAATCTCCGCCATCCAGCCGATAGCAGGCAACACCCTGCTCGTCAAACTCCGGCATCAGTGTCACGTTTTCCCAATCTTTCTTCATATACTTATCCTCTTTTTCATAACCGCCATCCCACAGTCAACCCACGATCCGCCGGTTACCTATTTTCTATTTTCCATTTCCCACCCACCAACTTTTCCAACCAGATGGGCATACTTCTTGAATATATTACAGATATTCCTCCCCCCCGTCAAGACCTATTTCAAAACAAGCAAAAAATCCCACCGTTTCCGTCGATTCCTGCTGCTTTTCCTCATCCACATGGTGAAATGTCTCCTGATTTTCTACTGAAAATGTATCGGTTTTTCTTTGTTTTCTTTCGAAAATGTGTTAGAGTCATACCATACGCGAATACATCCCGAAATCTTTCTATTTCTGTATCCGCATCTTTTGTGTACAATGGGGGATTTTATTTTGGAAACTGTAGAAAAAGAACATAACCGTATGGCGTTAAATGTGGCGGCACTTGCCGGGGATATCCTGCTGGCGAGCGGAGCGGAGATTTTCCGTGTAGAGGAAACCATCAACCGGATCGCCCATGCCTACGGCATCGACTCGTGTGATCCGTTTGTCTTAAGCAGTGGTTTCTTTCTCACGGCTGACAGCAACTCGGATCAAAACTTTGCCTGGGTACGCCACATCCCGTTGAGTGCTACCCGGCTTGACCGTGTCACTGCGGTCAACCAGCTCTCCCGTGAGATTGAACACGGATTCTATACACCGGAGGAAGCCTATCAGAAGCTTCAGGATATCCAGCAGATGCCCGCCAAACGGAATCTCTGCCAGATCCTTGCTTCCGGCGTGGGCAGCGGATGCTTCTGTTATCTCTTCGGCGGCGATCCGGTAGACTGTATCGTGGCTTTTATCGCCGGACTGCTGCTGTATGTCTATCTGCTGTGCGTGGTGAAAGGACAGCTTTCCAAAATCGCAACGAATATATCCGGTGGCATGTTTGTGACTTTCATCGCCGTCCTGATCTATCAGTTGGGACTTGGACATCATCTGAGTGAGATTATCATCGGTTCCATCATCCCACTGGTTCCCGGTGTGGCGTTTACGAATGGCATCCGCGATATCGCCGACCAGGACTATATTGCCGGTGCGGTCCGCATGCTGGACGCACTGCTTGTCACGTTCAGTATCGCAATGGGCGTCGGTCTTGTAATGATCGGGTATCACCATTTTGTGGGCGGTGCGATTCTGCCGTGATTCATGGGGTTCTATGAATGCATGGGTTTCTTTCGTCCCGGCGGATTTTATAAAACGAGATAACATACGCTTTGCGAAGCTTACTTATTGCTTGCGTAAATCAAATATATTTATCTATCTCTCAGGAGGTTATCTTTATGTCCGTACATCTGATTTTCGAATTTCTTACCGCTTTTGTCGGTACGATCGCTTTCGCCCTGCTCTTTCAGGTGCCAAAGGAATATTATGTAAACTGTGGTCTGGCCGGTGGCTGTGGCTGGATCTGCTACAAGTTACTGCTGGCTGGCTGCGGGCTCTTCGGTTCCACTTTTTTTGCCACGGTTCTTGTCGTTTTTCTCTCCAGGCTCAGTGCGGTCCGGCGCCACTGTCCGGTGACGATCTTTCTCGTTGCAGGCATCTTCCCGCTGGTTCCGGGAGCAGGGATCTACTGGACTGCCTATTATGTCGTGACGGATCAGCTGGCCAAAGCTTCCGACCGTGGATTCCAGACTTTGAAGATCGCGGTGGCGATCGTGCTTGGCATCCTGTTTGTCTTTGAATTTCCACAAAAATGGTTTCGCTGGGCGGAGCGCGGTACGGCTGTCGGCAACTGATCCGCACACAGCACTTTTTCAACTGCAACCTCCCACGACCGACACAGAATCCAGATACATCCAGCAGTGTTCTACGCATCTTATGTAAGCAAATTGATTCACCAGATCAATTTTTAATATACAATGCATCAAAAAAGCATGCATACAGGATTTTTTCGCTTCTGTATTTCTTCTCTGTCCCCGCAGATTCTTACGCTTCCACAACTACCTTGCAACCCGAAAGGCTCTTCACCGTATAATTTCCGTTTCCGCCTTCCACATGCAGGTGAATCTCATCTCCCACACGTTTCGCAGTCACCGTCATCACCGTCTCTCCTTTCAGATCCGGTATCTCAGTTTTCGCTTCGGCTCCCTCATCAAACGCGGATACCAGAAGGCTAACACTATCCGCATAATCATAATCCGGTTTCTGGTCATTATTGCCCAAAGCAAGCACTGTATTTGGACGGATCATCAGTGGCAGACTGTGATAATCATGCGTCTCTTTCTGCCATTTTCCTCCGCTCACATCTGCCCCGGTGATCAGATTATACCAGGTTCCTTCCGGCAGATAATACTGCACTTCACCGTTCTCTTTAAAGATCGGAGCCACCAGCAGAGAATCGCCGAACATATACTGCCGATCCAGGGTATCACATGCACGATCCTCCGGGAAATCCAGGAACATCGGGCGCAGCACCGGACGGCCTTCTATGTGTGAACGCACAGCCTGCCCGTACAGGTATGGCATCAGACGACATTTCAGATTGACAAACTCCCGCAGAATATCACATGCCTCTTCATCAAACATCCACGGCACACGGTAAGAAGATGAACCGTGCAGCCGGCTGTGAGAACTTAACAGGCCAAACTGGCACCAGCGTTTGTAGATGTCCGCCGGTGCGGTGCTCTCGAATCCACTGATATCATGACTCCAGAAACCAAATCCACCCAGAGACAGAGAAAGTCCTCCACGAAGAGTCTCTGCCATGGAAACATAGCTTGCAGAACAGTCACCGCCCCAGTGTGCCGGGAACTGCTGACCACCGACGGTGGCAGAACGCGCGAACAGTACAGCTTCGCCGGTTCCTCTCTCACGCTCCAGTAATTCGAAAACTGCCTGATTATACAGATAAGTATAGTAATTATGCATTTTCACCGGATCGGAATGGTCAAAATACTCGATTTCTTTCACCGGGATTCTCTCACCAAAATCAGTTTTAAAGCAATCCACGCCCATATCCAGCAGCGTCTTTAACTTTCCCTGATACCATGCCACAGCATCCGGATTCGTAAAATCAACCAGTGCCATACCAGGCTGCCACAGATCCGTCTGCCATACGCTTCCGTCTGTTTTCTTAACCAGATAACCATGATCCTTTCCCTCTTTGAACAGACAGGATTTCTGTCCGATATACGGATTGATCCATACACAGATGTGAAGCCCGCGATCATGATACCGTTTCAGCATGCCTTTCGGATCCGGGAATGTCGCGGGATCCCATTCAAAGTTACACCACTCATAGGCATCCATCCAGTAGCAGTCAAAATGGAACACATGCAGCGGAATCTCCCGGTCTGCCATGCCCTGAATAAAACCGGAAGTGGTCGCCTCATCATAATTCGTAGTAAAAGAAGTCGTCAACCACAATCCGAACGACCATGCCGGCGGCAGTGCCGGTTTTCCGGTCAGTTCTGTGTATTTTTCTACAGTTCCCATCGGCGTTTTTCCACTGATCACATAATAATCCAGACGTTCCCCCTCCACGGAAAACTGGACCCGTTCTACCTTCTCACTGGCGATCTCATACGCCACATCGCCCTCGTTGTCCACCAGGATACCGTAGCCTTTATTTGTCACATAGAACGGGATATTTTTATAGGCAATCTCACTGGCAGTTCCGCCATCCTCGTTCCACATCTCTACCACCTGTCCGTTTTTTACGAACGGCGTGAAACGTTCCCCGAGTCCGTAGACATACTCATCCACATCGAGGAACATCTGCTCCAGCATATAGTTTTTCCCGGTTTTTGTGTTCTGCATGTAGGCAAGATTCCGGAAACTCGACTCTGTGAGGAAAGTGTCTCCCTCATAAAATGCCATCTTGTATCCATTCGGTGCTTTATCGATCACCGCTTTCAGAGAGCCCGTCTGATAGATCAGCTGCTCCTCATTCTCCTCGATCCGCACATGCGCATCGCCGGTATAAATCTTTGCAAAAGGTCCGTTATATACGGCTCCGTCATGATGCACCGCAGACACTTTGATCACACCGTCCATCGGACTGGACAGTGTCACCGTCAGAAGCGGGATATTCAGACAGCTTCCCCGATCCACGATATGGGAACACGGCAGATACATCGTCAGTTCCTGCCCGTATACCCGGTGACTTCCGTACTCTACTGCATAGGCAGCTTTCATCTCATCACGAAGCAGCCAGTAACCATTGGTAAATTTCATAATTTCCTGTCTCCTTTACATTATGTTTGTAGCCCTCAGAAATCTTCTCATTTTTTTCAAACAATTCTTCTTTTATTATAGAAATTTCCCACATGAAACACAAGATTCTCACTCACTTTTCTTTGATTTTTCGTAACTGTTCAGTTCCTTCACAGTGGACAGTGGCTACTGAATAGTTACGATTTTTCATAATATTTAGATTTTACTTTCCTTGTCAAATCCCGGTATCTGTGTATAATAAACCTCAGAATATAATCATTCGGCATATTCGCAGTTACGAGAGTAGAAAACCTCGCAGAACTCTATCTACTAAATGGTTATAAAAAGACACATAAAGGAGAGACTCTAATGGAAAATATTAAAATCGGATATATCGGCCTTGGATGCCGTGGAAAAGATCTGTTGGAAAATATCGTTCTGGCTCAGAAAGAACAGGTTGTCGCTGTCTGCGATGTTTATGAAGATCGCGCCCGGGAAGGAGCGAAAGTAGTGGAAGCTGCCGGACAGCCGACACCTTTTGTATCTACCGATTATAAAGATATTATCGCAAATGAAGAGGTAAATACGATCATCATCGCAACCGCCTGGGAATCTCATGTAGAGATCGCCCTTGCTGCCATGTATGCCGGAAAAGCCGTAGCCATGGAAGTCGGTGGCGCTTACTCTCTGGAAGACTGCTACAAACTGGTCGATGCTTATGAAAAAACTAAAACACCGTTCATGTTCCTGGAGAACTGCTGCTTCGGCCGCCGCGAACTGATGGTGTTAAATATGGTAGAACAGGGTGTTCTCGGCGAGGTAGTTCACTGCGCCGGTGGATATCAGCATGATCTGAGAGACGAAATCGCATTCGGAAAAGAGAACAGACATTACCGCCTTAGAAATTATCTGTCCAGAAACTGCGAAAACTATCCGACTCACGATCTGGGACCGATCGCCAGGATCCTGAATATCAACCACGGAAACCGGATGCTCACCCTTTCTTCCTTCGCCTCCAAGTCCGCAGGACTCCATGAGTTCATCATGCAGAATAAGAGCGATGACGAAAGACTGAAACAGGCACATTTTGCCCAGGGTGATATCATCACCACAATGATCCGCTGTGCCAACGGAGAAACTATCCAGCTGACCCTCGACACCACCCTGCCGAGATACTACAGCCGTAACTTCACTGTCCGCGGAACCAAAGGCATGTACGAAGAAGCCACTGATTCTGTCTTCATCGACCGCAAAGAAGACCGCGATCACGATTTTGACTGGAGAAAAGAGTGCAGCGGAAACGCTGATACCTACGCCGAAACCTACGATCATCCGATCTGGAAAAAATTCCTCGAAGAAGGCGTCCAGGGCAGCCACGGCGGCATGGACTGGCTGGAATTCGAACAGTTCTTCCAGTGCCTGCGCGAAGACAGCCCGATGCCGGTAGATGTCTACGATGCAGCTTCCTGGATGGCGATCACAGCCCTGTCCGAGATGTCTGTAGCCAGAGGCGGTGCTGTCGTTGATATTCCGGATTTTACCAACGGAAAATGGGCGATGGGTCTGGACACAGCCGGTGAACGGTAATCCATATAAACACAGCTTTTGCCGTGTAACTGCAAGCATAAAAAAGCAGTGCCAGTTGGTTTTATGTAAATCAACTGGCACTATTTTTTTATACCAACGTTCTATTTGCTCTCTTATTTTCGGATCGCCGAAACAAATCTTGATGTGATCTCCGCAGGTCTTGTGATTGCCCCTCCGACTACCAGGGCGAATGCTCCCGCTTCCAGAGCCTTTTTTGCCTGTTCCGGATAATGAATATGTCCCTCTGCGATGATCTTTGCCGGACATTTCTCAGAAAGTTCATGGATAAACGCATAATCAATATCATCACATCCCTTTGTCTCCGGTGTATAGCCACGCATCGTAGTCCCCACAAAATCGGCTCCTGCCTGTGCACATGTGATTCCTTCTTCTATCGTTGCGCAATCTGCCATCACCAGCTGCTGCGGGTACTTTTCTTTGACCGCGCGGATGAATTCCGGCGCACTGCTTCCGTCCGGGCGTCTGGAACCGGTTCCCTGCACTGCTACAATCTCCACACCACATGCGACTAAGGCATCCACCTCTTTCATCGTCACCGTAATATACATTGGTGTTCCTTCATAGTCTTTTTTAATAATTCCGATCACCGGAAGATCTACTACTTCTTTAATTTGTGTAATATCCCGCACAGTATTGGCACGGATTCCGACTGCTCCCGACTGCGCTGCTGCTTTCGCCATCAGTGGCATGATGCCTCCTTCTTTTGTATACAATGGCTCATGCTCCAAAGCCTGACAGGAGACAATAAGCCCTCCCCTGATCTGTTCAAATATTTTCTGCTTCTCCATCCTTTAATTCCACCTTTCCTCTCTTGCCCAAACACAAGATTGTCTGCAAAACTGCATTGTGAAAATTTCTTTTCTTTTTCAGACACGCTCTAGTTAATCATCATACTCTTCTTCCCAGTAATCATAGGCATCGTCATATCCGTCATCATAATCATCGTCTCCAAACTCTTCTGCCCACTCTTCCGCAAAATCATCGGGATCATCGTAATCATCCACATCGTAGGGATCTGTTTTTTTCAGGGAACCTGAGCCACCGGAATGTCCCGAGAAACTGTCGGAACCGGATCCTCCGGCATCTCCGTAGAAACTGCCCGAACCGGATCCTCCGGCATCTCCGGAAGCACTTCCGGAATTACCGCTTCCGGATCCATTTTTCTCTTCCTCCGGATAGATTTTTCCCCGGTTCGTATAGAGTTCATACCCGTCTTCTCCCTGCTCGATCCTGTAATACACTCCGTATTCCCGGGAGATTGTCAGTTCGCCCTCCGGGTCTCTTTCATTGATCTTTACAGCATATTTTCTGTCTCCGACAAATATTTTATAGAAGCCATCTCTTTCCACCGGTCGCTGGTCTTTTACTTTGCACTCCTCTTTCAGCAGTTCCACAAAAGGATCATAATTTCCATCTTTTGTAGCCTCTTCGAATATAGAATCTATGGAGTCACAGTAATAACTCAGTTCATAATAAAAATACTGATAGTCGGAATCATCATCCAAGAAATTATAAGTATCGGAGTACGTTCTCTGATTGTATTGTTCATAACATACTCTGAGATCCTCGATTCCGGCGGCCCGCATCTTTTTTTGCAGGCTGATCCGGTAATTTTCCATATATTCCTTTGCCTGCTCATATGCTTTCTCATCTGCTGCTTTTTCATCCAGTTCCTTCTGTTCTTTTGCTTCTTCCTGTTCTCTTCTGCTCGTATTATCCCACTGGATACATTTGTAAAATCCAAAGATAAACAGGAAAATGAGGCAGATGCATCCTATGTTTACTGCTGTTCTTCTTTTGTCCATATTCTGACTGTCACAACCCTTCTCTGTAGATCCGGTTGATTGTTGCCTGTGCATGTTCCAGTTCTTTTTTCTGAATGATCGCATTCCGGTCACTTAAGATAGCCAGCATCTCATCCACTACATCTTCCGGGCGTGGGTTCGATACCCGGTACAGATATCCCAGCATCCGTGTTGCGGTATAATCCGTGTTCATCTGCTTATATGCAATCTCCCGGCAGAAATCATCGGGATAGCCTTTTTCCTTCAACGCGTAATATAATACATCTGTTCTTGCTTTTTCCATATCTGTCCTTTCTGTGTAAACCGCCCTCACAAACATAGGGTTTCACATTTTTTCTCAGTATAACATATTCCACATCGATTCGATACTTAATTTATTTCACACAACCCTTCTATTGCTGCTCACTCCATCCTCGCAACACGCTTCGGCAGATACGACAACAGCTACCGCAAAGCTGATAAGCAGGATCATGTAAGCTGAGAGGGGGATTGTATATAAAAAACAAATCGAGGAAAACAGGACAATTTATAGGTGAGGTACTAATATGTCTTTTATTCCTGTTTGCAGTTGTAGGGTTGTTTTTATGGAGTGTTAACAGAATCGTATCCAGCATAGAATATAAGAAATCAACGGATGTTCGAACGGTCACAGCCCGTGTTATCGATTATGACATAAAGAGTTCGGACGACGAATATGACGATTACGACGAGTATGTGACGAAGCTTTCGTATGAAGCGGATGGAATAAAATATACAGGGAAACGTATCTACTACCGGGAAGTCAGCATAGGCGACGAAAAAAATGTCGAAGTTTATCTGACACCAAGAGGCAAATACAAAATGAAAGGCGACGATGACCCTTTAACGTTCCTTCTGGCCTGTATAGGAATTCCGGCAGGTCTTCTTCTTACATTTATCGGAGGCATGGTTCTTGTACAAATAATTGTCGGCCACTTTAAGAAGCCAACGGGGGCAGACGAGGAAAGAATCGAATAAATCGCAGCTCAGGGATAACATCCTTTCCTGAAACATGCCCCTGGTTCCACAAAATTTTTTAAAACGATACATAAGCAACGGGCTGAATAGCAGAAGATGCCATTCAGCCCGTTTTCATTGTACTGTTCCTTTTATATAATGATTCCAATGTTCCCCTGATCACTCGAAATCTCTGGTAATATTCGTAAGCCATTTTCCTCTGATATAATGAACGAATACCACCGGCATTTTCTCGAATTCATCCAGGGTCATTACAAAGTATACCCAGATCGGCGGCAGCTTGAATACATATGCTGCCAGGTAGGTAAGGGGAACTGCAACAAGCCACATAAATATCGTATCCGTGATCATTCCAAATCTGGTATCACCGCCACCTCTGAAGCAGCCGCATATCAGGCAGGTATTGATGCTTTCCCCCATAAGACGCCAGGTTGTCATAATGATAAAGACACCAAGATAATAGATGGCGGTCTCTGTCAGTTTGTCACGATAGAAATTCAGTATCACTGGTCGAATCGCCAGAATAACACCACATCCGATCAGGCTGACAACAATTGTGATCCTGAGCATGCGTTTTCCGTATTCTCTGGCTGTGTCAACACCGTTTTTGCCCAGCTCCTGACTGACAATGATCGTAGTTGCATTGGAGAAGCCACGACAGGCGATGGCACCAATATTTACCACCATAACAGCAACTGCATTTGCCGCAACCATATCATCGCCGATATGACCAAGGATCGCTGCAAATGCTGAAGTGGCCAGGCTCCAGACAACATCATTGATCACAGCCGGCGTTGCGATCTTCATAAAATCCTGGAACAGAACACCTGCTTTGGCAAAGAAGTATTTTATCCGGAATCTGACATCGGAACTATGTAACGAGTAAACGAGACAGATCACTACCTCTACGATTCTGGCAATCACCGTACCAAGAGCAACTCCGGTAACACCAAGCTTCGGAAGTCCAAACAAACCAAAGATAAAAGTGGCATTACAGATTACATTGACGCAAAGAGAAACTACATACGTAACAGAAGGCAGCATGATTTTCCCGATGCTTCGAAGGGCACTCATAAAAACCTGAGAGAATCCCATAAATACAAACGAAAAGGAAATCACCCTCAGATATTCACCACCAGAAGCAATCGTCTCCGGACTGTTGGTAAAAATCTTCATAATAGTAGTCGGCATGGCAACGGAGACGGCAAAGAATACAGCAGAAACAATCAGTGAGATTCGTTCCGCCAGACCAAGTATCTTTTCTACTGTCTTTTTATCACCTTTTCCCCAGTACTGGGCACATAAAACCGATGTTCCCGCTGCCATACCGTAATATAAACAGAAAAGAATAAATGTAAACTGATTGGCAAGGGAGGATGCCGACATAGCCGTCTGACTCACATATCCAAGCATTACTGTATCTGCCATATTTACCAGTGTTCCGATCAGATTCTGGATCATAATCGGAAAGGCTAATCTTGATGCGTTTTTTAAGAATTCTTTTTTATTTAGCATACGAACATTCTTCCTCAATTCTGAAAATTATAGTACCTGTGATAAAACTATCTGTTTTATCTTTTTTTCTCGAATCCATATACCCACTTTCCACGTAAAAACAGATACAGGAAAATCACCGAGCTGATGCTCCAGGTCAGCGGATATGCCCAGAAAATCACACGAATATCCGGAATGTAGTGCACAGCAACGGTAATATAGCTGACACGGAACAGACACCAGACACAGAGCATGACGATCATAGGAACTGCTGCATGACCGGAGCCGCGAAGGACTGCTGCGATACAGTGAGAAAACGCCAGCAAAAAATAGAACAGCGCAATCGTCCGCGCCTGCATCACACCATAATGTACCACCTCCGGATCTCCATTAAATGCCGCGATCAGCGTCGGAGCCGCCACATAGATCAGAACACCGATCAGTTCCGCGATCACTATGGAGCACAGGATGCCAAACCGCGCACCTTTTTTCGCACGGTCGTACTGCTTCGCACCAAGATTCTGGCTGACAAAGGTTGTCAGCGCCATCGTAAAGCATGTAACCGGAAGAAACGCAAATCCCTCAATCTTTGAATAAGAACCGCAGCCTGCCATCGCCATTTTTCCAAAAGCATTGATATTAGTCTGTACGAAAACATTGGCAATAGAGATCACGGAGTTCTGAAAACCGGACGGCACACCATTCTGAATGATCTGTTTCATCATGAGCCCGTCAAAACCGATCTTGCTGATCTGTAACCGATATTCTTCTTTTGTCCGCATCAGGTGAATCATACAGAAAATTGCACTGGCAAACTGGGAAATCGCCGTTGCCAGCGCCGCTGCCCCGACTCCCATGCCAAGGCCTGCGATAAAAAAAATATCCAGCACCACATTGATACACGAGGACACGATCAGATAGATCAGCGGATGCCGGCTGTCACCGACCGACTGTAAGATACCGACAAAAATATTGTACATGACAAATCCAAGGGAACCCGCAAAATAAGTACGGAAATATTCGATCGACTGCGGAAGCACCTCCGACGGTGTTCCCATCAGCACCAGAATCTTTGGCGCCAGAAACATCCCGATCGCCGTCAATGCAAGACCTGCCGCCAGCCCAAACGCTACTGTCGTGTGGATCGCTTTCTGTAAATATTCCTTATTTTTCGCCCCATAATACCTCGCGATAACAACGCCTGCACCCAGCGCGATTCCGTTGATGAATCCGACCATCAGAAAGATCAGATTTCCCGAGGAACTGACCGCCGCCAGGGCATTACTGTCAAGAAAATTGCCAACGATCAGAGAGTCTGCTGTATTATACAACTGTTGAAACAGATTTCCGATAAACAGCGGAATCGCAAAAAATATAATTTTCCTGGAGATGCTTCCTTCCGTCATTCGTGTTTTGCTCTCTGCATTCAAAAAATCCCCCCGCTTTCCTTTGTTTTTTATTTAATGTCCGCAGATTCTATGCTACCTGTTTTTCTCTCATTTTCTCATTATTTTCCATAGTCCCAGGTAGCCTGACAAAAGCCATTGTAACACGATTTTATATAACTTGCCATGTCATTTGGCAAAACTGCTCCGGATACTCATTTCCAAAGATTCCATCTGTTACAAAAGTATCTTTATGGTTAATGTTTTTTCGTTTTTGCCAATTCCTATCTTAAAACTCTTTCTTTCTCATCACTCTCATACTATACTTATACGAAGCATACCATACAAGCAGACTCAACACAATAAGTGCAATCGCAATTTCAAGATCTCCTGTTCCTCCTATCACATTCAGAATGCTTTCTTTTAATTCCAGGTTAGCCTTCAGAAAAGAACCAATTGTATAACAAATTGCAAAAATAATTAAAATTGCGATCGGCAGCACGATTCGTCCCTTCTCTCCTTCAAACCTTAGTCGGATCGCAATCATAATTCCCGCAACTGCCTGAACCACAAAGAATGTGATCAGCTCCATTGCCAGCATTTCCAGATTTAACACTTCTTCAGGATTTATAAGCGTGGCTATTCCTGCACAGATTGCCCCAATGCACCATCCACATACTGTCATAATAAAAGATAAAATATATTTTTCTCTGACATATATTTTTTTATTTACGGGTAAAGAAAACAAATATGTGTATCCATGACCATTTTCATCGTAGCTAATCGTATTACCTGAATATACTGCCATAACAGATGGAATATACACTGCAATGAAGTCAGCTCCCATTTTTCCCGTGAGTATAAAAAATATTGCTACAACTGCTAATACCAGAAAAAGATTGCCACCTTGCCGAAGAAACAACCGAAAATCCTTTTCCAAAAGCCCTCTGATTCCTTTCATCATCTCTCGCCTCCTGTTAACATAAGAATCACCTGATCGAGTGATCCGCTCTCCACTACGATTTTCGGATAATTTTCCATATAATACTGCTTCTCGTTCGTAAGACAGGCGATTCCAAAAAAATCTTTTCTCTCTTTTAAAAGATACCTTTTATCCATTGCCCGATACTGTTCCTCACTGACTTTCAACACTGCATATTTTTCCAGAATCGTATCCATCTCTTCGTGGAGCACAATCTTTCCTTTGTGGATCACATAAATATCATCACAGAGATGTTCCAGATCCGAAGAAATATGTGAGCTGATCAGGATACTTCTCTCCGGCTTCTCTTCCATATACTCTCTTAAAATATCCAGCATCCCTTCCCTCGCTCCGACATCAAGCCCTGCTGTCGGCTCGTCCAGCATCAGGAATTCTGCCTGATGTGTCAATGCAATGATCAGATTCAGCTTTGCCTTCATTCCTGTTGAGTACTCTTTTATGAATTTATTCAACGGAATCTGATATTCTTCACACATCTGATGGAATTTTTCTGCTTCAAACTTTGGATACAATCTGGCAAGGACTGCTTCAACATCTTTTCCTTTCAAATATCCGGTGAATCCGGCTTCTGCCAGGACGACTCCCAGCTCCTCTTTCTCTTTTTCACTTAACTCTTCCTGTGTTTTTCCCAGAATCTTTATCTCGCCGGCATCATAAGAAATGAGCCCGAGTACCGCCTTAAACAAAGTACTCTTACCGGCTCCGTTCTCTCCAACCAGACCGGTAATTCTTCCTTTTTCGACATTTAACGAACAGTCTAACTGAAATTCTCCGTAGCTTTTCTTTACTCCTTTGATTTCTAACATACTTATTCATCCTCCATGATGAGTTCAAACAATGAACGGATCTCTTCCCCTTTCATTCCGCAGCGCCTTCCCTTCTGAATCGCCGCTTCCAGATCCGCCTCAACTTCTTTCCTGCGCTCTTCTTCCATCAGCTGTATGTTCGAAGCCGCTACATACGTTCCTTTTCCATGAACTGTGACAGTCATTCCCTCTGCTTCCAGATTGTCATATGCTTTCTTCACAGTAAGTGCACTGATCTTCAGCTCCTTTGCCATCGTTCTCACAGATGGCAATATATCATTTTCTTTTAATTGTCCGGAGATAATCTGCGCCTTGATCTGCTCCATGATCTGTTCATAAATTGGTACCATCGATGTGTTATTGATTATAATCTTCATATATTCCCTCCTGTTGTAAACAGTATATAACAGTGTAGTACTGTTGTCAACTGTTGTATACTGTTTATTCTATTTGATTTACTTTTTTACAAAAGCTGACTATCGGGATATATTTGGGGACACGAAAAAGCAGCTACCCTACTTTCATAGACTAACTGCTTGTGTTTTAAAGCCTTGCTCCTAAAGGCTTATCATTGTCCGCAAGATTCAGTGCGAAAATGCCGGATACTTGGACTCCGATTTTCGATTTAAGTAATAAAGAAAAGGTTCAGCAAATAAATGATAATGCTGAACTTGAAATAGATTATATTATCAAGCAAATAAAAACTTTCACCATAGGGAATTTTATGAAAAACAACCTCAAGAAAAAACTTATAAAACTTCAAACAAGCTATACATTACTTCTTGAATTTATATTTCCCTTTTCCGTGACCGGATACCGGTTCAATAATATCTGCCTGCACCAAATTGGAAAGAAGTTTTGAAGCACCTGAACCTTTCAGCCCAAGAAGTTCCATAACTGCACTTCTTCCAAACACCTCATCGAAACCAAACTTTTCAAAAAGTCTATGGATATGAATCGTCGTTTTTACCGAAAAATCACCACCTTTTTCGGAAAGTACACTTTCAATATCCACTTTTTTGTCTTGAATGTCCACTTTTCCATTCTCAATATCCACTTTTGTAACCCAAATGTCCACTTTCTCTTCGTTCAAAAGTTCACTTATATGAAGGTTTCGATTATGAAGCTCATTTTTCTCGTCCAAAAGCAGATTTCTGAGAAACGCTTCCAAATACTCTGTTGTTTCGTGAATACCTTTTTGCAGGTTCGTATAGTTTGCACGGACAAGTGCGTTTCTGAAATACCACGCATTTTCCGCAAAAATATCATTTGGTATATCGTGGCGCAGCAGCTCATGTGGCTTATGCTCATCACAATAGCAATGGGAATGTGCCTGATGAATGGGTATTCAATTTTCAAGGAACATGGAGGCCAGAAAAAAAGCCCCTCACTTTCTTTGCCGTTAAGTGAGGGGCTTGCACACATTATGCCAAAACTTTTTTCAATTTTTTAAGGACACGCATTTTCCGGGTATGTACCGCATTATGATATACGCCCAATTCCTCCGCATATTCCCGTTCCGTCTTGCCGTCGAAGAAGATGGCTTTAATCAGGGCCTTTTCGCTCTGGCTGAGCTGCTCTAACGCCTGGTATAGCTCCTGAATGGAAAGCCTGCGTAAAACAGCTTCCTCCACGCTTTCATGCCGGTCAGCAAACTGTGCCGCCTGATCTTCCGCAAGCCTGTCCAGCGAATCCTCCCGGCTGGGGATCACTTTTACCACACGGCCTTCCTTGTCCAAAACGGTCCGTTCTGTTTTCAGGTCATTCTCAAAATATCGCATTTTCCGGTCGCCCTGCATATAGACGGCGTAGACTTCCTCTGATACCTCAATGAACTGCCCGCTGATCCATAACCTTTTTCTGTCAGCATCCACGCTGAGTACCTCCAATCATTCTGAATTTTTTTGAGAAATCCAGACCGATTGGAGGGCCGCGGCAATGCGGCAGAAGGCTTTTGTCACACTGATAGGGGCGCAGACAGCGCAAACAATTCCATTTTTCGACAAAAGAAAAGCGCACCCACGGTAAAGCAGGTGCGCGAAATTGGTGATTCTTGCCAGATATTAGAAACCGGGACGGGAATAAGCAAAACCCTGTCGAACAAAAAATACCGCAATCCCCTCAAGGACTGCGGTATGTACGAGGCTGTTTCGTTGGTTTTTGTTCGGCGGGTTTGCTCCTGCCGCCATTCCAATCCGTTCCATAAATCCCCCTTACCGGGGAAAGAACGCTAAAACACCTCTTATTTCCCCACATGAATTTGTCAATGGGGAGATTATATTGTACAAAACAGTAGAATAACCTTAGATTAACAGTAGAAACGGCATAATATATCGCAAGTTGCGACAGGAAATAGGGCCAGAAAGTCGCATAAAATCAGACTTGGCCGGAATTTGGACAATCTTATCGGAAAAGCAGCGGCCTGATTTCTCAAGCCGCTGCTCCTTAAACCATACTATTTAGATTCCATGTCAAAACAATATCCGATCTCCCGGACACATCGTATCGTAAAAGGTGTATCCGGCGCTGCTTCATATAGCTTTTCCCGCAGATTGCGGATATGGCACCCTATGTTTCATTGCCGAGTGGTTCCTCGCCCCATATCCTTTGATAAATCTGTTCATAGGTAAGGACACGGCCTTTATTTGCCACCAGCAGACATAGGAGGTCATATTCCTTTGCAGTCAGATTGATTTCCCGGCGGTTCCGGTATATCTTGCGACGATCCGGGTATATTTCCAGTCCCGGAAGGGATAACACATCTTCCTCATTAAAACGCAACTGTTCAAAGGCGGAATGATGTTTCAATACAGTCATCACTTCGTCAAAGACCGACGAATCCTGGTCATTGAACTCTATCACTAAAATGCGTCCGATGGTATCACCCCTTTCAAAGAAAAGGCGGTGGCAGGTTTTGCCCACCACCGCCAGATTGCTGTTTTATTCAGCCTTATCCTTTTTCCTCTTGCCAATGTAAATGGTCGTTATCACGCCGCCGCAGGATATAAACAGCAGCACGAACCATATCCACAGGATGGCAGGATCTCCTGTCTGCGGAGAGGTGCCGGTAGCAGTATTGTCTGGCTTAGTCGGATTTTCTGCCGCTTTCTTCGCATCCTTGTACACAATAGCATAGTCCGAAAACTTGTCAGTCTTAAAGGTCAGGGTATTCGTCTGTGCATCGTAGGTCGCCGGCAGGAACTCCACTTTACCGTCATGGTTCCGAATGATCCAGAAGGTACGGGTCACGGAGTTATCCCTGTTCAGCAGGTTCTCCGGCACCACAAGGGAAATTTCCATCTCCTCATAGGTTCCGGTAAGCCGGATCAGTTCCCCGGCCTGGCCGTTACAGATGGTCTGCTTGAACAGGCTGATGTCGATATACTGACCGATAACATAGCCTTCAGCAGCTTTCTCTATCTGCGCTTTGGATTCCTCCGTAATGGTCGTGGAAGCAACCGTTACTTTCAGCAACACGCGGATGGACGCGCCGTCCCCTACCTGGGAAAGCTCTTCGGCTGTCAGATCGCCGCTGGCTACCAGCATCTCAATGATGGCCGCCTTGCCGGTCCTGATCTCTGCCTCCGGAGCGCCGGTTTCCTGCACCACTTCCACGCTTATGGTTCCCTTGCCTATCACGACATCGCCGCTTTCATTCGTGTCTACCTTGCTGTCAGCGGCAGGCGCGATCACAAAGGTTTTGGTAACTGTTCCGGTAAAGTTGCCGGTGCCGGTGATGGTTATGGTGTAAGCGCCCGGTTCCGTTGCCTGATTGCCGGTCACGGTATAGGTAACTTCCAGTTCTTCGCCCTTTGCGTTCTTTACCGTCACGCGCTGGATATTCTGTTCCTGTGTCTTTCCGTTGGCGATCAGCGCCGCGCCCAGCTCTACCTCAGCGTCCGCAATATCCCTGGCTGCAATCGTCAGCGTACCGGGGACAAAGGTGATCTCATAGTTCGGGTTTGCGCCGTCTGCCTGGGAAGCGGTAATGTCATATTCACCCGCATTTTCGCCATCGGCACGGGTTAAGGTGATTCCGGTCAGGGTATCTTCGCCAACTAAGCCAACTGCCGTATAGGTCAGTTCAGGATCATCCTCATCGTAAATCTTGGTCTGATTGTCGGCTGTCACTGTGATTGCTTTTGGAGCCACAATCACCTCCACCTTTTTGCTCACAGCGTTATAATTGCCGGATTGCTCCATATTCAGCGTGATTGTCGCGCTGCCGGCGCTCACGATATGTACCACACCGTTCTTGTCCACAGTGGCTACTTTTTCGTTGGAGCTGGTAAAGGTCACACTGCTCTCGCCCTCGGAGGCATAGCCGATGATGAAATCGGCGTCCCCGTAGGTCACGCTGTAGGTCAGCTTCTCCACCGTCAGGGTGGCGTTCTTGCGCACCACGGTAATGGTAACAGTGACTTCTCCAGGCAGATATTTGGCAGTTTCGGCTATCCGGATCGTCAGGGTGGCTGTACCCACCTGATGGATGGTTACAGTTCCGTTTTCGTCCACAGTCGCCGTATTCACATTGTCGGAGCTATAAGTCACTTTGCCATCGCTGTCCGCGTGGACATTCAGCTGGAACGCCGGATCACCGTAGGTCTTTTCCGGTACAGCGTCAACGGACAGGCCCGCATTGGCCTTTTGCTCCCACTTTGCGTAAAACTCTTTTTTGCCCGTGTCGGTGGCGCTGATCTCCGTGACAGGGGAACCGGAAAAATTCTCGTCCTCATACCAGCCCTCAAAGGTGTGGCCAGCGCGGGTTATATCATCTGCCGTCGGCAGGGTTGCCCCTGTGCCGTAGGTGTATTCGGTCACATCCTTGCCGTTGGCAATGGTGCCGTCATTGAGGTGAAGCGTGACCGTGTAGGTATCTGTCCATTGTGCCGTCAGAGTGGTAACGCCTGCCGGAACGCTGTCGCCGGGGGCGTAAAGGTTGCCGTCACTGTCCTGCCATTGCGCACTATATCCAACCTGCGGCGCAGTCAGACCGTCGGACGCGGGAGCGGTAAAGGCCGCGCCGTTCTTGACAATGATCTGAATATCATCGGCGCTGCCGCCCAGCTTGCCGCCGTTCAAAGCAAGCGTGACTGCTTTCAGTCCGTCAGAGCCCAGTGTGTCAGTGTTCAGGACTTCAAGGACGGGGCGAAAACCGACAATCACGTACTGATAGGTAGCACTGCTGAAGTCCCAGTTGCGGGCCGAGGAATACCCCCGAAGCGCATGATACGACGAGCCGCTTCTTGCTGTGTCCTGCCCCCACGATAACATGCGGTACCAGTTTTTGATGTAGCTGCTGTTCTTGTCCAGCACCGCATCCCACTCATTGCTTTGGGGCGTACCGTGCGCTGAATCGCCTGAACCGGTATACCAACTTCCCACAGACGGCGCGCGCAGGGTATAGTCCACACTGCCGCCGGTATAGCTCTTGCCGAAAATCAGGCCGGCGTTATTCAGTTCATCCCAGCTTACGGTGTGCGTCACGGCATAATCCGCCACAAACAGGCTGTGGGAGTATGTGTTCTGTTCCGCATATTCCTCCGTAGTCGCCATTGCCGATGTGAGCTTGTAGGCGTCCACCGTCCCGGCGTAGGTAAAGGGAACATAGTGCAGGGTGGTGTCCGGCATGGAAACCGCTCCATAACTGGTTCCGGTGTTTACCGTGCCGGGAATGTTTTCACCGGAGAGGTCAAACCAATACGTCCCGCCGGGGGTGAGGTTGAATTGCTCGGCAGGCGTCCATTGTGCCGTCAGTGTGATGTCACTTGTGATCGTTTGGTTGAACTCGTATTTGGTATCACCGTTGTACCAGCCTACAAAGTCATATCCGGCTTTAAGCGGCGTAGAGACAGGTGCGACCACCTTATTACCGCTTGCCACAACCTCAAGTGCGTAGCGGCTGTCGCCGTTCATAAATGTCACGGTGTTTTCTTTAATACAACTCTCGTTGATACCGGCGTAGAATATACCGCCGTGGATTTCGCCGTAATTGCCGACATAACCTGTAAAGGCTGTCGGGGTATCGCTTGTGCAGAAAATTCCGCCGGCATAACTGGGCAGGGATGTCTGCCCTGTTACAGTACCTCCGTTGGCGTAAAGGTGGCTTACTCTGCCGTTTCCGCGGGTCAGAGTGATATTACCTTTTACCACACCGCCTGCCGGCAGAGAGCTGTCTGCATGAGTTGCGGTTGGATTGCTGTCAATAAGAGTGAGTATTGAATCCGGCAACGCAGAGCTATCAGCTAACTGAATGTTACCTGTGAGAACATAACCGTTGAGGTCAAGAGTAATATTTTTATCAGTCAGGTCAAGTGTGCTTGAAAGATTGATGTCGCCAACCAGCTTGATGGAGGTTTCACCTGCATCAAGGGCTTCTCTTAATTCATCCTCAGTGGATACGCTAGATACGCTATTTACCCACTTGGCTGTCAGCAGGGTAACGCCTGCCGGAACGCTGTCGCCGGGGGCGTAAAGGTTGCCGTTGCTGCCCTTCCAGATGAAGAAGCTACCTGTGTCGCCGTCGGGACGGGTCAGACCGTCGGACGCAGGAGCGGTAAAGGCCGCGCCGTTCTTGACAATAATTTGAATATTATCTGTGCTGCCGCCCAGCTTGCCGCCGTTCAAATCAAGCGTAACTGCTTTCAGTCCGTCAGAGCCCAGTGCGTCAGTGTTCAGGACTTCAAGGACGGGGCGGAAACCGACGCTCGCGTACTGGTACGCAGTACCGCGGAGAATCCAGAAGCGGGCCGAATTCCACCCACGAGTCACACGATACCCCCCGCCCCATGCTGAGTCTGAGTCCTGTCCCCACGATAACATGCTGTTCCAGTTTTTGATGTAGCCGCTGTTCTTGTCCAGCACCGCGTCCCACTCATTGCTTTGGGGCGTACCGCGCTCTGAATCGCCTGAACCGGTAGACCGACTTCCACCAGACGGCGCACGCAGGGTATAGTCCACGCTGCCGCCGGTATAGCGCCTCCCGAAAATCAGGCCGGCGGTTTTCAGTGTATACCAGCTTACGGTGTGCGTCACGGCATAATCCGCCACAAACAGGCTGTGGGGGTATTTGTTCTGCGTTGCGTAGTCCTCCGTAGTTTGCATTTCCGATGTGAGCTTATAGGCCTCCACCGTTCCGGCGTAGGTAAATGCAACATAGTGCAGGGTGGTGTCCGGCACTGAGCTGTTTACCGTGCCGGGAATAGTTTCACCGGAGAGGTCAAACCAGTATGTTCCGCCGGGGGTGAGGTTGAATTGCTCGGCAGGCGCAGCATTTGCCAGCAGCATAGGCGCGGCAAGCGAACCCAGCGCGGCAGCCGCCGCCATGTAGCGGGTAATGTCCAGCTCGTCGATTTCCTCGTCCGTCAGCTCCGCCTTTGCCTCGTCGATGGCTTCCAGTTGGGCCGTCACTTCCTCCGCGTTGTCCTCCGTGATTTCCTCCGCGTCGGGAAGCGCATCGATCATGGCCTGTACGCGCTCTACGGTCATAGCTTCCGCCGAATTATCCTCTGCGCCGCATATCTCGCAGACGTAGCCGCAGGGCGTTCCCGCCGTGGCAGGGGTATAGCCGCAGTCCTCGTCATGCTCATGCTGGCAGTTTAATTGCTTTGTGATACAGCCGCTTTCCTCGCTGCACACATGGGTACACTCGGTAGGCTCGTCCGCATTGGACGAGGTAGCATTGTTGCCTGATACGCTGTTCTGGGGGTAGCAGTCCTCCGTATGCTCATGGACACAGTCGGTTACTTCCGTATAGCAATCGTCCGTATGCTCATGGCTGCACGGCGTCCCTGCCGTCCCCTCGGTATAGCCGCACTCGTCATCATGCGCCGGGTGGTGTTCACACAGGCCGCTTGCGGTAACGCCGCCGCCTGTCTGCCCGCTTTCTTCGGCAAGGGCCATTGCGGGCAGCATTGTCAGCACCATGCAGCAGATCAGCAGGATGCTGAGTATTCGTTTTTTCATGTTTGCTCCTCACTTTCTCCCGCATCTTCCGTGCGGTTTGTTTTTTTCTTTTTGAGCCGGATGCAGATCACGGTCAGTGTCACGCCTACCACAAAGGCGGCGATGCCGACCACGATGTACGCGCCCGCATCCTCCCGCAGCAGCACCGAGCCGTAGCCCTCCGCCACAGCGGAGACGCCCGGCGCCTGTACGCCATGCAGGAGAACACTGATACCGGCAAGGAGAAACAGGCCAAACGCTGTAAGAGAAAAAAGCTCACGGTTTTCACGCCGCCGCCTGTACCGCCGCGTCCTGCGGCGGATCTCCCGCACCCGGATTTCCGTCCTACCGGTCATAATCAAAACCTCCTTTCGCGTTTCGTCATCGGGGCGTCTTTTGCACCCCTCTTCTATCCTAAATACAAAAAATCAGAAATCCTCTCACCCAAAATCAAAATTTTTTCAAAAAAATTTTCAAAAAAAATTGGAGCCGCCCCGATTTGGGACGGCTCCATGCGCCAGTCAGCGTATTATTTCAAATGAATATTCAGGTTTGGCAAGGACCGCTTTACCACGAACAGACAGGCGATCAGCAGCGACGGGAACAGGTAGCCCGTCATGTTCCACGGGCTGTCCGCCGTAATGAGCAGGTTATAGATGGCGTGAAAGCCGGTGCAGGCTCCGAGGATGCCCGCCGTGCCGGTCAGCGCCAGCCAGCGGCGTCGGAACACATAGGAAATACCAAAGCCCGTCAAAATCCCACAGAGGATGTGAATCGCACCGGCGGAGATCCCGCGAATGAGCAGAAAGGTAAAGTCCTCCGCACCGTTCTCCGTCAGGTAACACACGTTTTCAAAGGTGGCAAAGCCCACGGCAATAGCGATGGCCGCAGACGGCAGCTCTTTTGGCTCCGGCTCGAAGATCAGAAAGTAGAACAGCAGCGGCAGCAGCTTCATCACTTCCTCGCAGACCGGCGTGATCTCAATGGCGGCAACTGTGGTATCCACGCCGTAATACCCCATGAAAAAGCTGCTGACGTAGGCACCCAGCAGACAAACGCCCATGCCGACGGTGAGAAACAGCGTAAAGCTGCGGGCGCGGCCTTTCGTGAAGAACAGGGACAAAATCAGCGGAATGGCAAGACAGATAAAGATATTTTCGATATAGGTCATTTCTCCGCCACCTCCCGCAAATTAAGGATCAGCAGCGCCACAAGGGAGAGCGTCAGCATAATGTCCACGGCGAAGTAGAGATTGAACCTTGTAAAATCCTCCATGAACGCAGACACAAAAAAGAGGCCCACCTGCAGCGCGGTGCAGACGGCAAAGCAGACATCCGTCCGCCAGTGCGCCGTACCTCTTTGCAGCCGGAACAGGGACAGATACGCAACTGCACTCACCGGAACCGCGAACAGCCCCGACACCAGATAGGACGCCATGAACCGGAAGATCAGGATAGACGCCGCAATCAGACCCGCACATACAGCGGGGACGGGCAAAACGCAAAGTTTCATGCCCTCCGTCCGCATAATTTGGAGCGAAAGGAAGAAAAACCACGATGCGATCCATGATATTTCCGCCACATAGAACACATGCGGAGTGTCGCCGGTGATAGCGAGGTGCAGCACATAATACAGCGTTCCCATGAAAAAGCAGGCATAAGCAAGGGCGAGGATCAGGCAGCGGCGGTCTTTGTGCCGGAACAGGTGAACCACAGCCACCAGCACGGCGCAGGCCAGGACCGTCACCTGAAAAAGATTGTCAATGATTTCAAAGTTCATCGTCCCTGTCCTCCCGCTGCCTGCGTTCCTTCCTGCGGCGCAGACGGTACAAAAGCACCGTCACGCACACGCCCAGCAAAAAGGCCAGAAGTCCCATCAGGATATAGCCCAGCGCCGCATGGCTTCCCACAAGGCTTGCCGCGCCCGAAGCATGGCTTACGCCGCTTTCGGAGACACCCGCCATCAGGCCGGGCATCCACGCGCCGATGCCGACCACCAGCAGCAGACAGGCCGCTATGCAGGCCGCGTCCAGCCGACGCTGTTTCTTTTTCTGATTTTCCCGTTTTATTTCTGCCGTCCGTTTGTGAATCAGACGGGTTCGTTCCTCATTCGTCCGCATAGGTAAATCCCTCCTGCTCTAAAATCGTTTTGAGGCTTTGCTTCCCCCGATAAACCAGATTGGAAATCTGCTTCTCGGTCTGCGCCATAACCGCCGCCGCGTCCCGGTAGCTCATATTCTCAAAGTAGACAAGGTACAGGGCTTCCCGGTACTCTGCCTTCAGCTTTTCCATTGCGGCGTAAAGCTGCCGGTCACGCTCGCTGCGAAGAAGCTCCGTATCGGCCAGCGTGTCGCTTTTGGGTTCAAAGGTCAGCTCGTCGAAGCGCAGGAAGCGGAGCCGGTGTTTCTGCTTGTGCCGCAGGGCAAGGTTGCGGGCGGTTTTGTATAAATACGCCTTAAAGCTGCCCTCGTCCTCAATCGGGCGTTCCTTTGCAAAGAGCTGGGAAAAGGCTTCGATCATCAAGTCCTCGGCCTCGTGAATGTCTTTCAGATAGCCGTTTATGTAGAGCGTCAGCGCATCGCCGTATTTTTCAACCAGCGTGTCGGCGGCCTTGTCCTCGCCGTCCAGATAACGCCGGTATAATATTTCATCGGAAATCATGTCTGCCGCCTCCCTCCGCGTTTTTCTATGCGCGGGTCAGCCGGCTTTTTGGCGTCCTCCGGGATTGCCCAGGATCGTCCAAAGCGGGACGCGCCGGGGATGCGCCCATCGGCACAGTATTGATTGACCCGCCGCTCTGATACGCCCCAGCGGTAGGACGCTTCCCGTATGGAGATATAGCCTTTTATCCCGCCCATATCGCACCTCCGCACAAATAAAATCTCACAGAGTACATTGTATACGAATATCAGAAGAAAAGCAAGTAAGCAATGCCAGCTTGATATGCTCCATGTCAATGGGATTTTCCACCTCGGCGGCGCTGAGGCAGGCGGCCAGATTCTGGATGCCCACGTCAATGGAATATTCCGGGTCGGTGATCCCGTTGGGGCTGTTAGGATAGCGGGTGTTATAGCCGCACTCTGACGCCTGCATGGGGTCATTCCCCCGGCCTCCGGATTCCTGCATCATGACCGCTTTGATCAGCTCCACATATTCGGGGATACCGTGCTGCGCGGCATATTGCCGGATCAAAGGTTCGTAGGCTTCCACCTCGGCGCTGACAGGGGTATAGGAATTACTGCTGCTCCCGCCGCCGAACAGGGAAACCGCACAGCCCAGCAACACAATGATCAGGATAATCACCACGGCAATCCAGCCCCCAGCCAACAGAGCGGTAATCAGCGCCTTTGTACCGGCGATGATCGCCTTAACTGCGGAGACAGTGGCTTTGGCCGTGGCTTTCGCGGCTTCTGCGCTTTTTCTGGCTGCGGCCTTTGCCGCCTGCGCCGCCCGGTAAGAGGCTTTTGCAGCGGTCTGGGCGGATTTTTGTGCCGCCTGTGCCGTGACCTGGGTGGTTTTCACGGTGGTGCGGGCTGTCTGTTCCGCCGTCTTGATGGAACGTTGGGTCGTTTTGACCGTACCCTTTGCGGATTTTACCGTGGCTTTTCCGGTGGATTTTGCCGTCTGCCTGATACCTTTGCGGCCCCGGTCTGCGGTTTTGATTGCCGAGGGTTTTCTGTTTGTTGACCTGATCGACAGTCTGGCAGTATCACCGGAACCGGTTGAAGTAGAAACCGGCTCCGGTGAATGGGCGGCATTGGCGGCCTTTTGCTTTGCCGTTTTCTCCGCCTGTTTTTGCGCTGCTCTTTTCGGCTGGTCAGCCTTTGTCTGTTCCATCTGCTCCCGGACAGCGGCAACATTGTCCTTTGTGGTTTTCACCGCTTATCAAGCTGGTGGGCAGCCTCATAAGCGGCGGTTTCCACACCGCCTGAAACACGATCCGCCGCGTATTCTTCCGGTGCGCTCTCCGCAGCGTACACGCCATGCTCGGCTTTGTCCTTCGTGCGGACATACGCCTGCTTCATACGCTCCCCGGCTACCGCCGCTTTGTCCAGTGTCTTAATCGTGCCTTTGACAACATCCCGTGTTTTAATCTCTCATAATAGCTGTCGATAAGGCTCTGTGCTTCTTTCATCGTGATTTTGCCTTCAATATTCTGAATAGCAGTATCAATCAAATATTTAGATGGTTTGAGTCCGTCCACCGCCTGAAGTCCGATTGCCGTACTCCAAGCATAACCCTTATGAGCTTTATCCGGTTCAGACTCCCGCAAATATTCCTTAAATGGATCTTTTTCGATATCCACTACCTCGCTTCATACCATAATACCAAAGTTGCAAAACGGACAAGTTATTGCGTCCTTATAGACTTCTTTCTCGCAACGAGGGCATGTAACATATTCTTCATTTTTTATATCTTGCATATGTTTATTCTCCTTTACCAATTCCTGATTTGCATTTCCATTCATTTTTAAAAATGGGCAACTCCGATTGGAATTGCCCACTCATTGCACTAATTATGCGATTTTTTCTTGCTTGCACCGATTTCTGCATCAAATGATGTAAGTTTGATGTAAATCGCTGTTTTTTTAGTTTTTTTATCAAATGAAGTACGTCCCGTCTATTCGGTAAAACGGTACATCTTTACATCATCTTAATAGAGCTTTGCACCTGCCGGAATGTGGTCATCAACCATCAGAAGATGAAGCTTTTCTTCGCCTTCTTCTTCATGAATAGCACTGAGGAGCATACCGCAAGAGTCAATGCCCATCATAGCTCTCGGTGGAAGATTTGTGATAGCAATAAGAGTCTTTCCAACCAGTTCTTCCGGCTCATAAAAGCTATGAATACCGCTTAAAATGGTTCTGTCTGTGCCTGTTCCGTCATCAAGAGTAAACTGTAACAGTTTCTTTGACTTCGGTACTGCAACACACTCTTTAACCTTTACTGCACGGAAATCTGACTTGCTGAATGTATCAAAATCAACCATTTCTTCAAACAATGGCTCGACTTTTACCTTAGAAAAATCAATCTTTTCAACCGGTTTTTCAGCCTCTGCCGGAGCTGCTTCAGAAGTCTTGGAAGCTTTCTTGTCAGCGTCCAGTGACTTCATGGTCGGGAACAGAAGCACATCTCTGATGGCCTGGCTGTCTGTCAGCAACATAACCAGACGGTCGATACCGTATCCGATACCACCTGTCGGAGGCATACCGATCTCCAGAGCGTTCAGGAAGTCTTCATCTGTATGGTTGGCTTCATCATCACCTGCTGCAAATGCTTCTTCCTGTGCTGCAAAACGTTCGCGCTGATCGATCGGATCGTTCAACTCGGAGTATGCATTACACATTTCCCATGTGTTGATAAACAGCTCGAAACGTTCTACCTTGGTAGGATCGGAAGGTTTCTTCTTGGTCAGCGGTGAGATCTCGATCGGATGATCCATGATAAAGGTCGGCTGGATCAGTTCTTTCTCGCAGAACTCTTCGAAGAACAGGTTGATGATATCGCCTTTTTTGTGGCGCTCTTCGTATGCGATATGATGTTCTTCTGCCAGTTTTTTTGCAGCTTCATCATCTGCAACCTGGTCGAAATCGATACCTGCATATTTTTTGATGGCATCGTTCATGGTCAGACGTTCAAACGGTTTTCCGAGATCGATCTCGATACCGTTGTAAGAAATCTTTGTAGAACCGCAGACTTTTTCTGCCAGATAACGGAACATGGACTCGGTCAGTTCCATCATACCTTCATAATCAGTATAAGCCTGATACAACTCCATCAGGGTGAATTCCGGGTTATGACGGGTGTCCACACCTTCATTACGGAATACTCGTCCAATCTCGAAGACTCTCTCCAGACCACCAACAATCAGTCTCTTCAGGTACAGTTCCAGAGAAATACGCAGTTTTACATCTTCGTTCAGTGCATTGTAATGTGTCTCGAACGGTCTTGCCGCAGCACCACCTGCATTTGCAACCAGCATCGGAGTCTCTACTTCCATGAAGTCACGGCCGGAAAGGAAGTTACGGATCTCTTTGAGGATCTGAGAACGTTTGATAAAGACTTTCTTGCTTTCCTGGTTCATGATCAGATCTACATATCTCTGACGATAACGGGTATCCGTATCGGTCAGACCATGGAATTTTTCCGGAAGGATCTGTAAACTCTTGGATAACAGCGTCATTTTCTCTGCATGGATAGAAATCTCACCGGTTCTTGTTCTGAAAGCAAATCCTTCCAGACCGAAAATATCGCCAATATCAGATTTTTTAAAGTCTGCGTAGGAGTCGGTGCCGATGGCATCTCTTGCCACGTATACCTGAATATTTCCCTGCAGATCCTGGATATTACAGAAAGAAGCTTTTCCCATCACTCTCTTGAACATCATACGGCCTGCTACGGCTACATGAATCGGGTTTGCATCCATGATGCTTCTTCTTTCTTCATAGTCTTTCTTCAGAACTTCTTTTTTCTGTTCTTCATCCAGACCTTCTACTTCCGGTTCCTTATGGTCTTTGAGAAGTTCCGCTTCATGCGCTTCATAAATCTCTTTTACCTCAAGGGAATGATGTGTCTGGTTAAATTTGGTAATCTGGAACGGGTCTTTGCCGTTTGCCTGCAGTTCTGCCAGTTTCTCACGGCGCACCTTTAATAACTGATTCGTATCCTGCTCCTGCTTCTTCTGCTCTGCCACCTTTTTCACTCCTTCTTTTTCGCTGCGATGCGTCTGTCTCCCATTCTGAAAACAGCGCTTCTGGTCTTTTGCTGATAGTTACTTATATTGCCTGTTACTTAGATATTTCTCTCGATTTTCAATACTTTATACTGCATAACTTCGCCGTCAGCCAGTTCTACATCTACCACATCACCCTGTTTTGCTCCGATCAGAGCTTTTCCAACAGGAGATTCATTGGAGATTTTTCCCTGCAGGCTGTTTGCTTCCGTGGAACCAACCAGCTGAAAATCCATCTCTTCATCATATTCCATATCCAGAACTTTTACTTTACAGCCAACGTTGATCTTGCCTTCGTCAACTTCATCTTCCACAACAACTTCTGCATTTTTCAGGATCTTCTCAATCTCTTCAATACGAAGTTCGATATCTCTCTGTTCATCTTTTGCTGCATCGTACTCTGCATTCTCGGAAAGGTCTCCCTGTTCTCTGGCTTCCTTGATCTTTTCTGCTACTTCTTTTCTTTTTACAACCTTCAGGTCATGTAATTCATCTTCCAGTTTTTTCAGTCCGGCATATGTGAGTAAGTTTTTCTTTGCTTCCATGTTTCTACGTTTCCTTTCTTTCCGTGATCATCTGACACGGTATGATCACTCTTTATTTCTATTTTATTTTCTGCGTTAGATTATGTCCCTTATTTATAGATATTACACGTTTTTACATTGCATACCAGAAACTTCCATTCACCTTCACTTCACTATGGATTCTGTGCTTTCCGGTACTTGAAGAACTTGTTTTTCTCCCTTGTGCAATCACAGTATTATAAAGGAAACGCGTGAAAATGTCAACCATTCCGGAAGTTTTCGTCTGCTGATTCTCCCCTTGTGTTACTGATCACTCCGTTCTCACTGACACGTTTCGCACTACACAAACTTATGATCCTGATCAGTTCCACCCTTCCAGCAACTGTTCCAGTTCTTCCATGCTCTGTACTTCATTCACTGCTGCCCGAAGCTGTGCCGAATGTGGATACCCTGCCGTATACCACGCCACATGTTTTCGCATCTCACGCATCGCGGTAAGCTCGCTCTTATACTTCATCTGCAGACCGGCATGGCGCCGAATCATCTCCTTCACTTCAGAAAGCTCCGGTTTCTTCGGTACTGTGCCGTGTTCCAGATATTCTGCCGTCTGTGCAAAGATCCATGGATTCCCCTGCGCGGCACGACCGATCATCACACCATCACATCCGGTTTCTTCCAGAAGTGCTTTTGCTTTCTGTGGTGAATCCACATCTCCATTTCCGATCACCGGAATGGACACAGCTTCTTTTACTTTTCGGATGATTTCCCAGTCTGCCTTTCCGGAATAAAACTGCTGTCGTGTCCGGCCGTGAACCGCAATCGCGGCTGCACCACTGTCCTCGATGATCTTTGCGATCTCCACCGCATTCACATGATCATCGTCAAATCCTTTTCGTATCTTTACCGTCAACGGCTTCTTAATCGCTTTTGCCATCGCCGTTACTATCTCACGGACCAGTTTCGGATTTTTCATCAGTGCGGATCCCTCACCATTATTAACCACTTTCGGCACTGGGCATCCCATGTTGACATCCAAAATATCAAACGGCTTTTCTTCGATCTGTTTTGCCATCTCACTCATGATCTCCGGGTCTGAGCCGAAAAGCTGCAAGGATACCGGCCGCTCTTCCGGCAGGATCCGCATCAGCTCCTGTGTATTCTTATTCTTATAATAAATGGCCTTGGCACTGACCATCTCCATACACAAAAGTCCTGCACCCTGTTCTTTGCACAGGAGACGAAATGGCAGGTCTGTCACACCTGCCATCGGAGCCAGAACCACTGGGTTCGGTAATGTTACATTTCCAATCTGAAGTTTCATCCTTCCTCCCCGTCTTCCATCTCTTCCCCAAGAAAGAATACCCGGTAATACATCTCCAGAGATGCCAGCAGCTCCTGTTTTTCTTTCCGGATCTGTTTGATGCGCAGTACGCTGCCAATCTCATCATACATCGCATCCGCATCCAGCGCTTCTGTCTTGAATTCCAGGTTTCCGTCCTCATCGAATTCCAGTGTCAGGATACCGCCAATCTCCTCGGTATACATCACACAGAGAATCTGCAGTTCTTCTTTTACCTGCTGTGGCAGGGCGTCAAAATCCGGATTAAAATAATATTTCTGTTCGTAGGCACTGGCACCACATAAAACGATTCGATCTGCGTACATCTTTCCTCCTATACATATCCGTAAAGACCACGGACAGATACCTCTCCCGCATAAACCTCGGTGATGGTTCCGTCTTCTTTTTCTACCAGAAGCTCACCCATGGCGTTGATTCCTCTCGCCACACCGGTGTATTCATGTCCCGGTTCCAGTACACGCACCTGCTGATCCTGATTGACCAGCGCTTCCTGATAGGCAGCCATCAGTCCGCTCAGATCCTGTGTCTTTACAAATATCTCATAATTTTCTTCTATTTTTTCCATACATTCTGCGATCAGTGCAGAACGGTTGACTTTATGCCCGATCTCTTTTTGCAGAGACGTAGCTTTATCTTCCAGCTCCTCCGGAAATTCCCGCAGATTGGCATTGATTCCGATTCCTGTCACCAGATATTCAATATAGTTCATCTGCGCGCTCATTTCCGTCAAAATTCCTACTAATTTTTTCCCGTTCAGTACCACATCGTTCGGCCATTTGATCTGTGCCTGCAGACCCAGATTACTCCGGATCGCCTGGGTCACGGAAAGTCCGATCACCAGGGTCAGCATCGAAGCCCGATCCGGCCGGATCTCCGGGCGAAACAGGATTGACATATAAATAGCACTTCCGTGAGGAGAATCCCAGGCTCGTCCACGCCGCCCTTTTCCTCTACTCTGATAATCCGCCACCGCGAGGGTTCCATGGGGCGCATCTTCCTCTGCCAGCCGCTTGATCTGGGTATTGGTAGAATCAATCTCATCATAATAATACAGCGTCTGGCCCGCCCAACGGGTATGCAGACGGCTCTTGATCTCACTCTCGCCCAGCACATCCGGCACATCTTTCAGACAATATCCCTTATTCTGTACCGCCTCGATCTCATAGCCTTCTTCTTTCAGCTGTTTCATGTATTTCCACACCGCAGTTCTGGAAACTCCCAGCTGTTCACACAACTCCTGACCTGACAGATAGCCATCCGTCTCCAGCAGTTTTTTTAAGATTCTGGTCTTTGTTGACTCCATGGATTATGCCCCCAGAGTTGCCGCCATCACCGCTTTGATGGTATGCATACGGTTTTCCGCCTCCTGGAAAACTTTGGACTGTTCCGACTGGAAGACTTCATCGGTAACTTCCATATCCTTCAGGCCAAAACGTTCTCCCATCTCTTTGCCGATACCGGTATTCAGATCGTGGAAAGATGGCAGACAGTGCAGGAAGATTGCTTCTTTCTTACCGTTTGCCATAACCTCCTTCGTTACTTTATATGGAGAAAGATCTTTGATTCTCTCCGCCCATACTTCGTCCGGCTCACCCATGGATACCCATACATCGGTACAGATGACATCTGCATCTTTTGTTCCCTCCATCACATCTTCTGTCAGAGTGATGGTGGCACCGGATGCTTTTGCATACTCCTGACACTGAGCTACCAGTTCTTTATTCGGGAAATACTTTTTCGGTGCACATGCCACAAAATCCATGCCCATCTTCGCGCAGGCAATCATGTAAGAATTTCCCATATTATATCTTGCATCACCCATATAGACCAGTTTGATGCCTTTAAGTCTTCCGAAGTTTTCCTGAATGGTCAGCATATCCGCCAGCATCTGGGTCGGATGATATTCGTTGGTCAGACCGTTCCATACCGGAACTCCTGCATATTTCGCCAGTTCTTCCACGATTTCCTGCCCAAAGCCACGATATTCAATTCCTTCGTACATGCTGCCCAGGACCTTTGCTGTATCCGCGATGCTTTCTTTTTTACCGATCTGGGATCCCTTCGGATCCAGATAGGTGGTTCCCATGCCCAGGTCATGTGCCGCCACTTCAAAAGAACAGCGGGTTCTGGTACTGGTCTTTTCGAAAATCAGTGCTACATTTTTCCCGCGCAGCGTGTCTGTCAGAACTCCTTCTTTCTTTTTCTTCTTCAGATCTGCAGACAGTTCCAGCAGATATGCTATTTCTTCCGGTGTATAATCTTTTAATGTCAGAAAATGACGTCCTTTTAAATTCATGATAATTCCTCCTCTTTCTGTAAATTCATTTCCCGGTATCCACCCTATTTTCTTCTAAAACATTCGTCATACTTCACACGTTTCGAAAAATGCGGTAAATGCCGGAAGTTTTTCCCGTTCTTCCTGTGGCATACGGTCCAGCTTTTCCTGTATCTTTTCCACAAGTCCTTCTACGGTATAAATCTGGTACTTCGATACCCGGCACAGTTTCGCCGTGGCTTCCAGTGCCGCCAGATACAGTTCCTTATAATTCCACTCTCTGGAAAGCTTTAATTCCAGAGCCGTTCCCGGCAGGATCAGTTCCGTCAGGCTTCTGTAACGGGTTTCTGCACTCCCTTTGAAGTGATGCCACCGGCACAGTTTCTCCAGACTGCTCTCCGGAATCTGCACCAACTGCTTTAAATAATAACATTCTTCCTGATTTTCTTCAATATAGTAAATCTTTCCTTTCAGCCCGTAGACCATTCTTTTCGCATCGTAATATCCGATTTTCATGTTCCGGACACTCTTTTTATGGTTAAAGTCGATAATATTTCCCAGATCCACTCTCGGTTCAATGGTCAGGATATTGGTTTCTTCCGGAATCTTTACCCTTTTTTCCCTTCCGATTCCGAAGATCCGGAGCACGATAATATTCTCATACCCTCGATCCACAAGAGAGTCCAGCGGCACATTATTGATCGCCCCTCCGTCAATATACGTTTTTCCATGAAGTTTTTCATTCTTAAATAACGGGAAAATATAAGCACTCGCCAGCAGAAAATCTTTCATCAGTCCCGGTTCTACCTGTTTCAGATCAATATCCAGTTCTTTCATGGCATCCACGCTGAATGTTTTGATAAAAATATCAATGGATGAATTTCTGATTTTTTCTTCGTCCACCACTTTATCCAGCATGTCTTTTAACGGTGTCACATCTACGCCACCCTCACTCATATGACGGAACGCATCTTTTACAGCCCCCCAGAAAGGTGCCTCCCCTTCCATGAGTTGCTCCATCCTTGTGTCATCCACATCCATCACCTGAGAATAGGTCAGATTACTCCACATCTGTTGCGCCATCTCCAGTTCATCCATACAGATCAGCGCGCCATTCAATGCTCCGACACTTGTTCCTGCCACAGCATTGATCTTTACCCCTGCTTCTTTCAGTGCCTTCCAGGCTCCGATCTGATATGCGCCCTTGGCACCTCCTCCTTCCAGAACCAGCCCGTATTCTTTGCTGATATCAATTACCGGTGTCAACATATTCACACCTCCTGTTCTCCTCTTACCATCTACTGCTATCTTTGTTTTATATACAGCATCCTCTCATAATATTTCATTTCCTGTGCTTTTCTGTTTATTCCTCCATAATAGAAATCAGGGGCAACGCCCTCAGGTCTCCCCGAAGAACATTACCCCTCATTTTATAAATCATTTATTTTTTCTCAATATTTTTATCTGTCATAATCTCTTTCAGTGAAGTTGCCAGTCCGGCCAGCCCCTGCAGATCAGACGGTACAATAATCTTGGTTGCTTTACCTTCTGCCATATCTTTCAGTGCTTCCAGACTCTTCAGTGTCAGAACGGATTCGTCTGCACCGGCCTCTTTAAGGAAACGGATACCATCTGCATTCGCCTGCTGCACTTTCAGGATCGCTTCCGCCTCACCTTCTGCCTCACGGATCATCTTTTCTTTCTCTGCTTCTGCCCGAAGAATGGCTGCCTGTTTTTCCGCCTCTGCTTCAAGAATCGCAGATTCCTTCTTACCTTCTGCTACCAGAACGGTAGATTTTTTCTCACCTTCTGCGATCAGGATCGCTTCTCTTCGTTCACGCTCTGCTTTCATCTGTTTCTCCATGGCTTCCTGAATAGCTGCCGGAGGCATGATATTTTTCAGTTCCACACGGTTGACTTTGATTCCCCACGGATCTGTGGCAATGTCCAGTGCCGCACGCATCTTGGTATTGATCACTTCACGGGAAGTCAGCGTCTCATCCAGTTCCATATCACCGATGATATTTCTCAATGTGGTCGCTGTCAGATTTTCAATCGCCATGATTGGATTTTCTACATTATAAGTATAGGATTTGGAATCCGTGATCTGGTAAAATACGACCGTATCGATTCTCATCGTTACATTATCTTTTGTGATTACCGGCTGCGGTGGGAAATCTACTACCTGCTCTTTTAAATTTACCCTCTTTGCCACACGGTCAATCACCGGAACCTTAAAATGTAATCCCGGCTCCCAGGTTCCCTGATACAGTCCCAGACGCTCAATGACATAAGCTCTTGCCTGTGGAACTACTTTGATACAGGATGTTACAATGACAACCACTAACACTAAAATCAAAATCAGAAATATAAGTCCACCCATTTTTCTTACCTGTTATCCTTTCTTTTTCACAATCAGTTTTACACCTTCGATACGTTCGATCTCCACGACCGTATCTTTTTCAATCATTTTTTCATTATCATCGGTCCGTGCTGTCCATTCGATACCACCGACGATAACCTGCCCCTGGTTCTTCAGATTTTCTATCGTCTGTGTTACCACCGCCTCCTTGCCAATCAGGCTTTCCGCATTGGTACGGGTTCGATTGGTATTCAGGTATCGCATGGCAATCGGTCTTGTAAAAATCAGCAGGATCAGTGAGACAATCAGAAACAAAACAAACTGTACTACTCTTCCGGCACCGGCTACCGCTGCTATCCCGGCAATCAGTGCACCCCCGGCAAACCAGATCGTTGTAAGTCCCAGCGTGGCAATTTCAATCACCAGCAATACAACAACTGCTGCCAGCCATAGAATCGCATCCATATTCCTCCCCCTTTCCTCTGGTATGTTACGCATGTTCCTTCTTTATCCTCTGTTCAGAAACATGTTCCATATCCTTGCATATTCCCTGCAGCCGAAAAATATAACTTTGATTATCCGCTGCGTGCTTTTCTCTATGGTTCTTCCATCATACAATATTTTGTCTGAAAACGCAATGAAATACCCCGTGCCTTCTGAAATTGTAAGATTTTTTTAAATTAGTTCTTACATTTCAGGTGCACGGGGTGCTTTCCCTTCTTATCTTAAATTAATCAGTAACTGTTCAGTACCTTCACAGTTATGAACCAAAGTGCCTTCAAAACCACCTTCGGTGATGGCATTTTCTTCTGCTGACTTTTAATAAAAATGCTGATTTCCAATCTGCTGTCCACGACCGCTTCCACTGTTAAAATACAGTGCGCTTCCGATCGGATTGGATCCTGCAAGTGCTTCCTGCGCTGCCTGATAACAATCACTTCTTGCTCCCTGGCTCAATACAGAAGAAAGGATTCCGCTGGCTACCGGAGAAAACTGCCCACTCTGGTAGACAACTTCTGTAATGCTGTTCGGAAACTGACTGCTTCTTACCCTGTTCATGATAACCGCTCCTACGGCAACTTTTCCTGTGTGGCTTTCTCCCCCTGCCTCACACTGAATAATTGCTGCCAAAAGCGCCAGTTCACTGTCAGATGCAGACATGGATGCTCCTGTCTGGCTGACCTGCTGCACAGCCTGTTCTTTTTCTTTCTTCTGTGTCTCATATTCCGCAACACTGAGTGCTGTAGTTTCTTCTATCTGAATATACTCCGCAAACATATAAGCCGAATCTTCCCCACATGACACCTGATACCAGTCTCCCTCCTGGCCCAGAATCTCTACCCGGCTTCCCTGTTTCATACTTCCTATCTGACCGGCATCCATAGACGGCTCTTTGCGTACCCGGAGAGAACTTGCTGTCACAGTTCCCTGACTGCCGTAGGATTCCTTATAAAGATGTTTTGCTTCTTCGCCAAATACAAGAAGGTCTGATTTCACATATCCTTCTACAGATCCTGACGTGATCTTCGTCCAGTCTCCCTGCTGTTCTATCACCTGTGCCGCTGCCCCCTTCGGCAGTACCCCTACACGTTCACTCTCCTTCGAACCTTCCTGACGGATATTGGCATAGTCGGTTACATTCGCAGCTGCTTTCTGCGCCCATTCATCCGTATCGAGAACCGAACTCCCGGAATTATCATCTGTAACTTCTGTGGATGTCTCATCGGCAAGTACCAGTGTTCCTGATCCCGCTGTAACGACCAGCACACCTCCCAGGATCCCTGCTGCTTTCCATAATTTATTCACTTGAATTACCTCCTGTTGATTTCGTTCTTTTTACGATTTGTTACAAATTTGTTACGATTTGTTACGGTGTGATTGTAACAAATTTAACTTTTCTTGTCAACAGGAACATTTCGGTGAATTTCGTGGAATTTTCTGAAAATTTTTAGGGATTGTGGGCTTTGGAGTCGATATTTGAGATGGAATGTAGAATTGTGCATTATGATGAAATGTGATTAAAGTGTACATATGTTTGCAATATATGGAAGTTGTTCAAGACGGACGCAGAAGGAGGCGGGCACCAGGAGTGGCAACGTGGGCAGGACAACTTTAAGCTAGCCGCTAACTTCGGCTATAATTCACGAGGGTCAGCTGACCCTCGCGAAAGCCTACGTAAACGTCGGATCTTAAAGCTTGCCCTAACCGCCCACACAGTGTTGCCCACCCCTGGTGCCCGCCTCCTTCTGCTGAGTACTTACATCTCCACTACACCTGCCTTACTTTTATACCCTATTGTCACCTTATCATTGCCGATATGGTCCCCACACAACCCTTTCCGTGACCAACACTCAGAAAGTTCACGCTTACGCAATAAGGACAGACAGCCTTTTGCTGGCGTCCTTAGCCGAGATGAGATCCAGTCCTTAGAAGAACTTGACAGTGAGCGGCTCTCCGCGAACTGGCACCTTAGTTCTTCTTAGGACTTAGCTCAGATCGGCGTTGCCAGCGGTTGGCTGGTCTTATTGCGTAAGCGTGAACTTTCGTCCGCCCCACCAGTAATCATTCATCCTGCCATCTGTTTGTTATATCTCTTCCCCACACAACCACCTCCCCCGCCGCCAACACTCAGAAAGTCCGCACTTACCCGATAAGGACAGACAGCCTTTTGCTGCCGTCCTTAGCCGAGATGAGATCCAGTCCTTAGAAGAACTTGACAGTGAGCGGCTCTCCGCGAACTGGCACCTTAGTTCTTCTTAGGACTTAGCTCAGATCGGCGTTGCCAGCGGTTGTCTGGCCTTATTGCGTAAGCGTGAACTTTCGTCCGCCCCGCCGGTAATCATTCATCCTGCCATCTGTTTGTTATATCTCTTCCCCACTTCCAATACCTTCCCCACACAACCACCTCCCCCGCCGCCAACACTCAGAAAGTCCGCACTTACCCGATAAGAACAGACAGCCTTTTGCTGGCGTCCTTAGCCGAGATGAGATCCAGTCCTTAGAAGAACTTGACAGTGAGCGGCTCTCCGCGAACTGGCACCTTAGTTCTTCTTAGGACTTAGCTCAGATCGGCGTTGCCAGCGGTTGTCTGTCCTTATCGGGTAAGTGCGGACTTTCGTCCGTCCCGCCAATAGTTATACCCAACAAAATCAAAATTGAACCACTGAACCAATGATTGATATCCAACGCAATAAAAAACGCCCCGCCAGAAAGCTTCCCCTCCCGACAGGGCATTAAACACATTCTATAGTTTACAGTGCCGGCACATCCGTTCTCCGCGGATCCAGTATCTGGCTCGCATCGAACAGATCACTCGTCCGGTTCACATCTCCGTGAACATCATTCCACAGCCGGTATCCATCCAGATTCCGTCTGCCCTGACGCACATAATTATCCCGGATCTGTAAGAAATATTGACTCGAATCCACATTACAATAAAAATGGAAGCCCTGACTGCTCAAATAATTAAACTTCTCATTATCTGTTGTATAATCATGCCAGTCCGCCAGATCCTGTCCATGTGCAAAAATAATGGTATCCGTTCCGCCAACCAACGGAGCTACATACTCCAGCCACTTCTGCGTATCCGTCTGGATCCGCTCCATGCTTGCATCCCCGATCCGGATATGGCCCCAGGTATGACTTGCGAATTCCCAGCCATCATCCTTGATCGCGTCTGCCACCTTCTTTGCCTCAGCACACTCGTCATCCCAGTTAAAGTCCGGATGTGCATCCAGCCACGCCTGCTGATCAGCGGTCAGATTCTCATGCGTCTTATAAGCGATATCCGTACGATAACCCAGGATTCCATCATAACCGGTCAGTGCGATCATACCCTTTGCACCGTGATAAGATGCATCCGGATGCTCTGCAATAAACTGATCCAGAAGCGGAACACAGTCATAAGCGCCCGTTACGGTTGTTCCATCTGCCTGCACATACTCACAGGTAGGTTTTCCATTTTCATCCAGCACGATCTTCGAAGCAATACCTCTTCCATCGTAACTGTGATAATAACTCAGATCATCCAGCGACATCACGAATGCTTTTTTACCAGCCGGAAGCTTCAGTTCCGTATTTGGCGTAAAATGCACTGTACCATCCGCATCCGTTGTCTCGACCACCAGGTCTCTCAGGCGAACCAGCACATATCCGTTATCATACATTGCCTGCGTGATCTTATTAAACTCATCCACCGTAGTCATCCACTGCTTGAAACCGGCTGCAATACTGTCATCTCCCGCAAAACCACGATCCGGATCCACGATCAGAGAATGATAGAAAATATGAGTTACCTCATCCATGTTAACCGGAACACAGCTGTCCTTCGTTGCCTGATACTCAGCGATCTTTGCCGTGATCTCCGGGTCATCAGCTGCACCCTCCACGCCATTTAACGTCTCGATCGCACCATCATAATCATACGTAGCTGCCAGATACTCGGCCTGCTCCATCGCCGTCGTTTTTGCATCTGTTGCAGGTGCTGCCGTATCCTGTGCGTCAGAAGAAGCATCGTCTCCTGTTTCCGTATCATCCGTAGCATCTGCGCCATCCTGACTCTGCTCCGTATCCGGTTTCTGTGTACTTCCCTGCGCCTGATCCTTTTTCAGAGTCTTCGCCAGAAAGAAAATACATACTGCCAGAACAACCAGTAAAAGGATCAGAACCACCGATTTCATCACCATGGATTTTTTCTTCTTCTTTTTCTTCAAAGCTTTCTTATCCATCTTCTCACTCATTTTTATTTATACTCCTTTCTTCTTTGTCTGGATGCCTCATACATCAGAATAGCTGCTGCCACCCCGGCATTCAGAGACTCCAGCTGCCCCTTCATCGGAATCCTGATCAGACAGTCTGCCTGACCGGCTGTTGCATCTGTCAGACCATTTCCCTCATTTCCAATCAAAAATGCGGTTCCTCCGACATACGATTGCTCATCATACCAGCCTTTTCCTTTCAGATGTGCCGCATAAGAACGAATCCCCTGCTTTTTGAACCATGCAAATACATCCTGAAGATCCGGTGCGATCACAAAAGGTACCCGGTAAACAGAACCCATAGTAGAACGGATTGTTTTGGGATTATAAATATCCACACAATTGGTGCTCATAAAGATACCGTCCACCCCGGCTCCCTCCGCTGTCCGGAAAATCGTCCCCATATTTCCCGGATCCTGAAGATCCTCAAGGACAAGAAACAACGGATGTTCCTTCTCACCCATCAGTTCCTCCATAGTATAATGATACTGTCGCACAACCGTGAGTACCCCCTGTGGTGTCAGTGTATCACTCATCTGTGCAAACACCGAATCTTTCACCACTTCGTAAGGAATCCCCTGTAAAAGAGCCTCATGCTCCGGATCCTCCAGAAAGTTTTCAGACACATATGTCTTCACCAGCCGATCCCTTGGAACCTCCCTGAACATCCGCAGACCTTCCACAATAAAAACATCCTGTTTTCTGCGCTCCCGGGCTTTCTTATTCAGCTGGATCATCTGTTTTACCTGCGCATTACTGCTGCTTGTTATCATAGTATACCCATTCCTTTGTTTTCTATATAAGTTCCATGCAAGCACGGACTCTGACTCGTTGCCCGCGAGTCAAAACCGGTCCACCGGACCAATTATTGACATGCAATGCAAAAAGGCGGCATACCGACTCAGAAGGTATGCCGCCGTTATTCTCGCCTTATTATTTGGAATAGTTTGCAGACAGAGATTTTGCAACTTCGTACTGATATTCGGAAATACCTTTTTCCATAGCCAGTGCTTCATTGATATCAAAGTCCACATATTCGCCGTTTTTGTATCCAACGACACGTTTTGTTTTTCCTTCAGCCAGCAGATCTACTGCATAAGATCCCATCATAGAAGCATGTACACGGTCGATACATGTCGGATTACCACCACGCTGCATATGACCCAGAATCGTTGCACGGGTTTCAATACCGGTAGCTGCCTCAATACGTTTTGCCATGCTGCTGGAATGTCCGATACCCTCTGCATTGATGATAATGTGATGCTTTTTACCACGTTTTCTTCCTTCGATGATATTGTTGATCAGCTTCTGCTCGTCGTAATCATATTTTTCCGGAAGAAGAATATCTTCTGCACCGTTGGCAATACCACACCACAAAGCCAGATAACCTGCATTTCTTCCCATAACTTCGATGACACTGCAACGCTCATGAGAAGTAGAAGTATCACGTACTTTATCGATTGCTTCCATAGCAGTATTCACAGCGGTATCAAAACCGATGGTATACTCTGTACATGCGATATCCAGGTCGATGGTTCCCGGAATACCAACTGCGTTGATTCCCAGGTTTGCCAGCTTCTGAGCACCTGCAAAAGAACCGTCACCACCGATAACTACCAGACCGTCAATACCGTGTTTTTTGCAGATATCAGCTGCTTTTTTCTGTCCTTCTTCTGTTCTCATCTCTGCGCAACGTGCAGTATACAGGATAGTACCACCACGACCGATGATATCAGATACATCTTTTGCAGTCATATCAATAATTTCTTCATTCAGCAATCCGTCATATCCTTTCAGGATACCTTTCATCTTCAGTCCTTTGCTCAGTCCACGACGAACAACCGCACGGATTGCAGCATTCATTCCCGGAGCATCTCCTCCACTTGTCAATACGCCAATGGTCTTGAGTTCTTTTTCCATAATGTTCCCTCCACTAATATATCTAATCTAATACCGGATAACGCATCATCCGGCTCTATCGCCTTATCGTTTTATATTTTAATGCATATGAAGCTGTTTTTCAATACTCTTTTCCACAACTTTGACATTTTCCGCGCCGTATTTTTCCCGTAAAATACCAAGCAGATTATCCTCAATTTCCACGCTTCGCGAGGCCGGGAGATGTTTCATCTGTTTTTCTGCCCGCAGATACACCACCACATGATCGCTGCCGTCAGACTGGCGCAGGGTATCATAGAGTTCTGCTACCTCCTGCTCGTACTGTTTCCGGTCGGCAAACTGGATCCACAGTTCCCGCGGCACCTGATCGAAGGAGACGATTTTTTCGCAGATCAGCTTACTCGCCTTGTCATCCTCCGCCGACACATTTCCCATGATAAACACTTTGGAATCCGTCTCGATCAGTGCGGCATTTCTTTCATAATCTCTTGGAAATACAACTACTTCCACCGTTCCCACCAGATCTTCCAGTGTGATAAATGCCATAACTTTATTGTTTTTCGTATATTTGATCGTTTTTTCCGTGATCATGCCGCCGACGATCACTTTCGCTCCATCTCTCACCTTGGGCAGACCGCTCTCTTCCATCGGATAAAAGTCCGAGGTAGCTGCCGTGATATTCTTTTTCCAGACATCTGCATACTCTTCCAACGGATGGCCGCTGATATACACACCAAGCACCTCTTTTTCAAATGCCAGCTTGCTTTCTTTCGCGTACTCTCCCACATCCGGCAGGCGGATCTCAAAGCTCTTTTTATCCTCTTCTCCCATGATATCAAACAGACTCATCTGACCGGTCATCGAAGATTTTTTCTCCTGATTGACCGTATCCATCACCTGCACATAGATCATCATAAACTGCTTTCTCGTTCCGCCAAAGCTGTCAAAGGCTCCCGCTTTGATAAAGTTTTCAATGGTCCGCTTATTCACTTCTTTTCCGCTTAACCTCTGACAAAAGTCTTTGAGTGAGGAAAATAAACCGCCCCGCGCTCTCTCTTCCACGATCGCTTCCATCACCGGCTTTCCGATTCCTTTCACAGCCGCCATTCCATACCGGATGCTGCCGTCTTCTACAGAAAAGCTGCCGGTACTGCGGTTGATGTCCGGCGGCAGGATCCTGATTCCCATCTGCCGGCAGTTTAAGATATACTCGGATACCTTAGACGGATTATCGATACACGAGGTCATCAGCGCCGCCATAAACTCCACCGGATAATAATATTTTAACCAGGCAGTCTGATACGATACCACCGCATAAGCTGCAGCGTGTGACTTGTTAAATGCATACTTGGCAAAATCCGTCATTTCATCATAGATTTTATTTGCCACCTGCTCGCTGATTCCGTTTGCGATACAGCCTGGAACACCTTCCTCCTCATTGCCGTACACAAAGTTTTCCCTCTCTTTTGCCATGACCGCTGCTTTCTTCTTTGCCATGGCACGCCGTACCAGATCGCTTCGTCCCAGCGTATACCCGGCCAGATCACGCACAATCTGCATAACCTGCTCCTGATAAACGATACAACCATAGGTCGGTTCCAGAATCGGCTCTAACTGCGGACAGTCATAAGTAATCTGATCCGGTGCATTTTTTCCTTTGATATACTGAGGGATAAAATCCATCGGACCCGGACGGTACAGGGAGATTCCGGCAATGATATCTTCCAGGCTCTTCGGTTTCAGCTCCTTCATAAAGTTTTTCATACCGGTACTTTCCAGCTGGAACACACCCTCACACTTTCCGCTTCCGATCATTCCGAGTACCGCCTGGTCGTTATAATCAATCTTCGACAGATCCAGTTCGATTCCTTCGCTTTTCTGCGCCAGTTTTACCGCATTCTGGATCACGGTCAGCGTGCGCAATCCAAGAAAATCCATTTTCAGAAGTCCCAGTTCTTCCAGCGTCGTCATCGTAAACTGCGTTGTGATCGAACCGTCTGAGGCACGGGAAAGCGGCACATATTCATCCACTGCTTTCTGACTGATCACCACGCCGGCAGCATGCATCGACGTATGCCGCGGCAGACCCTCCAGGCGTTTGGACATATCGATCAGATAATGGATCTGCTCATCACCCTCGTACTGATTGCGAAGTTCCGGATTCATTTTCAGTGCTTTGTCAATCGTGATATTTAACTCATTCGGGATCATCTTTGCGATAGTATCCACCTGCGCATACGGAAAGTCCAGCACTCTTCCCACATCGCGGATCACGCCGCGAGCCGCCATCGTACCAAAAGTAACAATCTGCACCACACGGTCCTTTCCGTATTTTCTCACCACATAATCAATAACTTCCTGTCTCCGTTCGAAACAGAAGTCAATATCGATATCAGGCATGGATACTCGTTCCGGGTTCAGGAAACGTTCAAACAGCAGCTGATACCGGATCGGATCCAGCTGTGTGATCCCCAGAGAATAAGAAACGATACTTCCTGCCGCAGAACCACGTCCAGGTCCTACCATGATATCATTATCTCTCGCATATTTGATAAAATCCCATACGATCAGGAAGTAATCCACATATCCCATGGTTTTAATTGTATTTAATTCATAGGTCAGACGTTCTTTCAGTTCTTCCGTCACCGGGTGATATTTCTCCTCCAGCCCCTCCCAGCAAAGTTTATTCAGATATTCCCAGGAAGTATAGCCGTCCGGGACATCATATTTCGGCAGCTTGGTCACGCCAAATTCGATCTCCACATGACACCGGTCACCGATCTTTTTTGTATTTTCCAGAGCCTGCGGCGCATATGGAAACAGTGCCGCCATCTCTTTTTCTGATTTGACGTAGTACTGACCACCTTCATAGCGCATACGGTCCTCGTCCTGCACTTTTTTTCCGGTCTGGATACAAAGAAGGATATCGTGGGAGCCTGCATCTTCCGCATAGGTATAATGTACATCATTCGTACATACCAGTTCGATCCCTGTCTCACTGCTCATACGCACCAGCTGCTGGTTGACTATCTCCTGCTCCCGGATTCCATGATTCTGTAATTCCAGGAAGAAATTATTCTTTCCGAAAATCTCCCGATAACGCAGTGCCGCTCTTTTTCCTTCCTCATACAGACCTCGGGTCAGGAATCTGGGAATCTCACCGGCGAGGCAGGCACTTAACGCGATAATCCCCTCATGATATTTTTCCAGAACTTCCAGATCCACTCGCGGCTTATAGTAATACCCTTCCACAAAACCTGCAGAAACAATCTTCATCAGATTACTGTATCCCTGATTATTCTCCGCCAGCAGCACCAGATGATAATACCGATCTTCTCCGTGCTGCATCTCTTTATCAAAACGGGAACCGGGCGCCACGTAGACCTCACATCCGAGGATCGGGTTGATTCCGGCTTCCTTTGCCGCCCGATAAAAATCAATACAGCCATACATCACACCGTGATCTGTGATTGCCGCACTGTCCATCCCCAGTTCTTTCACCCGGGCTACATATTCTTTGATCTTATTGGAACCGTCCAGCAAGCTGTATTCCGTATGCACATGCAAATGTGTAAATCCCATCGGTTTTCCTCCTATATCCTGTACCAAATAAAACGTAAAAGTCTGGCCGGTACTACGCCGTCCAGACTTTTCTGCATTTACTCTTTTCCTGTTTTTCGTGCCAGTACATTCAGCCAGAGCTTATCCGACTTTTCTGACCGCACATCCTGTGTGGTCCATATATCAACCACTTCCAGTTCCGGATATTCTTCCATCAGACTCTGCAGTTCCCTTCTGTTGTAGTCATGGAAATAACGTCCATGATAGATTCCATCCCGGTCACCTCTATGTACGGAAAAATAAAGTACACCGTTTTCCTTCAGCGCCTGTACAAGTTTCTTCATAACCTTGCGCATCTCATCTTCCGTCAGATGAATCAGTGAGGCACACGCCCAGATCCCATCAAAGACATCATCGAATTCCATCTCGTCATAAGTCATCTGCAATACTTCTTTGTCTGTGTTTACCTCTGCAAGTTTACACATCTCTTCTGAGCCATCCATCGGTGTTACATAAAATCCATATTCTTCCAATAACAGGGTGTCCCTTCCGGAACCGCATCCCAGATCCAATACTTCTGCATTCTCCGACTCCTCGGACAGGAGTTCCACAAACGGCTTCATAACCTCTTCCATGCTCGCATCTACTGTTTCTTCATAATAGGGCACCGCATACCGGTTATAATAGTCTATCGAGTCCAACGATAATCCTCCTTTTATTACTCAGACAGTTGTTTTCTTTTCCAACTGCATACTATCTTTTTACTGTCAACAGTCATACCTTACATCTTCCCGCTTCTTCCACAGGATCCTGACTGCAAAGTGTTACCAAAATATACTGTATAGTATAGCAACTGCCGCCTAAAAAATCAAGTAAATACGTTTATCCTGGATCTTGATTTTCTTCTCTTTCAACAAATGACCGACCGCACGTTTAAATGCCGCTTTGCTCAGTCCGAATTCCCGCTTGATCACCTCCGGTGACACTTTGTCATCAAACGGCAGCACACCTGCATACTCACCAATTACCTTTAACACCAGTTCGGAATCTTCATCCATCTGCTGGTATGCTTTTTTTCTCGGAGAAAGATTCAGTTTGCCGTCTTCTCTTACATTTGTCACACGGCAGCTTACCTTCTCACCCGGACGGTACTGTCCCTGCGCCTCTGTCTTCGGGATCAGACCGGAATACTGATCATCAACTGCCACAAAAACTCCGAAATTGTCGCTGATCTCATAGATTCTTCCCTCTACCTGGTCTTCTACCACATACGGAGACTGCGTTTTCAGGTACGGATATACTTTCATGGTCGCGCAGAGCCGGTCACTCTTGTCAATATACAAGGCAACCAGCACTTCCTGATCCTTTTTCACCTTTACGGTCTGCTCTTTATATGGAAGCAACAGATCTTTTTCCAGACCCCAGTCCAGAAATGCTCCGATTTTCCCAACTTCCGCAACTTTTACCACTGCTGTCTGATGAAGCTCCAGAGCCGGTACTCTTGTCGTCGCGATCAGGCGGTCTGCGGAATCCCGATAGATAAATACTTCCAGTTCATCGCCTACTTTTGTCTCCGCCGGTACCTGTTTTGCCGGCAGAAGAACCCTCTCCTGTTCCTTCGCATCTGCCTTTTCTCCAAGATAGACACCGAATTCCACTTTTTTTACTACCTGTAATTTCTGTCTTCTTCCTAATTCAATCATGCTCGTTCCTCCGTAACTGTGTTCACGCAGACTCCTGCGTGTGTATTTGTGTAATCTCAGACTGTCTTGCATTCGTCAGCCATTCATCTGATATCTGTTGTTTCCTGCATATTTCACGAAATGGCAGTCTTTTCATTCTGTCATTGCTTATTTCTGCTTCATTATAATATATTTTGCAGACTTCTCCCAGTAATTTCTTCATTTCCTGGTAATTTCTTTATATATCTCTCTACTTTTCACTTCTTATGTTCAGGAAAATTCCACCACCGCATATGGCTCTTTCTCTTCATTACATAAAGCAACCACATAGCTGTCCTCTGTTTCCGAAACCATTGGGAAAATCTGATCTCCAAGCACTGCCTGTCTCTTATATTCCGCCCGCAGTCTCTGCACTTGAAAATCAGCCGGGATGTATTCCTGCGACAATCGGATATACTGTGCATTGTTTACATGATGATTGGAGTCCAGATGATACTGGCGGACGGTAAAGCCTCCCATCTCCTGCCGCTCCTCCGGAATCCGGATTCTTCTTCCCAGCGGTTTCATATCCAGTTTCTCCTCCACCGGATATGCTGCCCGTTCTTCCTCTGATGCCTTTACCGGATGTCCGGTTTTCACATCGATATATGCCCAGCTTGAGTCCGCACAAGCCAGGACTTCCCCATCCAGTGTTTCCATCAGGAAATTACGTTCTCCGACAAATCCCCGGAATCCATGCGGCCAGGTGGAGATCCGTATGCTTTCCCCAAGGTCAGCTGCTCTCCTGAATTCGATCTGCCAGCCGGTCAGCACCCAGGCTCTTCCCAATTCTTCCTGCACGGCCGTACCTCTTCCTACCGACTCCGAATGAAATACACTACAGTCCTGAAAATAATTCAGCACACTGTAAAGTGTCATCCTGGTATCCTCGCCAACTTCACTGTAACGGACTTTACTTTCAAATGCATACATCGTGACCCTTCCTCCTGTAATCTTTCGTTTCTCTTCCTGCCGATCCGGGATTCTTCCCGGCGCATCCTCGCGGAGCGTTTTTTTGCCGGAGAGCACTTTTCTGTAAAGCAAGAAAAAAGCCTTGGATCACTATCCAAGGCTTAGAGCTGGGCTACAAGGATTCGAACCTTGAAATGACGGAGTCAGAGTCCGTTGCCTTACCATTTGGCGATAGCCCATTGTCTTTTGTGCTTTGCTTTTTATCTGTATCGCTCAGCGACAAGATGTATTATATAGCACCTCTCAGAAAAATGCAAGTGTTTTTTTTAATTTTTTTAAAAATTTTTTTAACCTGTTTTCAGGGCGCTTTTTTCGTATCTTCATCTCCACATTTTTCGGACGTATTCCCATTCCATTTCCCTCCCATAGGTTTACTTTATTTAGTCGTTTGCGAAACGCCACAAGCCGCATAAATACGGCATTTTTTAACTGCAAAAAACAAATAACCCCTCACCGGATATGGTATAATAGAGTTGACGAGAAACTATAAACCATACATCCAAGAAA
>NZ_VUMS01000049.1 GCF_009696065.1 Oliverpabstia intestinalis | reverse complement strand
GTTATACTATAAATAGAAAGATAAATTCGACAACAACATAATCATAAATTCGACAGCAAAACCTTACATATCTATTTCTTATCAGAAAGATTCACTTTCCAAAGACACAAGATTTTTTACAGCCTCAATTTTAGCTAACTGGCATTACCGTTTCAGAGCCCCCTTGCAATGAACATTTATCGCATTTCTTGGTTTTGCATATCCCAAAGCAAATGCTACATCAATTCCAGAAAATAAAAGTCTGCCTCCATCTTCAATCATACGGATGGAACCAAACTCCGAATTGTGAAACTCTGTGATTTTATAATCCGTCTTCTCCATCCTCTTCTCCATCCTCTTCTCCTCCTGAACCGGCAAGTAACATCAAACCATTTTCAATGATTGTGCTCCTAATAAACTCTGCTACATTCACGGTTAAATAACCAAGATATTCTGCAAGGAAACTACTATATTCCTCTTCTGTCAACAATTCCTCCAGTGCTTCCAAATGAGCTGTCACTTTAGAAGTCTGCTTTCCGCCAAGCAGCTTGCCTAATATTTCTGTAAATTCCTCTGTGTCACATGACTCAAACATACATAAGATCATCTCCATTGTTGTTTCCAAAACCAAACGATCCATTTTCATTTGCGTCAGCTCTTCCATTGTTTTCATGGCAGTCATAAGCGCATCACTTGTCATATGTTCTGTATTGATTCTTCCTTCTGAATCAACCAATCCTATTGCAAATAATTCTAAAAAGTATTTTCTCATAAATCTTGTCCTCCTATCGAAATGGCATTTCTTGTTCAAGTTCTTCTGGTATATCGAATGGAATCTTCCTCTTCTCTGCTGGTTGAAATCCGTCAGATTCTTCTTTTTTTGTTTTGGCTTCTGCAAACTCTACATTATCCATAATGACTTCGGTATAATAGGATGCAGTTCCAGTCTGTTCATCTTTGATCTGAGAGATTACCAACTCTCCGGAAAGAGCAATCTTAATTCCTTTTTCAAGATATTTCTCCACAAATTCTGCATTATTTCCATAAGCTGTGATCATCACTACAAATGCTTTGCTTGTGCGATTTCTTTTTACTACCAGTGGAAACCTAGATACTTTGGTTTGTCCCTTTTGCGTAGATGTCAGCTTAGTTTCTGGATCTCTGGCAAGTCTACCCATTAAAACAATCGTATTCATTCTTTTTGTCCTCCCTTTCTTCCTGCAACACCCTTCCCTGGTATTTCAAACAGGATAATAATCTGTGCATTTTCTGCACGAAAAAATGAGGAATGGATTCGAACCATTCCCCACTTGCTACAGGATTTCTCCTGTAATATAAATAAGAAAATCTAAGTATTCACATTTGGGCTTTGTCTGTACATATACATCTGATCGTTATCATTCCAGATAACCCGGCTGTAAAAATACAGTCACAGTCTCTGTTTCAGCAGAGGTCCTGTACCCTTCGGTGGTATCATTATTGCTTCGCTCTTCCCGTAGGAGTCTTCGCCTGCACGAGCCGGATTATCTCCGGTAAGCATGTTCCTCAAGATGTATCAGCTCCTTCAATTGTCAAGGTGCAATCGGAAGAACTGTCTGAACCTCTTTTACGTTTGTGATTTTTGGAAATCAGAGGATTTTCAATTTGCCTTCCATATACTCTGTATTGGGAGCGACAAAATCGGACATGATTTTAGAAATTTTTTGAAATTATTTTTTGAAGTGTAAAAAGATATAAAAAAAAGATGCCAGGATTTCTCCTGACACCATAGTGACTATGCCAACTTCGTGCCCACTGGGCACAAGGTTGATTGTATTATTCTTCATTTCCTAATGATATTGGTTCTTTCTTTGTTTTCTTGTTTTTAGATATCATCTTATGACCTGTGTAAATAGCCATAATCATACAAAGCAAAGAACTTGCCGCAAAATATTTATGGCTTGATTTTGAACCTTTATATCCGCTATAAAAAGTTCCTAGCATCGTTATCAATGCTCCGACAGACCAATATTCATGAGCTTTCATTCTAACATCTCCCTTTGTGTTAATTTTAATATGTACCGTTTGATGAAATATGCAAACAGGAATTTGGAACGTGCTTTATAAATTTTTTCCGATCCCCTCAAGTTCGTTCATGGAATCCTTGTTTTTTTCAAGTTCATCTCTGGCTGTTGCATAATATGATTTTTTGAAAAGCATATCCCATGAAAGATATTTTGCCATACAGTCAAACTGCTTATCAATCAGCTCATACTGGATACTGTCTACGGGAGAACCGCCTACAACAATCGTGCCAACTTTTTTATTTTTTAACTGCAATCCACGGCAGTAGCACTTATCAATGATAAGTTTCAATTGTGCTGACATTCCCCACCAATAAACTGGTGTAGCAAAAAGAATCATATCTGCGGCAGCAATTTTATCAATTGTAGGATTTGTATCATCCTTATCGACGCATCCCTTAGAGCATTGACAGACACCACATCCCTTGCATGGTGCAATGTTGAGTTTGTCAGGTTCAATGATTTCAATTTCATTCTTTTCTGATGCTCCTTTTATAAATGCATTGATTGCTGTCAGCGTGTTTCCTTTTCTGGCACTTCCATTAATGATTACAATTTTCATGCGTGTATCCTCCAACTTCCGATTTCATGATATCATTTCTAATACAGATTTTACCGTATTTTTCAGATTCAGTCCATCTTTTAATCCCAGTCGATAGAAAAATTCTTCTGTTTCTGCTCCACTGCTAAAAATTGCATTACAGTATTCCGTAATCACTTCTTCCTGTTCTTGGGATAACGTTTCCAGTAATTTCTGGTATTTCTTATCAATCTCACTTACTGGCTCTTTATCCTGCTTTAACTTCCATTCTGAATATGCTTTCCCCATATGCTCTGTAATTGTCAGATTCACAAATTCCTGCACTTCCTCGGATATGGTGCTCGCAGATTCCTGTTTATCTTTCTTTTTATCATTTGATTTTTCAAGTGTCGTGTCATCAATATAACGAATGATTTCTCGAATATTTGACTTCATCGACTGCAGATATCCTTTCATCAGCACAGCTACTTTTCTAGCATCCGATTTTTCGGTTTCTTTTTCCAGCATATAAAACTCTTCCAGTTCTTTCAGAATATCCATCCCTGCTTTCATCTGAAATTCCACCTCAAGCAAATCATCCATCACTTTATATAATTCTTCCATTGTTTATTTCTGCCTTTCCATATAGCGCCACTATATTTTCCACAATCATCCAAAAATAAATTCCTGTAATCCACATTTCACAACTTCAATTACTGCAACTATCCCCATACCGATATGTGGGAGTAGAACAAACACTACTGTCGTAATAATCGCTGATTTCATTGTCCAGTCCGTACTGATTCCAAACCCAATACTCAAAACTTCTGTCACAACAGAGATTCCGGCTATCAGATAGCAGAATCCAGCAGATAACCCAACCAGGAACACCAGCACAATATTCACCGCTGCAAGTACCAGCCAAACAGGAGCTGCAATAATTCGAAATGGCAGTTTTATCATAAATCTCAACATAATTCTTCCTCCTACTTTGTGCCCAGTGGACACAAGGTTATTTTAGCATATCTGCCAGATATGACTATCTCTTTTTAAACTTCGTGCCCAGTGGGCACAAAGTTCTTACCTGTCTGGAATATCCTTCCCCCAGTACATGTCATGTCGAACTTCAGCATCATAAAACTGATTGATTGTTGCAGGAGCGTTATACAATACCGTCAGCATATACTGCCGGATATTCTTCACTTTGCTTGTACTCCTGTCAAGACTGAAAAACACATACTGGATGTGTTCATACCCGACTTTGAGCAAACGGCTCTTGACCACTTGTGTAGGCACAGCTTCCCCATTGATCTGTTGATATGTCTTTGTCGAACATATTGCATCCAGCATCAGCTCTACCAGCTCTTCTACTCGTCCAGTTCCATAGCTCTGACAAAGGATCTCATATTCGATATTATCATGAATTAACTGTCGATACTCATTTCTCTCCTGTATCCTATCTCTCCCTTTCTCTTGTTCAGATAGATATTGATAAGATTCATTCTCACTAAATTCAGTATAATTATATTCAGTATTATTACAGTTTGTTTTTGAAACTTCTTGAAGTTTGTTTTCTAAACTTCTTGAAGTTTGTTTTTCAAACTCCTTGAAGTTTGTTTTTCAAACTCCTTGAAGTTTGTTTTTGAAACTTCTTGAAGTTTATTTTTCAAACTTCTGTGTATTTACGGGCTTTTCCGGCTCTTTTTTCGCATATTCTTCTATTTCTGTCTCTGTATTTTCTTTTCTCTCTGCTACATTTTCCGGTGTTTCTTCCGAATCAAAGATTGCTGGCTCATCTGGATATTCTGTCAGGCTGAAATTTTTCACGTAAATAACATTTGTTTTTCCAAGTCCGATTCGCCTCTTCTCAATCAATCCAATCCCTTTTTCCTGATCCAGCTCTTTTAGACAATTCACAGCCTTATTCCTGCCACAGTTAAGCATTTCCATAATCTCTTCCACCGAAAAGAAAATATATGCCCTGTCCTCTTCATCAAACCACCGGTTTTTGATGGACAGTGACATCCGGTCTAACATCAGTCCGTACAGCACCTTTGCTTCACAGGAGAGATTTTTAAAATATTCACTTGTAAACAGCAGTTTGAGAATACGATAAAAACTGTACATATCGCATTCCATTCCTTGAAAATAATGGAATGTTGCTCTTATACTCATGACACATCCCTCCCTTCGTACTTATCAATGATTCTGATTGCTCCATTCCTCCAAAAGCTGACATATAACAGTCCGTATCTTCTGTTCATCATACTCTGGAGGAAAATACTTCTTAATTTCATCCTGTTTTAATGTTACCGTTGTTTTCTTTTTACGCTCTCCTATAACCAGGAGCCGCACAATCTCTTTTGTCAGCGTTTTTTCTTCTCGATGTTGCCTTATTTTTTTTGCCTGTTCCAGACTTGGATATTTTCCGGTACTCTCATGCACTTCCTCCACCATCTCCTGTTCTGGAACCGTAAGATAGGAAAGCTCTACACCCACCTGCAATCCAATCACATCACGGTCTACTGCGTTTAATAAGTCATGCATCAGATACGTGAGCCGGATATAGCGATACACCTGCCTTGCACTGTCATTTGCGTTCTTTCCAATGTCTTTCGCACTGATACCGCCTGACGTTCCCTGATGACTCATTGCTTCCATTTTCATACGGTATGCAAATGCCTTTTCACTTGGAAGTATATTTGGTCTCTGCAGATTGCTGTCTACCATCGCACGGACAGCTGTATCCTGATCCATATTTCTGATAATAACCGGAACCTCTTTAAGACCGGCAAGTTGTGCTGCATGTCTCCTTCTGTGACCGGCGATGATTTCATATTCACCATCACCCAGCGGTCGGACCAGTAATGCCGTAAGGATTCTCTCTTCTTTCACACTTTCCACCAGTTCCGTCATTGCCTCATCATCATTTACTTGAAATGGATGGTTCTCGAAAGAATGTAAATGCTCAAGTGCAACCTGTTGGATATCGTTCGTTTCTTCTCCTCCACCAAGTAATTCATCATAAGATGTCAGTTTTATCTTCGATGCACTTCTACCTTTCATCCAAAAGCACCTCCTGTGTCATCTGCCAATATGCAGCCGCTACTTTTCCTTTTGGATCATGCTCAAATATGCTGATTCCTTCCGCACTGATTTCAGCTGCTCGTACTGAAAATGGAATACTCTGTGGAAAAATCTTAATCTGGTTTCCATATGTATCAAAAATCAGATCAGATATATCTCTTGCATAGTTCGTTCGATTATCCACCATGGTGATCAATATACCTCCAATTTTCAGTTGTTTGTTAAGCTGTCTTCGCACCTTTCCTATCGTCCGTATCAGCTGTTCCAGACCCTTTACAGGAAGATAAGCCGCCTGGACAGGTATAATAACTGCATCGACACTGGCAAGTGCATTGATCGTCAGCATTCCAAGTGATGGCATACAGTCAATCAATATATAGTCGTATTCTCCTCTCATTCTTTCTATATATTGTTTTAAGACAAGTTCCCTGCTCATAATATTTACAAGTGAAACTTCCATTCCAGAGAGTTCGATGTTTGCCGGAATCAAATCAATTCCTTCCTGGTGATGTAAAATTCCCAGTGTATTTTCAAATGGTTCATCTTCTACAATCTTTGTCAGAATAGTAGCCAGTGTGATTGGTAATTCATCTGGGTTATGATACCCAAGACTTGCTGTCATACTTCCCTGCGGATCATTGTCAATCACAAGCACTTTCTTCCCTGCTTTTGCAAGTCCGACTGCCAGATTCACGCAACTTGTTGTCTTGCCAACCCCGCCTTTTTGTGAACACAATGCCAGCACTTTACAATCCTTCATTACTTTCTCTTCCATCCTTTTTATCCTCCCATAAATAACTTGAACCTTTCAGCATTCATAATGCTGCTTCCAAAAATGCAAGATACCGTTCTGTCATACTATCAAGAACCGGTTCTGAAATAACTGGTTTTTCAGACTTCAAATCTTTTGCCACATCCTCCAAAACCAAACTCATTTCCCTCATTTCTGACCGGATAATCTCAATCGTTTCTTTCTTTCCAACAACACATACATGATTGTAGATACATGACCGGACGATATAATCCTGCTTTTTCATTCCGCTCACTTTCACTCTTTCTTCAATCGTTGCTTTTTCATAAGAATTCACCCGAAAAGAAATGGTCGTTGTGTTGTGTTTTCCATGTCTGTCACCAGCCATCGCTTATTCCTCCTCTTCCTCATGCTTCTTATCCAGCAAACCTGCTAATTTACTCTGCGTAGACGGATACAGATGTGAATAGGTATTCAATGTTGTCTCTACCTTTTCGTGTCCCAATCGCTCTGCAATCTCCAATGGAGCCACTCCCATATCCACCAGCATACTGGCATGAGAATGGCGGAGATCATGCAAACGAATCCTTTTTACACCTGATTTTTCAATTCCAGCCGCCATACAATGCTCCATATGAGATTTTGTAAAGTGAAACAAACGCTCATTTTTCATAATTCCGTACAGATGGCTGCAATACTCTCGGAACTCATCCGCCAGAAAATCTGGCATGGTTATAATCCGGATACTTTTCGGTGTTTTCGGCTGTGTTATCACATCTTTTCCTTTTAATCGCTGATAGGATTTCGTAATGGAAATGGTCTTCTCCTCAAGATTGATGTCGTCATAAGTAAGGGCAAGCAATTCACCGATACGCATTCCGGTCCAGTACAACAGAAGAAACGCCATTCTTGTCTCCGCTTTATCACTTACTGTCTCCAGAAAATCGTTGAACTCTTCCTGCATCCAGAAATCTTTCGGTTCTCCTTTGCTCTTGCCTATCGCTCCTGCCTTCCTGCAGGGATTATCCTTCAGGTTATAATATCGGATAGCATAGTTGAAGATTGCAGTCAGCTGACAGTTGATTGTTTTCAAATACGTCTGCGAATAGCCTTTTCCATTCTTATCCTTATACATCAACAACTCATTCTGCCATGCACGTACATCTGCCACCGTAATCTCACTAAGAATCTTTTTCTCAAAATACGGTCTGATCTTCAAATCAATGATGTAACGCTTTGTATACATGGTGTGTTCCCGAAGTCTGACATCCATATCCTTATAGTAGATTTCCAGAAAGTTCCCGAATTCGATATCTACACCCTGGCTCTGTTGCTGAAGGAAGTCTCGCTCCCACTCTTTTGCTTCACCCTTGGTTCGGAATCCTCGTTTTTGTTTTCTCTTTTGGTTGCCCTGCCAATCTTTATAATAGACCTGAACTTTCCAGTTCTTTCCTTCTTTGTAAACACCCATTGCTAATCCTCAACCTTCATTCCGTAAATCTTTTCTGCCAAAAATTTGGTAGAGATTTTTCCAGCTACTACAATATAGCCTTTATAGTGGCTCAGTTGTCAAGACAAAAATCTAAGATTTTTATAATGAACTGATATGGTGGACAAGTTACAAGGAACATGGAGAGAACAGTGGAGCACTCCCCAGATCCAATATATGCTAAGCTACAT
>NZ_VUMS01000048.1 GCF_009696065.1 Oliverpabstia intestinalis | reverse complement strand
TTTCTTGGATGTATGGTTTATAGTTTCTCGTCAACTCTATTATACCATATCCGGTGAGGGGTTATTTGTTTTTTGCAGTTAAAAAATGCCGTATTTATGCGGCTTGTGGCGTTTCGCAAACGACTAAATGATATACAGAATAGGAGGGATTGATAAGTGTCGGATATTACAAAAAGAGCATTAGAGGCATCTCTTAAAAAGATGTTACTGAAAAAACCGGTTACCAAAATTACAATTAGTGATATTACAGAAGACTGCGGTGTCAACCGTGCAACTTTTTATTATCATTTCAAAGATATTTATGACCTCATTGAATGGTCCTGTGAGGAGGATTCCTGCATAGCAGCAAATGGAAATACTACATATGATACATGGGAACAGGGATTTCTGAATATTTTTCAAGCCGTAGAAGAAAACAAGCCTTTTATACTTAATGTTTACCGTTATGTGAGTCAGGAACAGATTATTCAATATCTGTACAGGGTTGTTTATCAATTGATTATTAACGTTGTTGAAGAATGTGCACAAGGCATGAGTGTCAGGGAGGAGGATAAAAAATTTATTGCCGATTTTTACAAGTATGCTTTTGTAGGTATGATGCTGGACTGGATACGGCAGGACATGAAACCATCACCGGAAAAGATGATTTTCAGACTGAGTAATTTAATAGAGGGAGATATCATTCGTATGCTTGAAAAATGCCGGATTGATAAGCCATATGATAATATCAACAAATGATGGAGTTTGTCGAAAAAAACAACAATATAGCCCTGTCATCGAAGAATTCGATGATGGGGCTATATTGTTGATTGAGAGTAGTTATCATACAATGTATATTGAGGATGTAATTGAAAAACATATATAACGAATTGAAATTCAGGAGGTATGATTATGTATTATTCAAGTGGAAACTATGAAGCTTTTGCTCATCCGAAGAAACCAGAAGGAGTAGATCACAAGTCAGCTTATATTATTGGTACAGGGCTGGCAGCACTTTCAGCCGCATGTTACCTTGTCCGTGATGGTCAGATGAAAGGTGAACGTATACACATTTTTGAAAAAGATCCGATTCCTGGTGGTGCCTGTGATGGGTTTGAATATCCGGGTGTAGGTTATGTAATGCGTGGCGGACGTGAAATGGATAACCATTTTGAAGTTATGTGGGATTTGTTCCATTCTATCCCATCTATTGAAACTGAGGGAGTCAGTGTACTGGATGAGTATTATTGGCTCAATAAAGAAGATCCGAATTACTCCCTTTGCCGTGCTACTGTCAACCGGGGACAGGATGCACATACAGATAAGAAATTTGCAGTTTCAGACAAAGCACAGATGGAGATCATGAGGCTGTTTTTCACGCCGGATGAAGAATTGTATGATAAACGTATTGATGAATATTTTGACGATGAAGTATTTGATTCAAACTTCTGGCTGTACTGGCGGACGATGTTTGCGTTTGAAAACTGGCACAGCGCACTGGAAATGAAGCGTTACATTAAGCGGTATATTCACCATATTGGAGGGCTTCCTGATTTCACCGCTCTGCGCTTTACAAAATATAATCAGTATGAGAGTATGATCCTTCCGATGGTAAAATATCTGGAAAATGCCGGTGTCGTATTCCACTATAATACAAAGGTTGTAAATGTTGAGTTTGATGTTACATCCAACAGAAAGCAGGCTACCCGTATTGAAATTGAGGCGGAAGGTGAAACACGTTTCGTAGACCTCACAGAGGATGATCTTGTGTTCATCACAAATGGTGGATGTGTGGAAAACTCTGCAATGGGATCCCAGAATACGCCGGCTCCATATAATCCGGAAATCAAGCCAGGAGGCGGATGGGATATGTGGAGACGTATTGCCGCCCAAAGCCCTGACTTTGGAAATCCGGATAAATTCTGTTATGACAGTGAGCTGTGCAACTGGATGAGTGCCACTGTGGAGACACTTGATCAAAGAATTATTCCATATATCACAAATATCTGTAAACGAGATCCGTTTACTGGTAAAGTGGTCACCGGCGGTATTGTATCTGTAAAAGATTCCAGCTGGCTTTTGAGTTGGACGATTAACCGTCAGCCACAGTTCCGTTCCCAGCCAAAAGACCATTGTCTCGTTTGGGTATATGCGCTCTTTAATGACAGACCTGGTGACTATGTCAAAAAGCCAATGAGAGATTGTACAGGAAAAGAGATCTGTATGGAATGGCTGTACCATATTGGTGTGCCGGAAAACGAGATCGAAGAACTGGCTGAGAACAGTGCAAATACAGTTCCAGTTATGATGCCTTATATTGATGCCTTTTTCATGCCTCGTAATGATACGGATCGTCCAAAAGTTGTGCCTGATGGAGCAGTAAACTTTGCATTTATTGGCCAGTTTGCCGAGACCGCAAGGGATACTATTTTTACAACAGAGTATTCCATGCGTACCGGTATGGAAGCTGTTTATACCTTGCTTAATGTAGACCGTGGAGTTCCGGAGGTTTGGTGCAGCACATATGATGTGAGGGATCTTTTGAATGCGACTGTCAAATTGCGTGATGGAGAACCACTGACTCAGATGAAGCTGGGAATCAAGGAAAAGATTGCTGTTAAAAAGGCTTTAGACTTTATCAAAAACACAGATGTGGAAAAACTGCTGAAAGAATATCATGTTATTTGAGTTTGAAAAAATTGAAATAATCATATTCTTTTCCATGATAAACAAATAAGCAAAAGCTTTCCGTTGTCGACATTTATGTCGGCAATGGGAAGCTTTTATTGATCTTGGACTTTGAATGAATCCAGACAAACATGTTAAGATTGCCTAGTTTTTGGATATATAGAAGACGTTTGCCCATAGAAGAAGAATGAAATAGTATGTAGAATTTAGGCAGAAAAAGAGAATGGAGGTGAAAATATTGAAAAAGATTCGTATGGCAAGAGATGGGTATGTTTTGATTTCAATTATTTTCTATATAGTTGGAATCGTATGTATGACAATACCATCTATATCCCCACTGGTGCTATGTATCACAGGGGGCATCATCTTAGTTGCTTATGGAATTGTTAAGATTATTGGATATCTTTCAGATGATTTGTATGATCTGGCTTTCCAATATGATCTGGCTTGTGGAATATTCCTGATAGTGCTTGGTGTGATAGTGCTTGGATGCAATTTGCGTATCCGTTCATATCTTTCACCAGGACTTGGATTGTTGATTTTGCTTGATGCTGTATTAAAAGTTCAGACTGCAAAAGACGCAAAAGTATTTGGACTTGAAATATGGAAATGGATATTGACACTTTCCATCATTGTAGCTACTTTTGGTATCTTAATTATAATAAAGCCTTTTCAAGAAAGTCAAATCAGTCATGTCATTATTGGATGCGGTTTCTTTGCAAAAGGTCTCATGAACCATCTCACGGTCAAGGAGACGGTGAAGATTGCAAAACAAATCCAAGGACAGGAAAAGAACGAGGAAGATACTGACTGGGAAGAATAGCATGTTTAAGTAAAATTTATTATTAACAAATATAAAATCTTAGGAGGAACTCTATTATGAACGCATCAAATACTTTAAAGAAACTGGGAATTGAGCAGACATTCAATTATATTTACAAGGACCCGGATAAGCATATGCCGAAGATGATGGACTGGGCGGATAAATTTGCTGATGGTGAATTTATTTCTCAGAGAAAAATAATTCGGGATGCAATTACAGATCCGGAACATCCTTATTATCACTATATCCGCCGTCTTTTTAAAGAGGTAGCTCCCAATGTGACTAAGACACTTGCCGTGAATCTGTTTATTAATGCCAGTCTGGTTGGCTGGAAGAAGGAAGAAGAACTGAGAAAGAAGTATAACTGTAATATTCCATGGGCTATCCTTCTGGATCCTACATCTGCCTGCAATCTGCACTGTACGGGATGCTGGGCGGCGGAATATGGACACAAATTAAATCTTACTTTTGATGAGATTGATGATATTATCTGCCAGGGAAAAGAATTGGGCGTTTATTTTTATATTTACACTGGCGGCGAGCCACTGGTTCGTAAAAAAGACTTGATTCGGATCTGTGAAAAGCATTCGGATTGCGTATTCCTCTGCTTTACAAATTCCACATTAATTGACGAAGAATTTGCGGATGAAATGCTCCGTGTAGGTAATTTTGTACCAGCCATTTCTCTGGAAGGATTTGAAGAGGCAACTGATGGACGACGTGGAACTGGTGTATATCAGAAAGTACGTAAAGCCATGGAACTTCTCAGAAGAAAGAAACTGATTTATGGAATCTCTTGCTGCTATACCAGCGCTAATTATGATTCAATTACATCAGAGGAATTCTATGATACATTGATTGAAATGGGTGCCTATTTTGTATGGTATTTCCATTATATGCCGGTAGGAAACGATGCTGTTCCAGAGTTGATGCCTACACCGCAGCAGCGTACCGGAGTTTATGAGAAAATCCGTCGTTATCGTGCCACAAAGCCATTGTTTGCACTGGATTTTCAGAATGATGCAGAATATGTTGGCGGATGTATCGCCGGTGGTCATCGCTACTTACATATAAATGCTAACGGTGATATCGATCCATGCGTATTTATCCATTATTCAGATTCTAATATTCGGGAAAAGACGCTTCTGGAAGCACTGCAGTCACCGATGATGATGGCTTACCATGATAATCAGCCATTTAATGAAAATATGCTTCGTCCGTGTCCTATGCTGGAAAATCCTGACAAGCTTCGTGCAATGGTTGAAAAATCAGGTGCTCACTCAACAGATCTTCAATCTCCAGAAACGGCAGAACATCTTTGTGCAAAATGTGACCAGTATGCGAAGAATTGGAAGCCGGTTGCAGATGAGCTTTGGAAAGAGAACAGGGCGAAAAAGAAAATTGTAGATTAAAGAAAAACTATAAATTTGAACATTGAAGTATTTATTCAGGTAATCGAAATAAATGAAAGGAAATAAAAAATGAACAAAAGTAAACGATTTTTTACATCAGAGTCTGTCACTGAAGGGCATCCAGATAAAATGTGTGATGCTATTTCAGATGCCGTGCTGGATGAATTATTGAAGCAGGATCCTATGAGTCGGGTGGCGTGTGAGACGATAACTACTACAGGTCTTGTTATGGTAATGGGAGAAATTACTTCCAATGCATATGTAGATATCCAGAAGGTGGTTCGAGATACAATCAGGGAAATTGGATATACAAATGCAGAGTATGGTTTTGATGCAGAAACCTGTGGTGTGTTGACAGCCATTGATGAACAGTCGGCAGATATAGCAATGGGTGTGGATAGGGCTCTCGAGGCAAAAGAACATAATTTGTCAGATGAAGAGATTGAAGCTATCGGAGCAGGGGATCAGGGAATGATGTTTGGATATGCGACGAATGAGACTAAGACGTATATGCCCTATCCCATTGAGCTTGCACATAAGCTGGCCTTGCAGCTGACAAAAGTACGAAAAGATGGAATACTTCCATATTTGAGACCAGATGGAAAAACCCAGGTAACTGTAGAGTATGATGAAAAGGACAAACCATTCAGACTGGATGCCGTAGTGCTTTCTACACAGCATGATCCAGACATAACACAGGAACAGATTCAGTTGGATATTAAAAAATATGTGTTTGATGAAATCCTGCCTGGTGAAATGGTGGACGAGAATACAAAATTCTATATCAATCCAACAGGCCGTTTTGTAATAGGTGGACCGCATGGAGACAGTGGATTGACAGGCCGTAAGATTATTGTAGATACATATGGAGGATATGCGCGGCATGGTGGCGGAGCTTTTTCGGGAAAGGATTGTACCAAGGTGGACCGTTCTGCATCATATGCTGCCCGTTATACGGCAAAAAACATTGTAGCGTCAGGGTTGGCTGAAAAATGTGAGGTGCAGCTTTCCTATGCTATTGGTGTAGCACAGCCCACCTCAATTATGGTGGACACGTTTGGAACAGGAAAACTTTCAGATGAGAGAATTACGGAGATTGTAAGAGAGAACTTTGATTTTCGCCCAGCTGGTATTATCAAAGAATTGACTTTAAGAAGACCTATTTACAGACAGACAGCTGCTTATGGACATTTTGGAAGGGAAGATGTGGATCTTCCATGGGAAAGGTTGGATAAAGCCAATGAATTAAAGAAATATTTGTAATAGTATAAAAATGGCACAGGAGGATTATGAGATGAACGTTGCGATTGTAACAGACAGCAACAGTGGGATCTTTGAACAAGAAGGAAAGATTCTAGGTGTCCATGTCATTCCAATGCCGGTGATTCTGGAAGGGAAAACATATTATGAAGGCATTGATTTAATTCATGAGGAGTTTTATCAATGCCTTGAGGAAAACAGAGAAGTTTTTAGTTCACAGCCTTCGCCGGCAGAAGTGACAGACATGTGGGATAAGCTGCTATTATCTGAATATGATGAAATGGTATATATTCCAATGTCCAGTGGACTCAGTGGATCCTATCAGACAGCTCAGGCCCTGGCGCAGGATTATGAAGAAAAAGTACAGGTGGTTGATAATCATCGTATTTCTGTTACCCAGAGGCAGTCTGTGTTGGATGCACTGGTGCTGAAAGAAAAAGGGTGTTCTGCAAAAGAAATAAAAGAAGCTTTAGAACAAACTGCTTATGAATCCATTATCTATGTAGGCGTGGAAACCTTAGAATATTTGAAAAAGGGAGGACGTGTTACTCCGGCGGGAGCTGCCATGGGCACATTATTAAGTATAAAACCACTGCTCGTAATTGCTGGAGAACGTTTAGATGCCTATGCAAAAGTTCGTGGAACAAAAAGCTGTAAAAAGCGTCTGCTTATGGAAATGAATACAATTGCAGATGAATTTCTTAAAAATAGTGATGAGATATATGTGGGCGTCGCAGGGAGCTTCGGAAAAAAGGAAGAACATCAGGAATGGATGGAAATGACCCAAGAGATGTTTCCTTGGGAAGATGTTAAATACGATCCGCTGACATTCAGTATCAGCTGTCATGTGGGGCCAGGGGCTTTCGGTATGGGGATAAGTAGAAAAATAAGAATTTAGAATAAGTGGGGAATCAAATGAAGCGTTCATGGTTTAGAGCATTGCTCTTGAGACGAGTACAAGTATTATATCTGTACGCCATATTTGATTGTCGATGACAGCATGGTATCTGCATTGTGCTTAGCGGTTAAAAGCGGTGTAGATGTGCGGATTATCACTCCTCATATTTATGACAAGGCCTTGATTCATTTGACTACACGATCATTTTACAGGGAATTGATATATGGTGGTGTGAATATATATGAATATTCAAAAGAATTTATGCATTCTAAAATATTTGTTTCCGATGACCAGATAGCGACTGTAGGAACAACGAATTTAGATTTTAGAAGCCTCTATCTGCATTTCGAATGTGGAGTATGGATGTATAACAGTAAGGCAGTATTACAAATAAAAAAAGATTATTTTGATACATTGAATGAGTGCACGCAGATTACATTAGAAGAGTGTATAGAAAGGTTGCCAATAAGGGTATTTCAGGAAATCTTGAGAATATTTGCCCCGCTAATGTAAAGAGCACCGCCAAGTTGAAGCGGTGCTCAATCTATTCGGGTATTATATACTTGAAGATTCGGACAATTCAAGAAATGCCTGCTTCAAAGAATCTCCAATCAAATCCGTAATACGAGTAACTGACTTCAAAAGGTCAAAGTTCATGTTTTTGTCCAGCCAATCTAATGTGTATCCAAGAAGGCAACATTTATAGTACTGTATTAGGATAGTTTTATCTTCAGAAGGAATATTCAAATCTTTGGTAACAGTATGTATGTATTGAGTTACTGTGTAGAGTATGATTCTTTCCAATTCGTTTTGGAATACATCTCGTTTCACAGAACGGTATATATGGAGCATGGCCTTTTTGCGTTTTAAGCAACGTTCAACAATTGGAATCAAGCAATCCGTCGGTGAACCAAAATGTCCGTTAGTCTGGATGATTTGATCTACATCAGATTTTATTGTAGTTTCCAGAAGCTCAGGAATGTCATGAAAATGATAGTAAAAGGTGTTTCGGTTGACTTGGCAGCGTTCTACAATATCCCTTACAGTAATCTTGGTGTAGGGACGTTCTTCCAGCAACTGCCAGAAAGCATCTATGATGGCAGATTTTGTATGGTTCATATATATATCAACTCGCTTTTTGTTTTTTATATCGTAGCATAAAATGTCGAATGATACAATGATGCAGAACAATGAAAAAATTTGGAAAGATGATAAAAGGTATTTTGAAAATATGGTTCTTTTATTTGATAGTATGTCTAGCAATCCTGCCTCTGTATCACAAACGAGCTGATGAAGAAAACAGAGAGTGTGAAAGGGTGTTAAATATGGCTGGACAGGAGAGAATATTAAATATTGAAAATAATGTGGATGCGTTGGTGTGGCGGCTCCGTTTAATCGAATCGGCAAAAGAAAATATTATGCTTTCAATTTTTGATTTTCGTGACGATAACAGTGGTCAGGATATGATGGCTGCACTATTAAATGCTGCAGATAGAGGTGTAAAAGTTCAGATATTAGTTGATGGCATAAATGGAACATTATATTTGAAAGGAAGTAGAAATTTTCGGGAACTTACGTCGCATGAAAATGTGGAGGTTAAGCTATACAATCCTATTACGCTGATAAAACCGTGGAAAAATAATTACAGAATGCATGACAAATATTTGATTGCAGATGATTTTGCTTATATTCTCGGTGGAAGAAACACAGATGATTTATTTCTTGGTAATTATATCGACTCATATAATGAGGATAGGGATATTCTGGTCTATGAAACGGTTCCGGGTGAGGGTAATTCTTACATCCAGATTCAGGATTATTTTAAAAAGGTATGGAATCTTTCCTGTTGTAGAATGTATAGAAAACATGAAGGTATTAACGGAAGATTAAGAGAACACTATCAGGAAGTCAGAGAAAAACATTCAGAAGCTTTTTGTGAAATCGATTGGTTTGAAGAAACGATAGAGACAGAAAGTATTGAACTTTGCACCAACCCTATAGATCCGGATAATAAACAGCCGCAGGTTTGGAACAGGATGGTAAATGAGATGGAAGAAGCGGACAACATTCTAATACTGATGTTGTATAAATAAAGTTGACACCTTATTCTCAAAGAATTCATGTATAATAAAGAGAATAAGGAGGAACTCTCAATGTCACGTACCCAACGTAAATACGACCACGAATATAAGGTCCAGGCTGT
>NZ_VUMS01000047.1 GCF_009696065.1 Oliverpabstia intestinalis | reverse complement strand
ATGTAATGACACGGCAATGTCTTTCAAGACGAATCAGTTCCATTGAACATCTTCAAAGAGAACTATCCGTTTGGGAAAACGAACGCAACAGTAATGAAGATGGCGTAAACTGGCAATTTAAAACAAATGATGCGCGTATAAAGCTCACATCTTTGTATCCTAAGTTGTAATTAGGATACAAAGATTAGTTTAAATATCAACGTGTCATTACACTAGGTGTCTCACGTTCAGGATATCAGGCATGGCTCCACCACATACCTTCCAATACGGAAAAACATCGTGAAGCTGTAAAATCAAAGATAAAGGATATTTATGAAAACTCCAGGCAGAACTACGGTGCCCCAAAAATCACTGTAGAACTGCGAAAAACAGGTGAAGTTATTTCAGAAAGAACCGTTGGTACATATATGCGCCAAATGGGAATCCGTGCTCAATGGAGCAAGCCTTGGACAATCACCACAAAAGATTCTGATTTCAGCACTGAATTACAAAATATCCTTGATGAACAGTTTAATCCTGACCGTCCGAATGCTGTCTGGTGTTCGGATATCACCTATATCTGGACGATAGATGGATTTGTCTATCTGACCAGCATTATGGATTTATTTTCCAGAAAAATCATTGCATGGACACTTTCAGAAACACTGGAGGTATCCTGTGTGATTGATACTATAAATAAAGCGAAAGCCCGCCGAAATATTGATCAGCCACTTATTATTCACTCTGATCGTGGCAGCCAGTACGTTGCAAAAGAATATATAAAAGCAACAGAGCATATAAAACGTAGTTATTCAAAGAAAGCGTTTCCATGGGATAATGCGTGCATTGAATCCTTTCATTCGATCATCAAACGTGAATGGCTCAACCGCTTCAAAATCCGCGATTACAAACAGGCATACCGACTGATTTTCGAATATCTGGAAGCTTTCTACAATACAAAACGAATTCATAGTCATTGCAACTACATGTCACCGGATGAATTCGAACGAGTGTATGAAAGAACACATACGGAGGCGGAGCTTCTGGCAAGTTAAAATGGGGAGAAATTTCTCATTTTAACTTGTACTAAATCTTGACATAGGACCAAATAAACTTTGCTTTATATAAGCAGATGGGCAACCGCCCGAAAAAAGGAACATAAAAACCCTCCAAATTTAAAAACAAATTCAGAGGGTAATTTAGGGTATAACAAAATAACCCACCCGAATATCGTTTTTTTTATTTGGTGAGTTTGTTCTTTCAAATACGAAACAAAAAGAGCCGATGATTCGTGAATTGTTCCACAATTTCATCGGCTCTGCGTCTTAAGCGTCTGGCTCTTTGATGACAGTTATCTTCAAGTTGTCAACTTTAATCAATCTTTCTTGTCTGCATTTTGGACAATAAAGGGGATAATTCTTCAAAACAGTGTCCTTCCTAATTTTATTACGGGTTTTGCTCCCACAAACAGGACATAATATCCATTCGCATTTCATCATAATTAGCTTCTAATCCTTTCAAATCTCATTTTATACGACTTATGCAAGCTGTTAGGCTAACTTGTGGAACATATGCCGAACCTTATCTATACGGCTATTCGGGCGGCGGGGTTGGCAAATAAGTTTACCAGTAGCTGGCTGGTATCCTTTTAACTCTGTCAAGCAGACTCCCTGCCCATTTGTGAAATAAGTTAAATCGTTCCTGTATTCTTGAATACATCTAGCAGGGATTTCTCCTTTCAGAATGACCTCGTCATTCTTTATCTGAGTACTTACAATATCTGCACAATACCTTGGAGCATCATGATACGCCCGTGAGAGATATTCCTGCGGTGCATAAATTTCAAAGTGGAGATATGGCTCTAATAGTTCTGTCCCTGCTTTTTTTAAAGCCTGCTCCAATACGATAGGGGAAAGCAGCCGAAAGTCTGCGGGGGTACTTACAGGACTATAATACAATCCATATTCAAAACAGATTTTACAGTCTGTCACTTTCCATCCATACAGCCCCTGCTCGCAGCCATAAAGAACCCCCTCCATAACCGCATTTTGGAACGATTGGTTTAAATATCCAAGTGAAACTCTGCTTTCATACTGCACTCCACTTCCAATAGGGAGCGGCTCTATGGACAACCCGACAGAAGCCCAGAAAGGATTTGGCGGGACTTCTATGTGGATGGTATATTCTGCTTTTCTAAGCGGTCTTTCCATATATATAACAGTAGGCTCTTTTATTTCTGCCTCCACATGATATTTTTCCTCAAGGATGGCACAAATGACTTCCATCTGCACTTTCCCCAAAAAAGAAAGTATAATCTCATGCGTTGTAGTATCCACATAATATTTTAAAAGAGGGTCGCCATCTGAAATTTCTGTAAGTGCCCCAAGCAATATTTCCCGCTGTTCAGATTTCTTTGCTGCAATCGTTGTTTGGAGCATAGGGAGAGGATTTTCAATAAATGTTCTCTGCGGCAACAGCATTTCGTTCCCCAAAATACTGTTTAGCTGCAAAACATCATTTGGTAAAATTACAATATCACCAGAGCAGGCTGTATCGGATGAACATAATTCACCGTTTGTCGGAACACACATCTCTGTGATTTTTATTTTCTCTTTTTCAGATATTTTAATAACATCCCTCAAATGCAATGTTCCGCTATATATACGCACATAAACAAAACGCCGCCTTTTCTCTGAATATTCAATCTTAAAAACCTGCCCGCATAGTTCAGATTGACCTTCAGGCGTTGATGAATAAAACTTACTGGCAATCACTTCTATAAGCTGCCGAATCCCCAGATTGTTTTTAGCGCTTCCGTGATAAACGGGAAATAACGTTCCGTTTTGGAATCTCCTGTTTTCTTCCTGTTCCAGTTCTGACATTTTAAACGGTTTCCCTGACATATATTTCTCTAATAGTTCATCGTTTCCCATAATTACCGCATCCCACTGTTCCATATCGTCATTGTCCGTTACATTTATATGAGGATGCTGCCCAACCTTTTGCTTCACTATAATTTCCGAAGAAAGCTTTGCTTTCATTTCTTGATATACCATTGGCAAATCAATCCCCTCTTGGTCAATTTTATTGATGAAAAAAATTGTCGGAATCTTCATTGTCTGTAGTGCATGAAACAGTATACGGGTCTGTGCCTGTATGCCATCCTTTGCAGAAACTAATAATACTGCTCCGTCTAATACGGATAAAGAACGGTATACTTCCGCCAAAAAATCCATATGGCCTGGCGTATCTATAATGTTGACTTTTACATCCTCCCACTGAAAAGATGTCACTGCTGTCTGGATAGTGATTCCCCTTTGACGCTCCAAATTCATTGTATCTGTCCTTGTTGTGCCTTTATCTACGCTCCCTGGTTCTGCAATTGCACCACTGGTATACAATAAACTCTCCGTTAATGTTGTCTTTCCTGCGTCAACGTGAGCCAGAATGCCTAAGTTAATTATTTTCATGTGATTTTCCTCCTATCAACACCCAAAAAAGGGCATAAAAATACCCAGTGATAAATACTCCTATCACTGGGTAAATAACTCCAATAGCCCCAAAACACTTATATGTTTTCGGGCATATAAAATTACATGATAAAAGTATTCTTAAACTGGGTACAAAAAACTAAGCCCCATATTAAAAGTGAAACGGGACTGCTACTTTTTGTTCCCACTATCAAATTGACAGTTTATTTAAGAATACCTTGCCGCATATTTATTAACTCCTTGTATAATACTGAATCTAATTATATTCCTTAACCCTTTATTTGTCAAGCTGACAAACTAAAGCAGAAAAAGCGGCAGGATTTCCCCCTGCCACTAATCATCTGTTTATGCAAAAATAATTTCCTTTTCCACAATCTCCCTCGCACAAGCCCTTATGTTATTGAGGCATCCTGTCCATTCTAAGGCGTTTTCTGCCTTTAGCTGTTCCGTTATGCCCTGTGCCTGTTTCATACCCTCTATGAGCCTTTCAAAGCGTTCCTGTGCCTGTCTGTTGATGTCGGCAAGGTAGGCGTTTAGCCTGCCGCTTGTAAGAAGATTGGTGTATGTAACTTTACGGTACTGTTTTAGATAATCTAAATGCCGTTGCCCCCAGATGCCTATTGCCTGTTCTTCTTCGGCGGGTACAGTTAAGCACGGTATCAAATAATCCCCTTGCCTTTCGTATTTGCCGCCCAGTTCCTCAAATAATGATTTTGCCATTGTCTGTTACCTCCACATTCTTTTTTATTTTGAATGTCCGCAAAATCCGTCCTACATCCGTTGCACACACAAGGCTTTCCACATCGCCCCTCGCCATGAGCTTTTTGAGAATGCCAAACTGCTTTCGAGTTCCTGCCGAGACTTCATACTTCCAATCATCAGGAAGGATGGGGAGGTCTGCATACGACCATTTGCTGTATTTGGCATCATAGGCTTCAGGCTGTGCCAGTTCTACCAGATGCCCTACACACCAGCTGACAAGATAGTCATTGCCCTCCAGGTATCCGTCCCCACGTTTATTTGCTCCCAGCACTTTGGCTATACTCTGAGCGACTGAGGGTTTCTCAGCCAATACTAATTTCATTTGCATCTGCTCCTTTCTTGACAAAATAAAAGCAGCCACACACTGTTGTGCATGACTGCTATGTAATATCTCAATTTAGTTTATGTTTCCGAAAAATAGGAAGTTATATATGTCTTTGCAAATATACCATATCTATTAGTTGTACACCGCCCTCATAAATTGGGTGGTCATAATTGTCAGTAAAGAAATTCGGAATCTTGTGAGATCGAACAAATCCACATTTTTCATAAAATGGTATCGTCAATGGACTATCACCTGTTCCAACCTGCAAAACAGAATATTCATCTGCATATTTACTGGCAAGAAAATCAATTAGTGCTTTCCCATAGCCCTTTCCTTGATTCTGAGGATCGACTGCAATATTTTTAATTTCAAGTATTCCATTATCTTCATCAGTGACAACACATTCAGCTTTTACATTACCATCTTCAAGTACATACATAGTACCTTTTTCAATATAACGGTCAATCATATTCTCCTGCTCATCAGCTAATAACAATAATGATATAAACTGCTTTTTATTCTTATCCACTTCTCTGATTTTCATATCCATCACTCCGTCAAACTGGAATTTGGTGTGTGCTTTATAAATTTTTTCCAATCCACTCAAGTTCGTTCATGGAATCCTTATTTTTTTCAAGTTCATCTCTGGCTGTTGCATAATATGATTTTTTGAAAAGCATATCCCATGAAAGATATTTTGCCATACAGTCAAACTGCTTATCAATCAGCTCATACTGGATGCTGCCTACGGGAGAACCACCTACAACAATTGTGCCAACTTTTTTGTTTTTTAACTGCAATCCACGGCAGTAGCACTTATCAATGATAAGTTTCAATTGTGCTGACATTCCCCACCAATAAACTGGTGTAGCAAAAAGAATCATATCTGCGGCAGCAATTTTATCAATGGTAGAATTTGTATCATCCTTATCGACGCATCCCTTAGAGCATTGACAGACACCACATCCCTTGCATGGTGCAATGTTGAGTTTGTCGGGTTCAATGATTTCAATTTTATTCTTTTCTGACGCTCCTTTTATAAATGCATTGATTGCTGCCAGCGTATTTCCTTTTCTGGCACTTCCATTAATGATTACAATTTTCATGCGTGTATCCTCCAACTTCCGATTTTAATGTCTCTATTATACCATAATGATACTATTATAAAAAAGGAAAAAGAGCTCCTTCGAGCTCTTTTGATTCAGTTCTGTAAACTTGAATTTGACTTGCCTATTTTCTTAAAATCTCATGTGGAGCTTCTATTTCATTTGCCAAGGTATGCTCTGTTAATTCTGACATCAATTTCAATTTTTTATTAATCAATGGTCGCATACAATTAGGAACATGTTCCTGATGTGCTCTGTGGATTGCTACACATTCCTTACAGTTTCCGTGATAACGACAGGCTTTCAGGCAAGGACAGTGATCTTTGTCTTTATACTCCTTACGAAATTCCGCTGCAAATTCTTCTTGCAGTCTCAGCCCCTCGACACGGTTTCCCTTATGAAATTATACCATTGCATCCAGTTCTTTCTGGTTCCCTTCAATCTTCATGTTATTATAGCGCCTCCATTTCAACTATTCCTCATTTTCTGATAAATTCCGATTTGTTTAATTCTTATTCTATTTCGCCAGAAAATTACTCTGTATCTCCATCGGCATATGATAAGCCTGCCCGCGTTTCATCAGGCTGTAGAGCTTGAAGCTCATGAGTTCCGGGCTGGCATTCAGGCTGCTACAGAATCCAAAATAATTCAGGTCTTCGTTCTTGGACATTTCAGCCACATCGTCGTCTTCGAGAAGAAGATCTGCAGCAAACAGATTGGCTTCATATTCTGTAGAATCCATCATATTGTAAAGCACATCATCCTTCATGGGAGCCATTTTCAGCTGTGACCGGTGCAGGATGATATGCCCCAGTTCGTGTGCAGCAACGATGCGCTGCTCTTCTTCAGAAAGGAAACTGCTGATCATGACATAGATCGTCTGGCAGCTCATGAAGCAGTAACCTTTTAATTTCTTATAATTCGATGTTTCTCCGACTACGACGTTCATGCAGTCGAGAAGTTCAAAAGGGTCTCTGGTCTTAAAGCGTTTGACCAGTTTTTCCACTTTTGCGTAGATATAACTATTTCCCAAATAAATCACCTCAAAAGATCCGTTATCTCAAAGATGCGGAGAGTTCCCCACAAGTATAATGTACTCCAAATGCTGTACAATAAAAAGGACACTTACTTTTCATTGAGATACTTTTTCGGTGTAAACTTCTTGGCACGTCTTTTGGAATCCAGATAAAGCATCTGGATCTCATCCATGAAAGCGGTTTTATCTTCATCGGATAATTCTCCACCGGCGAACATGGCGGCTGCCTGTTCCAGAATCTGCTGTGCCTGTTTCGCACCTCTGGATCCATATTGTTCTGTGGCTTCTGTAATAAAGGATTCCTCTTCTGTCATGAGATAAGAAACATCACATCCCAGAGTATCCGCAAGTTTCTGATAAAGTTCATGCTGCTTTGGATAACGTCCTTCTTTCTCCCATCCGCCTACCGTTCTTAAGGATACACCAATTGCCTGGGCCAGTTGGGTCTGACTCATATCCTTCGTTTTTCTCAATGTTTTTACTTTCTCACCGAATGTCATAACAATACCTCATTTCTAAGCTATTTCAGGCTGATTGACTTATCCCGGAGCAAAAGCAGGAAAGTAATTTCCTAAAATACGCAAGTTAACTCTTGACAATGCGAAATTGATTGCCTATAATGTGAATCACAACAGATAAGCAATTACTTGCATATAATATAAACAATATTTCCTATAATGTCAATATTAATCTCTTATAAATTGCCTATTTTAGCGGATTTTCAGTTGTATTATTGCATCTGGAATGTGAATAAATGACGCAGGAAGAAGCAATTAGAAGAGAAAATAGGCAATTACGTGCAAAAGAGGTGAAAAAAATGGGACGTCAGAAGTCTTTTATCTGTATCGATCTGAAATCCTTCTATGCGTCCGTCGAGTGTGTAGAAAGAGGCCTTGATCCATTTAAGACAAATCTGGTCGTTGCGGATCCGACAAGATCACAGTCTACGATCTGCCTGGCTATTACTCCGGCTATGAAGAAGCTGGGGGTGAAGAACCGGTGCCGCATCCATGAGATTCCGGCAGGTATTGAATATATTACAGCCATGCCGAGAATGCAGTTGTACATTGATTATTCTGCCAGAATATACAGTATCTATCTCCGGTATATTTCCAAAGAGGACATTCATGTATACAGCATTGATGAATGTTTTATGGATGTGACGAATTATCTGTCCCTTTATCATATGACAGAAAAGGAAATGGCGGTTGAGCTTATGGATGCGGTGATGAAAGAAACCGGTATTACTGCTACTGCAGGGGTCGGTACGAACCTGTATCTGGCAAAAGTTGCCATGGATATCGTGGCAAAGCATGTGGAGGATCATATCGGTATTTTGAACGAGATATCCTACAGGCAGAAGTTATGGGATCATCGGCCGCTCAGTGATTTCTGGAGGATTGGTTCCAGAACAGAAAAGAAACTTGCCGGTTATGGAATCCATACCATGGGAGATATTGCTTATACATCTGTTACATCTGAGGATTGGCTCTACAAGATGTTTGGAATTGATGCAGAATTGCTGATCGATCATGCCTGGGGTTTGGAATCCTGTGATATTCATGATATCAAGAATTATCATACGGAAGAACACAGCCTGTCTAACGGGCAGGTACTCATGCGGAATTATTCTTTTGAGGAAGCCGCGGTAGTTGTTCGGGAAATGACAGATGTTCTTGTGCTGGATCTGGTGTCCAAAGGATTGATTACTGGCTCTATTACACTCTGGATCGCTTATGATCACCGATATGAGCGTCCTTCCTCTCATGGGACTGTACGGCTGACATCTCTGACGAACAGTTCCAGCACGATCATGGATGAAGTGGATAAACTGTATCAGAAGATTACAGACCGTTATACCGGAATTCGGAGGATCGAGGTCTGTGCCAACCGGGTAATGCCGGAAGGGTATCTGCAGTATGATCTGTTCACAGATCCGGAAAAGATTGAAAAAGAAAAAAACTTACAGCAGGCCATTCTGAGTGTGAAAAAAAAGTATGGAAAAAATGCGATCATGAGGGGAGCGAATCTGCTTGACTGCTCTACATACAGAGAACGAAATAATCAGATTGGCGGTCATCGTGCATAAGGAGGTGCATAGATCATGATGGCAAGTGCGTATGCAAAATTAATTTATATGCCAAGACCGGTATCCAACCGGCGAAAGATGGATGTGGGACACCGGGCAAAGCAGTTTGCACCGTTTGCTGCTCTTCGGGGATTTGAAGAGTCGGTCCGGAAAAAAGAGATCCTTTATGAACCCAGAAAGGAACTGTCTGAGGAAAAGAAGCAGGAACTGGACAGAAAGTTACAGTATCTTTCTACAGGTATGTGGATTCAGGCAACATATTTTGTCGAGAGTATGGAATTTCCGGGAAAAGGAAAGCATTGTACCATTGAAGGAACTGTGGAATTCTTTGATCTGCAGATTCATCTCCGGATTGGAGATACAGAGATACCAATTTCAGATATTACAGATCTGTCTGGAAATGTGTTTGAAATATTAGAAGAACCCTGTTAATTATTTTTGTGGAAGTTTCCGCAAAACCGGCGGCGAGTGGGAGCTGACAGGAAGCGGAAATGAAAACAACAGATTGTCAAAGCCAGTCTGAATATGGAAATCGTGATTGCCCGCGCAGCTTTGGCGCTTACGGAATGGACAACCATGATGCTCATAAGGCGGATTTTTATTTCCCTTGGATCCGTTGAGTAATAAATGAAAGATCATATGTTATTGCTTAAAGGAGGAAGCCTATGGGATCAGGTAATATTAAATGGCATGTACACTGCTCTGTCTGTGGAGCATTTCTGGAGAAAAGTGCACAGAGCGATTCAGAAGTGGATTGCAAAAAATGCAGGAGTACA
>NZ_VUMS01000046.1 GCF_009696065.1 Oliverpabstia intestinalis | reverse complement strand
GCCTTATTAAAGTGCACCTAAAATGTCCGGTTATCTACATTTCATTCCAGAATTCGTGCTTTGCACGAATTCATCCTTGTTTTGGTTCAGAATTGCGAACGAGCTTAGCGAGTTTCGCAATTACCTAGTTTACTTTATTTTTTCAAAATGGTATACTATACAAAATTGATAACTGTTCTGTATCTTCTATTATAAGTACAAAGAGCGCCTGTAACATCTGCCCCGTACACCGGATGTATATACTGACACCGAACAGTTACAGAAGTTGCCGAGTCTGATCGGACAACAATAACGATATGGAGGTACGCCATGAGAGCGCTGGATTTAACCTTATTAACTGATTTATATGAATTAACCATGATGCAGGGATACTTTAAAAACCCTACCGATCAGGTTGTTGTATTTGATGCTTTCTACAGACAGAACCCGTGTGACGGCGGTTATGCCATCGCAGCCGGCCTGGAACAGGTCATCGAATATATCCGTGATCTGCACTTTTCTCCGGACGATGTGGAATATCTGCGGGGGCTGAATCTGTTCGATGATGATTTTCTGGAATATCTGAGAGGATTTCACTTTACCGGTGATATTTATGCCATCCCGGAAGGAACCGTTGTATTCCCGAGAGAACCGCTCTTAAAAGTAGTTGCTCCTGTCATGGAGGCACAGCTGGTGGAAACTGCAATCTTAAATATCATCAACCATCAGAGTCTGATCGCCACCAAAGCCTCCCGCGTGGTTTACGCTGCAAAAGGTGACGGTATCATGGAATTCGGTCTTCGCCGTGCCCAGGGCCCGGATGCCGGTATCTACGGTGCAAGAGCTGCTGTGATCGGCGGCTGTGTGGGAACTTCCAACGTGCTGACCGGAAAGATGTTCGGTGTCCCGGTCAAAGGTACACACGCACACAGCTGGATCATGAGCTTTCCGGATGAATATACCGCGTTCAAAACCTATGCAAATCTGTATCCGAATGCCTGCCTGCTTCTGGTAGATACCTATGACGTTCTGGACTCCGGTGTGCCAAACGCCATCCGTGTCTTCAAAGAAATGAAAGAAAAAGACCCTAACTTCCATGGATACGGTATCCGTATCGACAGCGGTGACCTGGCTTATCTGTCAAAGAAAGCTTACGAGATGCTGGAAGCTGCAGGATTCGGCGATGCGATCATCTCCGCTTCCAGTGACCTGGATGAATACCTGATCGACAGCCTGAAAGCCCAGGGCGCCACAATCAATTCCTGGGGTGTCGGCACGAACCTGATCACCTCCAAAGACTGTCCGGCATTCGGCGGTGTCTACAAACTGGCAGCCATCAAAGATAAGGACGATGAAGATTTCGTACCGAAGATCAAACTTTCTGAAAACACAGAAAAAATCACAAACCCGGGAAATAAAACCATTTACCGTATCTATGACAAAGCAACCGGCAAGATCCGTGCCGATCTGATCTGTATGGTTAACGAAACCTTTGATGAAAGTAAAGATATGATCATCTTTGATCCGATTGAAACCTGGAAAAAGACCAAGATCAAAGGCGGCACTTACACCCTGCGTGAACTTCTCGTTCCGGTATTCCAGAAAGGTCTGTGTGTCTACACTTCTCCTTCTGTTATGGAGATGCAGGCAATCTGCAAAAAAGAGCAGGAAACCCTGTGGCCGGAGACACGCCGTCTTGTAAATCCACAGAAAGTATATGTGGATCTGTCCGACAAGCTGTATAAAGTAAAATCCCAGCTGCTGGAAGAGATGAGTATGAAAGCACTGGATCTGCAGTAAACAACTCCTGTATAGCCAACGCCCCCACCTGTACAGTGGGGGCGTTAATTACTGCGTGAAAACCATATCAAAGACCGTTCCGCCGGACGAGCCGGACTGAACGGTGATACTGCCGTCATGTACACGCACGATCTCACGAACCAGAGCCAGTCCCAGGCCTACCCCTCCAAGTTCCCGACTTCTGGATTTGTCTACACGAAAGAATGGTTCAAACACCCGTTCCTTCAGTTCATCCGGAATTCCGCTTCCGGTATCTTCTACGGACAGACAGATATTTTTTCCCTTCCGATATGCGGTTACAGTAACCTGCCTGTTGTCATTCTATATAATATAAACCTATCGATTTGCATTTTCTATATCAGAGCAGCCAATCTACCAGCATGACACCTTCTGTTTACTTCATCTAGCAAATCTCTTTCATCACTTCACCGTAAGCACCCCAACCGTCCCCTTAAACGAAGCATCAAACACATACTGTGGAATCTTCTCCGTCAATTGGTCATCATACGCAAAATGCAGATGCGCGCCTATCACAGCAACCACCGGGCTGTCTTCTGCAAATACCATGTTCAGAAATTGTTGTGTCACTTCATCCGGGCTATAGAAGCAATCTGTTCCCCACAAAAGTGCCCGATCCTGCCATACAGCCTTCGAAGCATCGCTAAGACCATCATTTACTTGCGATTTCAGCGGAACATGCATTGTTAAAATAATTGGTTTATCTTCCGCCCACAATTCTTTTAATCTTTCCAATCCCTCTTCTGATAATTGGCTGGTGTTATTGTTAATTCCCACAACCAGGAACTCATCAAAATCCTGAACCATTATCTCTTCCATATCCCAGGATTCTTTCTCTTTCTGCTGCACATCCTCGTCTGTATATGTATCACTATACCAGATTCCCAAATCATGATCTGCACGATTATACATAACCGGAGCTTTAATCCTTTTTAAATCTGTCATCAGGCAGTTCAAATTAGCTTCTGAGAAGAAATCGATCATATCACCATTCAAGATTACACCGTCTGGATTTTCCGCATTGATTGCATCTACTATTTCCGGCCACGTTTCATGCGAAGTTTTTCCGTCAGAATTTGAAAACATTGTAACACGTTGCTCAATTTCTTCACTTTTTTCTGATATATAGTCGCCATCGGGAACTATAATATGTTGATCGTTTACTACAATTAATTTGTATTGACTTTTCAGACCTGGAATTTCAATTACCTTTTCGGATTTATCCGGCAAAACATCTCTTTCCGTCTCTTCTATTTCTACTGGCGATTTTTCATTATTTACCTCATTCGGTATAACTTTTTCCGTCTGCGAGCCACATGCACACAACATTTCTAACATCAAACCCACAGACACCAGACCTACCAATACTTTTCTCATTTTCCCTCCATTTTCGCACTTGTCAAAATATCCTTTATCAAAACTTCCTATTTCACCACATATATTTCTCAATAAACCACTATACAGCCCATTCCTATTCTGTACTATCTGAGAAATTTTGAATTACTCTTCATGATTCAAAAACTTCTCCACATTATACCGTGGACGTTCCTTACTTTCTATATATGTTTTCCCTACATATTGTCCGACAACTCCGATAAATAACAGCTGCACTCCACCCAAAAACCAAATGGAAATCATCAGTGAAGACCATCCCGGGCTGACATGTCCCATAAAATATGATACCAGCGTGTAAATAAATGCAATCACTGAGCAGGCAACAATTACACCTCCAAAAGCCATAATCATACTAATCGGTTTAATACTAAAAGATGTAATCCCATCCCAGGCAAACGACAGCATCTTCTTTAACGGATACTTACTTTCTCCTGCCAGTCTTTCCTTTCGTGCATACGTCACCGTAGCTGTTTTATATCCAATAAGCGGCACCATTCCCCGCAGGAACAAATTTCTTTCCTTATACTGTCCCAGCTGCTTCATAGCTCTTGCACTCATCAGCCGGAAATCTGCATGGTTATATACCGTTTTCACACCCATCATTTCCATAATCCGGTAAAACGACTGCGCCGTAAATCTTTTGAAGAATGTGTCGGTCTTTCTTTCACTTCTGACTCCATAAACGATATCTGCGCCCGACAGATATTCATCTACCATCTGTTCAATCACTTCGATATCATCCTGCAGATCCGCATCAATACTAATAGAAAAATCACATATCTCAGCCGCCGTCTGCAGACCTGCAAACAATGCATTCTGATGTCCTACATTTCCGGCAAGGCCAAGTCCGTACACATACGGATTCTTAGCATATTCATTCTGAATGATCTCCCAGGTTTTGTCCTTGCTTCCATCGTTTACAAATAATATTCCACTATTCGATGCTATTTTAGACTTTTTAATCAGATTTTTAATTACTCCCGTCAATTTTTCTATGCTGTACGGTAAAATTTCTTCCTCATTATAACAAGGAACCACTATCATTAATCGCTGCATCATTTTTCTCCCTTTGTTTTCATATTATTTCTTCGTAAGTCATGCAAAAAATAGTTAATTTTGTCCAATCCAATCCCTGCAAGTACCACATACAATGGTGAAAAAATATACAAATAACGTGCCCTGCATTCAAACAACAACAAAAAAAGGCTAACTCCTATCAGAGTAAGTGCAAGGAGACCTTCAACATTATTTATTTTGCACCCCGGCAAAACACATCCCGCAATACACAAAAGCACAAAAAACCACACCACCTGCTCTATTGACGCAAATACCTGATACATATTTTCTTCACCGACCTGGTTCCACCAGTAAAACCTTCTCAAAAGCTTGGCTGCCAGGCTATCTTTTTCTGGTATTTCCACAAAAAAATTACCTTCTCTATACCATGCAAAAGTTCCATCATTATAATTGGAAAGATTCTTTTTTACCAATTGTGTTATATATCCACTCGCTCCCATCTCCTGGTATCGCTGTTTGATCACCTCAATATTTCCCTTTTTGCGCATATCTTTATTTCCAAAAGATATTGAATAATTCACATCATCTCTACTATAAACCCCTTCTGTTGTTTTGTTCAGACCCATCATAAAGTAATGCGTCATCGTCATTGCTTTATTTTCATCCAACTCTGTCGTATTCATTCCAATAACAGCTTTATTCAAACCTGCAACACATAACGCCGCCATTAAAATACATATACTTGTTTTGACTAGCATTTTGAGTTTTAATTTATTATGTAACAATCGTTTCAATAGCGAGAATGATTTTATAATTACTAATGCAATCACTCCTATCAAGACCGTCGGTTTATACAAATATCCCATTTCACATAATGCCACAAAAAGGAAATATCGTAAGTATCTGTTTTTTAAAAATACATAGCAAAAAACGGCACCAATCGGAAAAATCATCCCCAACGTATCTGTATACGGAATAACAATCCATGGCGACAGTCCGATTAAAATCACACCGAACACCATACTCACAATTGTAACAGACTTCTTATTTGTAATTTTATAAATACTCAAAGTTGCCAGCAAAACGGATATATTTACAAGTAAATTATTTATTGCAACAATCACGATGTATGGATTCTGCTTATGTACTACAACTGCAATTTTATAAAAGAATACCAGCGTATATACCGCAAAAATATTATTAGGATACCAACTAAAGTAATCCAGCTCGACTCCGTCCGCGCCATTTAACGCAATGTTTTCCGCATTATCAATTAAAACTCCAGCATCCCATCCTGTTTTAAAATAAATATTCCTTGATATAAACAGCTGAATAAGATAAATTACCACGAAATTAATGATAAGAAATATATAGAACTGCTTTTCCGACAGACAGATTTTCCGTGTGCAAAAATTAATTATCCAAAGTATTAACGCAAGTAAAGCCACCGCACAACACAACCATACTTCACTCGGAATAATCAGATAATTTGGTCTATAATACCTATTCATCTTATTATTCAAAATTGCATTCATCAGCAATGTAACTATCATATACACTGCGAAAACTACTGCTAAAAAATGGGGAATTCTCTCAATCATATCAATCAACCATATATTTTTTTCACCATTCTTTTTATTATTCACTCTTCCATTGCTCCTTGTCATTTTTTGAACATCTAAAAATTATAAAATTGTTACATCATCAATATTCCTAAAAATTTCATCTTGTAACAACGATAATATTTCAAAAATTGCAACATATTTATTTTGATAGTTTATATCCTTTATAAATTCAACTAAAGGACTAGTAAAAGGCATCAAATTTTCACCTTCATAGTCAAGGACATCTAATCCTAATTCTTGCTCCGAAGACAAGCAAAACTCTTCTCTTTGTCTACCATAGTCCTTTATTTGCAACCATACCTCAAAATAGAAATCCTCCGAACCATAAGTCATATCTGCCGAAAATATATTTGAATAATCGCCTCTTATAAAATCAACATTACATACTATACTTGTCCAAGCCATATTATGTCTTTTATTCTAGTATTACTTCTTTTATTTCTCGAAAAAAGTTGTTTTAATAGCTATTCCACAATCCGTACAATTATTATTTTCATATACTGAAAATTCCTTTACCATAGCGCAATATTGTTTGCGAAAAATATTTATAATAGATTGTACGTCGTTATTTATTGCTCTTTCATAATTTTCTATAGTTTCATTTAACATAGTGAATATATTTCTTGTTCTTTCATAAAAATAAATTCTTTTATCCGCTTGAAGATATTTCAATAATTCATTAAGTTCCTGCTCACAACTATTTTCTCCTTGAAAGGTAACATAGCAATTTTCTTTTTCTGTAAATTCGAAATTGCAATAGAACACGGTATCCAATATTCATCTCTTGCCTTAGTCTGAGCATTTACTTTTAATTCACTTTTATCACTTGAAACCGTGACAAAATATGTAATATAAATTCCTAATAATGTTGAAATTAAAGGCAATATTTTATCCAAAAATCGAAACAAATTATCCATTTATCAACTCCTTATTTGTTATTTTTAATCTATAAATTGCTTGTAAAATCTGCCGTTTTAGCTGTGTTACTAACATTAGCACCTGACACCTTCTACTTAACATTTTTTAAGGTACAATATATTTTACTATTGGTATTTTTTTCATTATACCAACTACTGTCAGAGAAATTATATATGTAAAAACAATACCAACACTGCGCCACCAAATATTTTGCGAAAAATGTAATATATTTTGTTCAAACTCCATCACAGGAATATGTATCAAGTATATTCCAAAACTACATGACGCAGCATTAATAATATATTTTTTCCATCTACTATTTTTTACTCTTTCCCATGAACAGGTTTTAAAAAACACAAAAACGGCAACCGCTAACCAAACTGCCGGAAAATATTCATATACAAATAAATCTCTATTTACATCATTCAAACTAATGGATGTAAAATACGTATATAAATATCGTATCAATGCGCCGACAATTCCCAATATATAACCTACCATCCTTTGTTTTTTATTTAAATTCTCCGTGGATAGCAAGTACCCCAACACAACATATAATATCGCTGCATCCATTGGGAACTTCCAGCCACTATACCACTGAACATGTAACCATTTACAAATCACCGGCATAACTGAAGTCAACACAAATATACACATCACAATATACCATAAAATTTTTCTATTATCTTTCAATAATGATAATACTGGTATTATTAAATATATTCCGCAGATAACAGGGAAAAACCAATACACGTTTTGTGCTCGGATATTAATAATCCCTTCAACAAATTTAACCCCTTTAGGTGACTCCAATACATATCCACCAGTTATTATATTCTTTGCCAAAAGCAATGCGCTCCAGACAATAAAAGGAATTCCAACTTTCAAAAAACGTTTTTTCAAAAAAACCTTCGTAGAATATCTCTCCCGGTAATTCATCAGAGTAGCACCACTAATCATATAAAAAACAGGAACCGCCCAATAAGCCACTACTTCAACCACTAACTCTTGTTTCCAACCTAATGTGTTTGAAAATACATGAACCTTTCCATTATGGTGCATACTTATCACTGCAATACATGCTAAAATGTTTAACATATAAATGTAAAAAGTTTCTCCGTTATGTTTATCCTTTTCCTTTATCATTTTTCCTTTTATACAACCTCCCTATACATTGCGAAATCTAATACATAAAGACATCAAATTCATTGTTTGAATATTCTCAATACCGTGGTATCTTCTCCGTCAATTGGTCAGCAAACAAAAAATGCAGATGCGCCCCTAGCACAGCAACCTATAGGCTGTTTTCTGCAAATACCACTCCCATTCCTATACGAATCAGACACCCGGCAACTATCATTATTATTTTCTTTTCATATTAATTTCCCTTCTTTCTAAAAACACCTTGTTAATCATCACCCTCGTTTGTTATAATAAGTAGAATCTAATATTATTTGACGAGGTGTTTTTATGAATATACTCATTATAGCTCTTCTTTTATGTCTGCAACTCATTCTCTTTTTTTCTTACGGGTTGTTATTCTTCAAATTAATGCACAGAGCTCCAACTTCTATAACTTTAACTGTAATTTCCGGATTCTTATTCTTTTTTATGTTGTTCGGTATTCTCTCCATTCCTTTAATACTGACTTCACAAAAGCTATCCACTCTTACATATTTAATTTTAAGTATATCAGGTATTATATTCCTTGTCTCTATCTTTTTTTGTCGCAACAATTGGAAAAGCCTAATACAAAACCTCCCTTTATCCGTGCGTAGCCATGGTCTTATGATCATTCCTTTACTTATTTTTGTCTTTATATTGGAGTTTTTTGTCTTTAACCACATTGACGTGTCAGCAGATGCCAGTTATTATATCGCAAAAGTTTCCACGGATGTTTATACCAATACCATGGGACATTATAATCCGTACACTGGAAATATGTTACCCTCACTCGATGGACGTAGAATTTATGCATGTTTTCCTGAGTATAACGCTGTAATTTCACAGTTTTTTCATATACATCCTTTAAAACAGGCAAAGGTAATTATGCCACAGATACTTTCTTTATTTACCTGCATTCTTTACTATCAGATCGGATTACTTCTTTTCAAAGGGAAAAAAAGAATAACTGATTTCTTTTTCTGCCTTGTTTTACTGCTTGATTTTTACAGTTACACGATTTATACAACAGCAACTTTCTTATTCACTAGAACCTATGAGGGAAAATCTATTCTAGCTAACATCATTATTCCAGGGATGTTTTTCTGCTTTTTGTTATTGTGGTTAAAAAAGGATATTCCTTTTGCAAAGAAACTGCTATTCATAATATCTTTAAGCAGCTGCTTTTTCTCTTCTTCCTCCATGTTAATTGTTCCCGTCGGTTTAAGTGCTGGCTTATTGCCATGGATTCTCAAAGAAAGACGTTGGAAAGATATCTATTTTTATCTTCTTTGTCTCATGCCGAATCTTATAATATGTGTGTTATATTTGCTTAACACAAAAGGCATCTTAATTTATTCTATACAATGAAAGGTTTTTAGATTATGCAGGGAATTTATTTAAATGATTTGGGATTAAAATTTGTTAAGACTTGTTTTTCAAACTACTGGGGGCAGATCTATTTCTTTGGTGTTTTTATTGTTGCAATCCTCTGGTTCTTTATCACCCAAAAACACAGACTCAAATATTTTTCGCTATATACGTTTTTTCTGTTCTTGACAATATACAACCCCGTTTTAGTCAACGTATTCTTTAAACACTTTGATCAAGATTCCGTATACTATCGTTTTTTCTGGTTATTGCCTGTGAATCTCGTGATTGCTTACTTGATTACTCATTTTATCAGTCATATATCCACCCATACCAAAAAAGCAATCACCTTATGTGCGACTATTTACGCGATCGTATTACTTGGTAGCCCTGTTAAGTACTTTTCTTCTTTATATAAGTTACCAGATAACTTATATAAAGTTTCTAATGATCTTCTGGAAATCAGTGAATACATTCATCAGGATGCAGATACACCTAATCCGCGTGTGGCCGTTTCGGCTGATCTTTTAATGACAGTACGACAGTACGATCCAACTATCTTTCCAACAATTGATCGCGATTGTGCCCTTTGCTGGCAAGGTCTTCCTGATTTTCAATATGCACTTGGAAACACATACTATTTATCAGAAAAACCTATTATGGATGTTATCTACGGGGGAGATTGTAGTAATCCGGATGATTTTTCAGCTTCAATAAGTGCGACTTCTACACATTACCTGGTATTTTCCAAAACAGTAGATATTCAATCATTCTTACAATCACTGAATTATCAATATATTGCAGAAACAACTAATTATATTATATATCGTTCACCTTATGTATAATTAATGTTATTGACCTCTTAAAATAGCGTAATAATGATTAGCTTGCGTGTCTCTGGATTGTTCTGTATACTGTCATCAGTTTACAGAAAGAAAAAAGTCTCAGAGCACCTTCCCTGGAAAGTCGTGTACTC
>NZ_VUMS01000045.1 GCF_009696065.1 Oliverpabstia intestinalis | reverse complement strand
AGATAATTGAACTCTATTTTTCTTAGGGCGTGCCATAATAATAACCTCCATAGACATATTTTATCATCTATGGCAATTATATCAAGAAAAGAACATTAATTCAAATATCAACGTGTCAGTACACTAGTTACATATACGGATGAAAATCCCCTGAATCCAGAGATGTGATTCAGGGGGTTTTTTCGCTTCACAGGAAATTGCGTTCCTGTAAGTAAAAAACGCTCCGCGAGGATGCACACTGCGACGTATAAGGTAGATGCCGCAAGCGACCGACGCAGGCGCGAGAATGTGCCAAGGTACATACTTTGTTTTATGGAGAGGGGAAAGATGCAAAAATATATGCAAAAAAAGAGAATCTTTCCGGCATGTCTGTTTCTGATGTTTGTTCTGATGATTCTGGTAATCGGAAAAGAAACAGAGATGACTGGCAGAGGGGAAACTCAGAAAATCCGGAATCTGAGCGATGGATGGTATTATCTGAAAGACGGGGAAAGAACAGAAGTGACTCTTCCGACAACACTTCAGGAAGATCCGGGAACAGTACTGGAATTATATAACGATACAGTGACGGATGAGAACAGAGATATGGTTCTTCTCACCTGGGGAGCACCATATCACCTGCAGATCCAGATGGATGGAAAAACAATTTATCAGTATCGCGATTACGGATTTAAAAGAAACCTGCAGATGGCAAGAAAACTGGAATGCCGCGTGACATTGCCGGCGTTACACAAAAGCAGTCAGCTGTGCTTTCTGTATACTGTGCCGGAAAGTGGAGTGTGTAAACTGACACCGGTATATATGGGGAGCAGCGAAGCTATTTTCAGATTTCAGATCATGAATGCGGCGCCTGTGTTTGTGATCGTTCTGGGTATGCTGGTACTGGGTATTTTCGCAATCGGAATCTATGCGTATCTTCGTGCACGGAAAATGACAGAACGACGGTTTGCCAATGTGGGATTGTTTCTGCTCTTATGTGGCATCTGGTGCGTGACAGACTCTTCGCTGATGCAGTATCTGAGTCATTATTCACCGGCGATCAATGAAATATCTTTTTATGCGTTTATGCTTATGAGTGTTCCGGTTATCCGGTTTGTGCGGGAGACAGAAGGAATGCAGAAGTATAAAAGCATATCGGTGCTGATTGCTCTGTTTTATCTGAATGTGATTTTGCAAAGTATCTGCACCTACTGGTTCCATATTCAGCTTATCAACATGCTGATGATTACTCATCTGCTTCTTGTGGGTGGATGTATCCTTCTGAGTGTTCTTTTATACCGGGAATACAAGGCAGTGAAAAACAGGCAGATATATTCGATCCTCATGGCATTCGGTGTTCTGGCCTTTGTCGGCGTGGGAACCCTGGTGTTATACTGGTTTTTCGGAATTACCGGATACGATCTGATTTTCGAAGCGGGAATTGTCGTTTTTGTATCTGTTCTTCTGTGGGGCCTTGGCAAGACTATGGTGGAAAATATGCGTTTCCGGACGGAAGCAGAGGTATATAAAAAACTGGCACAGGAAGATCAGATGACCGGTATGAAAAACCGGTACTCCTATGAAAAAATTTTAGAGGATCTTGAAGATGGTATCTGTAATTGGAAAAATGCAGTGCTGATATTTATGGATATGAATCATCTGAAACAGATAAATGATATTTATGGACACGGAGCCGGAGATGAACTTCTGATTGGAGCAGCACAGAGTATCCAGAAAGCGTATGGCAGTCTCGGATATTGTTTTCGGATAGGAGGAGACGAGTTTTGCGCGATTCTTCCGGAAATAAAAATATCCGAAGAAGAACTTTCCCGCAGACTGGATGCAGCGGTAGAAGAATATAATCGTTCCAATGACCAGAAGCTGTCAGTAGCCCGGGGATTCAGCTGGTTACAGGACAGTCGGGGGATGAGAAAGAGTATCAGTGACTGGAAGTTCGAGGCTGATCAGAATATGTACAGCAATAAGGGCTGGTACAAAAGAGAAGAAGTACAAGAGGAAGGTACCCGCTATGAGATATAATATGGATTTTTTAGTGGCAGCACTGATCTTTCTGATTGTCTTATGGCATCATTTTATGAAACAACGACAGTATGCAGGTAACAAGACAGAAAAAACATTTCAGATTTTTATGATGCTTGGAATCGGAGATATTCTACTGGATATGGTCAGTACAGTTGTTATTGACAACAGTCGTCCGGAATTCGCCAGAATGCTTTATGTGATTTTATTGCTGTTTTATCTGTGCCAGCTGCTGATTCCACCGGTTCTTTATCTGTATACACTGGCACTGGCAGGAGGGGCAGTGGAAGAAAAATTATCGGGGATACGTTGTCTGTTGCTTTTGCCAACCGTGGTGCTTACGGTGCTGGTCATGGGTAATTTTCAGACCGGTCTTTTATTTTCTGTCACAGCGAACGGAGCATATATCAGGGGGCCGCTGTATCTTATGATGTATATGCAGGCTGTCTGGTATGGTCTGGTGATCGGTGGGGAAAGCATCCGGAATTATCAGAAACTGGGAAAACGAAAATTTGGTATAATCTGGGAAATTCTTTTTATTATGGTCAGCTGTGTGCTGTTGCAGGGAGTTTATCAGGAAGTTCTGCTGACCGGATTTGCTATAGCACTTTGTCTGATGGTCCTGCTGCTTGCTTTTCAGAACCCGTATGTGTATACCGATAATCTGACAGGACTTTTGGATATGCAATGTTTTCAGGAGTGGGCAGAAGAACAGTGCAGACGCAAACGGGATATTCATGTGGCAGTTGTTGATCTCCGGCAGCTGAAACAGCTGAATACCATTTACGGGGTTCCATGGACAGATCGTTTTTTGAAAAAGATAGCAGGGCAGATACGGGAGTTTACGGAAAGTCCCTATGTTTACAGAATCAGTGGGAAAAGGATACTGATCGGAATGTACTCTTTTGAAGAATACGAAGCAGTATTGCAGAAGCTGCTGCAGTATTTTTCTCGTCCGATTGCCATGGAAGGGGAAGAAATTCTGTTTTCAGCAGCAATCTGCGGAATACCATACGGGAATCAGCTTGGCAGTGAAAATCTCCTGAATTATGTAGGATATCTGACGGCACTAGTTCCGAGAACTCAGGAAACATTGCTGGTCCGGGGGGACGAATACGTAAAGCACGGATTTCTCCGGCAAAAAACAATTGAAGCATATCTTTACAGAGCGATAGAAGAAGATTTGTTTGAAGTATATTATCAGCCGGTTTATTCGATCAGGGAAAAGAGATTTGTTACGGCAGAAGCACTCAGCCGGCTGCATCACCCTGGTCTCGGACCGATATCTCCGGAAATATTTATACGGATTGCTGAGCAGAATGGACAAATCAATGAGATTGGCCTGCAGCAGTTCCGAAAAGTGTGCCGGATGGTCCAAAAATGTCCGGAAATCATGCAGCAGCTGAAAAATATTAAGTACAATCTTTCACCGGCTCAGCTTCTGAAGAAAGGATATGTCGGACGATTGCTGGAAATTATCCGGGAACATGGATTGGAGCCGTCGTTTTTTCAGTTTGAGATCACAGAGACCGTTGCGACAGAATACAAAGAAGAGGTGTATGAGGCGGTGGAAGTCTTTGTAAAAGATGGTATAGGCCTGTGCATGGATGATTTTGGTTCCGGGTATGCCAACTTGAATGCGGTACTGAAATTGCCGTTCCAGTGTATCAAGATGGATCGCTCCATGTTAAATGGTATCCGTCAGCATAAGGTAGCAGGAGAGTTTTATCGTAACATTGTAACGATTCTCCGGCAACAGGGATATGCGATCGTGGCAGAAGGAGTAGAAGAGCAGGAAGAGGTGGAACTTCTGGAAGCGTGGGGCGTGGATATGATTCAGGGATATTATTTTTCCAGACCGCTCCCGGTGGAGGAATTTCTGAAAAAGATCCGGGAAGCCGGATAAATAAAAAAGAGGAAGCTCATATCGGAGACTTCCTCTTTTTTTGCAGAGTTTAATAAATGTTGCTTATTTCATGATCTTACGGAACAGGTCTTTCAGATCTTCCACACTGGCATCTTTTGGGTTACCCGGTGCGCAGGCATCTGCGTGGGCAGATTCTGCAAGAAACTGCAGATCGTCTTCTTTAACTGCGTCGAGAACAGATGGGATTCCCACATCAGCGGACAGTTTTTTGACAGCATCGATAGCGGCTTTTCTGTATTCTTCCTGTGTCATATCATCGACACCTTTCACACCCATAGCACGTGCGATCTCACGATACTTCTCGCCGGTGCATTCCTGGTTGTATTCCATAACAATCGGCAGCATCATAGCGCAGGCAACACCATGTGGGGTATCATAAACAGCACCAAGAGTATGAGCCATGGAATGAGCGATTCCCAGACCTACGTTGGAGAATCCCATACCTGCGATATACTGACCAAGAGCCATTCCTTCACGGCCTTCTTTGGTGTTTTCAACAGCACCGCGGAGAGATCGGGAGATGATTTCGATGGCTTTCAGATGGAACATATCGGTCATTTCCCATGCAGCTTTTGTGGTGTAACCTTCGATGGCATGGGTCAGAGCATCCATACCGGTGGAAGCGGTCAGTCCTTTTGGCATGGAGGACATCATTTCCGGGTCAACAACAGCGATGATCGGCATGTCGTGTGGGTCAACACATACGAATTTACGTTTTCTTTCCACATCAGTAACAACATAGTTGATGGTTACTTCCGCAGCAGTTCCGGCTGTGGTAGGTACGGCGATGATCGGTACGCAAGGTTTTTTGGTCGGAGCCACACCTTCGAGACTTCTGACATCTTCAAATTCCGGGTTCGCGATGATAATACCGATGGCTTTGGAAGTATCCATGGAGGAACCACCGCCGATAGCGATCAGATAATCAGCACCGGATTCCTTGAAGGACTGTACACCGTGCTGAACATTTTCAATGGTTGGATTTGGTTTGATGTCGCTGTAAAGTTCATAGTCCAGACCGTTTTCTTTTAACAGGTCGGTAACTTTTGAGGTTACATTGAATTTTACCAGATCCGGGTCGGAGCATACGAACGCCTTTTTAAATCCATGTGCTTTTGCTTCATTAACGATCTCCTGAATAGCACCTGCTCCGTGATAAGAAGTCTGATTTAACATGATACGATTTGCCATAATACAAACACTCCTTTTCTTCTGGGAATCACCGTTTTCCGGATGTTCCGTTCTTTTGTGATTATATTAACAATGTTTTTGAAAAAAAGAAAGTTACAGAATTTGGTAAATGTAACATTTTGATAAGAAATTTTTGCTTTATTCCGTCAGAATGCCGAAAGAAGCAAAAAGGTCTGCAAGTTTCGCAGGCATGGCTTCCACCATCAGGCGTGCCAGGTCTTCCGGGGAGGTTGCCATGCCGGAGAGTACCCATTCGATAGTCATGGAGATTGATCGGTGGCAGTACATCTCAAGGAGAAACCGGATATCATCGGATGCCGGAGCGCCGGTCTTTAACTGGATCAGATCCTGATAAAAGCGGAAGATCAGCTGAAAATCATGTTCCCGCAGGGAGTTCTGCCGGTCATAACGGAAGGCGGCACGGAAAAATTCTTTTTCTTCCCCAATATAGGAGAATTTCAACTGTAACCCTTCCTGCACCGTTTTTCCCTGTCCCATGTATTCAAAGGATTTGATCAGTAATTTATCAAAGTACCAGTTGATCAGATCAAATTTGTCCATGAAGTTCCGGTAAAAGGTCTGTCTGGTCAGACCGCAGTTCTCTGTGATCTGGCGGACAGTGATGGCATCTACCGGGGTGTGACACATACATTCCTTCATGGATTCTGCCAGTCTGTATTTTGTTTTCTCGCCCCGTGTGAGGGAAGAAGATTCGTTTGGTAATGTCATAAAGAAATCTCACCTTCTGTTTGTCATGTATTGCATGGAATATAATATCCAGCGAAGCGTGTTACCGGGAACGGAGTGAACAGTAACCATTTATAATTATATGCATCATAGCACACAACGGAGGAATTTGACAGAAAAAAGACAGGGATGGTAAAAAATATATTGTAGGAAGTAGTCAGGAGATTTATAATAAGCACAGGAAAGATAATGGGGGATGAAAAAGTGATTGCTTTATTGCTGATGCAGCAGATCGCTGTATTGTTTTTGATTATGGGACTTGGTTTTCTGATCGTGAAGCTTGGAATCGTAAAGACAGAGGACAGCAGGGTACTTTCCATGGTGACGATTTATCTGGTTTTGCCCTGCGTGACGATCCATGCTTTTCAGATTGAATATTCCACAAAGATAAGAAATGGTTTTCTGCTTGCCGTTGCTGTGGCGATTCTGATCCATGTGGTGCTGTTTGTGGTCTGTGGAATCCTGAGAAAACTTCTGAAAATGGATGAAGTGGAGACGGCGTCTCTGATTTATTCCAATGCAGGTAATCTGATCCTGCCGCTGGTCACGTCCATCCTGGGGGAGGAATGGGTAATCTATGCCAGTGGTTTTATGTGCGTACAGACGATCATTGTATGGACTCACGGACAGTCCCTGATGCAGGGACAGCGCCAGGCGAACCTGAAGAAGATCGTGCAGAATATCAATCTGATCGCGATTCTGACAGGACTGGTATTTTTCCTGTGTAATATCCATCTGCCGGAGATTATTGATTCTATGACTTCATCCCTTGCGGGTATGATCGGTCCGATCAGTATGGTGATGATCGGCATGCTTTTAGCAGGTGTGGACTGGAAGCTGGTCTTTGGAAAACGGAGAATCTATGGTATCGTATTTTTGAAAATGATCGTAGTGCCGGGAATCATTACCCTGTGCCTGAAACTGGCGGCACCGCTGATCCCGATGGAGAATGCAAAAACGATCCTGTTGATCAGCCTGCTGGCAGTAATTGCGCCGACGGCGGTAACGATCACACAGATGGCTCAGCTTTACAAAAGAGATGCTGCGTATGCAAGCTCGATCAATGTATTTACCACCCTGGTGTGCATCGTAACGATGCCACTGATGGTGATGCTATATATGATATAATGAGTATTAGCGAGCGGGAACAAACGAAGTTTGTTCATCGGGAGCGGCGAATGTGGATCATGATAGCTGCGAAAGCAGCGTCAAGCACCGAAGGTGCGAATCATGATATAATGAGTGCAAGAGAGTCAGAGGGAGCTTGCTAACTCTTGACGAACGGCGAAATTATGGAGTGATGAAATCACGAAATAAGAAGCAGACGGAGAGAAAATTATGCGGATTAACAGAGAAGATATGCTGGAACTGACCCGGCGGATGACAGTAAAACGATCCTCGATGACACGGATCGCGGGAGCTTACATGGATCGGGAAGGGTATGTGGACGGAACCTTTAATACTAATTTTCTGAAATTGTCTCCGGCAGATAAGGAGAAAAATCTGGCACTGGCAAAAACAGTTCCGTTTTCGGAAACCAATGTCAACCTGAAACGGTACCGGTTTCCGAAAGAACAGATGACAGCCGGAACGATGTGGCAGCTGTTAAACGGGATCAGGAACAGCGGACTGAAAAATGATGCACTGATGGATACCTTTTATGAGATTGCAGGGGAAGAGTATCGTTCCTGCGGAGATTATGCCGTGTATATGTTCCATGACCGCTACGATATCCCGGTGAAAGCGGCAGATCATGAGCGGGTGGGAGAGTCAGAAGAAGTCTACGAATATCTGATCTGCATCTTCGCCCCGGTCAGCGGCGACTATGAACCGGGACGGCCGGAGTGCGGGTTTATTTACCCGGCGTTTTGTGACAGAAGCGGCGACTGGAATTATGTGGATATTTATCAGAAGAATCCGGAACGGCCGCACAATGAGCTGCGGAAGATTCTCGGGGTATAGAATAAAAGAAAAATAAAGTGAGTTACAATAAAGATAAGGTGACAACAAAGCCGGCATGACGGATCTGTGCGCCGGCTTGGTTTGAAAGGAGAAAAAAATGGCAATTGTATTCCACAAAGAGAGCAGATGTTTTCATCTGTATAACGCTGAAGTAAGTTATATCATCCGTATCATGGAAAACGAACAGTTAGAGCAGTTATATTATGGAAAGAGAATTCATGACCGGGAAGATTTTACCTACCTTCATGAAGAGTGTATGCGTTCCCAGATGTCCATCAATGTTCCGGAACCGGGTATCCTTTCCATGCAGTATACAAAACAGGAATTCCCGACTTATGGAACCGGTGATTACAGAAGCCCGGCACTGACGATCGCACAGGAGAACGGAAGCAGGATCGTGAATTTTACTTATGCATTTCATGAGATTTACAACGGAAAGAAAAATATTCTTCCGCTTCCAGCCACCTATGTAGAAAGCGGGGATGAGGCACAGACACTGGAAATAACACTTCATGATGCAGTGATGGATACCGATCTGATTCTGTCTTATACCATTTATGAAGAGTATCCGGTGATCACAAGAAATGCAAAGGTTTCTCATAATGGAAGCGAAAAGATCGTTCTGGATAAGATCATGAGTGCCAGTGTGGAATTCAACGACATGGATTATGAGATGGTACAGCTTTCCGGTGGATGGTCAAGAGAACGGTATGTGAAAAACAGAAAACTGGAGATGGGTATCCAGAGTATCCAGAGTTTGAACGGAACCTGCTGTGGTGCAGAGCATAATCCCTTCCTGGCACTGAAACGTCCGCATACCACGGAAAATCAGGGCGAAGTATATGGGTTCAGCCTGGTATACAGCGGCAACCATCTGGGACAGGTAGAAGTCTCCACTTTTGATATGACCCGTGTGATGATGGGAATCAACCCGGAAGACTTCAGCTGGGAACTGACACAGGGAGAATCCTTCCAGACACCGGAAGTAGTTATGGTTTACAGCGATCAGGGTCTGAATAAGATGAGTCAGACATATCACAGAATCTACCGGAAACGTCTGATGCACGGAACCTGGAGAGATCAGGCACGCCCGATCCTGTTAAACAACTGGGAAGCAACCTATTTTGATTTTAATGAAGAAAAAATCCTGAATATTGCGAAAAAAGCGAAAGAAGCAGGTGTGGAACTCTTTGTTCTGGATGACGGCTGGTTTGGTGCGAGAAACGATGACTACCGTGGACTGGGTGACTGGTATGTCAATCTGGAAAAACTGCCATCCGGCATCAGTGGTCTGTCCAGAAAAGTAGAAGAACTGGGATTGAAATTTGGTCTGTGGGTAGAACTGGAGATGGTCAACAAAGACAGTGATCTTTACCGTGCACATCCGGACTGGATCATCAGTGCACCGGAACGTTTTGAGTCGCATGCAAGACATCAGTTTGTTCTGGATTTTTCGAAAAAAGAAGTGGTTGACTATATTTATGAGATGGTTGCGAAAGTGATCCGTGAATCCTCGATTTCCTATATTAAATGGGATATGAATCGTTATATGACGGAGCCTTACAGTAAAGGAACCGAACCGTCCCAGCAGGGTAAAGTGATGCACAAATATATTTTAGGTGTGTATGATCTGTATACTAGACTGACCACAGAATTCCCGGAGATCCTGTTTGAGTCCTGTGCAAGCGGTGGCGCAAGATTTGATCCTGCCATGCTGTATTTTGCACCACAGACATGGACCAGTGATGATACCGATGCCAGTGAGAGAACCAAGATCCAGTACGGTACTTCTTATGTATATCCGATCGTCAGCATGGGATCTCATGTATCTGCGGTACCGAACCATCAGTTATACCGTACGACACCGATCGAGACAAGAGCGAATGTTGCTTACTTTGGAACTTTCGGTTATGAATTGGATCTGAATCTGCTCAGTGATGCGGAGATGGCAAGTGTTAAAAAACAAATTGCATTTATGAAAGAATACCGGGAACTGATCCAGGTAAACGGCGATTTCTACCGTCTGTTGAATCCGTTTGAAGGAAATGAGACGGCATGGATGGTTGTTTCTCAGGATAAGACACAGGCAGTGGCGGCACTGTACCAGAGACTGAACAAAGTCAATGCATCCTGGCTGCGCCTGAAACTGGAAGGTCTGGATCCGGATGCAAAATATCAGGTAAGCTGTGATCTGACCCCGTCCTCTTCTTTCGACACAGAACTGGCAAAACGCTACGGTTACGATACAGAAGGAAATCAGGTAAAAACATATGAAGCATACGGGGATGAACTGATGCGTGCAGGTATCCCGGTCGACAGACAGGAGCTGAATAAAAAGGGTGGAGATTTTGCTTCCTTACTGTATACAATTAAGAAAGTGGATTGATAAAAATGAAACATGTATCAGGCTATACCAATTCTGCCAGATTCCGTGCTCTGGAAGATCTGCAAAAGGATTCGGCAGACCTGTGTCTGATCTACTGTGGCTGGGAATATTGTGAACCCGGCCACAGATATGGTCCGAATATGCGTACGACTTACGTATTGCATATTATCAGGAGTGGCAGGGGAACACTGGAGATTCATAATCAGAAATATGAACTGACCGCAGGTGATGCGTTTTTGCTTTGTCCCGATGTGGAAGCCTGGTATGAGGCGGACTGGGAAGATCCATGGTCTTATATGTGGGTCGGCTTTACCGGGTATCGTGCACAGGAATATGCAGGGCATGCAGGATTTACAAAAAGAACTCCGATTCGTAAAGTAAATTGTGGAAAAGAACTGAATGAAAATGCTAATCCCCCAGCTATGCTGGGGCGAATCGTGTAGTAGTGACGTTGTATGGTGAAAAGTAAAGCCTCCTATGATACGATAGTAAAGGTGTCTCAAGCCAATACTAAAGAGAATAGGAGGCGGTCCAAAGTGGACAGTTACAGCTTATCACATTCAAGGTACAAATGCCAGTACCATGTTGTGTTTATACCAAAGTACAGAAAAAGAATTATGTATGGAAAATT
>NZ_VUMS01000044.1 GCF_009696065.1 Oliverpabstia intestinalis | reverse complement strand
TGTACTCCTGCATTTTTTGCAATCCACTTCTGAATCGCTCTGTGCACTTTTCTCCAGAAATGCTCCACAGACAGAGCAGTGTACATGCCATTTAATATTACCTGATCCCATAGGCTTCCTCCTTTAACAAAAGATAAGCCTTAACTGCATTACGGAGACTTCCTGGTAGAACAGGCATGGGCAAGATGATCAACTTACCTGCATTCTTTTCTATCGTTATTTCTGATTCCAGTTGATTGGATAGAAGAATCACGGGTGTTCTTTTATCCGCCCGCCATGGCTGATCCGGCTGTTTTGTCAGAGCTTCCGTAACAACCCAAAGCATATGCTTTTTCTTGCCAAGTTTTTTTCTTGCTGCCTGCGGAGTTTCAAATACAAGGATGTTTTTTGATAAGCGCTGAAGTGCCAGTTTCAGTCCGTTCCCATAGGCTGAATTGCTGCACATAATAACAATCGTGGCATTTGATTGCTCATCTTGTGATGCCTTTATAAAATCAAGAACTGGCGTATTATAAAGGTTGAAATCTTTTTCTGTATGTACTGCTTCATAATAAGCTCTGACCGCTTGACACATTCTTCGGCAAAACTGTTCAATATCGATACGGATGTCCATAAGGCTATTGTCAGAACCAATTCTATCCAGTTGACAAACTGAGGTTCCGCAATTCACGCCCAAGTGAAAACGAATCGAAGTATTGTCCTCAGTATTTGCAAAGCCTTTGTTCTGGTGTAGGTATTCACAGCGAAGCTGCCAGCATCGTTCTCCGCAGATATAGGGCGAGATATCCTGCGCAGAGACTTTAAAGAAAGGTGCTGCGTATGTATCAAACCAACGAATATATTGATTTCCTACATCACGAGTTGGTCTCTGGTTTCTGTCCAGAACAGCACGCCCATCCCGATAACGCTTTACAATTTCTGGGAAAGCAATTCCGCCACAAATATCAGGCAAAGTCAGCGCCAATGCCAAAGCAGATTGCCAGCGTCCATCCTCAATGTTCAGTTCTACTTCCTCTATGCGATGTAAAAAGGTAAAGCTGGCATTATCTTGAATCATAGGCATCCTCCTGTAAAAAACCGCCTGCCGGGAAACCGACAGGCGGCATACTGCCTTTTATACTTCCATCATCTATAGGCTATTGATTCTTAGTAATTTTCCGCACGCACTTCGAAGAATGCCTGAGGATGCTTGCAGACAGGGCAGATCTCAGGAGCCTTGGTTCCTACTACGATATGTCCGCAGTTACGGCACTCCCAGATGGTAACGCCGCTCTTCTCAAACACCTGCATGGTCTCCACGTTGCTCAAAAGCTTGCGGTAGCGCTCCTCGTGCATCTTCTCAATGGCAGCTACGCCACGGAACTGTTCAGCCAGATCATGGAATCCCTCCTCATCAGCTTCACGAGCCATGCGGTCATACATATCCGTCCACTCGGCGTTCTCACCTTCAGCAGCATGGAGCAGGTTCTCGGCAGTATCGCCCAGCTCGCCCAGAGCTTTGAACCACAACTTGGCGTGCTCCATCTCGTTCTGTGCAGTATGCAGGAACAGAGCAGCAATCTGCTCGTAACCGGCTTTCTTGGCTACTGAAGCAAAGTAAGTATATTTGTTGCGTGCCTGAGATTCACCAGCAAAGGCTTCCCACAGATTTTTCTCGGTTTTGGTGCCTGCATAGGGATTCTTTGCAGGAGCCGCAGCATCCTCAATCTTCACAAACTTGTCGGCGGGCTGCTTGCAGATGGGGCACTTAAAATCAGGTGTCATAGGGCCTTCGTGAATGTAACCGCAGACTGTGCATTTCCATTTTTCCATTTTCTTTTCCTCCGTTTTTTCATTGAATTGAATGTTTTTTAACAGGGATTCCACAGCATCCACAGGAATGCCGGGATACGTTTTAATACTTTCCAGAAACGATCTGGTGTTGCTGCTCTGAGGCAGCATAAAGCCGGCTTCTCTGCACAGATCCTCAGCCATCAGGCGAGAGGATTTTTCCACAGCGACGCTCAAGACATCAGGAAGCTGCGAAGCAATGTTCTCTGCATTGGCTTTGCTTTGAACTAAGCCACGAAGTGCTTCGACAACTTTTTCTTCTTTCGGCTGCTGGGGCGGCAGTTCTTTTGGAACCATAGAGATTGCAGAGGATGGACAGGCTTCGGCACAGGCACCGCAGCCGATACACTTTTCAGGATCAATGATGCTGTTCTCTGTATCAGTCGCTCCGGTAGGGCAGACATAGAGGCAAAGGCAATCCTTAGTACATAAGCGAAGATTTCTTACTGCGTATTTTTCAGCCATAGTTATGCCCTCCCTTCCACTTTTTCAAATTTCCAACTAGGAACCTTACATACCGGGCATAGCTCCGGAGCTGTGTCACCAACATAGACAAAACCACAGACCGTGCAAACCCAGACACCGGTGTTTTCCAACATCTTGTCTCCCTCAGATTCATATCGAGTCAGCAGAGATTGGAGCATTCGGGTAACCTTTTCGCTCCACACCTGACAGCGCAGGCCACCCCGATCAGGCTTTTCACCGGCTACAGCATTGCCATAGGGATACCCTACAGACAAATCCTTGTCAATGAGTTCCAGCAGCTTGGCTGTGCTGGCCTCCTCGACGGGCGCAGCCTTGCTTCTGAAGAACTCTGCCAGTTTTCTGAAATCATCTGCCTGCTGGGGCAGATACTGCTTTTCGCAGCCACGGGCCAGATTGGAGCAGATGATGCTCATTTCCATGGGAGAGAGTTCCTTGTCCACATGGGGCTTTTCAAGGACCTCCTGGGACGCTGTTTTTTCTTCTTTGGGTTTGAAAGCGTCTTTGCCTGCTTTACAGACAGGACACTTCCAATCGGCAGGTAGGTCTTCCCACTTGCCACCGACAGCTTCATCGTGGATATATCCACAAATGCCGCAAACATATTGTTTCATAGGTTTTACCGCCTCCTTTATCTATATTTTATCAAATCACGACACATATTCCGTGACTTAATCACCTATTTCAGTCGCAGGAGTGATGGCCGCAGCCGTGGGAACCGCAAGAGTGACCTTCCCCATGGTGGTCGTGATGATCACACCGGACATTGGGGTTGAAGTCCAGCTCGCCTGCTGCCAGTGCTTCTGCTGCTGCATCAGCGTTGCCGGAAACACCACCATAAAGCCGGATACCCACATCGCTCAGTGCCATCTGGGCACCGCCGCCAATACCGCCGCAGATCAGGGCATCCACCTTCAGTGCACTCAGGACGCCTGCCAGTGCACCATGTCCGCTGCCGCCAGCATCCACAACCTCAGACGAAATGATTTTTCCATCTTCCACATCGTAGATTTTAAACTGTTCGGTGTGACCGAAGTGCTGAAAGATTTCTCCGTTTTCATAAGTGACTGCAATTCTCATAATATTATCTCCTTTCGGTTTTTCGTGCATCGGATGGATTTTTTGCTGATAGCAATTTCTGCACCCGTAGGCTGCGCTGTTTCCGCTGCAGAGTGTAAAATCCCCTCCCTCGATTCGCAGAGGAAGTCCCTCAACCAGCGCATCGGCCAGTTTTTTGCGGGCAGCTGCATAAATCTGCTGAACCGTTGTTCTGGCAATACGCATATATTCTCCGCATTGCTCCTGAGAAAAACCTTCACGGTCAATCAGGCGAATGGATTCATACTCATCCACATTCAGGACAATGGGAGTCAGTTCCTCGCCGCCACGAACCGGAACAAAACCATCATTATCCGGCAAACAACAAACTTTTCTGCATTTTCTCGGTCTTGGCATAGATTCACCTCCATATTATTTGCGGCATATGCCATTTATACGACCATTGTACATCTCCTTTTCCTATATGTCAACGGAATTATTGACATATGCCATAAATTGTTTTATACTATGTGTATTCAAGGAGGTGTACCCATGGATTTTTCATCCTATTTTCCAATTTGGAACAAACTGACACCGACCCAGCAGCAGATTTTGGAGCGAAATGCAGTTTTACGAAAAGTGGACAAAGGGACTGTGATTCACAACGGAACTGTGGAGTGTACCGGTCTTCTGCTGGTAAGAAGCGGACAGCTTCGTGCCTATATTCTTTCCGATGAAGGACGGGAGATTAGCCTCTATCGTTTGTTTGATCGGGATATTTGCCTGTTTTCCGCCTCCTGTATGATGAACAGCATTCAGTTTGAGATCACCATTGAGGCGCAGAAGGATACCACGATGTGGGTTATTTCTGCTGACACTTATCAGCGCATTATGAAAGAGTCTGCTGTGGTAGCTAATTTTACCAACGAAATTATGGCTACCCGTTTTTCTGAGGTTATGTGGCTCATGGAGCAGATCATATGGAAAAGCTTTGATAAAAGGCTGGCAGAATTTCTGCTGGAGGAATGCAGCTTAGAGGAAACAAACATCCTCAAGATTACCCATGAAACCATTGCGGGCCACATGGGCACCGCCCGTGAGGTAGTTACCCGAATGCTTCGCTATTTCCAGAACGAGGGTATGGTGAAGCTGGCGCGGGGCACCGTGGAGATTTGTGAAGAAAGGAGATTGCAGGAACTTTCTGATACATAGAAGACCTGTATCGTTGATGATGAAAATCGTATTGCTCACCGCCCTCGGCGTTGGGGGCGCGACCATTTTTGGAAGTCTCATTGGCTTTGTCTTTCGGAATATCTCCCACAAATTCTCCGACATAGTGCTGTCCTTTGCGGCAGGTGTTATGCTGTCTGCGGCTGTACTGGGACTGATTCTGCCATCTCTCAATTATGGCGGAACCCATGGGATCCTCGTTTCCATCATCGGGATCTTTACTGGGGCGGTGTGCCTGAATCTCATTGATAAGCTGGTTCCCCACCTGCATAGGCTGGTGGGAACCGATACGGAAACACACCGCAGCACCAACCTTGACAAGGTATTGCTGTTTGTCACAGCCATCGCGATCCATAACCTGCCGGAGGGGATTGCCGCCGGTGTCAGCTTTGGAAGTGAAGACACGGCGCAGGCGATGATGATCGCCTGCGGTATCGCCCTGCAGAACATCCCCGAAGGCATGGTGATCATTGCGCCCATGCTGGCAGCAGGCGTATCCCCGGTAAAAACCTTTGTCTGCGCCATGGTGACCGGGCTGATCGAAGTCGTCGGTACGCTTCTGGGATATTGGGCCGTAAGCATTGCTTCGGCCATTCTCCCCTTTGCTCTGGCCTTTGCGGGAGGAACCATGCTCTATGTCATCAGCGATGAAATGATTCCCGAAACCCATGCCCACGGCAGCGAGACCGGAGCAACCTATGCGCTCCTGGCCGGATTCTGTGTGATGCTGGTCAGTGATTTCTTTTTGGGGTAAAGTGTGATTCAGATGTTTGAAATGTTTGCTGCAGTCAGAGGATGAAAATCCGCCGCATCTCTACCAAAATTGTTGGAGAGATGCGGCGGATGTTTATTTGTCCATGCCGCAGGCGGTAGCCGATTCAATGAGGCAGCGGTCATGTATCACCGCGTCGTAGAACCGGAAGCCGCCGGAGAAGTTATAACAGTCAAAGCCGTTTCCGGCCAGGATACGACAGGCAATGTAGCTGCGCAGACCGCTCTGACAGATGACGTAGACAGGCTTACGCTTGTCCAGCTCACCCAGCCGCTCCCGCAGCTCGTCCACCGGGATGTTAAAGAAGCCGTCAATGTGTCCGTGTGCGAATTCTTCCACAGTGCGGGTGTCCAACAGAGTTACGCTTCCGTCACGAGGAAGACGATCTGCATCTTCCAGATGCCATTGTTTCAGAACACCGTTTGCGATATTCTCAACCATAAAGCCAGCCATATTTACCGGGTCTTTCGCAGAGGAATAAGGCGGTGCGTAGGCCAGATCCAGATCCCTCAGTTCCGTGGCTTTCATTCCTGCCCGGATAGCGGTGGCCAGCACATCAATGCGCTTATCCACACCTTCATAGCCTACGATCTGCGCACCCAGCAGGCGATAAGTCGCCTTTTCAAAGACCACCTTCATTGTCATGACTTTCCCGCCGGGGTAGTAACCTGCATGGCTCATGGGCGACAGGATAACCGTATCAACATCCAGCCCTGTTTTTCTGGCGTTGGTCTCATTTACGCCGGTAGTAGCGGCAGTCATGCCGAAGATCTTGATGACACTGCTGCCTTGGGAGCCGGTATAATGGCTGTCTCCGCCACAGATGTTGTCCGCAGCGATTCGTCCCTGTTTATTGGCAGGGCCAGCCAAAGAGATCAGAGCATCCTGCCCGGTGACGAAGTGCTTCACCTGCACCGCATCGCCCACGGCATAGATGTCGGAAATGGAGGTTTCCATTCGGTCATTGACCACAATACTTCCTTTAATACCCAGTTCCAACCCGGCATCCTTTGCAAGGGTGGTTTCGGGAGAAACACCAATGGCCAGGATTACCATATCCGCATGGAGAGGCTGTTCGTCTTTCAGCAGCACATCCACGCCGCCGTCCCTTTCCTCAAACCCTTCTACGGTATGACCAAGTGCCAGCTTTACACCGTGCTTGCGCATTTCATTATGGATGAAAGAAGCCATATCGGCATCAAAGGGATTCATAAGCTGTTTTGGACGCTGGACAATGGTGACATCCATCCCCAGCTCTCGCAGGTTTTCTGCCAGCTCCAATCCAATGAAGCCACCACCTGCCAGTACAGCGGATTTGGGATGGTTTGCATTGATGTAATCCTTGATGCAGAAGGTATCTTCAACAGTGCGCAGGGTAAACAGCTTATCAAGACCTACACCGGGAAGCCGGGGCTGGGTAGGCTTGGCTCCGGGAGAGAGAATCAGCTTGTCATAGCTCTCCTCGAACTCCTCACCGGTTTCCAGATTTTTCACGGAAACGGTTTTTTCTTCAGGATGAATCGCTGTGACCTCATGACGCACCTTCATGTTCACACGGAACCGGGAGAAGAAGCTTTCCGGGGTCTGGAGGGTCAAATCCGACCGATCGGTAATCACATCACCGATATAGTATGGCAGACCACAGTTGGCATAGGAGATATACCCCGAGCGCTCAAAAACTACGATTTCTGCCTGCTCATTCAGTCTGCGAATACGGGCGGCAGCGGTAGCACCGCCTGCCACACCGCCTACAATGACAACTTTCATATTATCGTTCCACCTTTCCTGCATAAGCGGAAATTCCGCCTATGTTTTTCACGTTGGTATAACCCAGCTGCTGCAAAACAGCAGCTGCCTGGCGGCTTCTTGCACCACTGAGACAGTGTACAAAGATGGGGGTAGCTTTATTGTCAATCATGCCAGCCACTTTGTCAATGGACTGCAAAGGAACATTTTTACTGCCGGGGATATGCCCCTGCCGGTATTCGTCGGGGGTGCGAACATCCAGCAGGACTGCGCCATCCGTAGTGCTATATTCTTTGACACCCTGATTGATGTCAGGGCCTTTCAGAAAATCGAAGAATCTCATCTTTGCACCTCCTTATAGCATGGCGAGAATCTGAGCCTTAGGTCTGGCACCGGTGACTTGATTGACAATCTTTCCGTTCTTCATAACCACCAGAGTGGGTATGCTCATCACACCGAACTGCATAGCCAGTTCCTGTTCCTCATCCACATTTATTTTAACAACCTTGATATCGGAGCGCTCCTTGGCAATCTCCTCTACCAGAGGAACTACCATGCGGCAAGGACCACACCAGGGAGCCCAGAAATCCATCAGGACGGGCTTGTCCGAGTTCAAAACCTCTTGATTGAAATTGTTTCTATTAACACTGATAGCAGACATATTTATGTCCTCCTGTTTTCTTTTTTATGGCTTTATTATATCCAGTAGTCGTTTCTTGTTCTGTGATTTTATCACTTATCGCCGGTGACTGTTTCACCGGGCCAACTATTAATTCCGCCGATCTCAATGATATTGGTGTAGCCCAGTTTCACCAGTTTTTCAGATGCCTGCTTACTCCGATTACCGCTGCGGCAGTATACCAGAATCAGCTGATCTTTATCCGGCAGTTCAGAGATATCCTCTGTGCCAATGGATTCGTTGGCAATATTGATAGCACCGGGAATGTGCTTTTCGCTATATTCCTGAGCAGTACGAACATCGAGGATGATGTATCCGGTTTCCTCCTCCATCATCGTAATAGCTTCCTCCATAGTAATCTGTCGATAGGTTTTTTCAGCGGATTGCGTTGCACAACCAGAGAGAAGCAGTAAAGTCATTAAAATGGGAATGATTCTTTTCATGTGTATACCTCCATATTTTGAAGATAGGGCAGCCGTTTCCAGCTGCCCTGTTTCCTTTTTTATGTTCTTGCCATTCCGTCTACACTGAGCACAACGCCCGTGATATAGGATGCTTCGTCAGATGCCAGGAACACAAATGCATTGGCAATATCCTCCGGCTGACCCAGGCGGCGCAGAGGGATCTGCTTGATGAGCGGATCAATTACTTCCTTGGGAACAGCCTTCATCATATCGGTCAGGGTAATACCGGGAGCGACTGCATTCACTCGAATACCCTTCGGACCCAATTCTCGGGCAAGGGAAACCGTCAGGCCATTGACAGCAAATTTGGATGCGGGATAAGCAAAGCCACTGGGCTGGCCGTAAATGCTGACCATTGAGGAGGTGGAAAGAATAACACCTTGACCTTTTGCAATCATGCACTCACTGGCGGCTCTTGTAGCATTGAACACGCCTTTTACATTCAGATCCATAACCTTATCAAAGGTTTCCTCCGTATACTCGGTAAAGGGAGTGCTTTCGGATACACCGGCATTGTTCACCAGAATATCAATGCAACCGTATTTTGAGGCAGCTTCTCGGAACGCATTGCGGACAGATTCCAAATTGGACAGGTTAGGACTGATTCCCGCAACTGTTGCATCAGGGTACTTTTCTTTCAGCTGCGCAACCGCTTTGTCAGCAGAACCTTGTGAGCTTGCGGTCAGGATTACCGTAGCACCTTCCTTCAAAAATTTGTCTGCGGTAGCGTAGCCAATGCCACGGCTGCCTCCGGTGATGATTGCAACTTTATCTTTCAGTCTCATAAGAATACCTCCTTGTATTTTGTATTTGTAGTATAACCTGTTTCGGAGACGCTCTCCGTGATAAAATCACATTTTTCCAAGAAGGAATGATAGAAAAATCATGCCCGTGCATAAATAAAAAGTCACAGTCACGCTCCGATTTGAAGTGTAGACTGTGGTTTTTATTTTACAGGTTCTGCACTTTCAGCCATCTTGATGATTTCGGAATCATCAATTTTGCTTGGAGTGTATTCCAGAACATAAGTGACTTCCGGAGAATAAGTCCAACAGAGAAATGCCGTGTCATCTTTCTTGTAAAGAGCGCCCGGCCAGTCCTGAATCATCATTTCCTCACAGCTGTCCATACTGTCAACCGGGAAAAGCACTCCCAGGGCTTCTGTATAGACCTGATATGTTCCCTCATACACCGGCATATGATTTATTCCCGTGTACTGCGGACATTCAAGCCATTGTCTCGACCCATGTGGAGACGGTAGTATTGATCTATTAACCACGAAGAAATCGCATCAAAGATTCTAAAGCGTCTTAAGTCCAAAGAAAATGCTGTTATAGAATCCGTCGAAGGTTACCAGATGACTGATTCCCAGAAATATCGTATGCGCCTCGTCCGCGCACATATGGTTTATATCACAGCTGAAATCAATGATGTTGATAAAATGATTGAAACTTTGATTTCTTCTAATATTGATTTTGAAAATGCTGTCCAGTTACTCTGTACCATTCCGGGTGTCAAACGTGATAGTGCAATCACTATCATCTCCGAAATCGGTACTGATATGACTCATTTTTCCAATTCCAAACGCTTATGTTGCTGGGCTGGTTTAACACCAGGATGCAACGAAACTGGTGGTAAGAAGAAGTCTGTTCGGATTACACGTGCCGGAGTTTACCTCAAACCTGCATTAGTACAGTGCGCTCATGCAGCCGTAAAATCTGACAAATCTCCTTACTACAAAAAGAAATATGAATCGCTTGTTAAACGTCGTGGCAAGAAAAGAGCCATTATCGCTATTGCCCGTATGATTCTTACTGCCATTTACCAGATGCTGTCTACTGGTGAACAGTGGAATCCGAGCGATCTTTACAAAATCGATATACCTGCACCTCTAGTTGAAAAACAAAAGGCTAAGGCTATCAAGCAAGCTAAGAACCTGTTGCAACGAGAAGGAATACTTCCTCCAGATGAACCATTAGCTTCTTGATCTAATATGCCAAATATATAACACTTTAAAAGTTGCCTACCTCGACAGCTTATTTAAGTGCGCCTATTTACGGCTGTCCTCTACTTTCTTTCACACTATTTTCCTTCGAATTTATATGGATGCTGTACGTACATCTTCTTTTCCTCCTGAATTTGAAATCTTGTTCTCGTGTTTCAAATCCAAGAGCGGAGGTGCACGTGGCTTACTGATATGTCTGATCATCCTTGATTCCCTTTCCAATCACGCGGTCGCAGACCCGTGGTATTGGCTGGAAATCAAAGATTTTCAGGCATCAAAAAAAGCCCCATCAGGTTTAATCCCTAATGGAGCTCCTTGTGTTTTCTTTCCAGCATAATTAATATGTAAGAAAAAGAAAAAATAAATATTTAATTGTCCTGCTGATCTTCTACTTCCAGCATAATCATTGTATCAGTCGTAAGTATCAGAGGTATCTCAATTTTATCCAATTATGTATCATTCTCTGATAAATTAGTATCATCTTTTGATACTTCATCGTTTATATTTTAATCTAAAAAAAAGAGGGCAGTGATTGCTTAATGCCAGTTAGCTAAAATTAGAAAACAGGACTGCTCTTAATGCATATATCATTTACAGCAGCTTCAGAATATAAGTCCCGCTATCTGAAAGGATTCCTACTTGATAAATCAGACAAAAGGGCAGCACTTTAAAGCAGATAGTCTGAAAAACTTCTGCTTGATAATATAACGGTAAGGGAAAGGATATTTATGCGGCACGGTATGTAAAACTAATCCATCTTTTTTTAATC
>NZ_VUMS01000043.1 GCF_009696065.1 Oliverpabstia intestinalis | reverse complement strand
CCATCCACCTCTGGACAGCTTTCGTGTCTGGTCTGAAAACCAGTCTTACGGTTGCTCTCTGCCGACTTCACCGAGCTCTATAAACTTTTGGAGAGAGCCGTTGCATGCTCCCCGCCATTCGGAGTATCAGGGTGGCGCTTCGGGACGTTACCCCCTCATTTCACCCATCGGAATATCAGTTCTCCAAAGTTTCGGGCTACAATTGCCCTTCGACTTTGTGCGCAAGCTTTTCACTTACGAACGTGTCGCACGATTGTCATTTCCATAACCTTCCATCAGGTTGATGACACCCCAGACTCCAAGGCCGGCCCCGATGGCAACTACCAGTGTCTGCAAAATATTAATTGCGCTCGTAAAAAATCCCATATATTTTTTCCTCCTTCATTTGATCATTTTCTTTTCTTCTTTCTTTTTCCGGTGTTCCAGTTTTCCCAGGAACAGGGCGATCTGTTTCTTATCCTCATACAAACCTCCATCAAACAAAAAAATCCGCTCCCTATGGAACGGTTCTCAATACTGTCTGCTTCCTATTTCTTTACAGGCTCCACAAGCAGGAGCAGATATGCCATATGAGTTGTCAACTCTGCCATTTCATCATCGAATAAAAATGTCGAAGCTACCACCTCTCCTGCGGCATATCGGTTGTCACATCTGGACCGGAGCTTATCAATCAGCTCACCAAAATATGCTTTACACTTTTCCGTGGGGATCAATGCTGTAATCTTCTCCATATGGAGGATAAACGGAATATAATCCTCTTCAATAGAAGTAAATTCAAATACAAAGAGAGATTCACTTCTCCCCCTGCGTCTCATTGGTCTAATCCACATATCGTTCTCCTTCCTCAGCCTCTATGGCTGCAATGTCTTCTTTCGTTATTTCGTATTCATGCATTTCAAATGCTGTATCTCTGGAAATAACCAGCTTGTGTTCCAGATACTTTTCGATATCGAACTCATTTTTCCTGTTGTAATCAGAAAGCTCCTTATACCTTCTGTGCTTCGTAATATCATATTTGTCACTGAAAAACGGACGAACACCTCGAAGCTGCAGGATACACTTATTGCCATCCATGACTGCCAGCTCATCCCGACTCATCAGATCTTTTCCTGTCTTCTGATAATTCAGTCCATAGGAGCGGTTATTCCCTCTGGTATCTGAAGTGTTATACAGATCAATGGTCTCTTTTCCAAGGGTTTCGGATATCTCCTTTAGGGTAGAGCTTTCTTTTCCGCCAAGAAATAAAACCGTATCACAGTTGCCTATGATGGTTTCTGCCGCATCCTTATAAATTGTCTTTAGCTGAGACTGTGACTGCAAAATGATAGAAGCCGATATTTCGCGGCTTCGGATCGTAGCAATCAGCTTGTCGAATTTTGGAATCTGCCCGATATTACTGAACTCATCCAGCAACAGACGGACATGATAAGGCAATCTTCCTCCATGCTCATCATCTGCTTTATCGCAAAGCAGATTGAAAAGCTGGGTGTACATGATAGCAACAATAAAGTTGAAGGTGTCATCTGTATCACTGATAATGACAAACATGGCTGTCTTCTGGTCTCCCAGCATATCAAGCTCCATCTCATCGTATCGTGTCAGCTCCCGAAGCTCTGCAATATCAAATGGGGCTAACCTGGCACCACAGCTAATTAAGATAGATTTGGCAGTTTTTCCGGCTGCCAGCTTATATTTGCGGTACTGGCGTACTGCAAAATGTTCCGGATTCTCCGCTTCCAGCTCTTCAAATAGTTCATCCACTGCATTTTTGAATTCTTCATCTTCTTCTCTGGTTTCACTGGCATTGATAAATTCCAGAAGAGTAGCAAAATTCTGTTCTTCCTCCGGTGCTTCATACCAGATGTATCCAATCAGAGCAGTGTAGAGAAGACGTTCAGCCTTGACCCAGAAATCTTCGGTTGCTTTTTCTCCTTCCCCTTTTGTATTTGCAATGATCGTATTCACCAGTTTCAGGATATCTTTTTCGCACCGGATATAGTGAAACGGATTATAGTGCATGGATTTTTTGAAATTGATCGTATTCAGAACCTTGATCCGGTATCCATGACGGACTAACATTGTGCCGCATTCAACAATAATGGTACCTTTCGGATCTGTGACCACATACGATACGTTATCCGGCATCTGCATGAGGTTGGGCTTCACATAGAATCGTGTTTTACCGGATCCGGATCCACCGATGACGATCACATTTTTGTTTCTTGCATACTTCGGAAGTTTCGGGCGGCTGTTCATAGTCAGCCTCTCCGTCTGTGTCAGGATGATATTATTTTCAAATACCGGATCAATAAATGGTTCAATGTCTTTTTCATTTCCCCATCTTGCAGAACCGTATTCTTCGCCCTGCCGGAACTTTTTTGCATTTTTCCCTTTCATGTACACAACACAGCGGAGAAGTAACGCCCCGATGATACCGGCTAAAAGATCCCGGATGTGGAAGCTTGGTATCCACGACCGGAAAGCTACTGGAAGATTCATCAGCATAACACCAAGCTTTTGAACCACAGTTCCGCCGATACAGTGCCGGTAAAGCCATGCACATTTCTCTACCACATAGAAAGCGATGAGATAGGGAATATTCATTGCAACCAGCTTTTTAACACTGACCTTTGATAAGCTTTGCCGGATTGCTGTTTCCAACTTTCCCGGACTTCTGGCTTTTGGTTTCTTTTTACTCATCGCTGCTGTCCCCTCACTTTCTGTTTCACTTTTTCTCTCTGGCGGTGTTTAACGTTCATCTTCTGCACAGACTTCTGCAGTTTCTTCCGCACAGAAGGCTTTTTGGATTTCTTCATGGAAACTCCTGCATATTCCTTAAATGCAGCTGTCATTACATCCACATCCTTCGCCTTAAAGAACACCAGATACCTCTGTGGTGTCACACTGTCATCCCTTTTCAGGCTGTAATCAATGCCATATTTCCGGGCAACCCGATCAAAGGATTTGATATTCTGGTTTGTGATCTGAATATTAGTCAGCTGCGCTCCCTGTTCCTGCAGCTGCTTGATTGTCTGCTTGCCATGGGGCTTTTTCTTTTCCTGTCTTTGTTTTTCTTTTTCAATTCCACGCTCCCTGGCCTGACCCTGCTTTTCTGCCTGTTTGATCTGCGATGATTTCTGACCTTCCCGCTCCAGCTCCATAAGAAACTTTCTCATGGCAGCTTTTACCATAGAAGCAGTAATCCTCGCTCCCTGTACACTCAGCGTAATAATCTTCTCATTTACCTCTTCCTGCATTTATCCACCTTCCTTCTCAATCAGGGGAAGAATTCCCTGTTCTTTTAAAAACTCATATAAAAATCTTCTGCCTTTCTGCGTCCATTCTGTCTGGATCCTCACGACCGGACCGGTGCGGTTTGGATGCATATAGATTGTTCTGCTCTGGACATAACCTTTCCCGGCATAATCAGCATATAACACCCATTGGTCATTAACTTTATACTGGATCCTAAGATCATGAAGAAGCCGATTAAATGAAACCGCGCTGTACCCATAATCTTTTGCAATCTGTGTGACCAGAACAGATGAGGGGGAATTCATGATCAGATCCAGATAAGCAGCTTTCGGTGCCATATCTTCCAGAAGCATCTGCTGTTTGATTAGCTGGTCGCCAAGCTCCGTACATTGTTCCTGCAGCTTTGCAATCTGGGTATTCGCTAGCTGTAATGCCCTTGCCATCACCTGTTCCGGCTGATTCCATGCTTTTTCCAGCTCCAGAAAATACTGGCGATACAGTTTTCCTTTTTCATTCCGAAGAAGCATACAGATATGCTTTGCCATATCCACCGTAATATAATGGTCAACACTGCATCTGCCTCCGGTACTTTTATTCATTTTTGGATAAAAGTCCTGGCCACTCACAAAACCAAGGGAAATAATACGGTCGATCCAGACACTGTACTGTGTCTTAATACCCAGAGCCTCATACAGTTCTCTGGCACAGATTAAGGGACGGTCATTTTTAACTTCCACTCGCAGCATCGGTATCATAGCATCCGCCTCCCTTTTTCCCGCGCATTTCTTTTTGGAGTTTTGCAATACAGTATCCGATACAGGGTGTATGTTTCCCATAGGGGCAGGTTTTGCAGTTCCCTTCCTCATAGTCATTTGGCTCCTTCTTTTCCTCCGGCATCAGGTAATAACATTCCGGCAGAATACAACCTTTGTTTTTGCCCTGCCACCAGTAGCAGTAGTCACAAGACTTTGGCTTGTCTTCCAGATACTTTCTTCCATCAATCTTTGCTCCCGGTAATATCGTTTCTTTTCTTCCCATGTTTTTCCTCATCTTTCTGAAATGCATTAAGGGCATTCATGGATCTCCTTTCCGATTTCCACAAATGCCCTTATGCTTCTGGTTCATCATTATTTTATTTCTAAGTTACTATTTACGCTTTCTTCTGATTCCAAAAGCGACTCCAAGACCACCGGCACCGATACCGAGCAGAAGCAGCCACAATTTCATGTTGCGGTCATCCCCTGTTTTTGGAGTATCTGTCGCCGGAGCAGATGGTTTAGCTTCATCCACCATCGTTACATGCTGAACTTCACCGGTATCTTTTACTTCGAATTCCACATCATTGGCAACCAGATATCCATCCGGTGCGATTTCTTCACGAAGCGTGTATTTTCCGATCGGAAGCATTTCGATGTAATGTGCTTTTTTTGTGGAAGTCCAGCTTTCCACAACCTTTCCATCCTTGTCCAGGATCGTAAGTTTAGCACCCGGAAGTTCCTTCCCTGCAATATCCTGTTTAGAGATTTCCACTTTTGTCACGTCATCTTTCATCTGATGCTTCTGAATTTCCGCTGTATTCTCTACGGTAAACTCGATGCTTTCTGCAGTCACATATCCATCGGCTGGCTGTGTTTCTATCAGAGTGTATTTCTTACCTACTGCCAGCTCTTTGATCACATGAGCTTCTTCTGTAGAAGTCCACTCATCAACAGTGTTTCCATCCTCATCTACCAGTTTCAGCTTACATCCCGGTATTTCTTTTCCACCAGTCAGATCGGTCTTTGTGATTTCAACTGTTGTTGCTTCATCTTCAAATATAAGATCTACAACAACAGAATCCTCATTTTCACCGGCATAGGAAACAGTAAATTCCTGTACTTCCTCTGCATTTACAAATCCGGCTGGCGCATAGAGTTCTTTCACATAATATTCAGCATCGATTGGAAGATCAGCAACAAAAGTAATTTTGCCTTCGGCATCGGTTGATTTCAGCTCGATGATCTCATCTGCTTCAATCAGCACCTTTCCGGTAGTAGAGGATTTGATATCTTCTTTGGCATAAAGACCAAATACGCTGCCTTCCAGTACACGATCCTGATCTTTTTCCTTTTTCACAAGATTAATGATCACTCTCTGACGGTGATTCTGCCAGTCATCATTATAGGTTACAACCGGTGTATTCTGATCCACATAGCTTAGATTCACATGACGGATTTCTGAATCGAGAACATATCCGTGAGCTGTTCCCACTTCTTTGACATAGTATTTGCCCAGTGGAAGATTACTCAGTTTTGCAATGCCGGTTTCATCTGTCGTAATCGTTGCCACCAGCTCATCTGCCTTATAATAATCTTCGCTGACACCATCCGCAGCCTTGATATCTTCCTCTGCATATACTTCGAAAGTAACATCGGTCAGGCTGCCGGTAATATAATGGAAAATATGTTCCACCACACCTTTGATCTGATCTACAAGAGACACCTCATCCAGAAATTCTCCCTTTTTATTCAGGATTAGTTCTGCAACCGGCACTTCGTCTTTCATTTCCACTTTCTGGATTTCTGCAGTATCTTCAATCGTAAAAGTGATATCATTTGCAACAAGGTATCCATACGGAGCAAATTCTTCGCGAAGTGTATAGGTCTCTCCAACGGTCAGACGTTTGATCACATGTGGTTCGTCTTTGGAAGACTCCCAGCTGTCGATGATATTTCCATCCTGGTCAAGTACCTGCAGGTACGCACCATCCAGTTCTTCGCCTGTGGTGATATCGGACTTCGTAATTTCCACAACTGTCGGCTCGTTTTTCTTAACTGCTTTCAACTCAACGGTCTGAATGTCCTGTCCCTGATAAGAAGCATCAAAGCTCAGAATCTCATCAGAAGAAACAAAACCGGCAGGAGCATGAAGCTCTTTCACATAATACTGTCCGAGAGGCAGATCCAGTGTACATTTTGCCTGACCATCTTCATCGGAAGTCATCTCCTGAAGCAGGGTATCTGCTTTTACGATTACTTGGCCATCTTTATTGATGATATCTTCGGCATTGTAGATTCCGAAGACAGCACCCGGTACGACATTTCCATTATCTGCATCCTGTTTCTCGACAGAAATCGACACTTTCTGTCTTTCATTGGTGAAGGACACCTGGTCAAATACAACCGGGGTATTCTGATCTGCATATACAAAAACAGCTTTTTCACTGTTCTCATTATGAACAAATCCTTCCGGTGCCTCGGATTCTTTTACATAATATTCGCCAAGAGGAAGATCTTTCACATACGCATATCCATCTTCATCCGTAGTTACTTTTGCCACCAGGGCATCCTTTGCATAATACAAGGTACGGTTTCCATTTTCATCCACCTGATGATCGGCAGTAAAAATATCTTCTGCAGCATATACTTCAAATGTAACGCCTTTCAGTCCACACAGCTCATACTGGAAATCATGATCATAACCGGCAAGAAGTTCTCCCTGTTTGAAAATGGTCAGTTCTCCCTTAACCGGATGATTCTCATATTCCACTTCGATAATGGCATCTTTACTGGTCGGATCGATCATATAGGCTGTGTTAGTATCTACAGATACCGTTACATAAGCAGAAGACTGTGTATATCCTTCCGGCGCGGTCACTTCTTCGATTCTGTAATTTCCGATCTTCAAATTGTTCGGAAGGATCAGATATCCGTTCTCATCGGTAAAATATGATTTGTGAACTTTGGTAGAAGGATAAGTAGTAACCTGCTCGACATATTTCTGATGATCCAGATCATATACTTTAAATTCTGTATTTGCCAGAAGCACACTCTTCTTTGTTTCATCATCTTTCTTGATGATCTTCAGCTTTGCCTCAAATTCCTTATCCAGAAGCACACGCCATACCTGCGGAGTGTCTGGGTGATTCTCATTGATTGTAACGATAAAATCATCCACCGGTTCATAGTTGTGTTTACTGGTTGTCTCTTTTACCACGTATGTTCCATACGGAAGTGGAATAGAGCAGGCATAACCCTTTTCATCTGTAAACATCTCTGTTTTTCCATCTGCTGTGATAACAACTGGATTCGCAGAAGAGAAATCATAAGACCCATCTGCTTTTACTTTCAGATCACTTGCCAGCCAGGCAGAGAAACCAATACCTTTCAAAAGATCGGCATCTGTTTTCCCGTTATTCGCTGCCTTGATAATCTGAAATGGCTGTTTGATCACATCTTCTTTGGAAATTGCTTTTCTTTCTACAACTGGTACATTTGCACCTTCGTAAGAGCAGTCTACCTCATGTTCTTCCTGATCCAGCAGATATCCAACCGGAGGAGTCAGCTCTTTAAAATAATATTTTCCCAGATACAAATTGGAAACCGAAGCCTGTCCGTTTTTATCTGTAGTCAGGGATGTGATCTGGGTTCCTTTCTTATAAAGGACACCTGTTTTCCCATCCGGATGTACAATATCCTCACGTGCAAATAAGCCATAAACAGCACCTTCCAACGTTGCATCACCCTGTGGGGTATTTCCTGTCTCGGCATCCTGCTTATGAAGGGAAATCGTTGCTGTCACTCGTTTATCGGTCACATTCATATTGGATGTTTTTCCAATATTCAATGTTACATTGTAAGCTTTTGCATCAATCGTATATCCTGTCGGAACGGAGATTTCTTTCAGATATACAACTTCCTGTGTCTTCTCAATCGTAACTTTTGCTGCACCATTGACATCCGTTGCCGGCATCTGTTTGATCAGCTGTGTACATGCAGCATCGCTATAGATACCATAAACCGCACCGGCCAGAGTATTAGATGTCTCACTGTCTTTTTTCACGATAGAAATATAACATTCCTTGGTCCATTTTACTTTGAAATCCACATACTTTTCATTTCCGACACCTTCACCAAATACCAGTGCAAGATCCTGTGTGGAAGATCCTGTTGTTATCTTATAGGCAGAATACTCTTTATCAATGCTTCCTTTCATCTTTGAAGAGAATAAAGCACCCACATCCTCAGCTTGAGATAGTGGGGCAGTAAGATAGAACTGTGTTCCACCGCAGATTTCAACGCTCGCACCTGCCGCACTGGTTTTGCCGGTAGTCACATTCACAAGCTTTACTCCCTGTGGAAGTTTAAAGGTAATGGTCTGCAATTCATCTGCTTTGAATGTAATCGTCTTTGTTCTCTGGATATTTCCTTCCACATAAGCGTTCACATCACTATCAGAAAAGCTCATATCCACATCCGGGATATCCGGCATATTGATACAGTAGTTATAAAGCTCCTTAGCAAGAGACCGTCCGGTTGCGTTCGTACCGGAATCCCAGTCACTGGATCCGTTGGCATATGCTGCCGCAAGGTGTGTGATAATAAATCTCTTACCAGCAGAGAAATCCGGGTGTTTTTCATCAAAGAATCCATTCTCGTCACTGGCTTTTGTTCCATAGTAACAAACCTTTGCCAGAGTCTTGCCATCAGATAATTTTGTAATAGAGTACGTACCATCATCCGGTCCATTCTTAGATGGCTGAACACAATATGCTGTCGCTTTGATTCCACCCCAGGACACATAATATGGTGCTGTAATGTAAGAACCTAATCCATAATCAGCATAATGATACCAGCTGCCTCTTGTAATAGATACGGACTGGCTACCGGTTTCTGCAGCCGCTAAAAGCATCGGCATTTCAAAAGTGACCATTTCTCCGGCTTCCAGTTCATTTAAGGCAATTCCCTGATCTACCGCCTCTTCCATAACTTCTGAAAGAGTAGTACCGGTTTCCGGATCAACCGTCTCCTGATTTTCCGTTGATTCGATCTCTGCATCAAATTCTTCCTCGGTGATTTCTTTCCCGGTAACCTCTGTTTCTGTCTCAGCTTCTGATACATTTACCGCTTCATCCGTTTCCGGCTGTTTCATTTCGGAAGAATCCGTTTCCGATTCATCATCACTATCCTCAGATTCTTCTGTTTCCCCGGTACCGGAATCCTGATCTGAAGAACTATCCGAATTCACAGTAGTGTCAGCTTCTTTTGAAACATCTTTTACCGTAATGTTTCTGCTGATCTGATACACCGGATGATCTGTTTTCTGGGGTTCAACAGAATATACCGTTTTATAGATATCTGCATGATCCGTAGAAAACTCTTTCCCTTCATCATTCTGGGCTGCCATGAGCTTCACTTTGGCTTTTTCACTGTCCGGAATCTCAATTCCGGAAAAGTCTGCTTTTACATCGAATCCAGACCCAACCGTTACTTCGATATCTCTGGCAGTTACCACTTCATCCTGATCCAGCTGATCTTTAATTTCCTCGTAATAAGGGATTCTACTGTCAGCTTCATCTGCGGGAGCAGCATAAGCAATTACCGGAGAAAGGGCATTGGTAAACAGTGTAATAGCTGTCAGCATACCTGATACAATTCTCATTGTTTTTCTTTTAAATTTCATGTTCTCATCCTTTCTTATTTGTCTGTATACGAAATGTTTCAGTGTAAAATTTCATATCACTTCATTTTCCTCACATCCTCCTCTCGTTTCAGATTTGTACTATTTGGGACAGTCAGCACTCACGCAAATCTCGTGATTTCTGAGATAACAGCACAAAGATGTGGCGGTATTCACGAATCTCTGTAAACACCGCCACATGGTTTCTACTGTCATCCTCCGATTTGGATTCAGACAAATAAATATTCTATTTTGAGCATTTTCCTGTTTTCATTCCCAGACCCGTTCCTGTTTCGGTTTCCATATTTCCGAAACGTATGCTCTGGCCAGATACGCGAAAGATGCATATTCAAGCCAGGTATCATTCTGGGCAGGCTATGAAGTTTTCAAGGTACGTCGGAAATAAATCCTTATACCTATCCAAAGATTCAGAGCCTCTTATACAACATGGATTGAAAATTATTTTTTATTTCTTTTTCTTTTGACATCACTTGGATTAACTTGCATATAGTTACGGATAATCACAAGTGCTCTCTGGATCAGTCCACTAGCTGCCTGCTGAGAGATTTCGAGATTCTTTGCAATCTCAGCCTGAGATGCACCTTCACAATAATATGCAATTACTGCATATCTCTGTCGTTCATTCAAAAGATCTGAAATTTCTCTCATCATTTCATTCCAAAGCACTTTTTCTGTCATATCAGGTACACAACGGGCTTTGATACTAAAGAAATCATTCTCCTCAATATCAATAGAAATCACTTTATGATTTGACAGAATTCTCCGTCTGCTGTCTTCTACACGATCCATACCAACCATCAGCGGTAAGATGTACCAGTTTTCGTTTTCAAAAAAGTCTGCTCCAAAAGCATCTTTTCTGCCATCTACCGCGCTGTAATCATAGTCCTTACATTCATGTAAGCGAAAAACAGTTCTATGTCTTCCCTCTTCATACAAAACATATCCGTTATCATAAACACTGATTTCCACACCATCTTCGATAATTTCTTTTACAACAATTTCCGCACCTGTATTCAAAAGCTCCTTTTTTCTCAAAATCACTTTTTTCTCGTCTGCAACCGGAACTCTCTTCTTTAAGTCTTTTAATGTCATCATATGGACCACCTTTCTGCCTTGCGGCTACGGGTGATCCAGTCTGCATTTGTTTGGAATATAAAAATTGGTAGCGGAAACAGTCCCGGACCAACCCGTTTTTTTTAAACGGGAGTCCGCGACTCCTCAGCTACCTTTTTCTCTGATGTGTTCTACCTCCTTATTCTCTTTTCATTGCATAATAAACAACTTTTTGAGGCCTTTCATTTTTGCAGATATTCTGTTTTTCATATTTTTCCTGTGTTTTCAGAATAAAAAATCCCTCTATCTATCCAAAGTCTCAAGGGTTCTTATACAACATGGATCTTGAAAAAAATAAAAAAACCGGCAAAACAAATGCACTTGATCGTACAGAATCGAAAATGATTCCATAAACCAGTTACAAATGTTTTGCCGGGCTCTTAATGATTCCAGTCAGATTCAGCTCCTTGACAAACTCTTGATATCCGGTGCAGTCTTGATGGTTCCAGCCAAATTCACCGCCCTGTCGGATATCTCATTCTTATTCACTTTTATGATTTCTTTCCGGAA
>NZ_VUMS01000042.1 GCF_009696065.1 Oliverpabstia intestinalis | reverse complement strand
ATGTAATGACACGGCAATGTCTTTCAAGACGAATCAGTTCCATTGAACATCTTCAAAGAGAACTATCCGTTTGGGAAAACGAACGCAACAGTAATGAAGATGGCGTAAACTGGCAATTTAAAACAAAGGATGCGCGTATAAAGCTCACATCTTTGTATCCTAAGTTGTAATTAGGATACAAAGATTAGTTTAAATATCAACGTGTCATTACACTAGTACAGCGTTTCATAAATAACTATACCATACACGCAGGATACTGTTATTTACGAAACGATGTGCCGGCCTGACATATCATTATATTCAGGAAGAAATTTAGTAATAACTTTAAATAATGCATGGAATTGTAGAACTATTTCTGGTAAAATATTCTATTAAAAGAAAGTGTGTGACAAATGAAACAACACGTAATAACACCAATGCAATACTACTCGTAACAGAAGGAGGTTACTTCCAAGATGGGAAATTATTTTGTATGCAGTAAAACAGATCCAATAGTGGAAACAAAGCCTGGAAAGATCCGCGGTTTCCGCATAAACACCACATATACATTCCACGGAATCCATTACGCTGAGGCTGACCGTTTCCAGATGCCTCAACCGATAAAACCGTGGACAGGAATCAAAGACGCATTGGCTTATGGCTATGTATGTCCGTTGTTAAAGCAGGATGAGCCTAACATGGAGGTTCTGGTGCCCCACCGTTACTGGCCCCAGAACGAACATTGTCAAAATCTGAACATCTGGACCCAAAGTCTTGATCCGGATGCGAAAAAGCCTGTAATGGTGTGGCTTCACGGAGGCGGTTTCAGTGCCGGGTCATCCATTGAACAGGTAGCCTATGAGGGCGATCACTTAAGTGAGTTCGGTGATGTGGTTGTGGTTTCCGTGAATCATCGTCTTAATATTCTCGGCTATCTGGATCTCTCTCCATTCAGTGAAAAATATAAGAATTCTGCCAATGCCGGAAACGCTGACATGGTGGCTGCATTGCAGTGGATCCATGACAATATTGCCAACTTTGGCGGAGACCCGGAAAATGTCACGATTTTCGGTCAGTCCGGTGGTGGCATGAAGGTGGCAACCCTTATGAATACTCCTGCAGCAGATGGTCTGTTTCAGAAGGGTATCATTGAAAGCGGCGTTTATGAGGCAAGTATTTATCAGAAAGAGGACGGGGACGGCACCGAGATCGTGAAAGCCCTTTTAGAAGAGTTGAAGCTGGATGCATCTGAAATAGAAAAGCTGGAGACGATTCCTTATTATGAACTGGCAAACGCCTATAATAAAGTGGAAAAGAAGGTAGCTGCAAAGGGATGCTATATCGGACAGGGCCCCCTGGAAAACGACTGGTTCCTCGGGAATCCAATCAAATGTGGATTTACTGATCATGCCAAAACGATTCCGGTGATTGTGGGATCTAATATCGGTGAGTTCGATTTTGGTCCCGTTGTGCCCGGAAAGCATGATATGAACCGTGAGGAACTGATCACATTTCTGACGAGAAAATATGCCGATGCAACACCGGAGTTGATCTCTCTGTTTGAGAAGGCATATCCGGACAAATCAATTGCCGACCTGTGGTCAGTGGACACTTTCTTTCGTCCGGCAACCATCGAATTCATTCGCCAGAAATCAGAGTTTTCTGAAGCACCTACCTATTCCTACCAGTTTACTTATGAGTTCCCGATTGACGGGGGAAAAGCCGCATGGCACTGTGCTGAGATTCCATTCGTATTCCACAACATCGACCGAGTGGCTGTCTGCAACGTCCCAGGTGAAACCGACCGTCTCCAGGAACGCATGACCACTGCCTGGATCAATTTTGCCCGATATGGCAGTCCGGAAACTCCATCTCTCCCGAAGTGGCCGGCATCTACCCCGGGTGACGAGGCAACCATGATTTTCGACAAGACCTGCGAAGTCCGTCACAACTTTGATCACAAGCTGGTAAAGAAACTTTCGGAAACGGAGTTCAACCCGATGACTCCTGTTGTGGAAAATGAGGAAACCGACGCTTTCTTTATCCATTGATAAGAAGCTGTAATAAAAATATATTCTCATAACTATACAGTAACAAATCCAGAATAAGCTCCGAAATTACAAATTCGAATCTTATTCTGGATTTTTCGATATCTACATCTATAGAAACATATAACCCATAGCAAGACCAAGTATGTTTTTAATGATATTGCATTTGCAATGATGCTCCTTGAATCTAATGCTTGATTGCTTCGCAATATAATTCTGACCATGCAGGAACAAATCCTGCTCCCAGGGCAACTTTTTGTGACGCGATGTGAGACATTGCTGTACCATAAAAAGGCAATCTATTTTTGTCTAAAATCTCGTTTTTAATGGCAGCAACAAGCATCGTGCCTATTCCAAGTCCTTCTGCCTCAGGCATGACATTAATTCCGATCTGCCACATCCTATCACTGTCGCTGGTTGCCCCAGCCATTCCCAAAAGCCTTCCGTCCTTATACGCACCAATGCCTATTTCATCTTTTGGTAATCCGTCAAAAATAAAGGCTTCTCCAAAGCGTTTATCCCCTCGAAACTGCTCCAGTTCATCTCCGATGAATATTTTTATATCGTAATCCTTTGTGTCAACATCCGATTTTTCCGTAGCAATATAAAAGGGATGCGCCTGCCCGATTCGGCAATGAAATTTCAGGAGTCCGTCTTCCAAGTTATGAAGACATCCCATATCCATAAACCATGCACCATTTTCCGTCTTGAACTTTTCCCTTGCCCATTGAATAATATCTTTTCGCCCGGATGCAACAATTTTACCATTCACAGACGCAGCCTTAAAATAACATTCTCCTTCTTTGAAGATTCTGCGACCCTCTAGTTGCTTATATTCCGTGAAGACATTCTCTTTGCTCAGGATTGAATTTACATCCGTGCAAAAATCAATTGCTAACTGCTTTGCCAATATTTCGTTCATTTTCCATTTTCCTTATTATACGGTAGATAAGTGGTCTGCTGATATTCTAATCAACTCCTTGCTTACGTTCTTAATAATTATCATTCGTAACTGTTCAGTACCTTCACAGTTACGAGCAAAAATGCATTTAAAATCACCTTCGGTGATGGCATTTTTGCTTGTATGTCTCGGGATTTTGGCATAAATATGCCAAAACACCTCGCGGGATAATGGCTGCTGAATAGTTACTATCATTCTTAATATTCAAACTGTCGATAATATCTCCGAATAGAAAGCGGATGTCTTAAAAACAGTTCCATGTATGCATCCACACGATTGTTTACGCCGTGCATCACAAGATGAGAGATGGTTCCTCTGTATTCCGGGCTGATTCCCTTTAATTCGAATTCTTTTGTATCAATGATCGTATAATTTCCATTTACGCGAGGCAGGAATCTTGCTACGCGTTCTGCAAGGGGTCTCTGCTCATCTTCTCCCATAAATAAGGTAACCGGTGTATCATCCACAATAATCTCCTGCATTCCATGGAAAAATTCCTGGCAGCTGATGGATTTGGTGCGGATCCACATCTGTTCTTCCCAATAGCACATTGCATAAGAATAAGTTGCGCCATACTGGTTGCCGGAACCTATAAAGTAATGTGGAAGGTCTTTATGCTCCTTCAGAAATGCCACCTTATTCTTTGCATATTCATAAGCCCATTCATCCGAATCCTTTTCAACCTGAACCAATGCATCTGCAAGGTAGGTTTCCATTTCTTTATTATAGCGATCGTATTCGTCAAACTCCCCATTTTTATACATCAGATAGTTTGCTGTCATATAGAATTTTAACTGTTCATTCATAGGATAGAGGATCAGATAATCCTGTTTGTCCGGTTGTGTAAGAATACTATTCGGTGTATCAATAAATGCAAATACTCTCGCGCCGATCTCGTGAACCCGGTCAACCACTTGAACCATTTCCTTAGTATTTCCTGAAACAGAAGAATAGATAACTACAGACTTTTCCGTAAATCTTTTATTTCCGGTTGTGAGAAATTCTGCTGCATTTTCAACGTATATCGGAAGTTTTGATCGTCCTCTCATGTAAACTTCTACCTGCATGCTGGATGCGTAAGTTCCTCCAATACCAATAAAATAAATACCATCAAATCCTTCTTCCCAGATCTGGTCAATGATTGTTTCGATCTGCGGTCTTAAAGCCAATGCCCCATTGACACTGTCAACCTGTGCCTGTTCGTTAAAGTTGCGAAGACTGGCGCCCTCTGTTTCTTTCCATGCTTTTGCTGCATACTTCATGTTTTTATCCCCCTTGTCCATATCTTTTAATTTATAATTATCGTAATTGTTCAGTACCTTCACAGTTACGGATAATATTCTATTCTGTTTTTCTTTGAAAATCACCAGGCGCCAAAGTATTTTAATGTTTCTGTGGCATTCGCTGCACCCAGTTTCATAGCCTCTTCAATGGTTTTTCCCTCTATCATTCCCTTTAAAAAGCCTGCAATATAGCTGTCTCCGGCTCCCATGCTGTCAACAACTTCTTCACATGGAATGATTCCAAATCTGTGAAAATCTTTTCCGTCATAACACATACTTCCGGCAGTTCCCATCATGCAGATCACATATTTCGGCCCTTTTTCATGAATTTTCTTCATTTGTTCTCTCAATTGTGAACTGTCATTTTCATCTGTTGAGTAGAATAAAAAATCTGTGTAAGGAATGGCTTGCTCGCTTGCATTGCTCTCCAGATAAGTGGCACAGTCAAAAGCAGTAGTAATTCCCCGCTCTTTCAGTTCCTTGAACTGTCCTTCCACCTTTCCCCAAACGTCACAGATGACCACATCAAAATTTTGGATAAAATCCATATCTTCATCACTGAGTACGTAAGTTTCCAGCACTCCTTCCTCATAATCTCCAAGGATTCTTTCACCATCCACCAGTTCAACCTGTGAGACAGCGGTCTTTCCCTCTTCCACTCTTAAGTGAGAAATATTCACACCTTTCTTTTTCATGGCCTCCATCATAATCTCACCGTACGAGTCATTGCCAACCGGGCCAATATATGCGGCCTCACCTCCAAGGCGAACCGTATATACAGCCATGTTCACCGGGCCACCTCCTGGAAATGCTTTACCTCCATCCAGGTTATTATAATAGTCAATACAATTACTTCCGACTGCTGCTAATTTCATTATCTTTATCCTCCCATTGATAAACCGCTTTCCTACACCCCTGGTACAGCGTTTTCAATCTATCTCCTTTAATGTGCTGTCAGATACCAAACATCTCCCTGCAAATCTTCTTCCCGCATGACGTTTTGAAAATATTCTGATAAGCTTTTATAGCTGCCTCTTTCGATGACCCTTCCTCCATAATATTAACCAGAAAATCAGCCTCTACCAATATCTGGTAATCCATTTCGTTAATATTACCATACGTATGATGATGGGCAATCAAATACTGAACCCGTTCGGATACATTGCGATCAAAGCCCAATTCTCCAAGCAGCTTTTCTGCAATTGCCGGACCTTCTTTTTCTTGTAATTTTCCATTGCAGCTTCCATATTTTTCTTCACAGATATGAATCCCAATATCATGTGTCAAAGCTGCTGCTTCTATGATAAACTGGCAATTCTTGTCTACATTCTCCGTTTCTGCTATCAGCTTCGCATAGCTGTGTACTTTACAGAAATGTTGTATCCGCTTTGCGTCACCCTTATATAATTCAATCATGGCCAAATGTAATTGATTAATCATCTCATATTTCCTCCTCTTGCACGTGTAATTAATCATAAGTCAAATATACAGCTTTTATAAAGCTGTCACAAACGAAATCGCATAATATATTCTTCTTGATAATTGAGATTTATCGTTTATTTATAACATTATAACATAAAACATGGTCGACAGGTGAACTGATTCTGTTATTATTACCAAAAAAATTACCGTTTTATTCTTACATTTCGGTTTATACTTCTGTGTTTTAATGATATAGTAAAGGTGATAATTATTCTTTCTGTACTTTCGGAGTTCTCCCACGCTTGCTTTGCAGCAAACTCCGCGAATACAGATTCATTGCAAAGGAGAAATTTCTATTATGAATGAAACGATTTTAGGCAACCAGCTGCGGAAGGTTCCTTCTATTGCAGTCGGATGTATGCGGCTTTCCGAAAAGTCAAAAGAAGAGATGAACCATTTTATCCACTCCGCGCTGGAGCAGGGAGCATATTTCTTTGACCACGCGGATATCTATGGCGGCGGCATGAGCGAGACTGTGTTCGGTGATGCATTTTCCCACGATCCGTCCCTGAAAAGGGAGGATGTTTTTCTCCAGTCAAAATGTGGCATCCGCCAGGGCTGCTATGATCTGTCAAAGGAATACATTCTGGAAGCTGTCGATGGTATTTTAAAGCGTCTCCGGACGGATTACCTCGATCTTCTGCTGCTCCACCGTCCGGATGCACTCGTTGAACCGGAAGAGGTGGCTGCCGCATTTGATGTCCTGTTTGACAGCGGAAAGGTCCGCCATTTTGGTGTTTCCAACCATAAACCAATGCAGATCGCACTCCTGCAGAAGTATGTCCGCCAGCCACTGGTTGCCAATCAGGTACAGTTCAGCATTCCGGTTTCCAACCTGGTTGCAAATGGCATGGAAGTCAATATGGAAACACCGGGTTCTATCGACCACGACGGAAGTCTGCTTGACTACTGCCGTCTCCACGACATTACCCTTCAGGCATGGTCTCCCTTCCAGATGCCTGCATGGAAGGGCTGCTTTCTCGGAAGTGACGAGTACCCGGAACTGAATCAGAAACTTCGTGAGCTGGCCGAGAAATATCATGTCAGTGATACTACAATTGCAGCAGCATGGATCTTACGCCATCCGGCGAATATGCAGCTTATCACAGGAACTGCAAGCGAAAGCCGTCTGAGAGAAATTATTGCAGCATGTGATATTGCACTGACACGTAAGGAATGGTATGAGCTGTATCTGGCAGCAGGACATCCGCTTCCGTAAAGATTTTAACACGCCCCAGAGCGTGTCTGAAATATAGATTTCATGCTCTTTTCGATATTTCCGTACCAGTCAAAATTGATTCACCGGATCAATTATTGATATGCAACGCAAAAAAAGCATTTCTGTCCCGGTTTTTGCCGCCAGAAATGCTTTTTGTTGCTTTCCCTGTTTGTACGGGTTCCAATAGACCTCTTTTACTTATAATCGTTTATCCGAATGAGGGCAGCGTAGCGGACCACGGCAACCGAACGGAGGTAAAATATACCGCAAAGTGGGGCTTGCAAATTGCGAAAATGATTTTTCAGACACGCTCTAGCAATCTTAAAGCACCGAAAAGCATGATCTTTTGCCCCCTTGTATCCTTATATTGCATATGGATTGTACAGGAAAAATGTTCCAAGAAATGCCAGCGCCACATAGATAGCCGGCTCCCATTTTCTTTCAGCCATTGTAACTGAATAGTTACCAGCCATTTTACATTTCTCCCCACAATTCTTTCCTGCAATTTTCCTGGTTATAAACCATATCACATATCCAAGACATGCACCTGAAGTATTTGCAATCAGGTCATCAATATCTGTTGCACGTCCGTTGAAAATCTGAGAACATTCGATCAACAAGGATACGGCAAATCCCAACCTCACCGTATACCTGACACTTTCACATTTTTTCCAGATGCATGGTGTTACAATTCCAAGGGGCAAAAACATTACAATATTTAACCAGAACCCTATGCCCAGGTCAGCAAAAGGTCTTAAGTTAACTCCACCTCGGATCCCCGGTCTTATAATATCCGCCAGCAGACCAATTCCTGTTACTTTGAAGACTGCCCACAAGTACACCAGAAAAGCATATACACCAACATAATACTTTGCCTGCATTTTTTTCATGTTACTCTTTGCTTTTATCTTCATAACTCCCTGATATATGAGACACGGCAGCAATATAGTGATAAGCAGGTATATATTATATACCCCATCGTCGATCAGATAACTACACAATAACTTCATCGTTTTTCTCTCTTTCTTTTATGATTCGAGAGGAGTTTATCAGATACGTCTTAATATCCTGTGGAGGATATTCTTAAGTTTTTTTGAATCTGTTGTTATCGTGGATTTTTATCAGATTTTAATGCAGCGCCTTTTTAGGGCAGGACTTCGTGCATTCGTAGCAGAGAATGCATTCTGTCCCATTTTTACGTTTGCGGGTTTCTTTGTTGACCTCCACGTTCATAGGACATACCTGCAGGCATTTTCCGCAGTGGACGCATTTCCTCTCGTCGCAGTGAACGCGCAGCAGGGAAAAATAGCTCATAGGCTTGAGAAATACTGTGACAGGACACAGATATTTGCAGAACGCACGGTTATCCTTGAAAATTAAGGCAAGCGTAATTCCGGCAAGGTAATAAAACGCATTTCCGGCAAGGAACATCCAAAACATGATTTTCTCCAAATGTGTGACCTGCATCAGAAACAGTGCTGAAACCAATGCCAGCGACAATAAAAACATCACATAACGCAGAATCCCCAGCTTTTCCTTTCGTGGCTTCTGCGGCTGCTTGTATGGCAGAAAATCCAGCACCATGGCTGTCCAGCAGGCGTAACCGCACCAGCCCCGTCCGAACAGCAACGGACCAAAGATCTTCGCCACTGCATAATGGATAGTCGCCGCTTCAAAAGTACCGAGAAACAGATAATACCAGAACCCCTCAATCTGCATATTCTCCCGGGAAAACACGCCGAGGTAAAGCAGCATATAACACCCAACCGCCAACTGCACAAAATGCCGGGCATAGCGTTTCCCGGCAGTAAAGAGTGCTGTCCCCAATGAGAGGCAGCAACCTATATAACTGAAGTTCAGCAGATAAAACAGGTTGTTCTTTGTGAGCCATAGTGTGATCGCTACTGCTTCAAACAGCAAAAACAGCAGAATCGACACAAGATATTTTGAAAATCCACTTCTATTTTTCGTCGTTGTTCTTTTCTCCATCGCTTGTTTTCTTCTTTCTTTTTAATATTACGGCAGCCGAACCGCCGCATAGGCCTACAGCAACGCCGATCATCATACCAAGACCGATATTGTCTGTCACGATTTCGAAGAGGATACCAAGACTCAGGCCGATGCTAAGGCCAAGGGAAGTATCAGTGGTGTTGCTCGTGTCTTTGGAGTTGTTTTTATCGTTTTGTCACTTCAGCATTGTATTCCTTTCCATTCTGAGTTTATTTCGCTTTTTTTAAAGCACCTGTAATTGCAATGACAGTAAAAAGCAGGATGCCTGCAATAATACATTTCCCATATTGACGATTGTAAGTAAATCAGGTCACGAAGATCCGTATAGATACTTTTCCTGTCGGCTGTGATATCGTATTCTGCCAGGTTTTCCATGATCTCCGGCATTGTAATATAATGTTCTTCATCTGTTTTTTCCAGCATGATCTGTGCCAGCCGGTACAGCTTAAATTTCTGATTTATTCCTTTCGGCATGATGCACTTCTCCCTTCAGCCAATAATACTTTAAGTATACCATAGATGGGAGAAATATTGTGCATCTTTTCACATATTTCCTATTTTTCTTATATGGTTTTATGCAAATTTCAGGTTCAGACCAGCAAATAGTTCACCCAGTGTGCTGCATAGATGCTCTGACGGTTTACCCGGCATTTCATAACTTACCAGCTGGTACTCTGGATCTAATTCCAGTTTTTCGATCAGATATGCTGTATTTACAGCATCATCCAAACCATCATGGAATCTGCCATCCGGATCGATCTCAGCTCGGCCCAGTGCTTCTTCCAGACTTAACCGTCGTGACAACTCGAATCGCTTCGTAAATACTTCTTGATAATCAACCCATTTTTCTGCTTTCATAAATTCCTGGATTCTTTCATCCGTCATTTCTTTTGCTTTGATTTCATGTAACAACTGGTCCCTATCGGATTCACTCCAGGCATAGATTTTATAATCACGTTCTCCAAGCCAATCTATCATATGTATCAGCACTTCTTCCAGCTTCGGTGCTTTTTTCACCTGGCTGTTCTTTATACCTGTCAGATTCTCAATAAAATAATCGATCACGCCGTGCTCCGGGTGGACATATTGGCAAAGTGTACCGATTCTTTTGAATGAATCATCAAGAAGAACCGCACTAATCTGTATTGTTTCATACGCATATCTATAGGATTTACTCCGATAATCTCTCGGGACTTTACACATTTCCAAATCAATCACTAAGTGAAACATTTCCTCATTACCTCCCTCTAAAATCCTCATCATCATTTGTTGTAACCCTTAATAGTTATAGTGTAGAGCAACAGGTGGGATATAAAAACCCCATCTTATTTAGGTGAATTTCTATTCACATTTTCTTTTTATTTATAAAGGAGAAACGAGAAAAGAATTCACATAATTCGATTCATGCATTTGGGTTCTGGAATAGAAAAAACACCTTAATTGATTCTGGCGTTTGCTACTACCAGATGTTAAAAAAACTTTTTGAAATATTCGCACAATTCTTGTATGATAATATTATAATTTTAAAAAAGGAGGATTTCCAATGATTTGTATTAAGAATGGAACACTTCACACAGCAGTAACAAAGGAGACCTTTGTCGCTGACATTCTGATCGATAACGGAAAGATTGTAACGATCGGAAAGCATATCTCTTCTGAAAATGCTGAAGTAATCGATGCAACCGGGCTTCACGTGTACCCTGGCTTCATAGACGCACACTGCCACACTGGTCTTGATGGCTATGGAATCGGCTACGAGGGACAGGACTACAATGAACTGAATGACCCGGTCACTCCACAAGTGCAGGCTATCGATGGACTCAACCCATTTGATCCCTGTATGAATATGGCTGCAAAAGCCGGTGTTACCTGTTTTGCAACCGGTCCTGGCAGTTCCAATTCAATTGGCGGAACCTTTGCAGCTATCAAGCCTGTCGGTACTCGTATTGACAATATGATCGTAAAATTTCCCATTGCCATGAAATGTGCCTTCGGAGAAAATCCGAAGCGTTGCTATCAGAACCAGGGAATCTCCAGCCGTATGACAACTGCTTCCAAAATTCGTGAAGCATTACAAACAGCAAAGCTTTATAAGGCAAAGAAAGAAGCAGCCGGTGACGATATTTCCAAACTTCCATCTTACGACCAGAAATCAGAGGCTCTGATTCCGGTATTGAATCGCCAGATTCCGTTAAAGGCTCACGCACATCAGGCAAACGATATTTTTACTGCGATCCGCATTGCTAAAGAGTTTGGTGTCGGACTGACTCTGGAACATGTAACAGAGGGACATATGATCGCAAACGAGCTTGCAAAAGAGAAGTTTCCTCTTGCTGTTGGTCCTACCTTTGGTCATGCCACAAAATTTGAGCTTCAGAATAAGACCTGGGAGACCCCCGGAATTCTTGCAAAAGCAGGCTGTCATGTTTCCATTATCACAGATGCACCGGTAATTCCCCTCCATCATCTCCCTCTCTGCGCAGGATTTGCAATCAAAGCCGGAATGGATGAATTCGAAGCTCTTCGTGCTGTAACAATCAACCCTGCTGAACATATCGGTATCGCAGACCGCGTTGGCTCCCTTGAAGAGGGAAAAGATGCTGATATCGTTATCGTAGACGGCAATCCATTTGATGTGACTGGTGTGATCAGACATGTGCTGATTGACGGTAAGAAAGTGGAATGATACTTCCTGCACTTTCCAGGAAATCACTTTATCTACCGGACCAAGATGATCATCCATTTCAGCTTCCAGCATTTCCTGAATAGTACTGAAAAGAAGATCTTTCAGAGCATCCTGAATGTCATCTGCAGTCTCGATATCATACTCCTCAGTAACCCCTGAATGATGTTTCTTTTTCCTTCAGTCATCGGTTTTGGTTTGTAAACTTCTTTTTTTCTGTTTGCCATAATAAAGGGCCTCCTATGAATTAGATTTTATCATAGAAGACCCTTATCGCATATATTTCCATATGCTATTTACAGACTTTTTTTCACAGGCTCGGGACAACAAAATTGTGATGTTTCAGAGCGGAAAAAAAGTGGAAAACCTCAATAAATTCAAGGTTTCCCACAGTTAAACAGGTATGGACCTGAGGGGAATCGAACATACGTTCAGTCCCCTGAAACCCCTATGTTTCCTTGCTTTTTAGGATATTTTTTTAATCTTGACCACAATTTGACCACATTATTAACAAATATTTACCCCATTCATAGCTTTGGCTTCTTCTTCCTGGATTACGTGGATGTATTTGTTGTAAGTTATAGTAATATTTGAATATCCCATAAGTTTGCTCACAACTTCAATGTTTACACCATTTCTAAGTAACGTCGAACCAAAGGTATGTCTAAGTGTGTGTAGAGATACATGTTTTTGTATATTCGTCCGATTTATAACTCTATCAAGGCTTCGCTGCAAATTTCTTGAACAGTTCATAGTTCCAACTCCAGTACAGGCTACATATTTAGATGTAATCTGATGTCTCTCATCATACTTTTGTAGTTCATCTATATAGTAGAGAACCATACTATTGAGTGCTAAAACTCTTACTCCACTAGGAGTTTTAGTAGAAGATTTTGTTTTTTGGTAATTCTTCTTTTTCTCGTTTCCGCCTTCATAATCAGTTATTCCCTCTTGAACAGTTTTACTGATATGTACAACTTCACTTTGTAAATCCACATCCGTCCATTCCAGCGCCAAAAGCTCGCCTACCCGCAAACCTAAGTTTAACATAAGCAACAATACCAAAGCATCTCGGCTTCTATAATCCTTGGTCGATTTATATTTACTTAGTGCTGCTACTTTAAATTCCTCCAATTCTTTATCGGATAAAGAAAACTGTTGTTTCGTTTTCTTCAAAATACAGCTTTCTTTCGGGAGAATAACATGTTCGCACGGATTTTTTTGAATTACCCCTTCTTCCACCGCCTTTTTTAAACATGGGTTTAATAAATTTAATATTCTTTTAAGACCTGATAAAGCAAGTGGTTTTACAGCTGGATCCAATGGATTTGCATGGGAATCAATAAGGTCCTGAATATCCTTTGTCGTTATCTGCCCAATTTTTTTATTCCCTATAGAATTATGTATTTGATGCGCATATACACTACAGAGTCTATTATACGACGAAAATTCTATCTTATTTTTTTTAAACGTAGTCAACCAGTACTCCATATATTCGTTGAATATGACATTCTTTGGTTCCTTGTATCCATTTTCGACCTTTTGTAGGTGCTCTTTAGCCTGATTTTTCACTTCTGTTTTAGTTTTCCCATAGAATCCTATGCGTTTTCCTTGAATAGAAATTCTTCCTTCTAGCCGCCCATCCTTCCGTTCACGTATAGTCATATTATTGACAATACTTGAAATAATATTCATAAAATGCACCTCCTGAAGTGGCTGAATATTCGAACGTATTTTCTGTATCTAAAATTATAACAATCCTTCAGCCGCTTTTCAATACCATTATTTAGATGTAAATCTCGGTTCCCTTATTCTCATCAATCCATTTTTCGATTTGTGCATAGGATGTCAGATAATCTTTCCCAATTTTCACACACGGCAATTTGGTGCTAGAATATGAATAGTACAAGTCAAAATGAGAATCCCTAATTACAAATTTTATGGTACTATGTAGTTACCGCACTGAAGGAGGATCTCATTATGGCAAAGCACTATGACAAACAATTTAAATTGGATGCAATCCAGT
>NZ_VUMS01000041.1 GCF_009696065.1 Oliverpabstia intestinalis | reverse complement strand
ATTTTGATGTATTTGTCAAGTGATTTTTATGTTTTGAAACATAGAAAAACAATGTTATGAATTGTGCATTATTACCATTACTTTAGGATACCTACTATTTTATTCCAATTTTAGCTAACTGGCATTACTGAAACAGGGCTCCCTTTCCGCAATGCCAAAAACTTACGTCCTCACATCTGCTACTTTTCCTTGTCTGCCAACGATACAGGAGCGTGCCACGCCCCTGTCCTATTGCAGTCAGGAAAGAACTACCAACGAAATTCTTCCGGTATTCCACGCCTTTCCAGATATTCCTGCCGGGCTTTTTCTCGTTCCTCCTCCGTCGGGGCAGTTTTGGATCTCGTATATAATTCCCGTTCCACCATAGCATTCATTTTCTGCTCCAATCCGTTTTTCACTTCTTCCGTGCAGCTATCATCGTCAAGCAGATGATACCGAAGCAGTTTCATAAAAATTCCTGTGGAATCTGTACATTCTTCATTTCTTGCTCCTTTCAAGGTGGCAAGATGCCCTGTTCTTAAGAAATGGTCATCTTGCCATCTTCTTTTTATTCTGACAACATCCAGAACCATTGATTTCCACGTTTTACAGAATCAATCTCCAGTTCCAGTTTTGCATTTCGCAGCGTCTTCTTTTTAATCCCACGCCTTTCAGCTTCTTCTTCAATCTTTTTCTGAGCCATACCACCGTTAGCCAATATCTCCAGCAAGAACTCTTTCGCTTTCCGGCTTTTTTGCCCTCTGCTGTCACCACTGAGCAGGTCATCTGCGCTGATGTCATATTCCCCTATCCATTCAAAACCCGTCTCCTTATCCAGACGGAATGCTATGGACTTCCCTTCTGGTGCAAGGGAACTTTTCACATGGCATACCACACGGATTTCCGGTTCATCCTTAATTCTTCCAACAATCAGCACGCTTCTGGCTGCAGCCTGAAAATCAATAGAACCTAAGCCACGATAGGAAGACTTTCCATTGCTGTTTTTGTTCATATGACCGATCAAAATGATTGCACAGTGATATTTCTCTGCAAGCACCGCTACACGTTTCATTAACGGGCGGATTTCATTTGCCCGGTGCATATCCACCTCTGCACCAAGGAAGCCTTGTATTGGGTCTAATACCACCAGACGGGTTTTTGTCTGTACAATAGCTTCCTCCAGCCGGATATCCAGCATAGTAAGTGGCTGCTCCCGGTCATCAATGACCATCACTCTGGAGCAGTCAGCACCAGCCGCCAGAAGCCTCGGCTTAATCGTATCGCCCAGCCCATCCTCTGCAGTCTGATAAATGACATTCACAGGCTCTATTGGACTTTCCGACAATTTCACATCAGAATCAGCAGCTATTTCTGCTCTAGTCTTTTCCTCGGTTGCCTGTTCCTGATTCGGCAAAATCTTTTCTCCCTTGGTCAATTTTGCAATGATCTGAAGCACCATAGTGGTCTTGCCCTCACCGGGATCTCCCTGAATAATCGTTACTTTTCCAAAAGGGATAAACGGGTAAAACAGCCATTCAATCTGCTCTACTTCCACCGTTTCCATGTTAATCAGTTTCAGACCCAGCTCCATTCTTTTTATTTCTGTTTTCTTTATCTCTACTTTGTTCGTTTCCATCGTTCCTCCTTATTTTCCCGTTGAAAGGAAGCGGAGATTTTGATAGAATACCCATAGAAAGTTTTTGGGTGAGTATTCTACCAAATCCCTGCCTTTAGGTGTTTGCCGACACTTAAAGGCTTTTTCTATTCTTCCTTCATGCCATTCATCGTGATTGTGATTAGCCGGATCACTTCCAGTAAATCCTCCGGCACATTATCACCCTTTTTCAAACGTTTCAGTTCATTCAAAACCTTTGCCAATTCATTCTTCAACGCCTTATACACTCTCGGATTTCCTATCACTACAACCTCTTTTTCCTGTAATCTTCGGATAATATAATCCTGTTTGGTCAGACCGGATAATCTGACTGCCGTTTCCAGAAGTTCATCTTCTTCCGGTGATACCCGAAACGCTACCGTTTTATTTCTCCACCGTCCCTGTTTATCCAGACATTTAGCTGACATACTCAACTCCTCCTTCCCTATCATTTGATTCTTCATTCATATTTTCTGCATCCAACTGGTCGGCCATATCCTGCTGTACAGACGGAAACAGATGCGCATACCGGTAAGTAATTTTTTCCGCTGAATGACCAACCCTTTTCCCGATTGCCAGTGCAGTGTAACCCATGTTTATCAGCAAAGAGACATGGCTGTGCCGAAGATCATGCACACGAATTTTTTTCACTCCACTTGCTTTGCATCCTCTTTCCATTTCATGATTCAAATAATACTTTGTTACCGGGAAAATACGGTCATCGGGCTGCAAGCTGTAATACAACTTCAGACAATCCTGCATTTCGTCACATAGAAACTTCGGCATGGTCACAGTACGGATACTGTTTTTTGTCTTTGGCGTGCTGATCACATCTTCTCCTTTTAAGCGCTGATAAGATTTGTTAATCCGCAGCGTTCTCTTCTGGAAATTGAAGTCAGCAGGAGTTAAAGCCAAAAGCTCCCCGGATCTGATTCCGCACCAGTAAAGCAACTGGAACGCATAATAAGAAAGCGGTTTATCCATCATTTCTTCCGAGAATTGCTTATATTCTGTCTTTGTCCAGAAGAGCATTTCCTTATTTTCCTCTGAGCCGATTGTGCCTGCCTTCCTTGCCGGATTCGTACTCAGATCATAAAATTTGATTGCATGATTGAAAATTGTACTCAACTGTCCATGAATCGTTTTCAGATAAGTAGGTGATAAGGGTTTTCCCCTCCGGCTTGTCAATTTGCGAAGTTCGTTATGCCAGTCCAGAACATCCTTTGCAGTGATTTCTGACACCTTTCTTTTTCCCAGATACGGTAAAATCTTGGACTTGATAATATTTTCCTTTGTAAGCCAGGTACTCTTTTTCAGCCTTGGTCTCACATCTTCCTCATATAATTTGCAGAAGCTCTCCAGTTCCATATCCATACTGGCTTTCTTCTGGAGGATGAACTGCTGCTCCCACTGTGCAGCTTCCCTTTTTGTCGCAAATCCTCTTTTGCATTTCTGCTTACGTTCACCGGTCCAGTCCTGATACCTTGCCATGACGTACCAAGTGTTATTGCTTTCATTCTTGTAAATTGCCATTCCTAATTCCTCCCATCGTTCGATCTTGTTCCATAAAACTGCTCGTAAAAATACTTCCGGTCAACTTTTCCTGCGATTGTCTGACATCCCATCGCCTGTAATTCCCTGTTCAGTCTCTTCATCAGCTTATAAGCGTAGGATTCCGATACCTCCAGAACTTCCATGACCTCTTTTACATTCATAAACATTTTACTCATTGTAAAATCCCTCCTTTGTTTGCACTATACATTTCTGTATAGTCTGCATAATACTATACTTTTTTGTATTGGTCAAGTGTTTTGAAACAAAAATTCTATACTTTTTTGTATGGTTTCTTCTTGTCTGCACTATACATATATGCTATACTCAATTTATCAATAGACAGACAGGAGAATGAATATGGCAATAGGAGAAAGAATTCACCATTTCCGACTTCTGCGTGGATTCACACAGAAATATTTAGGTCAGCAGCTGGGATTCGGCGAATCGCAGGCTGATGTCCGCATTGCACAGTACGAAAAAGGCGCACGCAGCCCAAAGGAAAACTATCTGAATGCACTGGCTGACATTTTCGATGTATCTCCCCATGCACTAGCAGTCCCGGATATCGACAGTTATGTAGGACTGATGCACACCTTATTTACATTAGAAGATCTTTACGGACTTCATATCGGAGAGATTGACGGAGAACTCTGCCTCCGGTTAGATAAATCCAAGGGAACCACCTACCTTTCTATGTTTGATATGTTCCATGCATGGCAGGAACAGGCAGAAAAACTAAAATCCGGAGAAATTACCAAAGAAGAATATGACCAGTGGCGGTACAATTACCCCAAAACAGCAAAATAAAAACCACCTCAGGACTTGCCACAGGCAACTCCTTACGGATGCATGGCAAACGAAAAAAGGCCTTACCAAATTGATTTCACTCAATTCAGTAAGACCTTTTTTGTTGGTTTCACACATATTACCTGATAACCACAGGATACCTGATAAATAATACCAAAATATCCGGTGTTATCATTTTGTTATCAAATAGAACCTTGATGCTCCTCAAACGCCCTGTTTATGCGGGTTCTCAGATTTTTTTCATTACTCGAACTCCTTTGCGGACTGCATTTCATGACACGCAAAGGCTGTTATTAGAGGCTTATAGTTCGAACATATGTTCTGATTCTGTGCTTTTCGCACCGCTTATGAAGAAATAAACTCCAAAATAACTCCATTTTACTCTTTATTATTTTGTTGTTCTTCTCTTGCGTACAGGAGATCCAATGCCTGACATACAACACCACTCATGCTCTGATAGTGTCTTTCTGCATACTCAACAAGTCTCTGTTTTTGCTCTGGAGTCACCCGTACTCGTATGTTTTCTTCTTTGCCATCTTTTGGTGTTTTTCTAGCCAAACATATCACTTCCCTTCCACAAGTACAGTTTACTACTAATTACTACAAAATGTCAATCTATTTTTGTTATTTATCTATATATTCTCTTGGACTAATCTTAGACTAATTTACTTCTCACTCCTGTAGATCTTTATCAACAATCTCCCAGTAACCATTCTTTGGAGATCCATGTCTTATAAGAATACCATACTCTTTTAACTTCTTAATATTGTTCTCAATATTTCGACTGGCAACCCCGATTTTTTCAGCTAACTTAACCGCTGATAATTGATGATCTTCTGAAAGCAACTTTATAATCTTTTGCTGTGTATCGTTGAGATCTGTTCTCCACTCTGCCTCCGATGCTTCTCCGATGCTTCTCCGATGCTTCTCCGATGCTTCTCCGATGCTTTCTTTTTCATTTGTCATCGGAAATGAATTACGGAACACCTCTACCCGAAACATATTATCAAATTCCTGAAATCTCGGTCTCGGAAGTCCATACTCTTCTGCAGCATTCAGGATTCTTTTTATTCCGCTTCCCCATGCTTCTACGAGTCCCATCTGACTGAATATATTGGCAATACCTTTATTCCGGATCTTAGAATGACCATTCATGACTTCCTCATAAGTCAATCCGTTATATAATCCGCCTGGAGAAGTCACCTCCAACCTGTCATCATAAACTGCGACCTGAATACAGGATTCATCCAATAGGTTACGGTGACAATGGGCGTTAATGATCATTTCCCTGATTGCTTCCGGTGGTAGCTCATACTTCTCTTTTCGCACCAATCCATCAATCGTTGCTCCGAGTCGAATATTTCTCAATACAAAGTCTACAGCTTCTTCGATTTGTGTATAGATTGGTCCTGTAAATTCTCTCTTATCCAGAAACACTGCACGATCTGTTCCCTTGAATACCGCACATTGTGTTTTGGCGAATGAAAAATAATCTGATGTCAGCAATGCATAGGCATTCGTTGCCAGAAGCTGTCCCTCGCTCTGCTTCAAGATTTTCCAGTTTATCAGCTGCTCTTTCTTTACAGAATGCTCTGCCATTCCTGCCTTCTTCCGGAACTTTTCGATATCCTGACAAAGTTTCTCTGTTGCTTCCTCTGAAACAGGATAACCCACACAAGTAAGCTCATCCCATGAGATTCTGGCTCCTTCCATTTCCAGCTCTTTTATCTTCTCCGGAAATGCCTGCCTTGATGTACCTGCAACACGGATATAAGTACCATTATCTTTTCCCTTTGATTTCAGATAATACGGTCTGTTCTTTCCAGCTTCTACTGATACAACAATGACCGTTTTCCCGTCTACTGTCTGCGGCTCAATATCAGGAATAATCTGTGGCACACAGGAATCAGAAACTGCATTGGCAATTCCGTCCATCAGCTGAAACAACACGTCATTTTCCACACCAACAATCTGGTGTGTTTTATCATCTACTCCAACAATCAGCTTGCCGCCTTGTGTATTGGCAAAAGCTACAATCGTCTTCATGTATTTTTCACTTTTATCGGGTAAGGATACCTTGTACTCAATATTTTTCGATTCCCCGGAAAACATAGTATCTTCTACCATTCTTTCACTCCTACTCTATACTCGCACCACTGGTACGAATAATTCTATTTCCAGAGCAATCTTCTCTGGATCATTAACACTATTATACGTTCTATTCTTCTTTTCTATCAAGCAAGAAAACAAAACAGTTCATTTCTTCTTACCATTTTCTTCTGTTCTTTTTTGATGCCAGATAAAGTCTCGTCATCTCATCCATGAAAATAGTTTTGTCCTCATTGGTCATAGTTCCACTGGCAAATAAAGCAGCTACCTGTTCAAGAATCTGCCTTGCCTGTTTAGCACCAGCATATTCACTTGGCTCATCATTACCCAAGCACACGGTTTCATTATCATTCATAAGATAAGAAACCTGACACTGAAATGCATCTGCCAGTTTTTGATATAAACTACTCTGCTTCGGATATCGTCCTTCAACTTCCCAAGATCGAATTGTTCTATGAGAAACGCCCACCATATCACCCAGCTTTTGTTGAGTCATTTTTTTCTCTTTTCGCAACTTCCTAATTTTATCACCAAATGTTGTCATAAGTATACATCTTTCTCCTATGAGTTTTGTACATGCTTTATTTTTCTAACCACAATAAAAGTATATCATTATGCAAATAAAAAGAGAACCCGACATCACAAGCAAATTTGATGATGCGGGTTCCCTTCCCTCTTTATAGATCAATACCTTTTATTTTTTCATCTTATGATCCGATGGCAATCTCACTTCTTAATGACAACTGTGGCTTCCACATCCATGCTCGCCACATGTATGTCCTTCCCCGTGGTTGTGCTCGTGATGAGAACATTTCACATCCGGATTATACTCAAGTGTTTCATTGATAAAAGCTTCTACTGCTTCATCTGCGTCTCCGGAAACTCCTCCGAAAAGCTTGATGCCTGCTGCCGCTAACGCTGTCTGTGCGCCGCCTCCGATTCCGCCACAAATCAAAACATCTGCATTCAATGCATTAAGAACTCCTGCCAATGCGCCATGTCCGCTTCCATTCGTATCTACTACTTCTGAATGTACTACTTTTCCTTCCTCTACATCGTAAATCTTAAATGTCTCTGTGTGTCCAAAGTGCTGGAAAATCTGTCCATTTTCATATGTTACTGCTATTCTCATAATACCTTCTCCTTTTTCTGCTGCATATTTTTTGTAAATTTCCTGTTTGTAACATCCTCCAAAGCTGCAGTTGCCGCTCTGACCGTCACAGATTCTGAAATCCCCACCCTCGATTCTGAGTGGATATCCATCAATGAGTGCATCTGCTATTTTCTTCCTGGCAATCTCGTAAATTCGTTGAACCGTTGTTCTTGCGATCTGCATAGATGCTGCACATTGCTCCTGACTATAACCTTTCTTGTCCAAAAGACGGATTGTCTCGTACTCATCTACCGTCAGAACAATGGGTGTTTTTTTCTCCGTATCATCTGCCGGAAGAAATTCTAAAACATTGGGGAAATGGCAGACTTTTCTGCATTTTACTGGTCTCGGCATAAACTGCTCCTTTCTCGCTTTTCTTATATAATAGTCCTATAAAAGGCATATGTCAATAACGTTTTTGACATATGCCTTTTATGAATCACCTTATAGCATTACTTCTTTTCATTATTTTTTAATTTACAGATACCCTGCGTCATTGTTCCCATTGGACAAAATGTACACCAGGTTCGTGGCTTATATAACACCATTACAATCAACCCTAATAACAAAGATGTAAGCATCAAACTATAAAATCCAAAACTAAACTGTGCCACCCAATCAGCTACTGTTCCGGCAGTATATGTCCATCCCCACGGAACACGGAATGTCCAGAATAATTTGATGGCTTCACGCAAGGAGGATGCTCCGGCACCAACTAAATATGTCTGAAATACCATATTCCCAAACATTGTAAGGAAAAATATCAAAAAGCCGTATCGGAACCATTTTGAACTCATCCATCGCGGGGTTGGTTTATTTCTTGAGCATTTTAAATCTCCACCAAGCTTGCTAAAAAGCTGGCCACGTCCACACAAATGATTACAGAAAAATTTATTTCCACCGAATATTGCTATTCCTAACGGCAACAGGAAATCAATCATCCCAAACCAAGCGAACAAAACATTAAAAAAACCGAGAGCAAAATAAAGGATCGCCCATATCCATAAATAATCATACCAATGTTTCTTTTTCTTCACATCGCTGTCCTCTCTTTCATTTCAATACAACCTGCCGGACAGGACTTTGCACATTTTCCACATCCTACACACACTGTTTCTTCTACCACAGCATAACATCCATGGTAAACTTTGGCCGCTGCCAGCGGACAAGTATTTTCACATACTCCGCAGGCAACACATCTTTTTTTATCAACACTTGCCACTCTTTTTGCCAATGCTTTGTTCCCCTTTCAAATTTTGTATCTCTATTGTACCTGAAAAAGGTAAATTCTTCTGTGATATTATTACATAAGAATTTACCTTGAACGCTAATAACTAGAATGACATATTTTTATTATACATCACCTTTATATTTATATATAATGTTTAGAATCTCCTCAGTTGTTCTAATAATTACTTTTTGTTTTTCTTTCGTTGTTATAGATTTGCTTTCTTCTTCAGATAACGAAGAATAAAGGTGGATGGTATTAGCATGATGCCATATCTCATCGCAAATTTTCTCAATTTCATCAGCACTCCGAAATGCCTGGTCTGTTTGCATTTGCAAGTGTTCTCGTTGCTCTTCCAGATGATTCATCTGTTCTAGTAACTGATCCCTTTCTTTCTGCAATCGATCATGTTGTGCTTGCAGTTGATCTATTTGTATTTTAATTTCGCTCATCTTTTCTTTCTGTCTCCGCATAAGCATCATCAAATATACAACTACAACTACAAATAATAGTATTATGTACAGCATAAACTTCTCCTCACGACACATATATTTCGACGGTTTTCCGCAAATCAACTATTGATAATGGCATAGAAAGAACAGTTAGTTTTCCTGAATTCTTTTTAATTTCAACAGCATCAGGATTGCCTGTGATTAAAATTACAGGTGTTGTCCTGTCCGCACGCCATGGCTGATTCGGTTGGCTCGTCATATCTTCGGTAACAATCCAAAGATCCGGCTTATGTCTGCCTAATCTTGTTTTAGCACTTTCCGGTGTGTAAAACAGCATGATCTGATCTGAAATAAATTGCAATGTTTCTTTTAATCCTTTTGCATAACGTTCACTGCCACAGACCAGTGCAATAATAGAAGCAGCTTTCTTTTTTTGTGTTACCTGAATAAAATCCAAAACTGGTGTATTATAGAGACTAAAGTCTTTTTCCAAATGAACTTTATCATAATAACTCTTTGCTGCCTTGCACATCCTCAGACAAAACTGTTCTATGTCTATACGAATATCGTTTCCGTTCTCCTGTATGTTCATACTTTCCAACTGACAAACTGACATTCCACAGTTTAGTCCAAGATGAAAGCGTATATTATTTTCATCATTCAAAAATCCTTTATTTTGATGAAGATATTCACATCGAAGCTGCCAACAGCGTTCTCCGCAAATATATGGCTTTTCATCGGATTGAGATAGTTTAAAGTAGTCCCCTGCATATTCATCAAACCAGCGAATATACTGGGTTCCCACATCACGGGTCGGATTCTTTTGCCGATCCAGCATAACCCGGCCATCTCGATAATGTTTAACAATTTCCGGGAAAGCAATACCTCCGCAAATATCTGGCAAAGTCAATGCCAATGCCAGTGCAGACTGCCATCGTCTATCTACAATATTCAGTTCTACTTCTTCAATTCGGTCCAAAAATGTAAAACTGACATCTCCCTGCATTATTTATCCCTCCCTCATATTCACAACAGTCATGTACTATAGTCAGTATATTTTTATTTATGGCATATGTCAATTATATAATTGACGCATCTAAAAAAAGTAAGTATACTATGTTCGTAAAGGAGATAACTGTTATGAGCTTCGAAAATTATTTTCCACTATGGAATGACTTAAATACAGCACAGAAAAAAGTAATTTCAGACAATTTGATTACACGGGATGTAAAAAAAGGAACGATCATTCACAACGGAAACCTGGATTGTACTGGATTATTACTGGTTAAATCCGGGCAGCTTCGAACTTACATACTTTCAGATGAAGGACGAGAAATTACACTTTACCGCCTGTTCGATATGGATATGTGTCTTTTATCCGCCTCATGTATCATGCAGTCCATTCAATTTGAAGTAACCATTGAAGCAGAAAAAGATACTGATCTTTGGATCATCCCTGCTGAAATCTATAAGGACATCATGAAGGAATCGGCTCCCGTCGCAAACTATACCAATGAATTAATGGCTAGCCGTTTTTCTGATGTCATGTGGCTGATTGAACAGATCATGTGGAAGAGTTTGGATAAGCGTGTTGCTTCATTTCTTTTAGAAGAGACCTCTATCGAAGGAACAAATGAACTGAAAATCACTCACGAAACTATCGCAAACCATCTTGGTTCCCACAGGGAAGTGATCACTCGAATGCTTCGATACTTTCAGGGCGATGGTCTCGTCAAACTCTCACGCGGCAAAATCACCATCCTTGATTCGAAAAGACTGGAAACACTACAAAGATCATAAAACTGTTTTTCTATGACATCTAAAGAATCCTCCATTTATCAGAATTGTGAAAGTCATTCTAATAAATGGGGGATCTTTTTACGCTACAAGTAAATTATAAAATTATTGTGATTATTTTTTAATAATCCATACCACATGCATATGCCCTTTCAATCAGCGCACGGTCATTAACCACTGCATCATAGAAGCGGAATCCACCGGAGAAGTTGTATGTTTCATAACCGTTTCCTTCCAGAATACGGCTGGCAATGTAGCTGCGCAGACCACTTTGGCATATCAAGTAAACAGGCTTTCCCTTCTCAATTTCATTGATACGTTCCCTTAGTTCATCTACAGGAATATTTCTGAATCCATCCATATGCCCCCTATTAAACTCACCTACAGTTCTCACATCCAGCAATACAACACTTTTATCTTTAGAAATCTTATCCATATCTTCCAGATGCCATTGTTTTAAGGTACCTTTTGCTATATTGTCTATCATGAATCCTGCCATATTTACAGGATCCTTGGCAGAGGAATACGGCGGTGCATATGCAAGATCCAGATCTTTCAGCTGGGTTGCCTTCAGCCCTGCATGAATTGCTGTTGCCAGCACATCAATACGTTTATCAACTCCTTCATATCCAATAATCTGAGCACCAAGCAAACGATAAGTCTCTTTTTCAAAAACCACCTTCATGGTCATCACTTTTCCACCAGGATAGTAACCGGCATGACTCATAGGAGAAAGAATTACTGTATCTACATCTAATCCTGACTTTTTGGCATTGGTTTCATTGATACCTGTAGTGGCTGCTGTCATATCAAATACTTTGATAACGGAGCTTCCCTGACTGCCCAGGTAACGGCTGTCACCACCACAAATATTATCAGCGATGATCCTGCCCTGCTTGTTGGCTGGTCCGGCCAAAGAGATCAGCGCATCATCACCCGTAACATAATGTTTTACCTGAACTGCATCACCTGCTGCATAAATATCCGGTACAGAAGTTTCCATTCTGTCATTCACTACGATACTTCCCTTGATGCCAAGTTCCAGACCAGCTTCTTTTGCTAATGCTGTGTCTGGTGTAACTCCGATTGCCAGCACCACCATATCAGCCTGAAGGGATGGATTATCTTTTAATAGAACCTCTACTCCATTGTCCTTTTCTTTAAATCCTTCTACTGTATAGCCCAGTACCAGTTTTATCCCATGCTTTCTCATTTCATTATGGATCATGGATGCCATATCCGGGTCAAATGGGTTCATCAGCTGCTTAGGCCGCTGGACAATTGTAACATCCATGCCAAGCTCCCTCAAATTTTCTGCCAGTTCCAGACCAATAAAACCGCCACCTGCCAATACAGCCGATTTTGGATGATTCTTATTTATATATTCCTTTATCCGAAAAGTGTCTTCTACAGTACGAAGTGTAAAAAGTTTATCCATACCTACTCCGGGAAGTCTCGGCTGTGTTGGCTTTGCACCTGGAGAGAGGATCAGCTTATTATAGTTTTCTTCAAATATCTCACCATTCTCTAAATTTTTCACTGAAACCGTTTTTCGTTCCGGATGTATGGAGATAACTTCATGATGAATTTTCATGTTAATACGGAATCGTTTAAAAAAACTCTCTGGTGTCTGTAGTGTAAGTTCTTCTGGGTCTGTGATCACGTCTCCGATATAATATGGAAGCCCACAATTCGCATAGGATATGTATCCGGATCTTTCAAACACAGTAATTTCTGCATGTTCATCCAATCTTCGTATTCTTGCTGCAGCTGTAGCTCCTCCGGCTACACCGCCTACGATTATTACCTTCATCTTATTTTTCCACCTTTCCTGAATAAGCAGCAATGCCACCAATATTATTTACTTTAGAATATCCCATTCGTTGCAACATCCCAGTTGCTTGACGACTTCGGGCTCCGGAATAACAGTATACAAACAGCGGTATTTCTGTATTCTTCACTACCGAAACAACATTGTTAAGTTGTTGCAATGGCACATTTTTACTTTCTGGTATATGCCCTTCCTGATATTCCTGCGGCGTACGAACATCCAGCAGAACTGCACCAGCAGTCTTTTTATATTCCTCTATCCCTTGATTAATATTCGCCTGTTTTAAAAAATCAAAAAATCCCATTAACGCACCTCCTTAAAGCATCTCTAAGATTGCCTTCTTAGGTCTTGCCCCTGAAACTTTTGTTACAATCTTCCCATTCTTCATAACCACCAAAGTTGGAATACTCATAATACCAAATTTACTTGCCAGTTCTGGCTGCTCATCCACATTGATCTTTCCAACTTTGATATCAGGGCGTTCACTTGCTATCTCCTCTATGATAGGAGCCACCATACGACAAGGAGCACACCAAGGAGCCCAAAAGTCTAAAAGAACGGTTTTCTCGGAATCCATTATTTCATTCTGAAAATTATTTTTATTGATATTAATAGCAGACATTTTACAGTCCTCCTTGTTTTTTCTTTTGTGGCTTTATTATAATCTGAAATTCATTTGTTTTCTGTGATATCATCACATTATTATCATGATTAATTTTTAACTAATTTATTTTTTCATCTTATGATCTGATGGCAGTCTCACTTCTCCGGTCCTTTTCTTCATAATCGAGTTCTGTGTCTCCATCTGTGTTGGAATATAATCGCTTTCCTGCAGAAATGCACCTGCCGCCTCAGCATATGATTCATATCCAGCTGCTTTCATCCTCTTCAACATTTTTGCCAAAGCACTGTTCTTGTCTCTACTCACCTGACGTGTGCTGATGCCCAGTTCCTCTGCTGTTTCTTTAACCTGTTTTCCCATGATAAAATAATCGCTCACGATTTTCTTTTCTTTCTCTGTCAGATTGCTGAAGAGTTCTTTAAAGAAGATCTCAGTTGTAATATCCGATGCAATGTCACGTCCACTATCTGCGATAAAGTCTGTCGCACAACCGTTTTCTGATTCTAATCCACAAAATAATACTGTATTATTTCTCTGATGCTGCTGATCAAACATATAATGTTCCTTATTATAAAAAATATTAAGAACTTCCAGCTCTTCTGCTGTAATATTAGCGTATTTCACCTTCTGATATCTGTCGTAAAATGTGTATTTTCTTTCTTCCATGATTGTTTCTCCGATTTGTCGTTTTTGTTGATTTGATTTGTGACAAATCGAAAATCATGGATATCTGGCATAATGCCTGCATCTTCCCTGCATCTTGATATGCTCTTCCTTTCCGGCATCTACCTGTTAAAAAGGAAGCTTTTTCAAATCTGCAACCTGTTTTTGGGTATAAAAAAAGGCCATGCCCTTCCGGGCACAGCCTGACGCCTTAAAATTTGAGAAAAGAAAAACCTCCGCAAACATTACGTCTGCGAAGGTCTATTTCTCTCAGCATATCAATTCTAACATGCACGTATTTTCATTGTAATACCATTCACATGCCAGTTTACTGTCAGTTCACTGCCACTTTACTTCCACTTTTCTTCCAGTTTATTTCCTCCATCTTATTCTGTATCTTTTCCGGACGTGTAAATGCCCAGAGCATTGTTGCATACAAACGGATTGCTTTCTTACGGTTTCGATAATAAGTAGTGCTTGGCATATCATCCAGCATCAGCATCACATCTTCATTGGTATTTCCTGCTTCAAAATATCTATATTTCAAAAGCCGATAATACAGCTGTCCATTTTTTGGATAATCCCTCAAAGCTATCAGGGAATCTCTCATGATTTCCAGCAAACAGAGATTCATATCATTATTCAGAAGCTTTTCCTGGATTCTGCGTTTCTCTGCAGTCGCATCGAAATCTACCAGATCATATAACATTTCCTTCAGATGCTTCCCTTCCTCTGCATACATTTCATAATCTATATCCACAAGGTTCTTCTCAATACGGAACATTACTTTAGTATACTGACTCAGCAATAATTCCGTATTCTTATAAGCATCCTCTGCCACTTCTTCCATATTGATAAACATATCCTGTATTCTCTGCATAATTGTCCTCCTTCCCGACCGCTTCCGCAGCCAGACCAATCATTGTATTGTTTGTTCCATTCACAGTCTGTCACTGTCCTAACATCTCTTCATGCAGATTCCGCAGAAATATCCGCTGTGGGATAGCTTCTATTTCTGGCTGATCGGCAACTGTATGATCTATTGAAAGCAATCGGTTCTCACGGGAAAGGATGTATCCCCGACTGCTGATGTTCTCATCGAATATCTATCTCTCCAAAGGGGGCCCTGATTCAGTAATGCCAGTTAGCTAAAATTGGAATAAAATAGTAGGTATCCTAAAGTAATGGTAATAATGCACAATTCATAACATTGTTTTTCTATGTTTCAAAACATAAAAATCACTTGACAAATACATCAAAAT
>NZ_VUMS01000040.1 GCF_009696065.1 Oliverpabstia intestinalis | reverse complement strand
CCGGTCCTTTCTGGATGATCTGTTACCGTGGTCACCAAATCTGCCGGACGGGATTCGAAAGAATTGATAACCAGGGCTGCCGTAAGGCGGCTCTTAATTTTGGAGGTACTCGCTATTGAGCGTGTACCGAAGGACGCCTTCCAGAATAGGCAATATTCCATCGCAAAACAGGCGGCAGAACCGCCTGCTCTTGACATGCGTTTTTGTAACTGTTATATATAAACAAAGGGCGAAAAGCTAATATATCAAGCCTTTCGCCCATCATTATCATAGAAGAATCTTATTTACAGACTTTTCTTCATAGTCTCTTCCCAACAGCCGTTCAGCCCTTTTTCTTTACAACAGTTATAGTTTTTGCACCAGCCGTGGCTTTCACAGCTTCCGTCTTGGCAACCTACACAGCCTTTATTTTCGGAACAAACGCAACACGCTAGACCACAAAATGCAATAGCTTTCATTATTGTGCCGCCTCCCATTCTGCTGTGAATTGTCTGATTGTTTGCTGACGGTTGGCACGATCATCACTTACTGCTCTCGTTGCGATCTCAAAGAGCTTATCGCTGAGCTGCCACTTTTCCTGTGTGCGGTTATACTCTCCAAAGAGCGCAAAAGCGGTAGCACCAAGAGTATAGACGTTCGTAATTTCATCAATATCGGCTCCGAGCTGATGTTCTTCCGGGGATTGGAAGCGAGAGCTGCCCCACATATGTCCCATATCGTTGACACACGGTTGTTTGCGGAAAAGGTCAATATCGCAGATTGTAGTCTTTCCGTTCACAAAATCATACATAATGCTGCCGTCATAAAAATCTATGGCTACATAATTGCGCGAGACAACACATTCCAAGAAGCTCAATATGTCGCTGAACACAGCGAGCCTGTCATTGATGGGAAGCTGAATAAAGCGACGATATGCCGCGGGGTACATTCTGCCCATACAATCGCCATCAGCCCACTTGAATACCATAGCGAACCCGTCGCCAATTTCCTTGGCTTCAATAAGCTCAATCAGATTCTCGTGCTTCAGATCGCTGTAAATCGGGAGAGTAGCTTTCAATCTGGAGATAGCATCTGCAGGATCGCCGCCGTACTGCTCGGTAGGAGCACCGGCGAACTTTACAAAATAACGCTGACCGTCTTTTTCAGTACCAAAGCAGATGTTTCCGGAATCCTGGTCATCGTAAACCTTGAACACCGTTCCATACTCTTTCATAAAGCTGAAATCAAAAGTACTTTTCAGCTTGAAAGGAATCCCGTCGATGTACTGCAGATAATACCCTTTGAAATACCATGTCGGCACAGGATTACGCATATTATCGTACCAAGACAGAACCTCCTTGGCTTGGTTCAGCATGGTGTTCACTTCGTCCTGTCCGAACGGAATCGCCCAATATACAGATGAGAGAGTATTGCTTGAAATGTAAAGAGCAAGCAATCTCCAAAACTCCATAGGTACGTTATTATCAAAGTATCCGTTTACCATACCGGAAGCAAAGAGAGGAGCTTTCTGAGCGCACCAAACAATGCGGTTAAATTCTTCCCACGGATCACCGTAATCGTTACGGTTAAAGTCGATAACGTGGAGCTGACCGCCTCTGTCGATCATCATATTGCCGATGTGGTAATCGCCGTGCTGATATACCTGCGGTCTGTTTTTCAGCAAATGACGGTTCTCGTTTATGTAGTCGATAAATGCCTGTCCGTTCTCATACTTGATGGGGCACTCAGCGTACTTTTTGATCTTATAATCCATTTTGCGGTTAAAACGGATTTCCCAATCCTCCTGCGTTGCAGGAGCAGGAATGGAGTGAATCTTGCGAAGAATACGTCCTGCTTCCAAGCCATATACATATTGCTCGGTATCAGAATAGCCCGACATGACCTGTTCTGCATCTTCGCCGTCAATCCAACTTTGAATGGAATAAACGCCATCCTCACAAATGCCAAATTCAATGGGCTGGCACATAGGCACTCCAAAAGAAGCGACCTGTTTCATCATATTAAACTCAGACTGCTTTGTGTCGTGCTGTGCAATATCGGAAACACGCAAAAGATACCGTGTGCCGTTTTCGTCGGTAACACAGTATTTTTTATCACTCGACCAGCCTTTGTTTATTGGTTCTTTCGTTACAAAATTCATATCTTTTCTCCGTAGCTCTATCTGCCAAACACCTTGACATCACCGAGCAGTTTAAGGTTTCCATTACCCACGAGAATTGCGCCAGCTCGCACAGCGGTTGCGTACACGGTTTTACCACGTTCAGCAAGTACCCGTTGTATCGACTCATCCTGTTCCGAAGTCCCCTCATAGTGAACTTCCAAATAAAACTCATTACACCTACGAATATGTACATCATTTTAGAACACGAAGAGAAAAATACAATGACTTTTCTATCCGACTAAAAATGGTTAATTCTAAGCGGCTTTAGGTGGTCAATTTTCCCCGCCCCTAACAAAAGTATTATTTTGTGTATATTCTATCTTGTTTTGTTTATGGTGCATACACATACTAAACGGTAAAATTAAAGCAAATTTAGATATCATTTGTGACAAAGCGCACTTCAAGTTTATCAGGGCGTGAATAACTTTCTGTATATTCAACTAAATTACCATTTTCATCGTATCCTATGAATTCAATATAGTTGACGATAGAGGTGGCACTTGGAAGATGAAGGTGTTTTTGAAGTTTTTCGCCAGCTTCTACCATCATCATTGTCTCATTAAATTTTACAGGCAAATGATTTTTGGATTTCATATAATCATAAAGCGATATGTGCTCAAAATTGTAATTATCGATATCTGAAAAAAAATGAATAGGAACATAGGTAAACTCAATTGCAAGAGGTTCCTTGTTTCCAAGACGAATTCGATGAATACCGTATATTTCATCTTCTTCAGAAAGTCCAAGTTTATCTGCAAAGTATTTTCTGTTTTTGATTATACCTGTGCCTAAGCATTTATTGGAAATTTCAATACCAAAGTTACGAACTAAAGAGGTAAAGCTGGCATTTTTTGATTCATTTAGTACTCCTAAAGCAACTCGATTTTGTTCGGGTTTGCGGACAAAAGTTCCCTTTCCGTGAACGCGAATTAAGTAATGTTGGCTAATTAATTCGTCAAAGATGTCATGAATCAAATACCGACTTACACTATACATTGTTGCAAAATCCCGTTCGCTAGGAAGCAATTCCCCAGGAAGATATTCCTGTGTTTTAATTTTTGTAATGATACTAGATTTTATTTGTGCGGCTAATACATCATCATTGCTCATAAAACTACCTCCCTGATAAAACCAAAACGATCAATTAGCATATTATTTTCAAAAAAGACTGCAAGATGTCCTTGTTTATCATACATGAGCCCTTTATATTTCATTAAAGGGCTATCAACAGGAATATTTAAAATTTGAGCAGTCTTTGTGTCTGCGTAAAGTAAGGTGACTTTTTGATTCGATTTTGCCAAGGTTATTTGACAATTGTTTGTAATCAAATCAATTGCAGGAGCAGAAGCAGCAATTTGTTGGGTGAGATCTGGATAGATATATTCAGGAATATAAGTTGTATTGATACAAATTAGTTGAGTACCATCTGAATAAAGCCAAACAATTTTGTATATTTTCGATTTTTCAGGAAGTAACATTTCGCTTGCAAGATAGTTATCTGCTTCTATTTTTTTGAAATCATATAATTCGTAAGTTAATTGTCCGCTATCTTCCTCTGAATGTAAGGAAAAATTACGAATGGATTGTAAAATGCGTTTAGGCGCTACGTAATAACCACTTCTTGGTTTTGAGATAATTGTTTTATCTTGAAGTAACAGATTCAAGGCTCCACGAACAGTTAAGCGTTGTACATGAAACAGCTCTGCCAGCTTTCGTTCCGAAGGCAGTTTGTCACCTGGAAGATAGTGTTCTTCCTTTAGCATGTATTTGATTTCTTTTGATAATGCAACATCTAAAGTTAATAAATTTTTTTTCATAAGAACTCCTAATATTATAATTTACCGATAAATTATAATCAAATTATACGTTGTCAGTTCTTAAAAAGCAAATGGAAAGGAAAAAAGAAATGAATAAATAAAAAATAAATATAAAAACTGGTATAGTAAATTTGAAATGTGTTTCATACCAGAATAAAAGAAATAAATGCATTGTATACAAATAAATGCATTTATATTTATAAAAATACAACAATATTCAATATTCTTTACGTGAAGTATTGAAAAAATAAAAAAAAACTGGTATATTAAATTTAAAAATAGTCACCAATACAAAGGAAGGGAAAGGGAAAAACACTATGTTGAAATTTAATGAACAGAAACAGATTGAAAGTGTGAATGGAGCGCTTGCTCTGAGAAATCAAATTAATGAATTGATTGATGGAATTTGTAAAGAAGGATACAAGAATATTTGTTGGCTCGGTATCGGTGGAACATATGCATCTTGCCTCCAGGCAGAGGTCCATATGAAAGAAAAATCAGAACTTTCATTTTTTGTTGAAAACGCAGCAGAGTATTTGACAACTGGAAATAAAAAAGTTGGAGAAGGAACTATTGTAATTATTTCGTCTGTTACAGGAACAACTTCTGAAATCGTAGATGGAGTAAAAAAAGCACAGAAGAGTGGAGCAAGGGTGATTGGTTTTATTGATGTTGCTACTGCAGAACTTGCAAAACTTGTAGACTATGTGATTACATATCCTGCCAATGAACAATTGAAATTTTATATGGTAGCAGATAGATTTATGTACAATGCAGGAGAATTTCCAGAATATGAGGATTTATACAAGGAGTTGGATCAGTATTTGGCAACTGCACTTGTGGAAGTTGAAAAGGAAGCAGATGCTTTCGGAGAAGAATTTGCAAATCGTCATAAGGACGACAAAATTCATTATTTTGTTGGGGCTGGGAACCAGTATGGTGCCACATATTCTTATGCAATGTGTTATTGGGAAGAACAGCATTGGATTCGTACAAAATCTATCCACAGTGCAGAATTTTTCCATGGAACGTTAGAAGTAATTGACAAAGATACACCAGTTACAGTATTTATTGGGGAAGATTCTCAGAGATCGTTGAGCGAGCGCGTTGCAAACTTCTTGCCACGCATTTGTGGAAAATACAATATTATTGATACCAAGAAATTTGAATTAAAAGGAATTAGTCCAGAGTACAGAGGATATATATCACATTTAGTGATGCATGCGGTAACACAGAGAATTGATGCACATATGGAAAAAGTCAATTGTCATCCTATGGAAATCAGAAGATATTACAGACGTCTGGACTATTAAGGTGGCAAAATGGACAGAAAGATAAGAGTAGCAGCAATAGGAGATAATTGTATTGATTATTATGATTCATTGAATGAATCATATCCAGGGGGAAACCCAGTGAATGTTGCTGTATACATAAAACGATTAGGTGGAGAAAGTTCTTATACAGGTGCTGTTGGAAATGATTCATTCGGAAAAATCATGATAAGTGCAATTCAAAATAAAGGAGTCGATACTTCTCATATTCAAGTGCTGGATGGAAAAACCGCAGTTACACATGTTGACATTGTAGATGGAGATAGAGTGTTTGGAAAATATGAAGAAGGTGTTTTGGCAGACTTTAAGCTAAGAGAACAAGACATTTCCTTTATAAAGAAACATGATTTAGCGGTTACAGGAATTTGGGGAATGATTGAAGATGAGCTTCCACTTATTTCGAAAGAAATTCCAGTTGCATTTGATTTTGCAAATAAATTTGCAAATCCAATTGTTGAGAAAGCGATTCCATATGTGACATATGCATTCTTCTCTTTTGACGAGGAATCACGTAATGAGTTTAGACAGAAATATCATAGCATGGGCTTAAAAGAAAAAGAAAATTGTACGGAACAATTAAAGGAATTCATGAAAGCAATGCAACGAAAAGGACCTAAAGTCATTATTGCAACATTGGGGAAAAATGGAAGCATTGGGTATGATGGAAATTCTTGGTATCGATTTGGAATCATAGAGTGTAAAGTTGTTGATACAATGGGTGCAGGCGACAGTTTTATTGCCGGATTTTTATATGGGATTTTGAATGGATTGAATGTTCAAGATTCGATGGAAGCAGGAGCTCAGAATAGTGCGGTAACAATAGGGTATCAAGGGGCATGGTAGAAGGAGAATATAACAAATGAGAAAAAAATAGTGGCAATTTTATTGACAGCTGCGATGGTAATGGGTATTGCAGCATGCGGAAATCAAAGTGAAAGCAATAAAGAGGCAAAAAAAGACGATAATACAATTACAGTATGGTGTTGGGACAAAACATTTAATATTTTTGCAATGGAAGAAGCTGCAAAAATTTATCAAGAAGATCATCAAGATGTGAAAATTGATATTGTCGAAGTTGGAGATGTATGGAATGCTTATGTTGGCAGTCTTAATATGTACATTGCCTACCGCCTTAGAGCGTGTCTGAAAAATCATTTCCGCAATCTGCAAACATATCAATGTATTATGACGCAAAAGAAATAAGATTCCGTAATAGGGAGGAACTCACATTGAAATCAAAGGCAAAGACATTTTTAATTGATATTTTACTTGATATTGTAGGTGGTTGTTTCATTGCGATTGGAGTCTATAATTTTGCAGTGGCATCTGGATTTCCGGTAGCAGGTATATCAGGTATTGCAATCGTGTTTTATTATTTTTGGAAAATTCCAATTGGTACAATGACGACAATTTTGAATATTCCAATTATTTTAATTTGTTACAAGTTGTTGGGAAAACAATTTTTTTTAAGATCAATAAAGACAATGTTAATTTCTAATATACTGATGGACTGGGTTGTTCCATTGTTTCCAGTTTACCAAGGTGATATGATGTTATCCTGTATTTGTATGAGTGTATTCTCAGGAATCGGATATGCATTAATTTACATGAGAGATACCTCTACAGGTGGAGCAGATTTTGTTTTGATGGCAATACACAAGGCAAAGCCACATATTTCTGTAGGAAAAATTATCATTGTTATGGATTTTATTATTGTAATTATTGGTGGAATTCTGATGCATGGAAACATTGATAAGATTATTTATGGATTAATTGGAACGTATATTCTATCATTTGTCGTAGATAAGCTAATGTATGGCGTTGATGCTGGAAAACTTGCTTTGATTGTAACAGAAAAGGGACCACAAATTGCGGCAAAAATTGATGAGCTATCACAACGAGGGGCAACTTTGATTAAGGCAGAAGGAAGTTATACAGGACGTGAAAAAGAAGTATTAATGTGTGCATGTAACAATAAAGAAATGCATACGATTCAAGAAGCTGTAAAGAAAGTAGATTCATCCGCGTTTCTTGTTACAATGGAATCGAATGAAGTGCGTGGAAAAGGATTCAAGCCAATATAATATAAAAATTAAGAAGTTCTAGAGCCTTTTTCAGACACGCTCTAGCATGGATCGGTATAAGATTGGATCCGGAACATTATCTTTGATTATGGAACGTTATCACGCGGGAGGAATTCCGATTGAAGAACTCCAGATGATGCCACCAAAAGAGGTGGAATTACTTTTTATCCTCAGAAAAATATTAAAAAGAAGGATATTCCACTTCCAGATTTCCAGTACTACTATGATAGGATTCATGCCCAAAACAGTCGAGTAAATATCTCTTACTGCTTAATGTTTATGTGCTCGGACAAAGTGATGTAAAAACGACAATAAAAGTATGCAACCATGTAGATATGGAAAGAACAAAACGTGAGCTTGCGCGGGTTGAAAAATGGGAAAAAGATAATGCCGATGGTTACACCAAAATTTACACCAATTTGCAGTAATCATATAAAGAGTAGTGTGGATTTATGTGGATATTACACAAAATCATTGTGAAAAACAGCTAAAAAATATACTTGTATGCAGACTTATAATGAGTTATAATGAACAAGAATTTAAGGATAATTCTTCGGGGCGGGGTGTGATTCCCCACCGGCGGTATAGTCCGCGACCCATGGAAACATGGCTGAACCGGTGTGATTCCGGTACCGACAGTATAGTCTGGATGAGAGAAGAGTGCAGCGTGTGTAAGCGTAAAATATAGATTTTCTGATTTTATATCAGGAAAGAAAAAGCACAGAGAGAACACCCCGGAAAGGATTTACTTTCCGGGGTTTTTTTACGCGAGCAACGAGCCAAAGTCCGTGCCTGCACGAGACCTTGGCGACTGCCGCAATAGCTTGAGAAACGCGCGAAGCGTGTTTCTCATAGTTTTGTGTCAGGCTGCAGAAACCGGGAATTTCCTTTTGAGAAAGAAAGGAGATTGAAGAAAATGAACAACACAACAACTAAAGCAGCAGAGACTGCGAAAAAGGCCGGAACTACGAGAAATACAGGTGTCAGAACCATGGTGCAGATTGCCATGCTGGCGGCTGTAGCTACTGTTTTGATGCTCTGGGAGGTACCGCTTCCGTTTATTGCACCGAGTTTTTATAAGATGGATCTGAGTGAAGTGCCGATCATGATCGGGGCGTTTGCGATGGGACCGCTGGCAGCGGCAGTGATCGAACTGATCAAGATTCTGCTGAACTTTGTCCTGAACGGAACAACGACCGCAGGTGTGGGAGAACTTGGTAACTTTATCATGGGATGCGCACTGGTTATGCCGGCCGGCTTTATTTATAAACAGGCAAAAACAAAGAAACATGCAATCATCGGTATGGCAACCGGAATCGTATGCATGGCAGTGGCCAGTGCTCTGGTGAATGGTCTGTTACTGCTTCCGGCTTACGGAAAAGCATTTGGTATGCCGGTGGATACCTTTGTGGAGATGGGAGCAGCCATCATTCCGGCGATCCACAGTCTGACAACGTTCTGCCTTTTCAGCGTTGCACCGTTTAATATTATAAAAGGTATTGTAGTTTCCCTGATAACTCTGGTATTATATAAACATATCAGCCGGTTGTTAAAAGGCTCTCAGGCATAATCGATCCGTCCTGTACAAGGAGCCTCCGACCGGGGTGGGAGGAATACCAGATGGGAAAAATCAATAAAGTAAACAAACAGACAACCAATCCATATCTGAATCTCTATGATCTGGATGTCGTGAATAAAGTAGGACGGGAAGGACACTATTATGTGGCATCCCGGGCGAAGACTGAGGATGACCTGAAACTGAGCCATGCAGAAAATAATGATCCGGACGGTGTGGCCATCTACAGTCTCTACGGAGAAAAGAAAGACAGGGTAGTACTGATCCGACAGTTCCGTTATCCGCTGGGTGGTTATGTGTATGAACTGCCGGCCGGACTGGTGGATCCGGGAGAGAATTATCACACCGCAGCGATCCGGGAACTGAAAGAAGAGACCGGACTGAAACTGGAGCCGATCGTGGTGGATGACATATATCAGAAGCCTTATTATACATCCGTCGGGATGACCGATGAGTGCTGCGGAACGGTTTACGGATATGCTTCCGGCGAGATCAGTAAAAAATACATGGAAGACAGCGAGGAAATCGAAGTGGTTCTGGCAGACCGGAAAGAAGTGGCACGGATCCTGAAAGAAGAGCGGGTGGCGCTTCTGTGCGCCTATATGATGATGCACTTTCTTCACGATGAAGAACCCTTTGCGTTCTTACATGCCAAAGAAAAATAAATCCGTACCAGGTGCATAAAGCGGGGCAGTAATATTCACGAAAAAGAGACAGAGGAGAAAAAATATTATGGAATACTGGGATATCTACGATGAAAAGAAACAGAGAACCGGTCGCACGATGAAGAGAAACGACTGGAACATGAAGCCGGATGAGTTTCACCTGACGGTGCTTGGCGTGCTGAAACGTCCGGATGGCCGTTATCTGATCACCCAGAGAAAGCTGGACAAAGAATGGGGTGCCGGCTGGTGGGAAGTACCGGGAGGCGGAGTCAACGCGGGAGAAGATTCCAGAGACGCAGTGATCCGAGAGATCCGCGAGGAGACCGGAATTGATGTGAGTCAGGCTGCAGGCGGCTACGCATTTTCCTATAAACGGGTGAATCCGGAGGAAAAAAACAACTATTTTGTGGATATCTACAAATTTATTCTGGACTTTGTGGATAACGATGTGAAAGTACAGCCGGAGGAAGTGGAAGGCTTTAAGATCGCCACACTCGAAGAGATCCGGGCATTTGCCCAGGAAGGGATTTTCCTGCATTATGAAAGTATGAAAGAAGTATTCGACTAGAGCGTGTTTGAAAAATCATTTCCGCAATCTGCAAGCCCCACTTTGCGGTATATTTTACCCTCATTCGGTTGCCGTAGCCCGCTACGCCGCCCTCATTCGGATAAAATCTCCCACAAACTGGGACTCGCAGCTCACGAAAAGCCTTTTTCAAACACGCTCTAGAGCGTGTCTGAAAAAATATAAGAAGCAGTTATTTCTGTACAAAAGTAAGAGTACAGAAATAACTGCTTTTTTTACTTTACAGGAAAGAACTATCATCCCGCACAGAAAACAGCTCATGAAGATGGATACGATGGCATCCGGGGGACAGAATCGGTGATGTTGGTAAATACATACAAAAAACAAAGATGAAAATTATGCTTTTTGGCACTGGATTTTTCAGGAAAAAAGATATAAACTCAACTTATGATTAAGATACAATTAAAAGTAAAAAACGAAACTCAATGTATCCACAGAAGAAAAAGATTTATGTGGATAACAGATAACAGAAAAAAGAAAGAGGAGGATATTTACCATGAAATTAACACTGGATGGAATCAAAGATCGTCAGGCATGGGAAAAAGCAGGTATCAAACTGCCGGGGTACGATGTGGAAGCAGTATCGAAGAAAGCAAAAGATGCACCGGGATGGGTACATTTTGGAATCGGAAACATTTTCCGTGTTTTCATCGGTGGAATTGCAGACGGACTTCTGGAAGAAGGTGTCCTGGATCGAGGCATTACCTGTGTGGAGACCTTTGATTACGATGTGCTAGATAAGATCTATAAACCCTATGACAATCTGAGTCTGAGCGTGATCCTCCACGGTGACGGAACCAGAGAATACAAAGTTATGGGAGCGCTGGCAGAGGCGGTAAAAGCACAGTCACCCGATCCGGAACAGTGGAACCGTCTGAAGGAAATCTTCAAAGCAAAATCCCTGCAGCTGGTTTCTTTCACGATCACAGAAAAAGGCTATGCCCTGCAGAAAGCAGACGGCAGCTGGTTCCCGTTTGTGGAAGCAGATATCAACAACGGCCCGGACAGAGCCACCGGAGCAATGGCGGTTCTGACAGCGATGTTATATGAACGTTATAAAGCAGGAAAATATCCGATCGCTCTGGTTTCCATGGATAATTGCTCCAAAAACGGCGCGAAACTGCGGGAGTCTGTACTGACGATGACCGAAGAATGGAAGAAACACGGTTTTGTGGAGCAGGATTTTATGGATTATGTGAGTGATGAAAGCATAGTTGCCTTCCCGTGGACGATGATCGACAAGATCACCCCACGTCCGAGTGAACAGATTGCAGCAGATCTGGAAGCGATTGGTGTAGAAGATATGCAGCCGGTGATCACCGGAAAGAAGACCTATATTGCTCCGTTTGTCAATGCGGAGAAACCACAGTATCTGGTCATTGAAGACAGCTTCCCGAACGGTCGCCCGGCACTGGAAAAGGGATTTGGCGTATATATGGCGGACAGAGAAACCGTGAATCTGTCTGAACGCATGAAAGTGACAGTATGTCTGAATCCGGTACATTCTGCCACCGGTCCGCTGGGTGTGGTACAGGGATATGAACTGTTTGCGCATATGTTAAATACAAACGAAGACATGATGAAGATGGCACGGATGATCGCCTACGACGAAGGCCTTCCGGTCGTTCCGAACCCGGGCATCCTTTCCCCGCAGGCATTTGTGGATGAACTGTTTCATGACCGGTTCCCGAATGAATATCTGGGTGATACCAACATGCGTCTGTCAGTAGATGTATCTCAGATGGTTGGTATCCGCTTTGGCGAAACCATCAAGGCTTATGTAAAGAGATTCGGAGATGCTTCCCGGCTGACTGCTATTCCCCTTGGAATAGCCGGATGGCTGCGCTACATGCTGGGTGTAGACGACGAAGGAAATACATATGAGCTTGCTCCGGATCCTATGAACGAAGAGATTCAGGAACAGTTCAAAGATATCGTGGTTGGAAAACCGGAGACTTTTACGAATCAGCTGAAATCGATTCTTTCCAACGAAAGACTGTTTTTCACAGACCTGTATAAAGACGGTGTGGGAGAAAAAATTGAGACCATGTTCCGTGAGATGCTTGCGGGACCGGGAGCTGTGAAAGCTACGATCCATAAATATGTAAACCAATAAAATAATGAAAAAGAGAAAAGGACTGCTGTTCGGTAGGATATTATTCTGCCGGCAGCAGTCTTTTTGATTGCCTTACATACCAATAATTGGTCCGGTGGATCAATTTTGATTTACACGGGCAATGAGCCAAAGTCCGTGCCTGCACGAAAAACTCGCGGAGAGTGTTTCTCATAGTTCAAGCTGTGTGGATAGGACATCCGGGGAAAAAGTAAACGGGAAAAAACTGCTTCCATATATTGTAGTAGAATGAAAAATCATCAGGAACGGAACATGAATAATCAGAAAACCGGCAACACTTTAAATCTTGCTCTCGATGCCACATCCAGGGAACGGGAAGCATCGATGAATCTGAACGCAGGGTATGAAAAAGACACACAGAGGTGGAAGCTGATCATTCGTTACTTCGGGGCGGCATCGGAGCTTGAGACGGATGAGATTGTTATTACACCCCTTCTTGGAAATTATGGAATTGCAGATATTCCACAGGATCAGATCGAAGGGTTTGCACAGAATCCGGCGGTAGAGTATATCGAAGCACCGAAGAGATTGTATTTTGCTGCATATGAAGGCAGGCAGACTTCCTGTGTGAATCCGGCCCAGAATCAGTCGCCGTATCTGTTTGGTAAAGGGATTCTGATTGCCTGTATCGATTCGGGCGTGGATTATACGCATCCGGACTTTCGGAACGAGGATGGATCCACACGGATCCTGCGGCTGTGGGATCAGTCGATCCCGGGCAATCCCCCCAAAGGGTATCGGATCGGCAGTGAGTACACACGGGAGCAGATCAATCGGGCACTGGAAGCGAATACGATGGCAGAAAGAGAGGCGCTGGTTCCAAGCATAGATACGAGCGGTCACGGGACGGCTGTACTGGGGATTGCAGCGGGAAATGGAAGAGAAAGTCAGGGAACGGAGCGTGGCGTAGCGCCGGAGAGCAGTCTGCTGGTGGTGAAGCTGGGGATCCGGGATCCGAATGGATTCCCCAGAACCACAGAACTGATGCAGGGGGTGGACTATGCGATCCGTACTGCACAGGAGCTTCAGATGCCGGTGGTGATCAATCTGAGCTTCGGAAACAGTTATGGAGCACATAACGGAACCTCTCTGGTGGAAACGTATCTGAATCAGGCAGTTGGGTATGGTCGTGTGACACTCTGTGTGGGAACCGGTAATGAAGGAAATCGGGCAGGGCATACGGCGGGCCGCGTACGACAGGGAGAAAATTATGAGGCAGAACTGGGGATCGGAACTTATGAACCGGCTATGAACCTGCAGATCTGGAAAAACTATCAGGATCAGATGGAGATTGCCCTGGTACATCCGGACGGAACGATTATCGGTCCGCTGGAACAGACGCTGGGAACACAGAGATACCGGCATGCCGGAACACAGCTTCTGATTTATTATGGAAAACCGTCTCCTTACAGCACTTCGCAGGAAATCTACATCGATTTTCTTCCCACAGAAAGTTATATTGACAGCGGCATCTGGCGTATACATCTGATTCCGCGCCGTATCCTGCAGGGAGAATTCTCCATGTGGCTTCCCGGTGGAAAAACAGTAGGGGAAGCCACCCGCTTCTACCGCCCGACCCCGGAAACCACACTTACGATTCCCTCCACCGCGCTGTCTGCCATCTCCGTAGCAGCCTACGATTCCCGCCGCCAGTCCTACGCCGATTTCTCCGGCCGCGGTTACACCCGCCTCCCTGTTCAGATCAAACCGGACCTTGCCGCTCCGGGCGTCGATATCCGTGCACCACGTCCGGGCGGTGGTTATCAGACGGTTACGGGAACCTCCTTTGCAACACCCTTTGTCAGCGGAGCGGCAGCACTTCTGATGGAATGGGGGATTGTGCGGGGAAATGACCCGTATCTGTATGGGGAGAAGGTGAAGAGTTATCTGATCAACGGAGCAAAACAGCTGCCCGGGGAGACGGAGTGGCCGAATGAGAGGGTGGGATGGGGAGCACTTTGTATAGCTCAGAGCATTCCCAAATAAGTTATACTGCATAGAGATTGATTTCATAAAAATTATATCGTATGATACAATTGTAATTTGAACGAGATATATACGGAGGAATATGCATGGAAAATGAAATAGTATTATTTGAAACAGAAGATCATGAAGTCAAGTTAAATGTTCCAGTGGAAAATAATACAGTATGGCTGAACAGAAAGCAACTGGCAGAATTGTTTGGCAGAGATGTTAAGACGATAAGAAAGCATATTAATAATGCTTTAAAGGAAGAGTTGGATAATTCAGTTGTCGCAAATTTTGCGACAACTGCTGTTAATCTTTCTATGGTCTATGTTTATTATGAGATAGGAAGAATGATTGTAGAGGAAGAACAGCGTGGAGAACAGAGGGCGGCATATGGCACGCAACTCTTAAAGGAATTGTCTACATATCTGACGAAGAATTATGGAAAGGGATTTTCTGTTGCAAATTTAAAAAATGTTCGGCAGTTTTATAAAGTTTATTCAAAGGATCAGATTGGCGAAACAGTGTTTTGCCAATTTGAGAATCTTCCGATAAAAAGGTGAATACAAGGCTGAAAGTGCTGACTGCAAAAGACGACAGGAGCAGATCAAGGCTCATAACCAACAGAACTATGAGAAGTACCATGAAGGACAGATGAGCCGGGAGGAGTTCCTGAGTGAAAAGAAGCAGTTAGAGGAAGAAAGAGAGCGCCTGCAAAGACGAAAGAAGGAACTGGAAGAAATGATCAGCGGCGAGAAAGAAATCTTGCTGAAGAAAAATATTCCGGTGGAGTAGATGATGGAGTATCTGGGGGATGAGAAATTGACAGAGGAGACGCTTGAAAAGTATGTGAAGGGGATATATGTGTATGACGATGGATGGGTGGAGTTGGAGTGGAAAGCACTAAGTGATAATTAAAAAGGTGTTAATTAAGAAAAAAATACGCCAAAAGCAATGGGGTAAGTGGTAGTGTAAAAAAGTTTGTGTTTCTGGTAAAAAATGGCTCCTTTTTGGTAAGAATTCAGATATGACAATTCTTATCGAAAAGGAGTATTTTTATGGCAGTTGCAAAGGAACAAATTCGACAGATTA
>NZ_VUMS01000004.1 GCF_009696065.1 Oliverpabstia intestinalis | reverse complement strand
TAATCTGTCGAATTTGTTCCTTTGCAACTGCCATAAAAATACTCCTTTTCGATAAGAATTGTCATATCTGAATTCTTACCAAAAAGGAGCCATTTTTTACCAGAAACACAAACTTTTTTACACTACCATTTTAATTTTTCTTTTTCGGCATTTAAGAGCTCAAGATTAAGCCCTTGTTCTCCGGCGGTCTTATCTACCCAAAGATTCAAAGAGTCTATGGCTAAAGAAATTTCATCAAGTTTTTTACTGATATAAGCAAAATCTTTCATTTCATCATCGCTGATCTTACCGTCACGGGCAATCTGGATCAGACGACCGGTAAGAGGATTGATTTCATTCAGACCGGCAATTGTCTCCAGGATGATATTTGACAGATCAGTCACTTCTACTTCTGGAACATAGCGGTGGCCTATTTCACATTTGTGTGAGCAGTAATAGTTGCAGAGATCCGGTCGCTTATAAGCATCAGCCATTTGAATGATATCGTAAGGTGTAGGCTCCTGTGTTTCGTATTCGAATTTTTCGATTTTAGAATCCGAGACAGCCTCCATTTTATCACTTGCTTCTGCCCTTGTAAGCCCTGCAGCTTCCCGGCAAAGCTGGTAAATTGTTTTGTTTTCCCTGGTAGATTGTTTACCCATGAGAATTTCCTCCCCGTATATCGCAGAACATGAGAATCATCAATACATAAGATCACATGCAAGACATGTATTTCTTATATAGAGTTTATGTAACTATTCAGTAGCCACTGTCCCGCGAGGTGTTTTTATCGTTTAAATGCATTTTGGCTCGTAACTGTGAAGGTACTGAACAGTTACGAGTTTATTATACTTGAATCATCAGTCAACAACAAGTTCATAAATGGATAGGAAGCCAGAAAGAGTGAACAAAGAAAGAGAGGTAGTAAAATAAGACGAACAAGAAGTGACAAAATTTGCATTTTGTATATTGAAGATGTAAAATGAATTCTTGCGGAAGGAGATTAAGTGAAATTCCGACAGCGCTTTCAATCATAGCCTTATAATGTATTAGTGGCACTTGTCATGCTAGAGCGTGCCTGAAAAATTATTTCCACAAACTGGGACTCGCAGCTCACGAAAAGCCTTTTTCAGACACGCTCTAGAGCTTCCGGGTAAAAGACAGGGATTTAAGGAGAAATAAGACAATGTCAAAAGATGAATATTTAATCACAGATGCGCCCCTTAAAGCACTGACTGTTTTTGCAATGCCAATGATTCTGGGCAGCTTTTTTCAGCAAGTATATAATATGGTGGATTCTATTATCGTCGGTCAGTTTGTTGGCTCCTCTGCACTTGCGGCAGTTGGTGCCTGTGCTGCACTTACGAATGTCTTTATTTGTATAGCATTGGGTGCCGGTGTAGGTGCCGGTGTGCTTGTGAGTCGTTATTTTGGAGCCAGAGATTACAGCAAAATGAAAACAATCGTGTCAACATCACTGATCAGTTTCCTGATTCTAAGTATACTTCTGGGTGTCTTTGGCTTTTGCTTTTCCCATTCGATGATGAGGTTATTACAGACACCTGCTGATATACTGGAGGCAGCAGTACTGTATCTTCGTGTTTATTTTGTGGGCTTTCCGTTTTTGTTTATGTACAATATCCTTTCAACGATGTTTACATCGATCGGAGAGTCAAAAATTCCACTGGGTCTTTTGATATTTTCTTCTGTTTTGAATATATTTATGGATCTTTGGATGGTGGCAGGACTTGGCCTGGGGGTGTTCGGTGCAGCCCTTGCAACTCTCATTGCACAGGGGATTTCCGGAGTGTTTTCACTTTTGATTTTCTTTAGTCGGATGCGCCGGTATAAAAGCCATTTTGCCTGGTTTGATGGGAGAGAGTTACGTTCTATGCTTCGAATCGCCGTACCATCAGTTCTCCAGCAATCCACAGTATCAATTGGTATGATGATCGTACAGGCAGTTGTAAATCCATTCGGTACACAGGCACTCGCCGGTTATTCGGCAACGATGCGGGTAGAAAATGTTTTTTCACTGATTTTTGTATCCATTGGAAATGCAGTCTCACCGTATGTATCCCAGAATCTTGGCGCAAAGAAAATAGAACGTCTCAAAAAAGGATATCACGCTGCACTGGTGTTGGATCTGTGGTTTGCAGTTCTTGCTTTTGTAGTCATTGAAACACTGCATACTCAAATTTCCTCGTTATTCCTGGGGAAAGATGGAACCGCTTTAGCATATCAGGTATCTGGGGATTATATGAGATGGCTCGGTTACTTTTTCATTTTCATGGGTATCAAGATGGCAACGGATGGCGTTCTTCGTGGACTTGGAATCATGCGGCCTTTTCTCATTGCAAATATGGTCAACCTGGCAATCCGTCTGTCAGTTGCTTTGATCTGCGCACCTCGTTTTGGCATCGTATTTGTCTGGCTTGCTGTACCTGCCGGCTGGTTGGCTAATTTTTTGATTTCTTATGTGGCACTCAGAAAATCGTGGCCAACTGAAAGGGGAGAAATTTAACAACTATACTATACTCGGATTTCCCGTTGACATACTACATTCTATTTGATATTATTTATCAGGTAATAAAATATTCCATGAGGGAGTAGTTAGCGCGAAAGTGTGGTTTGTCAACATTCTGATTGTAGTACAGAGTACAATCTGGCAAATCTTAAATAATGAGACTCATGTATATCTTTACTTCGGAATAAGAAGTCTGATCCGAGGTGAAGATATACATGAGTCTTTTTTTACGCAGGCAGCGGGTCGACGTCGTGTCTGTACCAACCAGCAGAGTGCTGTAAGCTGCTGGAAGACAGGAAAAGATGTTGGGATGACGGAAACTCATGGAGAGAAAAAAGGAGGAAACTATGGAAAACTTTATTAACAATGCTCCATTTGCGCTGGTTCTGGTTGTACTTGTGATTGGGTTTGTGCTGTTGATCAAAGGAGCGGATTATTTTGTGGAGGGAAGTTCAAGTGTAGCAAAGCGTCTGCATGTGCCGGCAATCATCATCGGACTTACGATCGTGGCGATGGGAACGTCGCTTCCGGAGACGGCGGTCAGTGTGTCGGCTTCTCTTACAGGAAATAATGAACTTGCTGTGAGCAATGTCGTAGGTTCCAATATCTTTAATCTGATGGTGGTTATTGGTGTCTGCGGCGTGCTGGCTACGGTCAATGTGGCAAAAGAGACGATTCGAAGAGACATCCCGTTTTCACTGATCTGTGCCGGTATGTTACTGCTCTTTGGAATCGCCGGAATCGGAGATACATCTTCGATGATACTGGGGCATCTGGATGGCGTAATCTTTCTGGGATGCTTTGCCGGTTATATTTTCTATATGATCCGTACAGCGATGAAAGCCAGTAAAGAAGGAAAACAAGTGGAGATTGAAGGTGGTTCGGACGAAGAGATCAGGCTGATATCCATGCCGTTAAGTATTCTTTTTATCGTTGGAGGTGCGGTTGCTATTGCCATTGGTGGAGATGTTACTGTTGATGCGGCAGCAAGAATTGCCGGTGATCTTGGGATGAGTCAGACGCTGATCGGACTTACGATCGTTTCCATCGGAACTTCTCTGCCGGAACTGGTAACTTCAATCGTTGCAGCGAAAAAGAACGAAGTAGATATGGCACTTGGAAACGCAGTGGGATCCAATATATTTAACATTCTGATGGTTCTCGGTATCGCATCTGCGATCAGCCCGATTACGCTCATCAGAGAAAATATCATCGATCTGTGTGTGCTGATTGTATTTACCGTATGTGTGTGGATCTTTGCGGTGACAAAGAAACGGATCGGAAAAGTGGAAGGGTTCTGTATGATCGCACTTTATGTGGCGTATGCGATTTATATTGTGATCAGATAATAATTAAAAACAATTATTGAATCACAGAGAGGGAGAACATGTTATTATTTTTAAAGGTATTTTTTACGGAATTTATCGCGGAAATGGGTGACAAGACGCAGCTGATGCTGATCGCGCTGACTTCCAAGTATAAGTTAAAAGATATTATCATGGGAACGGCGGCAGCGATCCTGGTGCTGAATGGTCTTGCGGTACTGGCGGGCGGACTGGTCAGCGAATTTATCCCGGAATGGCTGATTAAGATTGTTGCAGCTTTTGCCTTCCTTTATTTTGCGGCATCGACGCTTGCAGGAGACGAGGATGAAGAGGAAGAAGAGGGCGGAAAGAGCAAGATCAAATTTGCTCCTCTGGCAGTGTTCTGCATGTTCTTTGTAGCAGAGCTGGGAGACAAAACACAGCTGACAGCCATTACCTTTGGTGCCAATGAAGGGATGGGGGCTGCGTTTATCGTATGGATCGGATGCTCTCTGGGACTTTTTTTGGCGGACATTCTTGGTATGCTGGTGGGATATCTGTTAAAGAGTAAGACTCCGGATGGACTGTTAAATACGCTGGCATTTGTGATCTTTGTAATCTTCGGTATCTACACAGCTTATCAGGCACTGAACCTGATCAGTGAAAACGTCTGTCCGATCACCGTATGGCCGCTTCTGTCAGCTGTTACGGTGGTTTTCGTGGTGATTTGCGTCTGGCTTTATATGAAAAAGAAAAAGGGCCAGGATGTGTCAGCGGATAAAGGATAGTTTTTGAAGGATAAGAAGCCTGTGGGTGATCGAGGATACGATTGCCGGACAGATTTCTGAGTAAAATATAAGGGAACAGATCGTTGTACAGGTCTGTTCCCTTATATTTTTGTCTTATATTATTTTAATGTGAATTCAAGATATACCGGATCATGATCCGAATAGGTATATCCGGTGTTGATGTTGTCGTAGGAGACGCATTCGATATTGTCCGAGATAATAAATCCATCCAGTGTTACGGTATACGTTTCACCCGGCACATATTCCATGTCGGCGTTTCTGGCGCTGTCCCACAGGGAATCCCGTTCCTCGTCCGTCAGCTGATCGATGCAGAAAGAAAAGTGGTCAGGAAGGCTGGCTCTCGGGAAGGGGTATGCCCAGGATTCAAGATTTTCGGAATCGTCCTCGGAGGCTTTCAGATCATGGTTGAAATCACCGCCGCACAGGACGTAATTGCCGGCCTCGTATTCTTTCTGCATGTCATCGGCAAGCATACGGATCTGACCCTCACGGATTGCGTCGCTGTTGCCGTAGGCGGACATGTGGAGTTCAAAAATTACAAGTTCTTTTCCGTTATCTACAGGCAGTCTGGAAATACTGTAGCAGCGATCCAGGTCAAAAAATTTACTGAAGGATGTAGACACCGGGAAACTTCTCCGCAGAGAATCGGTCACCAGATATCTGGAAAACAGAGCAAGCCCCGATTTGCTGCTTCCATGTGGCTGGGTAAACGGATAGAAAAGAAACGCGGAGTCATAGTTCTGTGCGAAGACAGAATTGTAGGAACTCAGGCAAGTCTTTAAGATGGAATATTCGTTTACATGATAACTTCTGGTGGAATCAAGATCTACTTCCTGAAGCAATGCAAAATCAGGTTCATAAGAAGCAATGAGTTCACCGGCTCCCTGTATGGTGTTCTGCACACTTTCTTTGCTTTTTGCCCAGGAGGATCTGCCGCCGTCCATGAAGAAACTGAAGTCCGGTGTGTAAGCACCGAAACCAAGGTTGTAGGTCAGTGCGGAGTAGGTTTCCCCGGCAGTCAGTGCCGTGTTATACCGTGCGGATGCAGAAGCCGGGAGGGCTCCGGAAGTCAGTCCCTCCAGATCTTCTCCGGCGTCAGGGGCAGATTCCACTTCCAGAACCAGATTGTCTTCGATGCGATGATAGCTGGCATATAGATAGATGATATAAGCAATCAGCACCAGCAAAATCACCCCGAGTACGATACCAAGTACTTTAAAAATTTTCTTTACGGTTTTTTTCATAGTATGTCTTTCTCTTTGTAAAATCCAGGTAAAGTTTTTATTTCTTTGAGTGTATCATATTCAGGGCGAAAACTCTATAGAGCAATATTTAATCTCATAGATATTTGGTGAAAATGTGTTACGGCTTGCTCTGTTTGTAACAGTTGAAAGATTCTGCTTCTGTTATCCGATCGGTTCAAAATCAGCAGCTCCGTGTTTACACAGCGGGCAGATGTAGTCTGCCGGAAGTTCATCGCCCTCGTAGATATAACCGCAGACTTTGCAGACAAAACCTTTCTTTCCTTCGGTTTCCGGTTTTGGTTTTACGTTGTTCTGGTAGTAGGTGTAAGTCATGGTTTCCTGATTGCTCATCACGCGGGCTTCGGTCACGCTGCAGATAAACATACCGTGGGTACCGAGATCTACATAGTCTTCTACTTTGAGAGACATAAAGGCATTGATGTATTTATCCAGGAAGACCAGTCCGTTGTCGGAACGGTGTACGGTCTGACCGGCGAATTTATCCACGCTTCGTCCGGTCTGGAAGCCAAACTGCTGGAAGACGGAGAACGGTGCTTCCGTGGACAGACAGTTGACATTTAACATACCGGTCTGTTTGATGACATGGTGTGAATAGTTTGCTTTGTTGATATTAACTGCTACACGGTTCGGGGTATCGGTCAGCTGGATGACGGTGTTTACGATCAGACCGTTATCTTTTTTACCGTCGTTAGAAGTTACCACATACAGGCCGTAACCGATCCGGAACAGTGCGGTCAGGTCATTTTTATTGGCAAGGGTATCGTTCTGGGCAATGTACTCTTTGCACAGTTCATCTGCCATGGCTTCCAGCTGATCCTGATTGTCCTGATTCATGGCAGAGAGGATCTTTACGGTGGTATCGAGCCAGTTGATCTTTTTACATTTTGCCATCATCTCACGCATCACCTTGGCAGCCAGAGGAGCCCAGGAACCGTTCTCGATCAGACCTACCGTACGGTTCTGGAAGTTGTGTTCCACCAGACGGGAGATATAGTCGTGCATAAACGGATAGATGCTTGCGTTGTAGGTTGTGGTGGCAAGGATCAGTTTGCTGTAGCGGAAAGCATCGGAGAGAGCCAGGGACATATCGTCTCTTGCCAGATCGTATACGACAACCTTCGGACATCCTTTGCTTCTTAATTTGTAAGCCAGCAGATCGACTGCTTTTTTCGTATGACCATAGACGGAAGTGTAGGCGATCACAATGCCCTCTTCTTCCGGTGTGTAGGAGGACCAGGTGTCATACAGACCGATATAATGTCCGAGATCTTCTGAAAGTACCGGTCCGTGGAGTGGGCAGATGATCCGGATATCGAGGGTTGCAGCCACTTTTAAGAGGGACTGAACCTGTGTGCCGTATTTTCCTACGATGCCGATGAAGTATCTGCGGGCTTCGTCATCCCAGTCTTCTTCCACATCCAGGGCACCGAATTTGCCGAAGCCGTCAGCGGAGAAGAGCACTTTATCAGTGCTGTCGTAAGTTACCATAACTTCCGGCCAGTGTACCATCGGAGCAAATACAAAGGTCAGCTGATGGTTTCCAAGGCTTAACGTGCCACCGTTGGTAACTTCGAGCTTCTGTCCCTCCAGAGTAAGTCCGAAAAAGTTGTAGATCATCTGGAAGGTCTTCACGTTGGCGACAACGGTGGTGTCCGGGTAAACTTTCAGGAAATTAGCCACGTTGGCTGCATGATCCGGTTCCATGTGCTGCACGATCAGGTAGTCCGGTTTGCGGCCATCAAGTACCTGCTCCAGGTTATCCAGCCATTCGTGGGTGAAGTTTGCATCTACGGTGTCCATGACAGCGATCTTTTCATCGAGGATCACGTAAGAGTTGTAAGCCATACCGTTGGCTACCGGGTACTGTCCTTCAAATAAATCAACTTTGTGATCGTTGACGCCTATGTATTTGATAGTATCTGTGATTTTCATATATGGGAACCTCCTGTGTGTGGAATCTGTTTTCTTGTTATCGTTAGTATACCCGGAAAAACCGGAAAATTCTGTTGCAAAAGCAACAAAATTGGAGTATGTTAAAAAAAACACAAAAAAAGAAAGACGGGGGAATACAGATGGAGAAAGTGACATTGTTTTCACATATCCTGCCGGAAGAACAGGAACGGATGTGGGTCTGTTTTCAGATGCGTGAGATTGTATATGAAAATAACGAGATCATCATGGAGTATACGAATACGATGAAAAAGATCGGTTTGATCGCGGAGGGACAGGCTTCTTTATATGGCAGCGATGCGGAGGGCAATCAGTATCTGATGGATGAACTGAAAAAAGATGATGTCTTCGGGGAACCGCTGCTGTTACCGGAGATGTCGCAGCATTATTATGTCTGTGCGAAGGCGAAGACGCGTGTGATCTTTATTGATTATGAGCATGTGATCAAGCGGTGTGAAAATGCATGTAAATTTCACAGCCAGATGCTCAGCAATCTGTTACAGATGATCGCCATGCGTGCCAGCCAGCAGGCAAACCGGATCTATGTCTTATCGAGAAACAGTACCCGGAAAAAAATTATGGCGTATCTGAATGAAGTGGGAGGAGGGAAAAAGAAACAGGTATTTACACTGCCGGTATCTTATACGACTCTGGCAGAATATCTGTGCGTGGACCGGAGTGCAATGATGCGGGAATTTAAAAATCTGTCGGAAGAGGGAGTTTTGTTCCGGGAAGGGAAAAATATACGGATTTTGTTGTAAAATGGAAGAAAAGAGATCTATAATTAAGGAAAAGAGGTACGTGTATGAAACTGACATTTTTAGGAACAGGAGCAGGGGAAACATATCCAGGATACTGGTGTGAATGTCCTCATTGTACTTATGCAAGAAAACACAGAGGAAAAAACCTGAGAACAAACAGCAGCATGGTGATTGACGAAGAACTGCTGATCGATATCGGACCATCGTGTTTTGATAATGCAGCCCGGTTCGGAGTGAATTTATCAAAGCTCAAGACACTTCTGGTCACACATCCTCATGAAGATCATCTGTATCCGCAGCATCTGCACTGGAGAAATACAGACGAAAGCTTGCTGCCGCTTACTTATGTCGAAAAAATGAGACATGGAGGTCCACGGTTTACCGATATCCCGCAGCTGAATATTTACGGGAATTCTTTCGTGATGGAAACACTCAGAAAAAGTCTGGATGACATGGAAGAACTGAAAATAAATCTGCATGAGATCAGAGAGGGAAAGGAAGAGAAAACGGATGGGTACAGAATCTTGCCGGTTCGCGGAAATCATGGATCGCAACGGGGATTTTCCCACAGTTATATCATTCAGAAAGATGGAAAAACGTTATTGTATGCGCTGGATTCCGGAAGTTATGACGAGGATCAGTTTGCATTGATACAGGAACATCAGTACGATGCAGTTATTATGGAAGGAACTACAGGACTGAATGAACAGTATGGCGGACATATGTGTCTGATGAACAATATCCGAATAAGGGACCGATTGAAGGAAAATAAGTGCCTGTGTGAGAATAGTAGATTTCTTTTGACGCATCTGTCCCCACACTGGTGTCCGCCGCATGACTGGTACGAATCGATTGTGGCGTCAGAAGGACTGGAACTGGCTTATGACGGTTTACAGATCGAGGTCTGAAAGGAAATAAGAGGTTCTGCATAAAAACAATGTGATTTTTTTGTCAAATATAGTGAATTGACCGGTAGTCAGTGTAATGTTACAATGAAGGAAACCGGGAAACTGTTCTCAGTTTCCCGGTTTCCTTTTTCGCTGAACCGTAAATGAGAACAGGACAGGAGAGAGAAATGAGAGAAAAAATCATTGATACAGCAATTGAAGAATTTACCAGGAATGGTTTGAAATTTACGATGAATGATGTAGCGAAAGCGTTGGGGATCAGTAAAAAAACCATCTATACGGTGTTCGAGAGTAAACAGGATGTGCTGATGGCGATTGCAGACCGATATGCCCGTGATTTTACGGATATGCGGCAGGAGATCGAGGCGGATACCGAACTGGATACACTGGAAAAGCTGGAACGGCTGTTTTGCGCAATTCCGACCAAGTATTATAACATCGGACTTAGCAGGATCTTCGAACTGGCACAGAAGTATCCGAAGCAGTATAAGTACCTGATGGAAGCAGTCAGTCAGGGGTGGGCACTTGCCGAGCAGTATCTGGAGAAAGGTATCCGGGAAGGAAAGATCCGGAAGGATATCTCGAAACCGGTCGTTATGGCGATGATCCGGGGAACGGTAACCTGCTTTCTGGAGAGCGATATTCTCTACAAGAACGGGCTGACCTACGAACAGGGAAAAGAAGAGATGGTACAGATTATCATGAAAGGGATAAGAGAAACGTGAAAGAGGTAAGAGTCCTTGAGATCAAGGAGAGCGTATTTGCAGACAATGACCGGCAGGCGGATAACCTCCGCCGGGAGTTAAAAGAACAGGGAGTATTTCTGATGAACCTGATGTCTTCACCGGGATCCGGAAAGACTACAACACTGAAAGGAACAATCGAGCGGTTAAAGGATCGGTTCCGGATCGGTGTGATGGAGGCAGATATCGATTCGGATGTGGATGCAAAGGCGATTGCAGAAACAGGGGCCAAATCGATCCAGCTGCATACCGGGGGTATGTGCCATCTGGATGCGGAGATGACCCGGCAGGGCGTGGAGGGTCTTGGCGTGGACGATGTGGATCTGGCGATCCTGGAAAATGTGGGCAATCTGGTCTGTCCGGCAGAATTTGATACGGGTGCATCGAAAAATGTGATGATCCTTTCCGTACCGGAGGGGCATGACAAACCGCTCAAATATCCGCTGATGTTTCGGATCTGTGATGCGGTGCTGATCAACAAGATCGATGTACTGCCTTATTTTGATTTTGATATGGAACGGGTGAAAGAGTATATCCATCAGAGAAATCCACAGGCGAAGGTATTTCCGATCAGTGCGAAGACAGGGGAAGGCATGGATGCGTGGACCGAGTGGCTGGCTGCGCAGGTAAACGCATGGAAAACCGGTGTCTGAGATGATATGACAGTGACAAAAGGGAAGTGTCGGCTATTCAAACTCAGCGATATCGGGCGGTCTGTCCGAAAGGAGATAAGAAGGCTGGCGCTGTGTAGGAGGATGAAAATGAAGAAAGAACTGGATAAAGAGCTGTATCCGGATTATGTCTATCCGGAATTCACCCCGGATCCGAACGAACCGTTCCGGGAGCCGATCGCGAAACTGGGCAAAAAGATCACAGACCGGATTCCGCAGAAACTGGGATTGAAAAAGATTACCAGAAACGATCCGGAGTACTGGGGACTTGCGGGCGTGCTTACCGATGAGGAAGCAGAACTGGCAGTAAAACTTGGTGTGAGAAAACCGAAGACACTGGCAGAGATCGTGAAACTCTCCGGTTTGGAAGAGAAAAAATGTGAAGCGCTGCTGGAAGAAATGTCAAGAAAAGGTCTTCTGGAATACAACTGGGAGAATCCGAAGCACGAAAAACAGTATGTGTTACCGATGTATGTACCGGGATGTGCAGAATTTTTCAACATGAACGCAAACATCCTGGACTCTAACCCGGAGATGGGAACTTTCTTTGAACATATGTCCCGTCTGCCTCTGGAGAAGATCACACCGTTCGTGCCGGAAGGCGGTGCCGGTATCGGTATGCATGTTATCCCGGTGGAAAAAGCGATCGAGATGGAAAATGAATCCGTAGATCTGGAACATATTTCCCACTGGCTGAACAAATATGAGGGAAAATACGCGGCAAGCCCGTGTTCCTGCCGTCGTTCCCGCCTGACCCACGGAGAGGGCTGCGCGGACGATCCGGAAGGCTGGTGTATCGCCGTCGGAGATATGGCAGATTATGTAGTGGAAACACAGAAAGACGGACGCTATATCGATAAAGCGGAGGCACTGGAGATTCTGAAGGCAGCAGAGGACAACGGATTCGTACATCAGATCACAAACATCGACGGTGCTAACAAAATCTTTGCAATCTGTAACTGTAACGTGAATGTCTGTTATGCACTGCGTACCTCCCAGCTCTTTAACACCCCGAATATGTCCCGTTCCGCTTACGTGGCGAAGGTAGAAAAAGCCAACTGTGTAGCTTGCGGAAAATGCGTGGAATTCTGTCCGGCAGGGGCGGTAAAACTGGGTCAGAAACTGTGTGATAAAGAGGGCTGCGAAGTAACCTATCCGCGGATCCCACTCCCGTCGGAACAGCCTTGGGGCGAACACATGTGGTCACATAACTATCGAGATGTGAACCGGATCAACTGCTACGATACCGGTACTGCACCATGTAAAACTGCCTGTCCGGCACATATCGCTGTACAGGGGTATCTGAAACTGGCAAAAGAGGGACGTTACGATGACGCACTGGCGTTGATCAAAAAAGATAATCCGTTACCGGCAGTCTGCGGACATGTATGTAACCGCAGATGTGAGGATGCATGTACCAGAGGAACCGTCGATGAGGCGGTAGCCATCGATGAAGTAAAACGATTCTTGGCAGAACGTGACCTGAATGCGGAGACGAGATATATCCCGAAAAAGACGATTCCGTCCCTGAAAGGTGGATTTGATGAGAAAATCGCTATCATCGGTGCCGGTCCGGCGGGACTTTCCTGTGCATATTATCTGGCGCTGACCGGATACAAACCGACTATTTTCGAGAAAAATGAGGAACCGGGCGGTATGCTTCGTTACGGAATTCCTTCCTATAAATTAGAAAAAGATCTTCTGGCAGCAGAGATCGATGTGATCCGGAAACTCGGTGTGGAAATTCGCTGTGGTGTGGAGATCGGAAAAGATATCACGATCGAAGAACTGCGGGAACAGGGTTATAAAGGTTTCTACGTGGCGATCGGATGCCAGCGTGGAAGAAAACCGGGTATCACAGGAGAGAATGCAAAAGGTACTTATGCAGCCGTTGATTTCTTGCGGGAAGCGGGAGCGAAAGAAAGCTTTGCGCTTGAAGGTGATGTTGTGGTTGTCGGCGGTGGTAATGTAGCTATCGATGCGGCGAGAATCAGCAGCCGTTGTGTGGATGCGAAGATCTCCATGTTCTGTCTGGAACAGCGGGAAAATATGCCGGCAAGTAAGGAAGAGATTGCGGAAGCACTGGAAGAAGGTATCGAGCTGAACTGCGGCTGGGGACCGAAAGAAGTGCTGGAAGAAGACGGAAAAGTGGCCGGTGTGGTATTTAAAAAATGTATCCGTGTACTGGATGAACAGGGAAGATTTTCACCGGAATACGATGAAGAACAGACCGTGACCATACCGTGTAAGCATGTGATCTTTTCCGTAGGACAGGCGATCGAATGGGGTAATATGCTGGATAACCTGGATCTGAAGAGACGGTCGAACGGCGGTGCACTGGCAGATAAACTGACCTATCAGACCTCTGAGCCGGATATCTTCGTCGGCGGTGATGTGTATACAGGACCGAGATTTGCCATCGATGCGATCGCAGCAGGACGGGAGGGTGCGATTTCCCTTCATCGTTATGTACATGAAAACTGTACCCTGACCATAGGAAGAAACCGTCGTGATTTTGTGGAGCTGGATAAAAACAATATTTCCGTGGAAAGTTACGATACATCCAAACGCCAGATTCCGGCGAAAGCAGATGAAAAAGCACAGGCAGCGACCTTCCGCGACCTGTCTCACAGTCTGACGGAAGAACAGGTAAAAGCAGAGACTTCCCGTTGTCTGTCCTGTGGAGCTTCTGTGGTGGATCCGAATAAATGTATCGGCTGTGGAGTATGTACCACAAAATGTGTCTTTGATGCGATCCATCTGCACAGAGAGATTCCGGGAGCGTCTGTGATGCGGGCATCTGAGGATAAACTGAAGTATATTCTTCCGAATATGGTGAAACAGTCCATCAAAGTGAAGTTTGCGAAGAAGAAATAGGAGAATGCAGATATGCATGAACTTGGCGTGACATTTCATATCATGGATCATCTGGAAAAGGTGGCAAAGGAGAACGAAGTGGAAAAAATACGGAAAGTAGTGCTGGAACTTGGGGAGGTCTCGACGGTGATCGAATCTTACCTGCAGAACTGCTGGACGTGGGCGGCGAAGAAACGGCCGCTGTTTGAGGAAGCAGAACTTATTGTGGAGACACTTCCTGCAATTACATACTGTGAGGAATGTGAGAAGACCTATTCGACCATAGAATATGGAAAGATCTGTCCGCACTGTGGCAGTGAACACACGTATCTTTTGCAGGGAAGTGAATTCAACATTAAGGAAATAGAAGTGGAATAAAGATTCCGCGTAAGAAAAAGGAGAGTGAGTGTATGTTTTTTCAGATTTACGGAGAAACAGCAGGATGGCAGCTGCTTGGCTGGCTGTTAGTCTTTGCAGGACTGGTAATCATGAATGAGATCGCAAGGCGGTCGAAATGGGGAGGAATCGTATGTTTCCTGGTGCTCCCGGCGGTATTGTCTGTGTACTTTATTGCCATCTATATCGGTGCGGCATCCGGTGCGGAATGGGCGCTGAACAATGATACTTACGTACATATGAACAGCTGGTTCCATTATGCGAAACTGTATGCGGCAACCGCAGGCTGTATCGGATTTATGATCCTGAAGTACCACTGGGGAAAACTGGGAAAAGCACACTGGTTCAAAGCATTTCCGTTTGTTATTGTAGCAATCAATATCCTGATCGCAGTAGCATCTGATTTTGAATCCGCGATCCGCGCAGGTTCTCTGGCAGGCGGCTGGTGGATGTCATCTGAAGGCGTATGGCTGTACGGCGGCTGGTGGAATGTACTGAACGGTCTGGCAGGGCTTTTCAATATTGTTTGTATGACCGGCTGGTGGGGTATCTACTCTTCCAAAAACAAGCAGGATATGCTGTGGCCGGATATGATCTGGGTATATGTTCTGGCCTATGATGTCTGGAACTTCCAGTATACTTACCTGAACCTGCCGACCCATTCCTGGTACTGTGGTCTGGCACTGCTTCTGGCACCGACCTTCGCAGCAGCATTGTGGAACAAAGGCGGCTGGATCCAGAACCGTGCAAACACCCTGGCACTGTGGTGCATGTTTGCGCAGGTGTTCCCACTGTTTCAGGATGCGAGTCGCTTTACAACCGTCACCGCTGTCTATGGAGAAGGCGGTATCGCAGCAGCGACGGGAAGCACCATGCCGACCGTTGCCAGTCCGACGGCACAGGGACTGATCTCGGTAGTATCCTTTGCTGTGAACGTGTTCGTATTTGCTTATATATTAAAGAGAGCAAAAGCACAGAAGAAGAACCCATGGAAAGAAGAGATCTTCGTGGATACGAAAGATTATCAGGAGGCTATGGCGAGAGCAAAATAAAGAAAACATATAGAAAAGATCCCGTACAGGTGAGTATAAAACTGTACGGGATCTTTTTGCTATAGGAAAAACCTATAGCCAATCCTAAAAAATTCCTATAACTACATTTATTGACATAAAAACGTATAAGTGATATTATCTCTACAACGAATACAACATACTAATTCGATAGGAATAATAGGTAATACAAAACAGGCACAGGAGAGAGAAAAGGACGACAAGCTATGTATATTGAATTAAAAAATATCAATAAATCCTTCGGTGATTTTCAGGCATCGAAAGATGTGAACTTTGCAATCGAAAAAGGAAAACTGGTTGGTCTTCTCGGACCGTCAGGAAGTGGAAAGACAACGATTCTCCGAATGCTTGCCGGGCTGGAGCATCAGGATTCCGGAGATATCTGTATCAACGGAAATGTGGTAAACGATCTTCCTTCGAGCCAGAGAGGAATCGGATTCGTATTTCAGAATTACGCATTATTTCCTTATCTTACGGTATATGACAACATCGCTTATGGGTTAAAGATCCAGAAGAAAGATAAGAAATTTATCAAACAGAGAGTAACCGAGCTGCTGGATCTGGTAGGGCTTCCGGGGCTGGAAAAGAGATATCCGGATCAGCTCTCCGGTGGTCAGAGACAGCGAATCGCACTTGCAAGAGCACTGGCACCGAATCCGGAAGTACTGCTTCTGGATGAACCGTTTGCAGCAATCGATGCGAAAGTTCGACAGGAACTTCGTACCTGGTTAAGAGAGACGATCGATAAGATCGGAATTACCAGTATTTTCGTAACACATGATCAGGACGAGGCGATCGAGGTAGCGGATGAGATCATCATCACCAACGAGGGCCGCGTAGAACAGATGGGGGATCCGGTGGAGATTTACCTGCATCCGAAGACACCGTTTGTGGCACAGTTTATCGGAAAATCTTCGATCATTGAAGAATACGGAAAGTTAAAAGGATTTGATTCCATCGGACCGGATACGAGGGCAATCATTCGACCGGAATTTGTAGAGATTAAAAGCCCGAAAGATGTGACGGAACAGAGTTCTATCTACGAACAGGCTGCCGTAGAACAGAGTATCTTCCGTGGCAATTACTTCGAGGTACTGTTAAATATCAAGGGTATCACTATAAGAACCAATTCCCCGCTGGTCAACGGACCGTTAAAGAGCGGCGACAAAGTATGGGTAGTCATCAATCAGATGTATGTCTTTGATGATAAGACGACAACGACACTGACAAACAAAGGACTGGATGTATCCAGTATGTACTATATTTAGGAAGGAGGCAGAAAGCCATGGCGTCACAGACAGCAAATACAAAAAAGACAGGCAGTTGGGATCTGCCTTTGAAGGTTATCAAAACAGGAATCGTCTCCTGGCTGATCGTTTTTCTGTTCTGGGGACTGGGATCCTTACAGTATGATGAGATCTTCCTCCCAAGTCCGGCAGAGACCTGGACAGCGATCAAGGAACTGGTAAGCAACGGCACATTGTGGGCGGACATTGCAGCGTCCGTAAGCCGTGTACTGAAAGGCTGGGGACTGGCGGTAGTTATTGCCGTACCGGTCGGACTGGTGGTCGGACATTTCAAACCGATCCGCTGGATCGTGGAACCGATCTTAAGTCTGTTTCGTTTTATCCCGGCCATCGCATTGACATCCCTGTTTCTGATGTGGTTTGGGGTGGATGAGACTTCCAAAGTAGCACTGATTCTGTATGCAGCATTTTTCCAGGTGCTGGTCAATACGATTGCAGGAGTGGTTGCTACCGATCATTCTCTGATGGAGGCGGCATCCTGTATGGGCGCCAGCCGGCTGAGAGTGTTTTTCACCGTGGTACTGCCTTCCGCAGTTCCGAATATCTTCACCGGTATCCGGCTGGGACTCAGCAGCAGTATCATCTGTGTGATCGCGGCAGAGATGCTGGTTGGCAACGACGGTCTTGGATATCTGATCCAGAGTTCCAAGATGTACTACAAAACAGCCTGGGCATTCGCAGGAATCGTTACCCTGGCACTGATCGGATTCGTTGCGGACCGTCTGCTTCAGCTTTTTGGTTGTACATTCTTAAAGCACTTCGGAGTGAGAAAAGCGTAGGAATCCGGAAGAGAAAAATACCTGCGAGATTGTGATATGAGGAGAAAGCAGTTTCGCGGAAACCATAAAACAGCTTTAGAAAGAGGAGGAAACATTATTATGAAAAAAAGAATTATCAGCTTGGCAGCCGCAGCAGTTTTTGTCATTGGAACACTTGCCGGATGCGGAAATAGCAGCACACAGACAACAGACAAAACAGCATCCTCCGATGCATCTTCATCCGGTGGAGATCTGGTGACCATGAGAGATGCAGTGATGACCGGTCAGCTTGATCAGTATGCGACAGAAATTGGTCTCTGGCAGGGGATTTTTGAAAAATACGGCATTGACTTACAGACGACAGAGTTTGTAGCCGGTATCAATACCATCGATGCGGTAGTCAACGGAACCGCAGACATCGGAATGATGGCAGATTATGCAGCAGTCAATCGTCTGGGAAATACCCTGGATGCCACAAACCTGCAGATCTTTTCTCAGATCTCCGGTGGTCAGTCGGCCCTGTCCGGTGGTCTGTATGTAGATCCGAAATACGCAGATGATCCGAAGAGCCTGGATGGTTCCGCAGGATTCATGTACCAGGAAGGAACGGTAACATACTATTATGCAAGTAAGTGCATCGAATATCTGGGTCTGGATGAGAGCAAACAGAACCTGATCAACACCGATTCTTCTCAGACCAGACTGGCGCTGATCCAGAAAGGCGGTGCATCCGCTGTGTATGCCAACGGTTCCGAAGCAAAGTATATCGAAGAAGCCGGCTGGGTACAGGTGGCAACTTCCCAGGAAATCGGTATTCAGACCGGATCCTACTTCCTGTCAACCGACAAATATATTTCAGAAAATACAGACACTCTTGCTAAGTTCCTGCAGGCTGTCGATGAAAGTACGCAGTATATCAACGATCATCTGGATGAATCTGCAGAATACCTGGCAGACAAACTTGGTCTGAAAGCAGAAGACTTTAAAGAAAACTGGAAAAACTACAGCTTTGAGCCTGGATTTTCCGAGGAAGCAACGACACATCTGGAAGACATCGAAAAATGGGGATTTGAACACGGAAGCTTCCCGAAAGATTATAATGTCCGCGATTTTATCAACACCGATGTGGCCAAAATCGCATTTCCGGATAATGTGACCATCGAATAAGAGACAAAGGAGAACCACAGTTATGATACAGGAACTGAACGTAAATAATTTTGACCAGGAAATCAATAAAGACAAACCGGTGGTTGTAGAGTTCTACACCACCGCATGCAGCCACTGTAAGAAGCTGGCGGGTGCATTAAATAAACTTTCCGAAGAAAAAGGAGACGATGTATTCTTCGGAAAATGCAACATTGATCAGGAAGCACTGTTACAGAGCAGATTTGATATCTCGGCAGTACCGACATTGTTGTTTATCAAAAACGGAGAGATAAAAAACAGACTGGTGGGTGAGGTTCATCCGCTGATCATTCAGGAAGAGATTAAAAAACTGGCATAGAGAAAAAACAGATCACAGGAGGTAAAAGAATATGGGTTATCCAACTGTATTTCCAACAGGAGTTTTAGTATATAACAAAGAGAAAGCGTATAACGGATACACAATTTATCCATCCGCAAAAGGAGCACTTCTGATCGATATGAACGGAAACGAAGTGAATCTGTGGGCAGGTCTTGGCGGATTTCCGAACAAGATCCTTCCGGGTGGGTATGTAATGGGAACTACCGGAGAGCGTGGTGGAAAATATGCATATCAGGATCAGCTGGATCTGGTGCAGGTGGATTATGACGGAAATATCGTCTGGAAATTCGATCACACGGAACTGATCGCAGATCCGGGAAAAGAACCGACCTGGCAGGCAAGACAGCATCACGATTACCAGAGAGAAGGAAATACCGTCGGATATTATTATCCGGGCGGCGAACCGAAAACCGACAGTGGAAATACCATCATCCTGACCCATGAAAATGTATACAATCATGAGATTTCCGATAAAAAACTGATCGATGACAAGATCATCGAAGTAGACTGGGAAGGGAATATTCTGTGGAGCTGGCGTGCTTCTGATCATTTTGAAGAATTTGATTTTGATGAAGCTGCCAAAAATGTTCTGTTCCGTAATCCGGGACTTCACGGAGAAGCCGGTGGTGACTGGATGCACATTAACTGCGTATCTGTTCTCGGAGAGAACAAATGGTACGATGCGGGAGATGAGAGATTCCATCCGGACAACCTGATCTTTGATGCGAGAAATGCAAATATTCTGGCGATCATCAGCAAGAAAACCGGAGAAATCGTATGGCAGATCGGACCTGATTTTTCTAAAACGAAAGAGCTTCGCAAACTGGGATGGATCATCGGCCAGCATCATTTCCACATGATTCCGAAGGGTCTGCCGGGAGAAGGCAATCTGCTGGTATTCGATAACGGTGGTGAAGGTGGTTATGGTAATCCGAACTCGTCCGCACCGACCGGAAACAACAACGCACACAGAGATTACTCCCGTGTTCTGGAATTTGATCCGATCACACTGGAGATCATCTGGCAGTACACCCCACTGGAAGCAGGAAACCTGTTATTTACCGATGCTTCCAAGTTTTACAGTTCCTACATCAGTTCTGCACAGCGACTGCCAAACGGCAACACACTGATCACCGAAGGATCAGACGGACATCTGATCGAAGTGACACCGGAACATGAGATCGTATGGGAATATGTGAACCCTTACTTTAAAAATATCGGCGGAAATTTCAAGATGAACATGGTTTACCGTGCATACCGCACACCATACGAATGGGTACCGCAGGCAACACATGCAGAAGAAGTATCTATCGAACCGCTGGATGTGGAAACCTTCCGTGTACCGGGAGCATCCAAAGGAGCAGGAACCGGAAAGGTAACCGTAGTTGCAGGGGTGGATCCGAACCGATCCAGTGTAACAGGTATGAATGGGGATGACGAAGACAGTGATGAAGAGAGACTGGACTTCTGCGTGGCTTCTGTAAAGAAGGGCGATCTGAAAGAAGAATAATAAGGAAACGAAAGATATGGTATATGATGTAAGTATCATCGGCAGCGGCCCGGCAGGTTTAAGCGCAGCGATCTATGCGAAGCGGGCAAACCTGTCAGCTATAGTGATAGAAAAAGAATATGAAGGAACCGGACAGATCGCAGAGAGCGGTCGGGTAGACAACTATCTGGGAATGCCGGGAATCAGCGGGTATGATCTGGGAGAGACATTCCGGGAACATGCCGTAAAACTCGAAGTCGAATTTCTGGAACAGGAAGTGACCAGGATCCAAAAAGAAGAGTCCGGACAGTTTCAGATGACCTTCTCAGACAGTTCTGTGATCGAATCAAAGACCGTGATCTATGCAGCGGGAGTATCCCCACGGAGGGCTGATATTCCGGGAGAAAAAGAATATGTGGGAAAAGGCGTTTCCTACTGTGCAATCTGCGACGGATCCTTTTACCGGGGCAAAAAAGTTGCCGTGCTCGGCGGCGGAGATACCGCACTGGATGATGCCGCTTATCTGGCAGGTCTGGCGGAGCAGGTGTATGTGATCCACAGAAGAAAAGAGTTTCGTGGCGCAGTCGTTACAGTAGAAAAACTGAAAGAAAAAGAGAATGTCACGTTTGTACTGGAACATCAGGTGAAAGAAATCACCGGAAAAGCGAAAGTGACAGGTGTTGCTTTGGAAGACGGAACAGTGATCGATGTAGATGGCGTATTCGTAGCCTTCGGATCGGTTCCGCAGACGGCACTGGTAAAGGATCTGGTGGAACTGGACCCGGCAGGCTATGTGAAAGCAGACGAAACCGGAGAAACCAGTCTGGCAGGACTGTATGTGGCCGGAGATGTCAGAACAAAGAAACTGCGCCAGGTAGTGACAGCGGTTTCCGACGGAGCCAACGCAGCAACAGCGGTGGCTGAATATTTGAAATAAAAAGTAACGTTCCGCAGGATGATCCTAGAGCGTGTCTGAAAAATCATTTCCGCAATCTGCAAGCCCCACTTTGCGGTATATTTTACCCTCATTCGGTTGCCGTAGCCCGCTACGCCGCCCTCATTCGGATAAAATCTCCCACAAACTGAGACTCGCAGCTCACGAAAAGCCTTTTTCAGACACGCTCTAGAGGACGCGTTACTGTGAGAGAGGAATAAGCGTATGAGTTTTAATACAGACCTTCTCCATGCAGGAGTGGTTCGGGAGGCAAACGGAGCAACCCTTCCCCCGGTCTGTCAAAGCAGTGCGTTCGAACAGGACACAGCCGCAGATCTGGAAAAAATATTTGAAAATAAAGCTCCCGGCTACTGTTACACCCGTGTAGGGAACCCGACAGTAACCGCATTTGAAAACAGAATCACAAAACTGGAAGGCGGCATGGCTTCGATCGCCTGTGCTTCCGGTATGGCGGCGATCATGAACGCCATTTTAAATATTGTGCGAAGCGGGGACGAGATTGTCTCTTCTGCAAGTCTTTACGGAGGATCCATCGATCTGTTTCGTGATATCGAGGAATTTGGTATCAAAACCCGGTATGTAAAAAACAATGACTGGGAAGCGATCGAGGGAGCTATCAACGAACATACCCGCCTGCTTTTTGCAGAGACGATCGGCAATCCCTGTCTGGATGTGACCGATGTGGAAAGACTGGCAGAAATTGCACATGCGCATAAGATTCCACTGATCCTGGACAACACGACAGCAACAGCGTACCTTTTCCAAGGACTAAAACATGGTGCAGATATCGTGGTCAATTCTTCTTCTAAATACATCAACGGAAGCAGCAATTCGATCAGCGGTATTCTTACTTACAGTGGAAGATTTCAATGGGATTCCGAGATGTATCCTCAGATTGCAGCTTACAAAAAATTTGGCCCGATGGCTTATATTGCAAGACTCCGAAACAGCCTTTTCCGTGACACCGGTGCATGTCTGGCACCGATGAACGCGTATCTGAATCTGATCGGGATGGAGACATTGGGACTGCGGATGGAACGGCAGTGCAGCAATGCGCTGGAACTTGCACAGTGGCTAGAAGAGACGTATCCGTCTGTTACTGTCAACTATCCGGGACTGAAAAGCAGCAACTGGTATGAGATCTCTGAAAAACAGTTTTCCAGAGGATATGGAGCAATCCTGACGCTGCGGGTGGGAAGTAAGGAAAATGCATTTGCATTGATTGATGCACTGAAAATCCCATACACACTTTCCAATATCGGGGATACGAAGACACTGGTGATCCATCCGGGATCCACGATCAGTCTTCACAGTTCAGAACAGGAAAAAGAAGATGCAGGTGTTTTCGAAGATCTGATCCGGGTCAGTGTGGGAATCGAAGATATCGAAGATCTGAAAGCAGATTTTGCACAGGCGATTGAAAAGATCGGACAGCTGTAAGGTAAAGGAGAGAGAACGATGGCACAAAAAGTAGATTATGCAGCCTTAAAAAAGGGCGGTTATATGAGACAGAAACAGAAAGGTTACGGTTCCCTGCGACTGGCCGTGATCGGTGGTAACCTGACAGCAGAAAATATCAAAAAAGTGGCGGAAGTAGCAGAAAAATACGGCCGCGGCTATGTACATATGACATCCCGTCAGGGAATCGAGATTCCGTTTATCAAAGTGGAAGAACTTGCCGAGGTAAAAGAAGAACTGGCAAAAGGCGGTGTGGGAACCGGCGTGTGCGGCCCACGTGTCCGTACCATCACAGCCTGCCAGGGATCGGAAGTCTGTCCCAGCGGATGTGTCGACACCTACACACTGGCAAAAGAACTGGATGCCAGATATTTCGGACGGGAACTTCCGCATAAGTTCAAATTCGGTGTTACCGGATGTCAGAATAACTGTCTGAAAGCCGAAGAAAATGATGTGGGAATCAAAGGTGGTATGAACATCGCATACAAAGAAGACGACTGTATCTCCTGTGGTGTATGTGTGAAAGCCTGTCGCCAGGAAGCACTGAAAATGGTGGACGGTAAAGTAGAGCTGGATGCAGAGAAATGTAATCACTGCGGTCGCTGTGTCAAGAGCTGCCCGGTGGATGCATGGGAGGGAACTCCGGGATATATTGTATCTTTTGGAGGAACTTTCGGAAATAACATCTACAAAGGAGAAGAACTGCTTCCGCTGATCTCGGACAAGGAAACACTGTTTCGTGTGACTGATGCGGCGATCACTTTCTTTGAGAAAAATGCAAATCCAAGCGAACGTTTTCGTAAGACGTTGCAGCGTGTGGGAGAGGAAGATTTCCGCAAGCAGTTGAAAGAAGCGTACGAGGGACAGTGAAAGGAGAACCATCATGGCTGAATTAGATTTTGAAGTAACCGATGAGGTTGATATTACCGATAAAGTATGCCCCCTGACATTCGTAAAGGCAAAAGTTGCCATCGAAGAACTGGAGGATGGAGAGGTCCTGGCTGTCCGCATGAACGACGGGGAACCGGTACAGAATGTTCCGCGAAGCATGAAAGAAGAAGGACATAAAGTACTGAAATTAACCGACAATGAAGACGGCACTTACACCATGTATGTAAGAAAGGTGGAAGAATAATGGCAGTACGGGTAAGCAAAGCAGATTTTGAAGAGAAAGTATTGAACGAATCGCTTCCGGTTCTGGTGGATTTTTATTCCGATTCCTGTGTGGCCTGCAAAAAACTGGCGCCGGTGTTAGAAAACGCGGAAGATGATTATGAAGATAAGATCAAAGTATATAAGGTAAATACGAACTTTGATGTGGAACTGGCTGAGCAGTATGAAGTGCAGTCTAATCCGACCCTGATCCTCTTTAAAGATGGACAGGTGAAAGACCGGAAAGTGGGTGCAATGAAACAGGCAGATTTAAACAGCTGGATCGAAGAACAGATCTGAAGAGAGTATAGAGAGACATAAAGGAGAAAAGACATGGTTATCACAGTAGCAGGAGAGAAAAAAGAAGTAAAAGACGGACTGACACTGCCGGAGCTGATCGAGCAGGAAAATGTAGAGATGCCGGAATATGTAACCGTTTCTATCAATGAAGAATTTATTGCAACCGAGGATAAAGAGTCTACCGTGTTAAAAGAGGGAGACAATGTAGAGTTCCTGTACTTCATGGGAGGTGGATGCTAAATGGCAATGACAGATGAACAGATCGAGCGTTATTCCCGCCACATCATCTTAAAAGAAGTTGGTGCGAAAGGACAAAAGAAGCTCCTGAAAGGCAAAGTGCTGATCATCGGAGCCGGTGGTCTTGGTGCACCGGCAGCCATGTATCTGGCAGCAGCCGGCGTGGGAACCATCGGTATCGTGGATGCGGACGAGGTGGATCTTTCCAATCTGCAAAGACAGATTATCCACAGTACCGCAGATATCGGAAAAGCAAAGGTAAAATCAGCGAAAGAGACTATGAACGCCATGAATCCGGATATAGAGGTTAAAACTTACCGGATGTTCGTGGATGCATCCAATATCCGGGAACTGATCCGGGAGTATGATTTTATCATTGATGGAACGGATAATTTTCCGGCAAAATTTCTGATTAACGATGCCTGTGTCCTGGAGAAAAAACCATTTTCTCATGCAGGAATCATCCGTTTCAAAGGTCAGCTGATGACTTATGTACCGGGGCAGGGACCGTGTTACCGTTGTGTATTCAAGAATCCGCCGCCAAAAGATGCCGTTCCGACCTGTAAACAGGCAGGTGTTATCGGAGCGATGGGTGGTGTCATCGGATCTTTACAGGCGATGGAAGCGATCAAGTATCTGATCGGTGTCGGAGATCTTTTAACAGGTTCTCTGTTGACGTTTGATGCGTTGACGATGGAGTTCCACAAGATCAAACTGCCGAAAGATACACATAAGTGCCCGGTATGCGGAGACAACCCGACGATCCTGGAGCCGATCGATTACGAGCAGGAAGTCTGCGAGGAGACAGCAGGGCGGTTTGCGGCGAGAGACGAGCAGTAATGAAGAATATCAATATCAGCTTCCCGGAGTGTCTGGTGTTTCCGGGCAGAATCAGAGGAAACAGAAAAGGCAGAATGGGAAGAGGAGACAGTTATGGCGATTATAAGAATGAGAGATCATCTCTATGATGAGATTGTAAATTATGCAAAGGAACATCTTCCGGAGGAAGCCTGCGGTCTTCTCGCCGGGGTGGAAACAGAAGAGGGAAGAGTGATCCAGAAGGTGTATTTTCTGGAGAATAAGGATCATGCGGAAGATCACTTTATGCTGGATCCGAGAGATCAGATGAATGCAATCAAGGATATGCGCGCCAATGGGTTAAAACCGCTGGGAAACTGGCATTCTCATCCGTCTTCTCCGTCACGGCCGTCGGTGGAGGATATTCGGCTGGCGTTTGATTCGAAGGCCAGTTATCTGATTTTGTCGTTGATGGCGGAGTATCCGGTGTTGAACAGTTTTCATGTGGAAAGCGGAGTCTGGGAAAAAGAGGATCTGAGGATTTATTCTGAGGAGTATTTTTTCTGAGGCTTGCGGATACTTTATATGTAACTATTCAGTAGTCACTGTACCGCGAGGTGTTTTGGCATGAATATGCCAAAATCCCGAGACATACAAGCCAAAATGCCATCACCGAAGGTGATTTTACATGCATTTTGGCACGTAACTGTGAAGGTACTGAACAGTTACGTTTATATAATATTAATGCTAAGAAGAGAAGTGCGAAGTGTATCGTTTGAAAGTAAGCGGTATGGTTCGTACTTTTTTTACGCGAGCAACGAGCCAAAGTCCATGCTTGCATGAGACCTTGGCGACTGCCGCGATAACTTGAGAAACTCACAAAGCGTGTTTCTCATAGTTGTGGTTTGCTGTGTTTGGATTCTTTCTTGTAAAGGGGTTGGGGGCGTGATATTATAGCATATGAATAATAAATAGTTAAGGGTTTTAATATAGGGAAAATACGGATTATGAATTATAGAGTGTTACGGATAGAGGAAGATGTGGAGTTTGGCTGCGAGGAGCGGAAAGAGGGAGATCCGGTGATGGCGGTGGTTCGGCTGGAGGACGAGGACGGGGATGTAAAAATCGTTCGGCAGAGGGATCAGATGTTGTATGACAGAGATATTAATGAAGGGGATCGGGTTTGGTTTGATGAAAGGCAGGAGTTGGTAAAGTGAGATATTGCCTGCATGGACGAAAGTCTGAAAAGACTGGCTGCACGGACGAAAGACTGGCTGCACAGACGAAAGCCCGCACTGACCCGGTAAGGTCAGACAACCGCTGGCAACGCCAAGCTGAGCTAAGTCCTAAGAAGAACTATTATGCCAGTTCGCGGAGAGTCGCTCACTGTCAAGTTCTTCTAAGGACTGGATCTCATCCTGGCTAAGAGCGCCAGCAAAAGGCTGTCTGGCCTTACCGGGTCAGTGTGGGCTTTCTGGATGTTGGCGGCGGGAAGGTGAAATGATTTTTCAGACACGCTATAGTGTAGGAAAGGAAAAGTAAAATAATATATGGATATGTATGAAGTATTGAAACGATATTTCGGGTATGACGGGTTCCGGAACGGGCAGGAGGATCTGATCGGGGCGATCTTATCCGGGAGGGATGTTCTGGGGATTATGCCTACGGGGGCGGGGAAGTCGATTTGTTATCAGGTTCCGGCGTTGCTTTTGCCGGGGATTACGGTTGTGATTTCTCCGTTGATTTCCTTGATGAAGGATCAGGTGCGGGCGTTGAATGAGGCCGGGATTCATGCGGCGTATATTAACAGTTCGCTTACGGAAGGTCAGATTTATAAGGCGATGGAATATGCGGTGCAGGGGCGGTATAAGATTATTTATGTGGCACCGGAACGGTTGTTGACGCCGCTGTTTCTTGATTTTGCACAGAGGGTGCAGATCAGTATGGTGACGGTGGATGAGGCACACTGTATTTCCCAGTGGGGACAGGATTTCCGGCCGAGTTATCTGAATATTGTGGAGTTTGTGAATCAGCTGGCGGTGCGGCCGGTGATGAGTGCGTTTACGGCGACGGCAACGGAGCAGGTGCGGGACGATATTTTGTGTGTGTTGGGGCTTCGGAGTCCGAAGGTGCTGGTGACGGGGTTTGACCGGGCGAATCTTTATTTTGAGGTGCGGACAGGGAATAAGAAGGCGGAGTTGCTGGATTATGTGAAGGAACACCGGATGGAGAGCGGGATTGTTTACTGTGCGACCAGAAAGAACGTGGAAGAGGTATGCACGATGTTACAGATGGAAGATATACCGGCGACCAGATATCATGCGGGGCTTTCTGCGGAAGAGAGAAAGCGCAATCAGGATCTTTTTATTTTTGATGAAAAGCCGGTGATGGTGGCGACGAATGCATTTGGTATGGGGATCGATAAGTCAAATGTCCGGTATGTGGTACATTATAATATGCCGCAGAGCATGGAAAATTACTATCAGGAAGCGGGACGAGCCGGGCGTGACGGGGAGCGGGCAGAATGTATCCTGCTGTATTCCCCACAGGATGTCCGGATCAATCAGTTTTTGTTAGAGGAAAAGGATCTGCGGGAGGATATGGACAGGGAAGAGGCGGAAGCAGTCCGGGAGCGGGATGCACAGCGTCTGCGGATGATGACGTTTTACAGCACGACAAAGGACTGTCTGCGTGGTTTTATCCTGAAATATTTCGGTGAGAAAGGTCCGAGGCGGTGCGAAAACTGTTCGAACTGCCTCCATGAGTATGTGGAGGAGGATGTGACGGAGATTTGCCGGGATATTATGGAATGTATCACGGAACTGCCGAGAAATTACGGTGCAGGAACGATCGCCGCGGTTCTCCGGGGAAGTCAGAATGCGAAAGTAAAATCGTATGGGCTGGAAGCTGTGGAAAGTTATGGAAAACAGAAACAGATTACCGAGCCGCGCCTGAAGGAGATCATCGGGGAACTTCTGGCACAGGGGTATCTGTGGGCGACACCGGACAAATATGCGCTGATTCATCTGGAAGAAAAGGGCGAGGATTTTCTGGAGGAGGATGAGAAGATCGTGATGAAATTCTCAAAACCAAAGGAGAAAAAGACGAAAACGGATGGCAGCGGGAAAAAGATCCGGAAACGCGCCGGGCTTACGGAAGATCTGGATGCTGCCTCCTGGAAGTTATTTGAGCGGCTGCGTCAGCTTCGCCTCACGATCGCCGGAGAACAGAAAGTGCCGCCGTATATCGTATTCAGTGATAAAACGTTGATTGATATGTGCGTGAAAAAACCCACCGACCGGGCTTCCATGCTGGAGGTGTCCGGCGTGGGTGAGGCGAAGTATGAGAAATATGGGGAACGGTTCTTAGAGGAACTAGAGCGTGTCTGAAAAATCGTAACTGTTCAGTACCTTCACAGTTACGAACCAAAATGCATTTAAACGATAAAAACACGCTTTGCGAGTTTTTATCGTTATCGCGGCACTCCTCAAGGTTTCGTGCAAGCACGGACTTTGACTCGTTGCTCGCGTAAATCACCTTCGGTGATGGCATTTTGGCTTGTATGTCTCGGGATTTTGACATATTCATGTCAAAACACCTCGCGGGACAGTGGCTACTGAATAGTTACGAAAAATCATAAAATACCAGTTGCCTGTCAGATAAGAGAATTAAAAATCTGGCACGACAACTGGTATTATTGCATTTACTTGCGTTCTTGCGCCTTCAACGGAAGCGTCACAGTGATCAGCAGAGAGTGTTCATCCTGCGTGGTTGATGTGATTTTTCCTTTATGGGTATTGACCACGGCAGCGGCAATGGAGAGTCCGAGACCGTAGCCACCGGTCCGGGAACTTCTTGACTTATCTGTCCGGTAAAAACGGTCGAACAGGTGTGGCAGCTGTTCACGGTCGATGGAGTCGGCGGTGTTGTATACAGAAAGTTTCACGTTGTTTCCTGCTTTTTCAAGACGAAGGGAAATCTCGCCTTCCGGAGTGGAGTATTTCATCGCGTTATCTAACAGGATCGATACCAGCTGTGTGAGTGCTTTTTCGTCTCCGTACAGGGAGATCATCGGCTGGATCGAGGTTTCAAAAGTCTTGTTCTGTGTGCGGGCAAGTGCCTGAAAAGACTGTACCGTTTCTTCTACCACATCCGAGAATGGGAAATCGATCATTTGCAGCCGGGTGCGTTCCTCTTCCAGCCGGGAGAGTGTGATCAGGTTATTGGTCAGGGAAGTCAGGTGTTTTGTCTGCTCCTGAATATCTGCCAGCCATTCATTCTGTCCATAATCCATCTCTAAAATCTCCGCATCTGCATTGATGATGGTCAGCGGGGTTTTCAACTCATGTCCGGCATCGGTGATAAACTGTTTCTGTTTTTCGTGATTCTCGATAAACGGTTTGATGATGTAACCGGACAGCAGAAACATCAAAAGTAAAACCAGAAGCATACCGATCAGACATACACTTACGCTGGTAAAGACCAGTGTGTGGAAGGACGAAAGCGTTCGCTGACAGTCCAGAAAGATCACACGGGTACCGCTGTCTGAGGTGACGGTGGTATATCGGTAGCTGTGGAGAAATCCTTTTGTTTTTTCGCTCTTAAAAATAGAGGTTGCATATGCAGCAGCCGTATCTTCATCAACGGCGGCGATCATGCCGGTATCGGTGGACAGGACAGAAGCATCGTTGCTGTCGAGCAGGACAGAGAAATATCGGGATTCGAAGGGAAGCTCCGGGGAGTCTTTCGGGTTCCCGGAGGGTTGTTTTGACTCCGGGAGGTCGGACGGTTTTCCACTCTTCCCACTGTTTTTGAGATTGCCGGGGTCTGTATCTGCGGACGGATCGGAGTTCGCCGACAAATCGGATGCCGAAGAAGCAGAACCGGCATCCTGGCTGGATGGATCCGGTTGAGAGGGATCCTTTGCGTCAGGCAATTTACCTGCGTGATCTGGTTCGTCATTTTTCGGTTCCGGAAACGTCCCATCGTTATCCGCCAGAATAGACAACGTATGATTGGCATCTGAGACCATTTTACGATAGTTCAGGAGCCCGACAAATCCAAAGATACAAAAAAGAACAATACAGAGCGATACCATAGACACCGCGATCAGTTTTTTCCGTAATTTTCGAATCATGCTTTTTCCTCCAGAAAGTACCCGGCGTTACGGACAGCTTTGATCTGGATCGTAGCACCGAGGGCATCCAGTTTTTTGCGAAGATAAGAAATATACACCCACACCACATGGATCTCCACATCACTGTCATATCCCCAGATTTTTTCCAGGAACCGTTGCGTCGGGATCAGGTGAGTGGGATTGGAAATTAACAGTTCCATCATCTGAAATTCGCGGTTTGCCAGCTTAAAGGAACCGGAAGCCGAGGACAGCTCGTAAGTCGCGCAGTCCAGGGTGATATTGCCATAGGTGATCTGGGAACTGGTACCGATGTTCTGGATCCGGGTGATGGCGCGGATCCGGGCGAGGAGTTCTTTTGCATCGAACGGTTTGGTCAGATAGTCGTTGGCGCCGCTGTCAAGCCCCAGGACTTTATCATCAATCTCCGATCTTGCGGACAGGATCAGCACAGGGGTTGTGTTACCCCGGGCACGAAGAGTCTTTAAGACGGTGATGCCGTCCATCTTCGGCATCATCACATCGAGGATCAGCCCGTCGTAATTGGTGGCTTCCAGATATTCAAGGGCGGCTTCCCCGTCATAGACCGTATCCACAGAATAATTATTCCGGGTCAGAATGGCAGCCAGAGCCCGGGACAGGGATTTTTCATCTTCTGCTATCAGTAATCGCATAAAACATACACCTCAGGTTATGGATAACATATATTTTTCTGAACTCAGTATGGCAAAAAAGGAGAAAAATCAAATGAAAATACTGTGTGCAGGGTCAGAGAAATTCTGTAGCTGCTGTGAATGGAGTGACCGCAACATCCTGTAACAACAGGTTGACCATACAGAAAGAATACATTATACTTGCAGATAGAGGAAAAAGGAAGGAACGACACTTATGAATTATATTGTCTTTGATCTGGAGTGGAATCAGTGTCCTTACGGAAAAGGCCAGGAAAATGAAAGAATTCCCTTTGAGATTATTGAGATCGGAGCAGTAAAACTGAACAGTGAGCGACAGATCATAGACCAGTATCAGGTACTGATACAGCCGCGGGTATATAAGAAACTTCATCACCGTACCAGAGAGATCATCCAGATGGATATGAAACTGTTGGAAGGGGAAGGGATTCCTTTTTACCGTGCTGTCAAAGAATTCTTGAAATGGTGCGGTGAGGATGCCCTTTTTTGCAGCTGGGGCAATTCCGATCTGCTGGAACTGCAGCGAAACATGAAATACTACGGCATCCTGCAGCTTTTAAAAGGACCGATCCGTTATCTGGATGTGCAAAAATTGTTCAGTATCGACCGGGAGGACGGAGACAGCAGAAGGTCTCTGGAATATGCCGTGGATGTACTGGAGATAGAAAAACAGCAGGAATTTCACCGGGCACTGGCGGATTCCTGGTATACGGCAAAGGTTTTGATGCGGCTCCGAAGCGAGATTGTGGACACGTTTTATTCTATTGACTGCTATCAGAATCCGAAACGAAAGGAAGAAGAGATCAAAGTCTTTTATCCGGGGTATGAAAAATTTATTTCCCGGGAATTTGACTCCAAAGAAGAAGCCATGGCGGATAAGGAGATCACCAGCAGCCGCTGTCATCTGTGCAGAAAAAATATCCGCAAAAAGATCCGGTGGTTTGCGGCGGGGCAGAAGAATTATTACTGCCTGGCGTACTGTCCGGTACATGGCTGGATGAAGGGCAAGATCCGGATGAAGAAGACGGAGCAGGGCAGAGTATTTGCGGTAAAGACCATGAAATATACCACGGAAGAGGAAGCCATGGAGATACGGACCAAAAAAGAAGAAATCAAAAGAAAAAGACGGGCACGTAAGAAAGGAGAAAAATAATATGTTGGTACAGGGAATTCATCATGTATGTATCCGATGCGAAAAATCGGAGATTGAAAAAGTAAAAGAATTTTATCAGGGAGTGCTGGGTATGCCTGTGATTCGTTCCTGGGGAGAACCGGAACTGGCAGGTTTCATGTTTGATACAGGCGCAGGACTTGTGGAAGTATTTACCGATGCCGAGGGACAGCTGCCCCAGGGAAGCATCCGGCATTTTGCATTGAAGACGGATGATGTGGACGGATGCGTGAAGGCAGTCCGTGAGGCAGGATATCCGATCACCGTAGAGCCAAAAGACATCGTGATTCCGTCCCAACCGGAATTTCCGGTTCGTGTGGCTTTCTGCAATGGACCGGTGGGAGAAGAAATTGAATTCTTCCAGGAAAAATAAAACATCCGCTGATGGACAGAGCGGTACTCTACATGAAACTCTATACTTTCGGTATACCGTTTATGAACTGTACGATCGCGGAAATTATTTACTTTAAATAATATTAAAAAATTCTCGGACAAACCTGAAGAGGAACATCTGTCCGGGAATTTTTTATTTAAATTTCATTTAGTGAAGAATAAATAATGCCTGCCCTGTCATTGTGCATCTTGTGGTGTATGTTTCTGAGTGGTGAGAGTAGAAAAGAAGCCATCTGTGAAATTGCCATAAAAACCTCGACAATTCAACCGTATAATGTTATAATAATACAACCGTTTAAAGCGTTGAAGCGAGAAAGTAAAGAAAGAAGTAGAAAGTATGAAAATCGTAGTATGTATGAAACAGGTACCGGCCAGTTCCAAAGTAGATATTGATCCGGAAACCGGTGCCATGAAGAGAATGTCCGGGGAGACCAGGACCAATCCTTACGATCTGTTCGCGCTGGAGACAGCCCTTCAGATCCGTGAAAAAGTGGGAGGAACCGTAACGGTACTGACGATGGGACCGCCGCAGGCAGAGGAAATGATGCGCGATGCTTATACGATGGGTGCTGACGATGCGGTGATACTCTCTGACAGAAAATTTGCAGGAGCCGATGTGCTTGCCACCTCTTATGCGCTGGCACAGGGGATCCAGGTGATTGGCGGCGCGGACCTGATCATCTGCGGAAGACAGACAACCGATGGCGATACCGCACAGGTAGGACCGGCGATCGCAGAACATCTGACGATTCCGCATGCTGCATGGGTGGCAGAGATCGTGGATGTGAATGAGAAAGCCATTCAGGTCCGTCAGGATCTGGTCAGTGTATCTCAGATATCCGAGATACCGTATCCGTGTCTTCTGACAATCGACAAAGATACCTGTGTACCGCGTCTGCCGTCCTATCTGCTAAAAAAAGCAACCGCAGACCGTCCGATCCGTATTCTGAGCTTTGAGAATATGCCGGATCAGGATCTGAGCCGATATGGTCTGGTAGGATCTCCTACCTCTGTAGAGCGTATGTTTGCACCACCGGAAGGAGAAAAACAGGTCTATCTGGAAGGCAGTGCGAAAGAAAAAGCAGAGGAACTTTTTTCCATCTTAACCGGAAAGAAGATCATATAGGAGGAACAGATACATATGGAATTTATGAAATTTGATGCAGACAAATGTAGTCTCTGCGGAATCTGCGTGGAAAAATGTCCTTTTGGTGCGCTGACCATAGAGGGAGCGGGAATCGTAGTCAGCGAAAGCTGCCGTATGTGTGGTCTCTGTGTGAGAAACTGTCCGGAGAAGGCCATACAGTTTGAGCAGAAAGCAAAAGCATTTAACAAAGATGACTGGAAAAACTTCCTGATCTATGTGGAACAGGAGCGTGGCGAGATCCATCCGGTGACCTACGAACTTGTGGGAGAAGCCAGAAAGATGGCAGGAAAAGTCGGTTACGAAGTCAACTGTGTGATCGTAGGCGGCGAAGGAACGAAGGAAAATGCCGAAAAGCTGCTTCCTTATGGTGTGGACCATGTGTATGTATATGAAGATCCGGGATTTGAAGGATTTCGGGCAGACTGCTATGCAGATGCAGTGGCAGACTGTATCGCGGCAAATAAACCGAGTTCTGTACTGATCGGAGCAACCGCACTGGGACGTTCCCTGGCACCGCGGCTCTCGACCCGTTTCCATACCGGTCTGACCGCAGACTGTACCACACTGGATATCAAACCAAATACCGATATGATCCAGGTACGTCCTGCATTTGGCGGCAATATCATGGCACAGATCGGAATCACAAAGTCCAGACCACAGTTTGCGACGGTGAGATATAAAGTCATGGATAAAGCTGAAGTGGTAGCGAACCCGCACGGCGAAGTGGTTGTCTGTCCGGTCAATGAAAAGATGGCAGAATCGAGAATCAAGATCCTTTCTTCTGAGGTGATCGATAAAGTCAAGAGCCTGGAAGAAGAGGATGTGCTGGTGGTAGCAGGCCGTGGCGTACGAAATGAAAAAGATGTGGAAATGTGCCGGGAACTGGCAGAAGCCCTTGGCGGTCAGCTGGCCTTTACCCGTCCGATGGTGGAAAACGGATTTGGCGATACGGCGCATCAGATCGGTCTGTCCGGCCGTACCGTGCGGCCGAAACTGATCATCACCTGCGGGGTGTCCGGAGCGATCCAGTTCACCTCCTGTATGAACGGATCGGAATGTATCGTAGCGATCAACACAGATCCACAGGCACAGATCTTCGGTGTGGCAGATTACTGTATCGTAGATGATTTATACCAGGTTGTCCCAGAACTGACAGCATTGGCAAAAAAACAGAAGGAGGACTAAGTCATGGCATACCCTTATAAGAAAATGACTTCCCAGGATTGTGACTATATCCGTTCTGTCACCGCGCCTGACCGTGTATGGGTGGGAGCGGAGATCGCCAGCGAATATTATCGGGATGAGATGCCGGAGTACGGCGTGTATCAGCCGGATCTGTACGTGGAAGTTGTGAACAAAGAAGAAGTATCAGCCATTATGGCATATGCGTATAAAGAAAATATCCCGGTGGTCTGCCGTGGAGCGGGAACCGGTCTGGCAGGAGGAGCTACCTGCAAATACGGCGGTATCATGTTATCTGTCATGCGGATGAACAAGATTTTCCCGATTGACCGGAAGAATCAGACGATCACTGCCCAGCCGGGTGCACTGTTGATTGATATTCAGGCGGCAGCCGCAGCAGGCGGACTGTTCTACCCGCCGGATCCGGGGGAAAAGACTGCATCCATTGGCGGTAATGTCATTACAAATGCCGGCGGTATGAAAGCGGTCCGTTACGGACTGACGAGAGATTTTGTCCGCTGTATCGAGGCAGTTATGCCGGACGGATCGATCATGAATTTTTCATCCAATGTTGTGAAAAATACGACCGGATATGATGTGAAAGACCTGATCATCGGTTCCGAGGGAACCCTTTGTATCCTGACGGAAGTGACATTAAAACTGCTTCCGGCACCGACCTGCACCTGTACGCTGGTTATGCCGTTTAAGAGCCTTGAAGAGTGTGCGGATATGGTTCCGAAGGTACTGGAACTGCCATTTGTACCGACTGCGATAGAATTCCTTGAGCGAGAATTGATAGACATTGTAGAGCGGAACCTGAACAAAATGTTTCCGGTGAAAGAGGGTGAGGCAGTTCTGATCGTAATGTACGATGCTTCGAGTAAGCAGGAACTTGACAGTGCTGTGGAAGCCGCTGCAGAGGCAGCACTGGCAAACGGAGCTCTGGACTGTGCAATCGCCGGAACACCGGAACGCGCCGGAGCGGTATGGAGTGTGCGCGGCGGTATCCTGGAAGGCATGAAAGCGGATTCAGTGGCACAGGAAGAGTGTGATGTGGTTGTCCCGAGAGCAAGAATCGCAGAGTATGTAAAGGCAGCGAAAAAGATCGCAAGTGCCCATGGCATCCGTGTAGAGCCCTGTGGTCACTGTGGAGACGGAAACATCCACACCGAGATGCTTCGAGGACCGGAGATGAGTGATGAAGAGTGGAAGGCAGCAACCCACGCCAGTCTGACAGAACTGTACGCACTGTCCAAAGAACTGGGTGGACAGTTATCCGGAGAGCATGGTATCGGAAACGGCCGTCTGGAATTCCTGGAAGAGTTCGTGGGACCGCGGATGATCCAGCTGTACAAATCCATCAAGCTGGCGTTTGATGATAAACTGATCCTCAATCCGGGTAAGGTGATCGAGTTTAATAAATAATCAGAAATATTCCGACAATAAAGGAAATCGGGGGAAAGAAAATATGAGTGAGAAAAAATCATTACTGGTCGATAAAAGTAAGATGCCTCTGGCGATGGGACTTGCGTTCGTGGCATTTACCACACAGTTTGGCGGAGGATTCGCATCCGGCGCACAGATCTATCAGTACTTTATTAATTACGGTATCTGGTGTCTGATCCTGCCACTGGTCACACAGGGCTTATATGCACTGTTTTTCTGGTATGGCATGCGTTATGCATACAAACACAAAACATACGACTACAGAAGTTTTTCAGACAGCATGTATGGTAAGACTCGCCACGTGATGTCCAACCTGTATGAGATCTGTTACCTGATCATGATCGGTACCGCATCCGCTGCAGCATTTGCAACCGGAGGTTCTACCTTACAGACACTGTTTGGCATCCCATATTGGGTATGTACACTGATCATCGCAGCATTTATCTTCTTCATTGCTCTGTATGGAACCAATGTAGTAAGAAAATGTGCTTCTACTCTGAGTGTGCTGATCATCATCGGTCTGGTACTGGTACTGGTTCCGAATATCATCGCACAGTGGGGTGATATCACAGCCTCCATCGGGCGCATGACTTCCGGAGAGATGCCGGTGATCTCGTCTGAGACCGGTGCATTCGGCCCGGCACTGTGGTCCGCAGTCCTGTATTTCTTCTTCCAGCTGGCATCGGTATCTGTTATGTACCAGCATATGGAAGATGTTACCGATGTAAAGCAGATCAACAAAGCAGCCATCTGGATGTTCATCTGCAACTTCCTGGCCATGGAACTTTCCATCTTCGGTCTGCTGGCCATCGCCTACGTGGCAGAGCTGGCCACCGCATCCGTTCCGATGCTGGTTCTGGTGCAAAATGGCGTAGGTTCCGGTATCCTGACCCCGATCATCTCGATCCTGATCATCCTCGGCGCTATCTCCACAGCCGTAAACATGATCTCCGGTATTGTAACCCGTTGCGTTAACGCGATGGAACGCCGCATGGACAGCAAAGAGAAAAAAGCAAAAGGCCATCTGGCAAGAAATGCAGTCTTCACTGCAATCTTTACCTTCCTGGCTTTCGCAATCGCACAGTTCGGTCTGATGACAGTTGTCAAGAAAGGATATGCTTACCTTGGTTATGCAGCACTGATCACACTGTTTATTCCGTTTGTGGTACATGCGATCGGAACGAAAGGGAAAGAGATTTAATCGGAGTGTAAAATACGAAAAAAGAGATTTGTCGTTCTATGATAGATAGATAAAGGAAAACATACCGAATGCAATGATTTCAAAGATCCTTGGCGTAAATCAGGTAACGATAGAAAAATAGATTGCAGAAGAAAAGTGGATAAGAAATAATTATTGGTATACGATGCAAAGAAACAGGCAGATATGATTTTATGAATTCATATCTGCCTGTTTCTTTATTTTACGTTTTTCTTTCTGGCTGTTTTTTTCTTCTTACGTTTCTTCTTTTTCTTCATCGCAAGCACAATCTCCATAATGATGATCAGAAACAACACACCGCCCAGTGCAAAGTAATACCAGGGGACAGCTGTAAAGACAGAGGTGACAAAAGAAGTAATCACCGTGCCCACAGGAGCGACAAATGCGAGTACTTTCTGGAAAATACCGGAAGCTGTTTCTTTTGCAGAATTTCCGAGATCAGATGCAGCAGCGCTGCCGGACTTTTTGCAGATGTTTGTGGGTTCACTGTGTAACAGTGCCTGGATCGCAGTGTCCGGGATGGATTCGTAGCCTACCGGATACTGGTTGTATGTATAGCTGCGGCAGAGGGTTCCGTCTCCCGGGTTGCAGGTGGTCTCTACGGAGGACAGATCCATGCCGGCCGGCAGCGTTACCGTGCAGGTCGGGCGGAGATTTGCAACTGTCTCGGGCTGTCCGAAGTACAGCGATGGGTACAGCATCTTTGCATCTGCCCAGGTTTTCCGGTTGAAGATGGAATAATTCTGGAAATTATTGAATCCGTAATCGAGAAGGGAAGCCGTATCCGTATAAATCTGTCTTCCGTTGGTTCGAAGCGATACACATACAAGCTGTCGGCCATTCCGCTCTGCGTAAGTGACCAGTGTGTTTAAGGCCGCCTGGGTGAATCCGGTCTTGCCGCCGGTACATCCCTCATACGTATAATCCCTGTCCGGAAGCATCTTATGATGGTTGCTCAGCCATCGCTCTTCCCCACACTTGTTGGTCTTTCCGATGCAGTAGGTAGTCGTCTGGCAGACCTTGCGGAACGTTGCATTGTTGTATGCCGCCTGTGCGATCAGTGCCATATCATGTGCCGTCGTATAATGATTCTCGTCCGGAAGCCCGTTCGGGTTGGTAAAATGCGTGTTCGTGCATCCCAGGGAAGCTGCTTTCTGGTTCATCAGTTCCACGAATGCATCCACACTGCCGCTGATATGTTCCGCCACGGCGATACAGACTTCATTGGCAGATTCGAGCATCATGCCGTACAGACAGTCTTCCATAGTCAGGTTTTCCCCAAGCCGGATCCCGATATTGGAACTTCCCTGTTCGATGCCGTAGACAGCATTTTCCGAAAAAGTGACTTTTTCGGACGGACGGGAATGTTCGATCGCGATCAGTGTGGTGAGAATCTTAGTGATACTGGCCGGATACTTTGCGACATCCATGTTTTTGGAATAGAGGAAAGTCCCGCTGTCCAGATCCATGACAACGGCTGATTCTGCCCATACGGCAGGCCCCTGTGGCCAGTTGGCGGTGTCGTTGGACTGGATTGGCTCAAAGTAGGCATCCGGTTCGATTCGTTCCGGTTCCGTCGTTTCGCCTTCGGTCTGACCTTCTGCCGCTTCTTTGGTGTCTGCGGATGGATTTCCCGTGTCCTGAGAAACCGTGGTATCTGCCGCCGGTTGCTCAACAGTAACTTCTGCAGCATCAACCGCAGAAGAAGACAGACCGGACAGGCCCAGCAAAATAGACGCCGAGAGCGCGAGAAGGCGATGACGGTATCTTCGATTGTTCATAAAAAACTCCTTTGATTTCCATTTTTGCATTATAAAATACAGGGTCTGCAGACCCTGATTTCAACTATTATACCACAGCCATGGACAAAATACGACAAAAAACCTGGAATCCGTCGGGTTGTAAGAAATGGGTACAGTACACAGTAACAGAAAATGTATCTGAACGGACTTGCAAAACAGTGGCAGAGTGTTATATAGTGGATATAAAATATATGGTTGGATCAGAAACAGTAAGATATTTAAAAATAACATTATGTAAACTTATGGAGAATAAAACCAATACTACAAAGACGCAATAAGGAGAAGAACGATGACAAAAGAGCAGTTAATCGCTTTATTAAATGATATGTCCCTGGAAGAAAAAGTCAATCAGATGAGCCAGGTGGTCGGCGGATTCTTTGCAGACGATACGGTGATCACAGGACCGATGGCAGAGATGGGATTTACAGAGGAAAATATCGCACTGTCCGGATCTGTTATCGGATCGATGGGTGCGGAGAATGTAAAAAAGATCCAGAAAGCCTACATGGAAAAACATCCACATCATATTCCGCTGTTATTTATGCTGGATATCATCAACGGATACAAGACGGTATTTCCAATCCCGCTGGCTCAGGGAGCAACCTTTGAACCGGAAATTTCAGAAAAATGTGCTGCTGTCGCAGCAAAAGAGGCTGCTGTCAGCGGCCTGCATGTAACCTTTGCCCCGATGACAGACCTGGTACGTGATGCCAGATGGGGACGCGTGATGGAGTCCACCGGGGAGGATCCGTATCTGAATGGACTGTTCTGTGAGAGTATGGTACGCGGTTTCCAGGGAGAGGATCTGCGTGAGGAATACCGGATCGGTGCCTGCGTGAAACATTTTGCAGGATACGGTGCACCGACAGCCGGAAGAGATTATAACACGGTAGAGTTATCCGAGCATACCTTCCGTGAGTTCTATCTGCCGTCCTACAAGGCCGGGATCGATGCGAAAGCTGCGCTTGTGATGACATCCTTTAATACGCTGAACGGTGTACCGGCCACGGGCAGTAAAAAGCTGATGCGGAATATTCTCCGCGATGAACTGGGATTTGACGGTGTATTGATCTCTGACTGGGCTGCGATCGAAGAGATGATTTATCACGGATACTGTGCAGATAAAGAAGAGGCTGCAATCCGTGCGGTAAAAGCCGGTGTGGATATCGATATGATGGCAGGAATCTACAGCGATAACCTGTGCCGTCTGGTGAAGGAAGGAACGATTTCGGAAGAACTGATAGACGAGTGCTGTATGCGGATACTGGAGCTGAAAAATAAACTGGGACTGTTCGAACATCCGTATAAAGATGCGGATGAAGAAAAGGAAAAACAGGTGATCCTATGTGAAGAACACCGCAGACTGGCAAGAGAAGCAGCAAGAAAATCCTTTGTTCTGCTGAAAAATGAAGAACAGATACTGCCGCTAAAGAAAACGGAAAAAACAGCATATATCGGACCTTATGTAAACACCAGAAATCTGATGGGATCCTGGTCGATCATCGGAGAGGCGAAAGATGTAAAAACAATCAGGGAAGTGCTGAAACAGGAAAATCTGGCAGAAAATGTAGTCTTTGCACAGGGTTCCCCGATGCTTGGCGCGGATGTGGTTCTGGAAGGATTCACCGAGGGAACACAGGAATCTTCCTGTACACCGCAGGAAGAGGCACAGATGTTGGAAGAGGCAGTAAAGGCAGCAGCCGGAGCCAAAAAAGTAGTCCTCTGTATCGGTGAAGACCGTCTGCAGTCAGGAGAGGCAACCAGTAATGCGAATATTCAGATTCCGGAGATTCAGCAGAAATTACTGGATCGGGTAGCAGAAGTCAATGACAACATCGTCGTGGTTCTGTTCTCCGGACGTCCGTTAGATATCCGCGACATCAAGGCGAAAGTAAAAGCCATTCTGGAAGTATGGATGCCCGGCACAGAGGGAGCCGGAGCGATCGCAGATGTTCTGTACGGTGCATACAACCCGACCGGAAAACTGCCGATGAGTTTCCCGTACTGTGTGGGACAGGTTCCGGTTCATTATAACGAATATGCCACCGGCCGTCCCCATGTGGAAGGCAAAGACAAGGATCGTTTCCGTTCCAAATATCTGGACATCCCGAACGCACCGCTGTATCCGTTCGGCTACGGGCTGAGCTATACGACCTTTACTGTTTCGGAAGTTTCTCTGGACAAAGACAGCATGAAAGACGGAGAAAGCATCCGGGCAGCGGTAACCGTAAAAAATACAGGCACCTGTGCCGGAACCGAAACCATCCAGCTGTATCTCCATGACGTTGCCGCAAGCGTGGTACGACCAGTTAAAGAACTGAAAGATTTCCGGAAAGTTACCCTGCAGCCGGAAGAAGAGGCAAGAGTGGAATTTACCATTACGGAACCACAGCTTTGTTTCCTGAGTGAAAATAATATTTTTGAGAGTGAAGCAGGTATTTTCGAAATTTTTATCGGTACGGACAGTACAACAACAAATAAAGCGAAATTTACCCTTGAAAAACAGTAAAATTCCTTGACAACCACTTTGCCAGGTATATATAATGAGGGTTAGTAAAAACGAAGACGGAGACAGTAGTCTGTGCCTGAAAGCCTCAGCGAGCCGGGGGAGGTGGAAGCCCGGTGCCGGTCGGTCAGATGAACATCACTCCTGAGTTGCACTCTGAAACCTGCGGGTAGTAGGAGATGCCGGTTGTTCCGCCGTTAAAGGGAAGGTGTATCGGTGAAGAGCCCGTACATTGTAAGAGGTGGTATAACGATGGTAATGTAGCCTTCGTCCTGTTACAGGGACGAAGGCTTTTTGGATTTACAGGAAGAAGTATAACAAACCGCTTTTGAAAATAATAAAGGAGGATTCTGAGATGTATCAGAAAGTGTCAACCAATCTGAACTTTGTGGACAGAGAGAAAAAGACAGAACAGTTCTGGAAGGAAAATCATATTTTTGAAAAAAGTATGGAACAGAGAAAACAGGGAGAAACCTACACATTTTATGACGGACCGCCGACAGCAAACGGAAAACCGCATATCGGTCACGTACTGACCCGTGTCATCAAGGATATGATCCCACGTTACCGTACCATGAAAGGATACATGGTACCGAGAAAAGCCGGCTGGGATACCCATGGTCTTCCGGTAGAGCTGGAAGTAGAAAAGAAACTGGGGCTGGACGGAAAAGAACAGATCGAAGAATATGGTATGGAACCATTTATCCAGCAGTGTAAAGAAAGTGTCTGGAAATACAAAGGCATGTGGGAAGATTTTTCTTCTACGGTAGGTTTCTGGGCTGATATGGAGCATCCATATGTAACTTATGATGATAATTTTATCGAGTCTGAGTGGTGGGCACTGAAACAGATCTGGGACAAAGGTCTGTTATATAAAGGATTCAAGATCGTACCTTACTGTCCGCGCTGTGGAACACCGCTTTCCGCACAGGAAGTATCTCAGGGATACAAAACCGTAAAAGAACGCTCCGCGATCGTTCGCTTTAAAGTGATCGGCGAAGATGCTTATTTTCTGGCATGGACCACAACTCCGTGGACACTGCCTTCCAACGTGGCACTGTGTGTGAACCCGGATGAGACTTACTGTAAAGTAAAGGCAGCTGACGGATACACCTATTACATGGCAGAAGCCTTGTTGGACAAAGTGCTTGGCAAACTGGGAGACGAAGAAAAACCGGCTTACGAAGTTCTTGAGAAATATACAGGAAAAGATCTGGAATACAAAGAATACGAACCGCTGTATGCATGCGCAGGCGAAGCAGCAGCAAAACAGAAAAAGAAAGCACATTTTGTTACCTGCGATACTTACGTAACCATGAGCGATGGTACCGGTATCGTTCATATCGCACCGGCTTTCGGTGAAGATGACAGCCGTATCGGACGCAACTATAATCTGCCGTTCGTACAGTTTGTAGATGGAAAAGGTCATCTGACCAAAGAAACTCCGTATGCAGATATCTTTGTAAAAGATGCTGATCCGAAAGTTCTGGTGGATCTGGACAAAGAAGGAAAACTCTTCGAAGCACCGAAATTCGAGCATGAATATCCACACTGCTGGCGTTGTGATACACCACTGATCTATTATGCAAGAGAATCCTGGTTTATCAAGATGACAGCGGTAAAAGATGATCTGATCCGTAACAACAATACCATCAACTGGATCCCGGAAAGCATCGGTAAAGGTCGTTTCGGCGACTGGCTGGAGAATGTGCAGGACTGGGGTATTTCCAGAAACCGTTACTGGGGAACTCCTCTGAATATCTGGGAATGTGAGTGCGGATGCCAGCATTCTGTGGGAAGCAGAGAAGAACTGTATGAGATGAGCGGTGACGAGCGTGCAAAAACCGTAGAACTCCATCGTCCGTACATCGATGACATCACCATCAAATGCCCGGAGTGCGGAAAACCGATGCACAGAGTACCGGAAGTTATCGACTGCTGGTTCGACTCAGGAGCAATGCCATTTGCGCAGCATCATTATCCATTTGAAAATAAAGAACTTTTTGAACAGCAGTTCCCGGCACAGTTTATCTCAGAAGCAGTAGACCAGACCCGTGGATGGTTCTACTCTCTGCTGGCGGAATCCACCCTGTTATTCAACAAGGCTCCGTACCAGAACGTTATCGTACTGGGTCATGTACAGGATGAAAATGGTCAGAAGATGAGTAAGTCCAAAGGAAATGCGGTAGATCCGTTCGATGCACTGCAGACATACGGGGCAGATGCGATCCGCTGGTACTTCTATATCAACAGTGCACCGTGGCTGCCGAACCGTTTCCATGGAAAAGCGGTACAGGAAGGTCAGAGAAAATTCATGAGTACTCTGTGGAATACCTATGCGTTCTTTGTACTCTATGCAAATATCGATGAGTTCGATGCAACAAAATACACCCTGGATTATGATAAGTTGTCCGTTATGGACAAATGGCTGCTGTCCAAACTGAATACCGTGATCCAGACCGTAGACGACAACCTGAACAACTACCGGATCCCGGAAGCTGCAAGAGCACTGCAGGAATTCGTAGATGATATGAGTAACTGGTATGTAAGACGAAGCCGTGAACGTTTCTGGGCGAAAGGAATGGAACAGGATAAGATCAATGCCTATATGACACTGTACACTTCTCTGGTAACCATCTCCAAAGTTGCTGCTCCGATGATTCCGTTCATGACCGAAGATATCTACCAGAACCTGGTAAGAAGCATCGATAAAGATGCTCCGGAAAGCATTCATCTGTGTGACTTCCCGGTTGCCAACAAAGAATGGATCGACAAAGATCTGGAAGCAAATATGGACCACCTGCTGAATGTGGTTGTTATGGGCCGTGCCTGCAGAAATACTGCAAACATCAAGAACCGTCAGCCGATCGCAGCCATGTATGTAAAAGCTCCGTACGGATTGTCCGAATACTTTACCGCGATCATCGCAGACGAGCTGAACGTAAAAGAAGTAAAATTCACCGATAACATCGAAAACTTTATTTCTTACAGCTTCAAACCGCAGCTGAAGACCGTAGGACCGAAATACGGAAAACTTTTAAACGGTATCCGTAAAGCATTAAGCGAACTTGACGGAAACAAAGCCATGGCTGAGTTTCGTGCAAACGGCGAGTTAAAACTTGACATCGACGGTAATGAAGTTGTATTATCAGAAGGGGATTTGCTGATCGAAACTGCACAGATGGAAGGTTATGTAACCGAGTCTGACAACGATATCGCAGTTGTTCTGGATACCAATCTGACTCCGGAACTGATCGAAGAAGGTTTCGTAAGAGAGATCATCAGCAAGATCCAAACCATGCGAAAAGAAGCTGGCTTTGAAGTAATGGATAAGATCCAGGTGTATGTGAAAGACAACAAAGTAATTGAAGACATTATGAAGGCACATGCGGAAGAGATTCAGGCAGAGGTATTGGCAGAGAAGCTACTTACCGATACTGCTCAGGGTTATGTAAAATCCTGGAATATCAATTCCCAGGAAGTAACACTGGGAGTTGAGAAAATGAATTAGTTGTATTGAAAATTCAGTACCTTTACAATTAGCAAATTGTAACAAAGTATGTGGATCAGGGGGCGGGTACAAATGTATCAGCCCCTTTTTTCATGATACAGGATCTGTTTGCTTTCTGTATCATTATAAATATCATTGCAAATGAGGAGGTTTCCAATGTTAGACAGTCATTTCAAAAAAGAAGAGTTTAAAAAAGCGGTCAAAGAAAACGTAAAGATGCTTTACCGTAAGACAATCGATGAAGCAACACAGCAGCAGATCTTCCAGGCCGTTTCTCTGGCTGTAAAAGATGTTATTATCGATAACTGGCTGGCAACTCAAAAACAGTATGAGAAAGATGATCCGAAGATCGTATATTATCTTTCCATGGAGTTTCTGATGGGTCGTGCCCTGGGTAATAATCTGATCAATCTGACTGCATATAAAGAAGTAAAGGAAGCACTGGACGAGCTGGGATTTGATCTGAACGTGATCGAAGATCAGGAGCCGGATCCGGCACTGGGTAACGGTGGTCTGGGAAGACTGGCAGCATGTTTCCTGGATTCTCTGGCAACTCTGGGATACTGTGCATATGGCTGTGGTATCCGTTATCACTATGGTCTGTTCAAACAGAAAATCGAAGACGGCTATCAGATAGAAGTACCGGATAACTGGCTGAAAGATGGTTATCCATTCGAACTGCGTCGTCCGGAATATGCAAAAGAAGTAAAATTCGGCGGATATGTACGCGTGGAATATGATGCAGCTACCGGAAGAAATCAGTTCATCCAGGAAGGTTATCAGTCTGTAATGGCTATTCCTTACGATATGCCGATCGTTGGTTACAATAACAAGATCGTCAACACTCTGAGAATCTGGGATGCAGAACCGATCACTGATTTCCGTCTGGATCTGTTTGACAAGGGAGAATATCATAAAGCCGTTGAACAGGAAAACCTGGCTAAGAATATCGTAGAGGTTCTGTACCCGAATGATAACCATTATGCAGGTAAAGAGCTTCGTCTGAAACAGCAGTATTTCTTCATTTCTGCAAGTATCCAGGAAGCAATCGCAAAATTCAAAAAGAACCACGACGATCTGCATGATCTGCCGAAGAAAGTAACCTTCCAGCTGAACGATACCCATCCGACCATGACGGTTGCCGAACTGATGCGTATCCTGCTGGATGAAGAAGGAATGACCTGGGAAGAAGCATGGGATATCACAACGCATACCTGTGCATACACCAACCATACCATCATGGCAGAAGCTCTGGAAAAATGGCCGATCGAGCTGTTCTCCAAACTGCTTCCTCGTGTATATCAGATCATCGAAGAGATCAACCGCAGATTTATCCTGGAGATCCAGAACAAATATCCGGGAAATCAGGAAAAGATCCGGAAAATGGCAATCATCTACGACGGACAGGTTAAGATGGCTCACCTGGCAATCGCCGGCGGTTATTCTGTAAACGGTGTTGCAAGACTGCATACAGAGATCCTGAAGAAACAGGAACTGAAAGATTTCTACGAGATGTATCCGGAGAAATTCAACAATAAGACAAACGGTATCACACAGAGACGTTTCCTGATGCATGCGAACCCGTTGCTGGCTGACTGGATTACAGATCACATCGGTGACGGCTGGATCACCGATCTGCCGGAACTGGCAAAACTGAAAGTTTACGTGGATGACAAGAAAGCTTTGCAGGAGTTCATGAATATCAAATATCAGAACAAAGTACGTCTGGCAAAATACATCCAGGAGCACAACGGAATCGAAGTCAATCCTCATTCTATCTTCGATGTTCAGGTTAAGAGACTGCATGAGTACAAACGTCAGCTGATGAATATTCTGCACGTTATGTATCTGTACAACGAGATTAAGGCACATCCGGAAATGGATTTCTATCCAAGAACATTCATCTTCGGTGCAAAGGCAGCTGCCGGATATCGCCGTGCAAAACTGACCATTAAACTGATTAATTCTGTTGCAGATGTGATCAATAACGATGCTTCTATCAATGGTAAACTGAAAGTTGTATTTATCGAAAACTACCGTGTATCCAATGCGGAACTGATCTTCGCAGCAGCAGATGTTTCCGAACAGATCTCCACTGCAAGTAAAGAGGCATCCGGTACCGGTAATATGAAGTTCATGCTGAACGGTGCACCGACTCTGGGAACCATGGATGGTGCAAACGTGGAAATCGTAGAAGAAGTTGGTGCAGAGAATGCATTCATCTTCGGTCTGACCGCTGATCAGGTTATCAACTACGAAAACAACGGCGGATACGATCCAATGCAGTACTTCAACAACGATCCGGATATCCGTAACGTACTGATGCAGCTGATCAATGGAACTTACTCCAACGGAGATTTCAACATGTTCCATGAGATCTACGATTCTCTGCTGAACACAAACTGCAGTGATCGTGCAGATACTTACTTTATCCTGGCAGACTTCAAGTCTTATGCAGAAGCACAGAAGAAGGTGGAAGCTGCTTACAGAGACAGCGAAAGATGGGCGAAGATGGCTCTTCTGAATACTGCCAGTGCAGGTAAATTCTCTTCTGACAGAACGATTCAGCAGTATGTGGATGAGATCTGGCATCTGGATAAGGTTACGATTGAAGAGTAATTTTATTTAGTAAATCATATGTTGTAGGACGGACGCGGCCGGATGACCGTTTCCGGTCCCGGCAACGTGGGCAGGGGAACTTTGAACTAGCCGCTAACTCCGACTATAATTTGCTTGGGTCAGCTGACCCAAGCAAAAGTCTACGTAAGCGTCGGATTTCAAAGCTTCCCTTAAGCGCCCACACAGTGTTGCCTGGACCGGAAACGGTCAGCCGATTGCTGTGCGTTGGCAAATGGAAAATCTATACAATTACGACCGCAACCTTCTCCACACCACAATCGCAGTCGAAGAAAGGCGCCCTCATGGAAAGTTGGCAGATTGTCGAGCACGAGTTTGAGACTACAGGCTCAAACCGAGCGCAGACCCTGCCTGCTTTCCATGAGGGCGCCTTTCTTCGACGGACCTTTGTCAGTACCGTAAATATAGGAACGAATCCCTGTTTTTATCAAACTTTAAACCGATATCCAACCCCCCAGATCGTTTCAATATACTGCGGTTTTGCCGTATTAAACTCGATCTTCTCCCGGATCTTCTTAATATGCACCGTAACCGTAGCAATATCTCCCACAGACTCCATATCCCAGATTTCCCGGAATAACTCATCCTTTGTAAACACTCTGTTCGGATTCTGTGCCAGGAAGGTCAGAAGATCGAATTCCTTGGTGGTAAAATTCCTTTCCTCTCCATTCACCCAGACTCTTCGTGCTGTCTTATCAATCTTGATCCCGCGGATCTCAATAATATCATTTTCCTGTACACCCGATCCGATCAGCCGCTCATACCGCGCCAGATGCGCTTTTACTCTTGCCACCAGTTCACTGGGACTGAAAGGTTTTGTCATGTAATCATCTGCTCCGAGTCCAAGTCCCCGGATCTTGTCAATGTCATCTTTCTTGGCAGAAACCATAATGATCGGCGTGTTCTTCTGGGCCCGGATCTCCCGGCAGATATCAAACCCGTTCATCTCCGGCAACATCAGATCCAGGATCACCAGATTAAAATCTTCTGTCAGAGAACGTTTTAGTCCGACATCACCCCGATGCTCGATCTCTACTTCAAACCCGCTCAGCTCCAGATAATCCTTTTCCAGATCTGCGATTGCTTCTTCATCTTCGATAATTAATATTTTACTCATGTACAGGTACCTCCTGATATTTTCTCAAAGCCAGATACATGGTAGTACCTGTGCCTTCTTTACTTGTTGCCCAGACCTGACCGCCGTGATCTTCCATGATCTTTTTAACGATGGAAAGACCGATACCGCTTCCGCCCTTAGAAGAATTTCTCGAAGCATCCGTGCGGTAGAAACGCTCGAAAATATTTGCCAGATCCTTCTGTGCGATTCCTTTTCCGTTATCTTCAATTTCAATCTGAATAAAATCTCCTACATCCCGCAGGCGGATATTGATCACACCTTTCGGTTTGTTCATATATTTCAGAGAATTGCTGATGATATTGTTGATGACACGTTTTAACTGCTCTGCATCTGCAATTACCACCGCATCTTCTTCCAGATAATTGAAATATGTCAGCGATATACCGCTTGAGTCCAGTTCTACACTCAGTTCATCTACACAGTCTTCAAAATAATCACTGATATGAATCTTGTTGAACGTATACGGGATCCGGTTTGTATCAATCTTGGAATAAAAGGTCAGTTCGTTGATCAGCCGGTCCATTTCATTTGCCTTATTATAGATGGTGCGGATATATCGGTCCATCTTCTCCGGCGTGTCTGCCACGCCGTCCATGATGCCTTCCACATAACCCTTGACAGCTGTGATCGGTGTCTTCAGATCATGGGAAATATTGCTGATCAGTTCCTTATTTTCCTTGTCAAATGCCACTTTTTCTTCAGCAGACTCCTTCAGGCGTTTGCGCATTTCCTCAAAATCATCACATAGATCTCCGATCTCATCCACACCTGTTTTTTCAATTGTAAAGTCCAGATTGCCTTCCTTGATATTTTTTGTTGCTTCCTTCAGCTGAGTCAGTGGAGTCATTACGCCGCGATATGTCCAGGTACAAAGCCCCAGGGCAGTGAGAATCAGGATCAGGATGATCACAAACACAGTATCCAGCAGGATCTTCTTTAACTGAGGAACCATGGAATTGGAATGGAAAATAATAAACGCACTTCCTTTGACACCGTCAGTAAAGGTAAAATCCACCTGCTTGATAAGGGACTGCACATCGGCACCGATATAGACCCCACGGTCATTGTCGGCAGAAGGATCGCCGTATTCCGGAAGTTCGGAAAAGAGCAGTTCATCCTGTGTCGGGGAACCACAGTAAAACATATCGTTACCCTTCCGGATCAGCAGATAAGCATTTTTCCCGGTCAGATCCTGATTCAGCGAATTCAGATAAGAAGTTTCCTCCAGCTTTTCCGGATCCGAAGAGGCTGTTTTCTCGAGAGTGGAGAATGTTTTCTGCGTCATTTTGCTCAACAGCATGGTATTGTTGGAGAGATTTTCATAAGTAACCCCTTCGATTCCATATTTCTTTTCCAGTGACCAGACCTGATACATGGTAAAACCGGTAACTGCAACACCGGTCAGGATCAGAGGAACCAGAATGATCACAAAAAATGAGATAACCATACGATTTTTCAGTTTCATAGTTTCACCTGTTTTCTGTTTTGATATAGACGGGCAGAAGTACCCATAATGATATATCAAGTATAGCATATAGCATGTGCTTTTTCATCTAAACAAAGTAGGATAATTCTAAAGATTCTGTAAAATTATGAGAAAGCCTCCCGTGTCTGCCGTGAAAAAACAGAAACCCCGGCAATGTCTGTGCCTGCGGAGAAAACATAAGAGCGATGGAAAGAAACAGAAGAATGTTCTGAAAAATAAAAATATAAATGTTAGAATTTGGTAAAATCATTCAATAAATTCAGTTTTCTTCTGGAAATATGTAGCATAATAGCATAAAAAATAGTATAATAGACACAGAAATATGAAAGAGAGGGCTTACATATGAAGCAAAATAACATGTTGGCCATGATCCTGGCTGGAGGAAGAGGAAGCAGACTTCATGACCTGACAAAAAAAGTTGCCAAACCTGCAGTATCATACGGCGGAAAATATCGGATCATTGATTTTCCACTGAGTAACTGTGCAAACAGTGGAATCGATGTAGTCGGCGTACTGACTCAGTACGAATCCGTCCTGCTGAACAGTTATGCAGCCGCAGGAAGAAGATGGGGTCTGGATACCAAAGACAGCGGCGTATATATTCTGCCACCACGGGAAAAAGCAGATGCAAACCTGGACGTATACAGAGGAACTGCGGATGCTATTTCTCAGAACATTGACTTTATTGATACCTATGCACCGGAATATCTGCTGGTTCTTTCGGGTGACCATATTTACAAGATGGACTACGATGAGATGCTTGATTACCACAAAGAACATCATGCAGATGCAACCATCGCCGTTATCGAGGTTCCGATGAAAGAAGCAAGCCGTTTTGGTATCATGAATACAGAAGAAGGCGGAAAAATCGTAGAATTCGAGGAGAAACCTGCGGAGCCTAAGAGCAATCTGGCATCCATGGGAATCTATATCTTTAACTGGAAACTGCTTCGGAAGATGCTTCTTGCTGATATGAAAGATCCGGATTCCAACCATGATTTCGGAAAAGACATCATCCCAAGAATGCTGGAAGACCAGAAAACACTGTATGCGTATAAGTTCAAAGGATACTGGAAAGATGTGGGAACCATCGATTCCTTATGGGAAGCCAATATGGATCTGCTGGATAAGAACAATGCACTGGATCTTGCCGACAGTTCCTGGAAGATCTATACCCAGGATACCGATGCACTGCCACAGTATATCGGTGCGCAGGCGAGTATAGAGAGAGCATTTATCACACAGGGATGTATCGTGGATGGTCTGGTTAAGAACTCTGTCCTGTTTACAGGAGCAAAAGTAGCACCGGGAGCAAAAATTATTGACAGTGTACTGATGCCGGGTGTGGAAGTAGAAGAAGGTGCAGTTGTAACACGCGCCCTTGTTGCGGACCACGTAAAGATCGGAAAGAATGCGATTGTCGGCAGTGCAGACAGTGAAAATATCGAACTGGTTGCAAAACGTGTAAAGGGGGAAGAATAAGATGAGTAGAGCATTTGGAATCGTAAATTTCGCAGGCAATAATATACAGGGGAATCCGATGCAGGCTTATCGTCCGACCGGAGCGATCTCTTTTCTCGGAAGATATCGTGTGATCGACTTCCCGATTTCCAATATGAGTAACAGTGGAATTGATTCCATTCAGGTGTACATCCGTAGAAAGCCACGTTCCCTGGTAGAACATCTGGGAACAGGACGCCACTACAATATCAATTCCAAACGTGGCAATTTAAATCTTCTGTTCTGTGAAAACGGAGACGAAAATAGTATTTACAGTACGGATCTGGCAGCTTATGTGGAAAACCTGGATGCCATTGAGGAGATGAGTGAAGAGTACGTAGTCATCGTACCAAGCTATATGGTTTATACTGCAGATTACGAAGAATTTTTACAGAACCATATCGAATCCGGTGCGGATATCACACTGATGTATCAGAATGTGGACAATGCAAAAGATCATTTCCTGAACTGCCAGGTGCTGAATCTGAACAAACAAAAAGGTGTGCTGTCTCTGGAACCAAACCACGGAAATGTAAAAAACAGAAATATTTTCATGGACACCTATGTAATGAAAAAAGAGATCTTCCTGGATCTGATCGATAAAGGACGCAAGCTGTCTTCCGTATATACACTGGCAGATGCACTCAATGAATCCTGTGGAGAGATGGATATCCGTGGAGTATCTCACAGAGGTTATTTTGCAGCAATGACCGATCTCAAGAGTTATTTTGATGCCAACGAAGAACTGCTTGACCGCAGGAAAGCAAGAGAGCTGTTTCATGAAGAGTGGACGGTCTATACCCGTACCAACGATTCCTGCCCGACCCAGTATTTTGAAGGCAGCAATGTAAAATCATCCGTAATTTCCAATGGATGTCTGATAGAAGGAATGGTAGAAAATTCAATCATTGGACGTGGATGTGAGATCAGGAAGGGTGCGGTTGTCCGCAACTGTGTGGTAAATGCAGACGTAGTGATCGGCAAAGATGTGCATGTGGAAAATATGGTCATTGACAAACATGCGAAACTGATCCACAGCAATCAGATTATTGCAGAGCCGGAAAAACCGGGTTATATCCGCAGAGGAGACAAGCTGTAAGAACAGACAGGATATTATAATGCAGATTGTGTGGCAGGATCACGGATCAAAAGATCCCATGGTTTATTGATCACGTAAATAATCGTATCTCTGTGGGAAAGTGACGAAGATGCATACGAAAAGCGGAAGCTCTTTTGCTACTGAACGATCGGTAGAAAAAGAGCTTCTGTTACTTATTTTATTCCGATTATTTTTCCGGAAGTGTTTGAATTTTGAATTTATGAAGATTCCGAGAGTACATGAGAAAGAAAAGGAGTGAGCAGATGGAAGGACACTCGGTATCCGGCGAAAGCCGGAAAAACGGATGGGTGGAACAGAAAAAGCAATTGACGAAAGTATTGAAAATCGCATGGCCGGCAGTCTTTGAGTCTTTTTTTATCTCGCTGGCGGGCATGATTGATGTCTATATGGTCAGTGGACTCGGTTCGGAAGCAGTGGCTTCGGTGGGACTGACGACACAGCCAAAATTCCTCGGACTGTCTTTATTTTTTGCGATGAACGTGGCGATTGCCGCGATCGTTGCCAGACGAACAGGAGAAAAAGACAAAAGAAGAGCAAATGAAACGCTGGCAGAGGCAATCCTTCTTACGATTCTCTTCGGCGCGGTCATCACGGTTGCCTGTGTGAGTCTGGCAGGATGGCTGATGGAAAAGTGTGGATCCGCACCGGATACCCATGACGGAGCGGTGATTTATTTTCAGATTATTATGGGTGGGATGATCTTTAATATTATATCCATGGTGATCAATGCTGCACAGAGAGGGGCAGGAAACACCAAAATCGCGATGTATACCAACACCATATCCAGCATCGTCAATATTATTGGAAATTATCTTTTGATCGGCGGTCATCTTGGATTCCCTAAACTGGGGATTCGCGGAGCAGCACTGGCGACGGTGCTTGGAACGGTTGTGGGGTGTACGATCAGTGTAATGTCACTGTTTCGGAAGGATTCTTTCCTCAGTATTCCGTATATTATAAAAGAAGGGCTGTGGAAACGGTTCGAATCGGTAAAAATAATCTTAAAACTTTCAAGCAGTACATTCGTGGAGCAGATTCTGATGCGTATCGGTTTTATGTCAACCGCTGTGATGGCAGCTGACATGGGAACGGCGGCGATGGCGGCACATCAGGTGGGAATGAATGCGCTGAGCCTGTCGTTCTCTTTCGGTGATGGTATGCAGGCGGCAGCCGTGGCACTGATCGGGCAGAGTCTCGGAAGCAAAGAACCGCAGGAGGCAAAGCGACACGGGATGACCTGTGAAAAAGTGGCACTTGTGATGGCTGTTTTTATGTCCATGTTCTATCTGTTTTGCGGAAAGTGGCTGTTCGGACTGTTCTTTGCAGAAGCACATATCGTGGAGATCGGTGCGAGGATCAGCCGGATTCTGATAGTGATCGTGCTGTTCCAGATCTGTCAGGTGGTATTCACCGGAGCACTGCGCGGCGCGGGCGATGTGGTGTACACCATGATCAGTTCTACCATCAGCGTTACCTTTGTGAGAACGGCTGTTTCGTATATATGTTGCTATATTGTTGGCTGGGGAATCTACGGAATCTGGATGGGTATCGTAGCGGATCAGTTCTGTCGTCTGATGCTAAGCGGCATACGGTTCCGGAACGGAAAGTGGATGAAAATCAGGATTTGACCTATTTATAAAAATTTTATGGTGCCTGACACCGTTTACCCCCTTGACGAACAGGCAAAACTGCGTTATGTTATTAGACGTAAATTGTATAGAAAGCTTTTCTCTTATTCAGAGTGATGGAGATACATAGGATCTGTGAAGTCACGGCAACCCCGGATACGGAAGGTGCCTACCTGAGCGAGTAATCGAACAATAAGGGGATTTGATATATCGAAGTATTGAGTCCGCTTTTGGCGGGCTCATTTTTAGATTATACGTTGGAAAGAAAATGCGATATGACATTATCTTAAACGATAAACCCGGGAGAAAAGCACCCAGGGGTAAACCCCAGAGAAAAAGGAGAATGAGAATGGAAAAACGTTTGTTTACTTCAGAATCTGTAACCGAAGGCCATCCGGACAAAATCTGTGACCAGATTTCCGATGCAGTCCTGGACGCACTGATGGAACAGGATCCGATGAGCCGTGTAGCCTGCGAGACAGCCATCACCACTGGTCTGGTACTGGTTATGGGTGAGATCACAACAAAAGGATATGTAGATATCCAGAAAATCGTAAGAGATACCGTTCGTGAGATCGGATATGACAGAGGAAAATACGGTTTTGATTCAGAGAACTGTGGTGTGATCACAGCCATCGACGAGCAGTCCACCGATATCGCTATGGGTGTCGACAAAGCGCTGGAAGCAAAAGAACATAAAATGTCTGACGAAGAGATCGATGCCATCGGAGCAGGAGATCAGGGTATGATGTTCGGTTTCGCAACCAACGAGACAGAAGAATATATGCCGCTGGCCATCTCTCTGGCACACAAACTGACCAGACAGCTGACAAAGGTAAGAAAAGACGGCACACTGGCTTATCTGAGACCGGACGGAAAATCTCAGGTAACTGTAGAATATGATGATAACGGAAAAGCATACCGTCTGGATGCAGTCGTACTGTCCACACAGCACGATCCGGATGTAACACAGGAACAGATCCACGAAGATATCAAAAAATATGTCTTCGATGAGGTTCTTCCGGCAGAGATGGTAGATGCAGATACCAAATTCTTTGTAAATCCGACAGGAAGATTCGTAATCGGCGGACCAAACGGTGACAGTGGTCTGACAGGAAGAAAGATCATCGTAGATACTTACGGTGGATATGGTCGTCACGGTGGTGGAGCTTTCTCCGGAAAAGACTGCACTAAAGTTGACCGTTCCGCAGCTTACGCAGCACGTTATGTTGCAAAGAATATTGTAGCAGCAGGTCTGGCTGACCAGTGTGAGATCCAGCTGTCTTATGCGATCGGTGTGGCACATCCGACTTCCATCAACGTAGACACCGCAGGAACCGGTAAAGTGAGCGATGAAAAACTGGTAGAGATCATCCGTGAAAACTTCGATCTGAGACCGGCCGGAATCATTAAGATGCTGGATCTGAGAAGACCGATCTACAAACAGACTGCAGCTTACGGACATTTCGGAAGAAATGATCTGGATCTGCCGTGGGAAAAACTGGATAAAGTAGATGTCCTGAAAAAATATCTGTAAGATATTTTTGCACAGAGTAAATATACAATATAAAGGTTGAGAGTAACGATTCAGTAGGCAGTATTTCGCGAGGGTACTGAATCGTTACGATTGAGAAACGAAACTGCCGCAGGAATTTTAACTTCCTGCGGCAATTTTGTTTTACTTGCATTGCATATCAATAATTAGAAAAGGGAGGGCCGGGGTTTTAGTGCCCCGGCAGTATGAAAAAGTGTTTTGGCAGCTGGTGCAAACAGCTGCACGAATCTATATAAAAGGTAATTGTTTTTTGTCGAGGTCCGACAGTCACAGGGTTTGTAAAATATTCCGGCAACGATGCTCAGTCTTTGTCACCGGCTCTGGCTGTCATCATCTGTATCCGCCGTCCTCTTTGTTTTGATACTGTAAGTATACATGGAGTTTGTGTCCATTTTATGGAAATGAGATAAAGGATTTCTAAACTCTTTTAAGAAATGTTTAAAATATCTGGAAGAGTTTCCGGTGGTCTGGTAAGATAGATGGGAGTGAATAGAAAGAGAGAATGCTGATTATGGGCAAATTGTTTTATATTATGGGAAAGAGCGCATCGGGAAAAGATACGATTTATCAGCGCCTTTTAAGAAATCCGGAGTTTTCTCTGGAACGTCTGGTGATCTACACCACCCGCCCGATCCGGGACGGGGAACTGGATGGCAGGGAGTACCATTTTGTGACGGAAGAGGATTTTCAGAAACTGAAAGCAGAGGGAAAGATTATCGAAGACCGGGGGTATGAGACGGTTTACGGGCTGTGGCGGTATTTTACGGCGGATAATATGAATCTGGAAGAGAAAAGCTATCTGGGAATCGGAACACTGGAATCCTATGAAAAATTAAAGGCATATTATGGAGAGGAAAAGATCCGCCCCATTTATATAGAAGTGGAAGACGGAGAACGCCTGAAGCGGGCGATCGCGAGGGAAGAGACGCAGGAAGCACCGAAATACGAAGAAATGTGCCGGAGATTTCTGGCAGATGCACAGGATTTCAGTGAGGAAAAGATCCGGCAGGCAGGAATCACCCATAGATTTTCCAATATGGACGGGGCGGGAGGCTACTCTGAGATTGAAAAGTATTTAAGGAGTGTGCTATAATAATGATATTCCGCAGACAGAGTACAATATAATATAGTATTCTTTTGCGCAGAGATATTGTGAAAAAAGCAGCTGTGGAAGCCTGTGGTGATAAAACCGGAGATTACCACAGAAAACAAAAGAACACAGGAGGTGATTGTATGGCAGGATTTCATGAGATCATTGGACATGATGATGTTGTAAATCATTTACAGAATGCCATTCAGATGGGGAAAGTTTCACATGCGTATATTTTTAACGGTGAGGTAGGAGCAGGAAAGAAGATGTTGGCTTCTGCATTTGCCATGGCACTGCAGTGTGAAAAGCATGGAACAGATCCATGTATGGAATGTGACTCCTGTAAGAGAGCGTTAAGCAAAAATCACCCGGATATTATTACGATCACACATGAGAAACCGAATTCTATCGGTATCGAGGATATTCGTATCCAGCTGATTGATGATGTATCCATCAAACCTTATACAGGTCCTTATAAAATCTATATTCTGAACGAAGCGGAAAAACTGACGCTGCAGGCGCAGAATGCATTGTTAAAGACCATCGAGGAGCCACCGGCTTATGCGGTGATCCTGCTTTTGACCAGCAATGCGGATTCTCTGCTTCCTACGATTTCTTCCCGGTGCGTGACCTTGAATCTGCGTCCGGTGAAAGAGAGTGATGTGAAAGAATATCTGATGGAGCATATGCATCTGCCGGATTATCAGGCGCAGATCGACGCGGCATTTGCCCAGGGAAATATCGGGAAAGCAAAACAGATCGCAGAATCTACGGAATTTGCCGAGATGGCGGAGAGAGCTTTCCGGCTTCTCAGAAAGAGCAATGAGCTGGAACTGTACGAACTGGTGGAGATGATCAAAGAACTGACAGCGGAAAAACAGAATATTTACGATTATCTGGATCTGTTTACCATGTGGTTTCGGGATGTACTGTTGTTTAAGGCGACAAAAGAAGTAGATGGTCTGATATTTAAAGACCAGTATAATTATATTAAAGAAAGAGCAAAGAAAAGTTCCTATGAGGGTATAGAGAATATTATAGATGCCATAGGAAAGGCCAGAGAGCGTCTGCATTCCAATGTAAATTTTGATCTGGTTATGGAACTGCTCTTCATGACAATCAGGGAGAACTAGAATGGTAAAAATTATCGGTGTCCGGTTTCGGAATGTAGGAAAGATTTATTATTTCAATCCGAAGAGTTTTCAGATGAAACCGGGAGATCATGTAATCGTGGAGACAGCCCGCGGTGTGGAATACGGCACAGTGGTACTGGGTCCGAAAGAAGTAGACGACAGGCAGGTGGTACAGCCTTTAAAAGATGTGATCCGCATGGCTACACAGAAGGATGATGCCAAAGAAGAGAGTAATCGTAAAAAAGAGAAAGAAGCATATCAGGTCTGTGTCAAGAAAATCCGTGCGCATCAGCTGGAGATGAAGTTGATCGATGTGGAATATACCTTTGACAACAACAAGATTCTCTTTTATTTTACCGCAGACGGAAGAATCGACTTCCGTGAACTGGTAAAGGATCTGGCGGCGATCTTCAAAACACGTATTGAGCTGCGTCAGATCGGTGTGAGAGATGAGACGAAGATTCTCGGAGGTATCGGTATCTGCGGTCGCCCTCTGTGCTGCCATACCTATCTGTCAGAATTTGCTCCGGTATCGATCAAGATGGCGAAAGAGCAGAATCTGTCACTGAATCCGACCAAGATCTCAGGTGTCTGCGGCCGTCTGATGTGCTGCCTGAAAAATGAGCAGGAGACATACGAGTATCTGAACAAACAGTTGCCGAATATCGGAGATCAGGTAATGACACCGGAAGGTATCAAGGGTGAGGTACAGAGTGTCAATGTACTTCGTCAGCTGGTAAAAGTGATCATGGATGTCAACGATGAGAAAGAGATCCGTGAGTATAAAGTAGAAGAGTTAAAATTCCGTTCCAGAGGATGCTGCCGGAAAGAGAAGATGAAGCTTTCCAAAGAAGAGCAGAAGATGATGAAGGAACTGGAATAATGACAGGAGAAAAAGATGAATATCCCATTGAAGGAAAATGAGCGTTTGGATGATCTGCAAAATGGCTATCATATTATCCAGAATACCAGGGATTTTTGTTATGGTATCGATGCGGTGCTGCTGTCTGACTTTGCCAGGGTGAAGAAAGGGGAACAGGCGTTGGATCTGGGAACCGGAACGGGAATTATCCCTATTCTGTTAAAAGCAAAGACGCAGGGAGAGCATTTTACCGGTCTGGAGATTCAGGAGCAGAGTGCTGAGATGGCAGGGCGCAGTGTGGTGTATAATCATCTGGAGGATGCGATTACCATCAGAACGGGAGATATCAAAGAAGCCACTGCCATCTTTGGCAGGGCTTCTTTTTCGGTAGTTACCTGCAATCCTCCGTATATGCATGGCAATCACGGTCTGACCAATCCTCATCTGCCCAAGGCAATTGCACGACATGAGGTTTTGTGTACGTTGGAGGATGTGATCTCTCAGACGGCACAGCTGTTAAAGCCACGGGGGCGATTCTATATGGTGCATCGACCGTTTCGTCTGGCAGAGATCATGGGACTGATGATGCAATACAAACTGGAACCGAAGCGGATGCGTCTGGTGTATCCGTATGTGGACCGGGAGCCGAATATGGTTCTGATCGAAGGGCTTCTGGGAGGTAATTCCAGGATCACGGTGGAAAAACCGCTGATCGTATATGAAAAGCCGGGCGTGTATACACAGGAAATCCGGGAAATTTACGGGGATGGAAGATAGGAGGATACCGATACTATGGCAGGAAAATTGTATTTGTGTGCGACACCGATCGGGAATCTGGAAGATATCACCTTTCGTGTGATCCGGACGTTAAAAGAAGTAGATCTGATCGCGGCGGAGGATACGAGAAACAGTATCAAACTGTTGAATCATTTTGAGATTTCAACGCCGATGACCAGTTATCATGAATATAACAAGATCGATAAAGGTCATTATCTGATCGGTCTGATGCAGCAGGGACAGCAGATCGCCCTGATCACGGATGCAGGAACACCGGGTATTTCTGATCCGGGAGAGGAACTGGTGGCGATGTGCCATGAGGCAGGGATCCCGGTCACTTCGCTTCCGGGTCCGGCTGCGTGTATCACGGCGCTTACGATCTCCGGATTATCGACGAGACGGTTTGCGTTCGAGGCTTTTCTGCCGACGGATAAGAAGGAGAAACAGGCGATTCTGGAGGAGTTGAAAGAGGAGACGAGAACGACGATTCTTTATGAAGCACCGCACCGGCTGGTACGGACGCTGGAAGAGCTGGTGGCTGCGCTCGGAAACCGGAGGGTGACGATCTGCAGGGAGCTTACGAAAAAACATGAGACGGCGTTTCTTACAACGCTGGAGGATGCACTGGAGTATTACCGGCAGGAGGATCCCCGTGGAGAGTGTGTGATCGTGATGGAAGGCAGAAGCCGGAGAGAGATGATCGAGGAGAAGCAGCGGGCATGGGAAGAGATGTCGCTGGAGGAACACATGAAGATCTATGAGGATCAGGGGATTGGACGGAAGGACGCTATGAAGATGGTGGCGAAGGATCGGGGGATCTCGAAACGGGAGGTTTATCAGGGCCTGCTGGAAAATTCTTAAGAGTAGTTGCAAGGGGACGCCCGGTGTGAGAACAACAAGGGGGCGGAGGCAGCGTGCAGAGCGACTTTAAGCTATCTGCCAACTACGACTATATTTACGAGGGTCAGCTGACCCTCGCAAAAGTCTACGTAGGCAGAGGATCTTAAAGCTCACTCTAAGCGGCACGCAAAATGCCTCCACCCCCTTGTTGTTCTCACACAGGGCTGTGCACTGGCTGAATCTTTATTTGAATGTAGAGTTTGGTTGTGGCAGTCCCTGATGGCGGGGAAAGGATGGATGAAAGTTGTACATGAATGAATATAGTTTAAAAATGATAATGCATTTTATTGACATATAATAAAACCCCTCGGGAGATGTGTTCCGAGGGGCTTTTGGAAATGGTAGGTTGTTAAATTGTATCCATAAGGTCTGCGCCGCTGATGATGCGGTGCCAGAGGTTTTCGCGTTTGGGGGTTCCCGGGAGGAAGTAGGGGAGGCGGTCGGCTTCCAGTTCTTCCAGGCGCTTTACTCTGCCGTCGATATAGTAACGGAGACGGTAGCGGGTGCTGGTAAGGCGGGCGATGACGCCGGAGAGTTTGATGTCTACGAGTTCATAGCCGAAAGGTTTTGCGTCCTGCATCCAGAGGTGTTCGCGCAGAAGTCTGGTTGTGGACAGATCGTTGATGATTCCGGGGATAACTTCTTCGCAGATGGTCTCCAGTGTGGATAAGTCATGGGCATCGTATGCTTTTTTCAGGCGGACGCCAAGGTCGGCCTTGCCGGCGAGCGTGCTGGCGAGACTGTGATAGAAAGCAAACAGCGTATCATAAGCCGGAGTATGTTTTCGGCAGATTTCCAGGCGGTCTGCCAGATCCTGATAATAACGTTCAGTGTCCAGATCCAGATCTTCGATATGGCGGTCAAAGATGCCGAGAAGAGGATCCTGATACAGCAGATATTTGGACGGATTATCGGTGTCCAGATTCGGCTGTCCGTTCTGGAACAGGGAGTCCAGTGCATCCAGTTCCAGGAAGTCGTTCAGGCTGGCACCGGTCACGTCGTGGAATTCTTCTGCCAGTGCTTTCTCATCGAAGTCTTCATGGAAGCCAAGATGAGCGAACAGCACCAGACCGGGCAGAACGGCATCTACAGGAGTTTCTGCACCGTTATCCATCCAGGCGGTACAGAAGACTTCCGGCAGATGATATTTTTTGCATGCGGCAAGTCCCGCACGGGTGCAGGTAAAGGTCTTGGAATAGTTTGGTGATATTCCGTTCCAGATCCAGGAACCTCCGGCAAAGATGACTTTGTTAGAAAGCTGCTGATGAACGCGGATCATTTTTTCATAGATTTTCTGATCAGGGTTATAGTAGTCCCAGTAAACCAGTCCAAGTTCCGGATCCGGTTTTTCCCAGTCACTGCAGTCTGTATCGTCGGCAACATCATAATAACCGCCACCGGTGTTGGCAGTGATATACATATCGCTCCAGATCATCGGTTCCAGCCCCAGCTTTTTGCAGATTTCAAAAACGCGGGCACTGTGTTCGCGAATCAGGACGGAACTTTTGGTATATCCGTTTTCCCGGAGGTATTTTCCAAGGCCGAGCTGCGCAGCTTCGTCCATGCCCAGATGTACCCGGTTGGTGGAAAAGGACTCTTTTACGGAGCAAAGCATTTTTTCAATAAGGGTGTAGACTTCCTCTTTTCCTACCTGAAGGATGTCGGCGGTGTCCTTGACGGTTTCTCCAAGCGGCCATTTCAAAGCATTGTGAAGATGGGCCAGTGTCTGGATACACGGAACAAGTTCAATGCCGAAAGTTCTTGCATAAGCATCCATCTCGCGGATCTCATCCTGGCTGTAGCGGCCACGGTAGGCACCGAAATAAGGTTCATCCGGTACGGTGTAAGTCTCTTCGGTGTAGAGCATCAGGGTGTTCATTCCCAGTTTCGCCATGATACGAATAAAAGATTTTACCTTTTCTACGGTAAATACTGCATTTCTGGAGCAGTCCAGCATCACTCCGTTTTTTGAAAAGTATACAGGTTCACTTTTCGTGTTCCAGGTATCCTCCGGATGATGTAACGCCCAGTTCAGTCCCCGATAATAATGTGCCGGTTCCTGACAGGTAATAAGCAGGTGATCGCCGTTTCGTGCGATGGTAAGCGGAACATTTTCCTGAAACTCCACCTGAATCTCCAGTTCCTTTTCTGATTTGATATCCCCCAATAAAAGTTGCGTTCCTTCTTCCACTTTTTTCAGGTCAGTGGAGGAAGGGGAAAATGAAAATTTCATAACCTTCTCCTTTCTTCCGAAAAGTTTTCGGACAAGCTTTTGCTTTATGATTTATTGTAACGAATGGTGGGGGGAAAGTAAAGATAATGGGGGAGAAAGAAGTTTCAGAAATAAAGAATACTTGAAGAACCGGGGATTTGAGGAAGCGTGAAGATACTGGATTGTTACATATTTATACGATGGAAAGCGTATACATAACTGAATACAATAAAAACGGAGTATCTTTTCATGAATTATCTCTGGGGCAGTATGATTCTGATCGGGATTATCTACGGGACAGTGACCGGGCATCTGGAGGAAGTATCAGAGGTGGCGATTCAGTCTTCGAAGGAGGCAGTAAGTCTGTGCGTGGTGATGGCTGGGGTTACGGCACTCTGGGTGGGGATGATGCGGATTGCAGAGAAGTCCGGACTTCTGGAGGCGATGGAGCAGAGAATGCAGCCGGTGCTGAACTTTCTGTTTCCGGAGATTCCCGGGAATCACCCGTCGAGGAAATCGATTGCCACGAATCTGCTGGCGAACGTCCTGGGACTCGGCTGGGCGGCGACACCGGCAGGACTGAAGGCCATGGAAGAACTGGCAGATCTGGAGGAAGAGCGGCGAAGGAAAAAGCAACGGGCAGTGCCGATCGGTGCAGCCAGCAACGAGATGTGCGATTTCCTGATCCTGAATATTTCCTCCCTACAACTGATTCCGGTCAGCATTATTGCCTTCCGGACGGAATACGGAAGCGTGGCACCCACAGCGATCGTGGGACCGGCGATTCTCGCAACGGCGGTCAGCACAGGGATTGCCATATTCTATATTAAAATAAGAAAATACATATATAGGAAACTGTTTGACAGATAGATAAGAATACGTTATCTTTTATGATAGAAGAAAAAATGAAAATAAAAAGGTGTCAGGAAGACACATTTTTTTGACAGGGAAATATGAGATGAGAATGGTATATGGCGTTGCAGCAGGAGCGGAAATTATGTCTGCGATTACTTTATGTTTCATGATAAAACAGAGCAGCTGAAGAAACTGGAATGGGAACGTTATCGTGCATCTCATGACAGCCTGACAGGACTGTATAACAAAGAGGAATTTTATCGTCAGGTTGAAAGATTGCTGAAAGAATATCCGGATACAGAATTCTACATATTATGCAGTAATATGAAAGACTTTAAATTTGTAAACGAACTTTTCGGCATGAAAAAAGGAAATGCGATCCTGCGTAAACAGGCAGAACAGATGAAACAGATTCATGGATCTTTTGCAAAAACTGTCTGTGCCCGTATACAGGACGATCATTTTGCCACCTGTATTCCCAAAGCATATTTTAACGAAGATAAGGTTGTTGAGCAGATCCGCAGTATGCAGAAAGAATTTACCAACAGTCTGTTTCATCTTCACCTGTATATCGGAGTATATGAAATCACCAACAGAGAAGAGCCGGTGAGTAAGATGTGTGATAAGGCAAATCTGGCCAGTGAAACGATAAAAAATGATTACAAGACCTGCATTGCTTATTATGACCGGCATCTGCTGGAACAGTCCATTGCTGAGCGAAAGATCATCGGTGAGTTTGAAGAGGCGCTGGAACAGGAAGAATTTGAAGGAACTTATATGTGAAACAGTTACCGATGATTTTACAAAAAATAGTATTGAAAAATGAAAAAGCATCGCATATAATGGGTGAAAGTAAATAATGTGATAAAGATCCCGGGGCTGTGGCCCCGGATTTTTATCGCGCAAAATGAGGAGTTTTTATGAGAGGAGGAACTTTATGGAGAGAGATATGACGGTGGGAACACCGTATAAGATTATCCTGAATTTTACGCTCCCAATTGTTATTGGAAATATTTTCCAGCAGTTTTACAGCATGGTGGATACGGTCATTGTCGGTAAGTTCGTGGGAACGAAGGCACTGGCGGCTGTCGGATCGACCGGAACGATCGGGTTTCTGATCCTGGGATTCCTGATGGGACTTACGGCAGGTTTTACGGTCCTGACCAGTCAGCGATTCGGTGCCGGAGATATGCCGGGGATGCGAAAGACGGTCGGATCTGCGGCAGTACTTTCGGTGATCGTCAGCGTGGTGATGACGGTGATCAGTATGGCGTTTATGAAGCCTCTGCTGATTCTTATGAATACACCGGAAGATATTTTTCAGGATGCGTATAAGTATATTATGATCATCTGTGCGGGGATTTTTACACAGGTTATGTATAATCTGTTAGCGGGTATCCTGCGTGCGCTGGGTAACAGTAAGACGCCGTTGTATTTTCTGCTGTTTTCCGCAGTACTGAATATTGTGTTGGATCTGGTACTGATCATTGTGTTTCACCTGGGAGCAGCAGGAGCGGCGTATGCGACGGTTATTGCGCAGGGAGTTTCGGCGTTGCTTTGTCTGGTCTATATTATTAAGAAAGTGCCGATTCTGAAGCTGGATCGCTGGGATTTTAAACTGGATGGTCATCTGGTACGGCAGCAGCTGGCCATCGGTTTTCCGATGGCACTGCAGTATTCGATCACTGCGATCGGTGCGATGATGGTGCAGGCTGCGCTGAATGTGCTTGGTTCTGTGCATGTGGCAGCGTTTACTGCGGCAAATAAGATCGAGCAGGTGGCAACGCAGGTTTATGTGGCACTGGGTACTACGATGGCTACTTACTGTGCACAGAATATGGGTGCGGGTAAGGTGAAGAGGATCAGCAGAGGATTCCGGGCAACAACGATCATGGGTAGCATTTATTCGGTGGTGTTCGGAGTGTTGGTGTTCTTCTTTGGTAATATGCTGACCGGACTGTTTGTGTCTGAGAATCTGGATCAGATCGTGGGTCTGGTGGATATTTATATGAAATGCGTGGCGCTGTTCTTTATTCCGCTTAATGTGGTAAATGTATACCGAAACGGTATCCAGGGAATGGGCTATGGATTCCTTCCCATGACGGCAGGGATTGCAGAGCTGGCAGGAAGAGGGCTGACGGCTGTAGTTGCTTCGCATTATAAGAGTTATCTGGGGATTTGTCTGGCAAGCCCGGTGGCGTGGATTTTTGCGTCTGCACTGCTGTTGGTGATGTATTTTGGGATTATGAATAAGTATAAGAAGGCTGGGAATTTCCGGGAGTAGAGGTTAGTGTCGTAAAAAGGGACGCGGCAGACTCCTGGCTTCCTGGTCTGGCAACGTGGGCAGGGCAACTTTGAGCTAGCCGCCAACTACGACTATATTCACGCGGGTCGGCTGACCCGCGCGAAAGTCTGCGTAGGCGTCGGATCTCAAAGCTTGCCCTAAGCGCCCACAAAGTGTTGCCAGACCAGGAAGCCAGGAGTCTGCCGCTGTTTTTTGCGTGGGGGAGATAGTGGTTGAGAGCGGAGGGGGTTGATTGGTATGGGAAAATGAATGCTATAGGGGTAGTACAGGAGAAAATGTGTGCGTTATACGTTGTATCGGAAGTGGTTTTTGGGATAATTGGTGGTATAAGTAAGAGATTATAGGCATATGGTTGTTTTTATGTAAACCAGGTGAGAAAGTAAACGAATAGAGATTTACATAAGGTTTGCTATGACGGTGCTGGCGATGATTCCGGACAGGGTGGCGAGGAGGGCGCCGGGGAGGGTGTAGCGGGGGTTTTGGACTTTGGCGGCTATGTAGTAGACGCTTAGGGTATAGAAGATGGTTTCGGTGCTGCTGAGGATGAGGGAGGCGGTCAGGCCGATGGTGGAGTCGGGGCCGTGTTGTTTGTAGAGGTCGAGGAGGAGACTGGTGGCGGCGCCGGAGGAGAACATTTTTACGATGGAGAGGGGAACCAGGGCGGAGGGGAAGCCGGTGGGTTTCAGGAGGTTTTCGAGGAGGGATGCGAGGGCATCCAGGAAGCCGGAGGCACGCAGGATCCCCACGCCGGTCATCAGACCGATTAACGTGGGCATGATTTTTACCACTATTTTCAAACCGTCGAAAGCACCGGTGACGAAGTCGTTGTAGATGTCCTTTTTCATCAGAAGACCGAAGCCGACGATGTAGAAAAAGAGGAGTGGGATCATCAGATCAGAAAGAAAAAGCAGGATACGCATACAAAGCTCCGGGAAGGATTGTTCTTTGTAAATATATGCGGAAGGAGGACGGGAAAGTACATGAAGAAAAGAATTCTAATCACTGGGGTTCTGGTTGCATTGATAATGTTCGTTTTCATACTGATGGGTAAAAAATTGTGAATAGTATATGGTTTAAAACTCAATGGGATATTAACTTTCCATTTGTTGAATCTTATTATACGGTTGACGGCATGTGGGAATCATATAATATTTATTTGTGCTCAGAAAATGACAAAAAGGTTCTAAAAACATCATTGTACAAGCAGATACCAACAAAGTATTGGGAGGAAGAAATTATAAAATATTTAAAAAATTTGAATGTTGATCCTATAATGTATCCTTCTTTTTCTGAAATTGATTATTGCATAAGAAGAAAAAATGGAGACGCTGAGCTAATCATGCTTATGAGTAGTTCACAAGATATGCTATATGTTTATACATGTACACGATAAATGAAAATTTGTAACTGTTCAGTACTTTCACAGGTACGAGCAAAAATGCATTTGAAATTACCTTCGGCAAGGGCAGTTTGCTTGTATGTCTCGGGATTTTGGCATATTCATCAAAACACCTTGCGAAATATTACCTGCTGAATAGTTACGAAAATATCGGCTTACAAGAGTATACAAAGAGGGACTGTCATTCCAGACAGTCCCTTTCCTTACGTTATACGGACAAACAGTTAAAGAATGTTATCGGCATAAGATTAAGCCGTTTTTTTCGCATAAGATTTCGGCCATTTCTTTACCCGGTAACAGTAGTAAACGATAAACATCACCGCCGTGATCGCCCAGGTGACCGGGTAGCTGAGGACGATGGTGTTGAGGCCCGGAGCGAGTGGTACGATGAAGAAGAGCCAGGCGATACGCAGCAGGCAGACACCGAAACAGGTGATAAGCATTGGGATCACAACATCTCCGGTTCCGCGGAGTGCACCGGAGAGCAGTTCGATGAAGACGAACAGGCAGTATGCCGGAGCAACGTGGTGCAACATCTGCATACCGATAGAGACTACATTTTCATCGGAGGTAAACAGACGAAACAGCGGAGTGCCGAAGTTATAGAATATGAGAGTCAATGTCAGAGCTGTACAAAGCCCCATACAAAGTCCGATGCGGACACTCTTTTTCATGCGGTCGTATTTTCCGGCACCGAAATTCTGCCCTACGAAAGTCGTAACGGCGATACCGAATGCACTATTGACCATCCAGTAGAAAGAATCGATCTTTCCGAAAGCACTCCAGGCGGCCACTGTATCGGTTCCCAGATTATTTAAGAACGTCTGGATCAGCATGTTGGTGACGCTGTATAAAACAGACTGGATGCCGGTAGGACAGCCCACCCAGATCAGACTGATCAGAGCAGATTTGTGGAATCGGATCTTTCGGAACTCCAGCTGATACAGATCATCGGAACGCATCAGGGCGCGGGTGATCAAAACGGCACTGACTCCCTGAGAAAAAATCGTGGCGATTGACACACCGGCAACTCCCATGTGAAAAACGATCACCAGCACGATATCCAGCACAATATTCAGGATACAGCAGACGATCAGATAATATAACGGTCTGCGGGAATCACCCATCGCGCGAAGGATACTGGATCCCACGTTATAGATAAAGACAAAGATAATACCGGCGAAGTAGATCCGCAGATAGAGCAGGGCATCCGCCATGGTTTCCTGTGGTGTGTGCATCAGTTCAAGCAACCAGGGAGCGATCAGAATTCCCAGAGCGGTAATGAAAATACTTCCAACGATAGAGAATGCAAAGGCAGTATGCAGGGCACGGTTCAGCTGCGCTCTATCCTTCGCACCGTAAAACTGGGAAATGATAACCGAAGCACCGGAAGCCAGTCCGACGAAGAAGCCCACGATCAGACCCACAATCTGTGCGGCGGAACCACCGACGGCGGCAAGAGCTTCTTTGCTGACAAAACGCCCGACAACGATCGTATCTGCCGTGTTGTACAGCTGCTGAAAAAATGTTCCCAGAACAATGGGGAAAAAGAACAATAAAAGTTGTTTCCAGATCACGCCCTCGGTGATCTGATTGGTTGTAACAGTTTCTTTTTTCATTTGTGTAAAAACCCTCCTGTGTAAAAAAACGCCCTGCATTTTCCCCCATGAAACATGCAGCGCTCTTATGTTCAGCATAAGCGAAACCATCCGGAAAGTCAATGGGTGGAAGTATGGAATTATGAATTTTCAGGGAAGATGAAAGTACTTGAAAGTAAAAGAAAACATGTTATACTGGATGTAGAAATATAGTAACTATTTTATAACAGGAAAAGGTAGCTGTGAAGGACCGGAACAGCTGCAAGCAGATGCCGGAAAGGATTGGAAGATGAGTTATTACAGAAAAACAATAGTACCCAACATAGAAGCCCATTATGAAAATCTGTCTGCAGTGGAAAAAAATATCGCTGATTTTTTTATTTCCAATGAGGAAGACATGGATTTTTCATCCAGACATATTTCTTCGATGCTGTATGTGTCAGAGGCATCTCTGTCCCGATTCGCGAAAAAATGTGGTTATAAGGGCTATCGGGAATTTGTGTTCAAATACAAAGAATCGTTCGGAGAAAAAGATCACCAGATCACAGGACAGATGAGAGAAGTATTTGACTCTTATCAGGAGTTACTGAACAAAAGTTATAATCTGGCAGATGAGGCGCAGCTTCGCCGGATTGCCGGGAAGATGTCAGAGTGCCGGCGGGTTTTTGTTTACGGGAAAGGAAGTTCCAGCCTGGCAGCCAGAGAGATGCAGTTTCGTTTCATGCGGCTGGGACTGGATATGGATGCGGTAGATGAGACCCATATGATGCGGTTTCATTCGACGATCGTGCAGGAAGACTGCATGGCGATCGGCATCAGTATCAGTGGCAGGACGGAAGAAGTGATGGAATGTCTGAAACAGGCGCACCGGCAGGGAGCCTACACGGTACTGCTGACAGCCAACGACCGCCCGGAATACAGTGAATTCTGTGAAGAAGTGGTATGTCTGGCGGCAAAGAAAAACCTGGACTTTGGCAATATCATCTCTCCGCAGTATCCGATTCTTGTGATGACGGATATTTTATACGGATATTATCTGGAGATCGATTCATCTGTCAAACAGGCACGGCATGATAATTCTGTCATGCTCTTAAAGTCAAGACAGATTCAGGATAAGGACGAAGGAGGAGAAGGAAAACAATGATCATCAAGGGAGCAAAAGTCTATACAGAAGAAGGAACATTTGCGGATAAAGAGGTCTGCATAACAGGGGAAGTTTTTACAGAAACCGGTGGGGACGGAGAAAAAGTGGTTGACGGCAACGGCTGTTATCTGATTCCGGGACTGACAGATATTCATTTTCATGGCTGCATGGGAAAGGATTTCTGTGACGGAACGGAAGAGTCCATTCAGGTAATGGCAGATTATGAGGCCAGCCAGGGCGTGACAACGATCGCACCGGCAACCATGACGTTTGATGAGGAGCGGCTGACACGGATCGCGAAAGCGGCGAAAGCCCATAAAAATGAAAAAGGTGCGATCCTTTGCGGAATCAATATGGAAGGCCCGTTTATCTCTATGGCAAAAAAAGGGGCACAGAACGGAAAATACATCCACAAACCGGATGTGGCAATGTTTGAACGGCTGCAGGAAGCCTCAGGAGGTCTGTTCAAACTGGTAGATCTGGCACCGGAAGAGGAAGGTGCGATGGAATTTATCCGGGCGGAAAAAGGAAAAGTCGTGCTGTCGATCGCGCACACAACAGCGGATTATGAGACAGCAAAAGCAGCGATCGAAGCAGGTGTCACTCATATGACCCATCTGTACAATGCGATGAACCCGATCAACCACCGCGCACCGGGACCGATCATCGCGGCATCAGATGACGAATACTGTGAGGCCGAACTGATCTGCGATAACGTACATATCCACCCGGCAATCGTGAGAAATACATTCAAGATGTTCGGAGAGGATCGTGTGATCTTCATCAGTGACACCATGGAAGCAGCCGGTCTGAAAGATGGCATGTATGAGCTGGGCGGACAGCCGGTGATCGTAAAAGGAAACCGTGCGACCCTGGAAGACGGAACTATTGCAGGTTCCAATACCAACCTGATGAAATGTATGCGTACCGCTGTGAAGCAGATGGGAATTCCTCTGGAAAAAGCGGTAAAATGTGCAGCAGTCAATCCGGCAAAAAGCATCGGTATCTACGACCAATACGGCAGCATCACACCGGGAAAAGTAGCAAATGCAGTACTCCTTGACCAGGAAACTCTGGAAATTAAAGGGGTTATCCTGAAAGGACAGATGCTGTAAATCATGAGAAGAAACCTATAAGGACGGAGTATACAGATCTGACCGGCAGAGAGTACGCAACGGTGAGAAAACAGAGATACAGGAAGATAAAAAACAGGAGCAGAGACGGATGCGATACCGTTTTGCTCCTGCTTTTTGTCTGGCATGATAAGAATCACCGTCTCAAATGTTCCCTCAGATTATCATCTTCATAATCAAATACACAGCGATCGTAAGCATTGATCACATGAGTCTGATTATACTGATCGTAGCGTTTTTGATTCCGTCCGTAGGACATATGTACATGCCCGTGGATAAAAAATCTCGGGTGGTACTTGTCCATCAGAGTGTTGAAGACCTGAAATCCCTGGTGTGGGAGATCCAGACCATCGTTTAACTGATAGGCGGGAGAATGAGTCAGAAGAATATCAAATCCACCGCGGTACAGCAGTGGGAACCATAGTTTTTTGACCCGTTTTTTCATTTCTTTTTCAGTATACTGATTAATCCCGGGGCGGTAGCGCATGGAACCGCCCAGTCCCAGAATACGAACTCCTTCATGGACATAGATCTGATCTTCGATACAGATACATCCATCCGGCGGTGTCTTTTCGTACTTGTCATCGTGATTTCCCCTTACATATAAAACCGGTGCCGTGGTAAAGGTGGCGAGAAAAGACAGATAGTTGGGGTTCAGATCTCCGCTTGAGAGAATCAGATCGATTCCCTCAAGCTTTTCTTTCTGGAAGTAATCCCAGAGATACTTGGATTCTTCATCTGCAATTGCTAATATCCTCATAATTAAAATACCTTTTTGTAAGCCGCGCTTTGTTGTCTAAATCTCCGGGTTGTCGATACCCTGCAGCATCACTACAGGTTTTGCTTTTTCAATCAGATCTTCCATCTTTGGAATATAACCGATGACATTCTCAGCCAGCCAGTCCATGGTGATGATCTCTTCCGGATCCATAACAGCGTCTGCATTTTTCTGAACAATACCGGACTGAGAATACAGTACACCGGAGAACGGATTATAATTCATTTCGCAGATGCTCTTTTTTAACAGATCGACCAGACGGGCGGTACCGATCGGCAGGTGCTGGGAGCAGATCACATCGATGATGCCTGCGGACATACCCCACCAGTAGTTCAGACCTTTGGTGGAATCGTTGGTGTCGTCGATTTTCCATGCCCCGTTCATGATGTTGCGAATCATCTGTTCATAGAATTTACCCCAGTGCCAGATAGGCATCGCAAGGTTCAGAGGCATATCTTCGGAATCACGGTACAGACCGAAATGTCTGGACGGTTCTCCGGGAATCGTCATATCCTGACCGGAAATATAGTGGACTTCGTTTTCGGCGAAACTTTTTGCCATATCGTGATCTTTCAGGGTGGACCATTCCAGGTATACTTTCGCACGTGGATTAACCATTTTTGCACCAAGAGCGAAGGCATTGATGTTGGCAGTCATACCGAAAATCGGATAGTCGGCAATATAACCGATCTTACCGTTTTTGGACATTGCACCTGCGATAGCTCCCATCAGAAATTTTGCTTCATACATACGTGCATAGTAGGTACGGATATAGCGATGGGAGGTGTTCAGAGAACAGTTCAGGATCTTCACTTCCGGGTGCTCGATGGCTGCCTTCAGGCTGGCTTTCAGAAGCGGCGGGGAAGTGGTAAAGATCAGGTTGTTGCCGTCGGCGATGGCTTTTACAAGCAGATCGTCAGCATTTTCTTCGGTGGCGTTATCGTAGCAGGTTGTGGATATCTGATCCTCAAAGGTCTGCTGCAGATGCATACGGCCAAGTTCATGTGCATAAGTCCAGCCGGATATTTCAGCGTTTTTCTCGTGGATGAAAGCCACAAGAAGTTTTGGGGTGCTGGTAGGGATCAGACGGGCAAAGAAGTTTTTCTTTACTTCGCTTTCGGCGGTAGGATCCATCTGCAGTTCCACAGATTCGTCGGTAGTCAGAAGCTTGAATTCGTCCCAGGATTTTGCCAGCTGTTCTTTCAGTTCCACGGCAGTCATATCGTCAAGCGAACGGTAGTCATACAGACCGATAAAATAAAGGAACGCATCACCGGTAGTAATCGGGATTTTATCACCGCCATTTGCCTTGTATTCGGCACGGAAACGGTTGTAAGCAGATGCAAAATCCAGTCTGTCGTCATCGCTCCATGCTTCATCCGGGCGTTTGCCAACGAGACGCTGCAGTTTGGCAAAGCTTCCCAGTTGGGTGAACCAGATATAGTTGATACGAGACAGGGCGTAAAAGTCCATGAACTCATAATAAATTTTATTTCCTTTTTCTTCCGTTCTCGGGGGAACGATACGGGTAACATTGCCCGGAATAGATACTGCATCGAAGAACTTTAATACGCTGACCCGTTTGTTCCCTTCTTCCACATAGAATTTGTTCATGAATTCATATGCTTTGATGGGTTCACGGATCCCTTCATTCAGATGCGCCTTGTACAGGGCCATCCATTTGTATGCAAATTCTGTGTTTTCTTTCAGCAGAGGTTTGAAACCTTTGCTGAATGCGGAACTTCTGCCTGCAGTTTTGGTTCCTACGATCAGTTCAGAAGGGATCTGAACCAGTCCAAGAGGAACCTCCCGGACAGCGACAATGTTTTTTTCTTTTAATATATCATCAAGATTGGGAAGAATCTCGCCTTCTCTTTTGCCGGCGCGCATCGCTTTATAATAGTCGTTTTGTGCTTCGGCCATGGTTGCTGTTATTGCCATAGTTTTACCTCCTGTAAAAATAAAGTGAAGCTGTTATCTGTAAATTGCACTCTTGTAATGATCAGATAGTCGGAATACATTGCGACTCGTAACTGTAAGAGTGTCAAACAGTTACGATGTTTTATAAAAATATCGTATCATCGTGATAAAGAGAAATCAAGCGGTTTTTGTTGAGGAATGCGACGGGAGTGTGGTATAATTACAGAAATGGATGTCCATCGACTGACATATTTTAAGATACAACAGAAAATCCGGATGTGAGAGGTGAGATTTATGGATCAGGCGTATGAAATGTTTCATGAGGTGTTGGTAAAACTGTTCAATGATATTATGAATATCGAAGCAAAAGCAATTATAACGCCGGAATTTAGAGATATCACCAATAATGATATGCATGTGATCGAGGCGGTGGGGATCCGGGAGCCGAGGAATATGTCTTCGGTAGCGAAAACACTGGGGATTACGGTAGGAACCCTGACGATATCCATCAACGGTCTGGTAAAAAAAGGTTATGTGCATCGGGTGCGAAGTGATGCTGACCGGAGGGTAGTACTGGTGTCGCTGACAGAAAAAGGGGAGAAAGCATATCATCACCATGAGAAGTTCCATGAAGATATGATCCAGTCACTGCTTAAAGACCTGTCGGAAGAAGAGACGAAGACATTGGTATCGGCACTTACGAACCTGCGGGATTTTTTTCAGGATTACAAATAGATACGTAACTGTTTAGTACCTTCACAGTTACGTGCCAAAATGCATTTAAAATCACCTTCGGTGATGGCATTTTGGCTTGTATGTCTCAGGATTTTGGCATACTCATGCCAAAACACCTCGCGGTACAGTGGCTACTGAATAGTTACATAGATACAAGAAAAAGAGAGATTTTGCCATCTATAGTTTTGTAAGAAACGGCGGAATCTCTCTTTTTGCGTATAAAACGATGATTTTTCAGATACTCTCTAGCGCATTTTTTTGAGCTGCTGAACCAGTTCCAGATCGGAAGCGGTTATTTTCAGGTTGGTTTCCAGTGTTTCACCGTTCGGGGTAGTAATCTGCATTGCGATCACAGAACCTTCTGCCAGTACGCCTTTTCGGGAAGCGGCGGCAATAAATTTTGGGAATTTTGGATGGTTTGCGGTAAATGTACTCCAGAGACTGGAGAATTTCATCATATCTAATGGGTTCATCCCAGTGGTTCCTCCTTATATGAAGTGTTATAACGTTCCGTTTTTTGTGTTGTGGCAAAATATTACAGTTTTCTCATAAGCATATCCGGATTGGTTGCATAAGTCAAGGCGATTTCTTTTGAAATCTTTCCGGACTTGTACAGGGCGAGCAGACTGTTGTCCATGGAGATCATGTCCGGCTTTGCAGAAGAATAGAGGATTCCGTCGATCTGCGGAATCTTATTGTCCCGGATCATATTACGGATTGCCGGAGTTACGGTCATAATCTCAAATGCCGGAGCAACACCACCGTCAACAGTAGGAATCAGCTGTTGGGATACAACTGCATTTAGCACCATGGAAAGCTGTACTGCAATCTGGTGTTGCTGGTTAGGCGGAAATACATCGATGATACGGTCGATGGTATTGGCTGCGCCGATGGTATGAAGCGTTGAGAAAAGCAGATGGCCGGTTTCTGCGGCGGTCATTGCCACATTGATCGTCTCGTAATCACGCATTTCTCCCAGAAGAATCACATCCGGACTCTGACGCAGAGCTGCGCGCAGGGCAGCTACATAACTGTCAGTATCCACATGAATCTCCCGCTGACTGACGATACTCTTGTTGTGCCGGTGGAGAAATTCCAGAGGGTCTTCCAGAGTGATAATATGTTTTTCCTGATTCTGGTTGATCTGGTCAATGATACAGGCAAGGGTTGTTGATTTTCCGCTTCCTGCAGGACCGGTGATCAGTGTCATTCCTTTTCCGCCCAGACCGAGATTGATGATCGCATCCGGTATTCCCAGCATATGATAATCCGGAAGTCGGAAAGTGATCACACGGATCACAGCAGAGAGTGTACCTCTTTGCTTATAAGCACTGACACGAAAACGGGATACGCCCGGGATGGCAAAAGAAAAGTCATCATCCCCGTGAGAAAGCAGAGATCTCATATCTCTGTTGTCAGCAAGTTCATAAATTTCTTTTAGGAAAGCAGCGGTATCATCCGGTAAAAGACGTTCCTCATTCTCCATGGAAAGGACACCGTTTTTCCGAAGCGAAAGCGGACGTCCGGCAACCAGGAAAATATCGGACGCATTCTCTGCAACCGCCTGCTCTAACATAGCTCGTGCATTCATATATATTACTCCTTTGATAGGATGTCGGGGTCAAAAGGTTAATACTAAATATAGTTTAAAATCAGGAATCTACAGGAGAAAACAGCTGATAGCTATCGTCTCCATCCCAGCTCTCCGTAGCTTCGGTTGTCCACTGTGTGATATGGTAATACCCATTCTGACAGTCGGAGGGTGCCGGGAGTGTCAGAATCACCGAAAGCTGCTGGCTCTTATTGACAGGAACCTGAAAGCTCAGAGTCCCTTCTTTTTTTGCAAAATCGATGGTGAGATCAGAAACTCCGTCCACGGAGCAGTTCTTCAGTTGTTTCCTTATTTCTCTCTGATAAACCGCGGCATCTGCGGAGTCTGCGCCACAGCTTTTGTAAGCATCAGAAAGAATCGTATCGATCTGGTCGAGTGCCTGTTCTGCCAGAGAAGATGCCTGATAATATGCCTGAATCCGGTCAGCAGACTGTTGGCTGAGCGTCCGGTCGTTTTTGGCACCGGATAACGAAAGCAGTGCAAAGGTAAACAGACATAACACCAGAAAGATCATCAGCAGGGATGGTGCGCCCATATGGATAAAAGAAAAAGATGTTTTTTTCTTCTGCTTCATGGTCATGTCCTCCTTTGCAGATGATGCTGTATACGAAGCCGATAGAGAGAATCTGCGTTGGCTCCGGATGTCAGCTTTGTGACATCCAGCTGCACATCCAGAAGCTGTCCGTTCAGATTCCAGGTTCCACATAACTGCCAGGCAGCTGTATCCTGAGAACAGAGAATAAAATCGGAATCATAGAAGATGGTGAAATCCTTTGATGAGATCTCCAGCGAGTTGCTGTAGGTATCTTCCAGAATGTTTTTCATATCATCCAGTGAAGTGGAAGCGGTGATCAGCTCCGCTGCATCTTCCGTTTTCCGGGAAGCCTGCATCAGATCGTGAGCTTCGGTGCTGAGGGTATGAGATTTTACAAAAACCTGTACGCAGACAGCACTTGCCACAGAAAAAAACAGAATGGCAAAGATCAGTTCCAGAAGAAAAAGACCGGATGGATTGGCCGTTGGTTTTCGTTTCATAGATTCTCCTTTGTTGCTGTGCAGTAACTAATTATCAGATATAAAATACAGGACTACCGGGAAACAGATCGTATCGTATAGACTGCACTTGCGGTTTCTCCGGAAGTATCAGTGCAGTGGAAGGTGATTACCCGATTCTCTGTCTCCTCAGCAGAGAATTCTTTTATGGGAAGGATGCTTTTCCCCGCAGAAGGAGAAAGGGGTGTTCCTTCTTTTATATACAGTTCCCGGAGTTGTCCGTCCCAGACATACAGATAAGTGAGGTAGAAAGCATCCTCTGTTTCCTGCCGCAGGACAACCGCCTGCGTGCCATCCAGTTCGTCCAGAAAGATGCTGTCTTCCAGGTCGTTCTGATGCAGCTTTTCCGTTATATAAGAAAGGGCAGTGCCGGAGGTATAATTTCTCTGAGAGTCATCTGCTGTGGACTGGTAGATCCGCGCTGCCAGCAGGATCACAGTAAGAGCCGAGATTGTAAAAACAAAAAATACTGTGACCGGAAACAGAAAATCAATGGCATGGCGCTTCTGGGATAATAATTTCATCGTTTATCGTCCCCTTTCTATGATCGTAACTTCCGGATAAATATTGGAGCCCTGGGTCCGGTAGTCCACAAAAAAGAGGGAATCGTCATAGATCAACCCGTAGTCTTTTTTGATAGCTTCCAGGCTTTCCGGATAGCGACCGGTTGTTGCATAACAGTAGGTGATATCCCGGTTCAGGGCCTGGGTGAGACTTTCCTTTTGTCTGCGGACCGTATTCTCTGAGAGAGAAGAAGTTCCAAGTGTAAACAACAGGATCAGAAAAAGAAAAAGCAACAGAGAAACCCACAGCTTTTTTCCGGGTATCCTCTGCGGGGAGGTTTGAAATCGATACATAAGCAGTTCCTCCTGTTAAATACCGGACATAATGCCCATCAGAGGAAGCATGACCGATAACAGAATGATACCGACGATCAGAGAAAGTCCGATGATCAGGGAAGGCTCCAGAACCGCCAGTGTGTTGCAGATCCGGGTATCGATTTCTTCCTGATACATATCTGACACCTGTTTCATGACCTGATCCATAGAACCTGTTTTTTGCCCGATCGATGCCAGGCGGGCGTAAGTACCGGTGAGGATTCCGGAGGAAAACAAAGCATGAGAAAGATCTTCGCCCTCATTCACCTGTTTTTGGCAAGCCTCCAGCTTTATCTGAAAATCAGGATCCTGATTCAACATGGCGGCAAGTTCCAGGCCGCGCTCCGGAGTCAGTCCGCTTCGAAGTGCCAGATTCATCACATCGGCAAACCGGCAGCCCGCCTGCTGCTGTGCCATAGACGAAAAAAACCGAAAATGTTTCGCGAATCTCGCAAGTACAGCCTTTCCTTTTTCCGTGCGGCTTCCGAAGAATAACGCAGCGGCGATGGCGGCAAGAAGAATTACCAAAACGACAGAATAACGGCTGATAGCGTTACCGATATGCATCAGTGCACCGGAAAATCCGGTCATCTCGGTACCGAGCTGAACAAATACCTGGTTAAAGATCGGCATGACTTTTACGAGAAGTACCAGAATGACGACAAGCATCATACCGATCATGATCATCGGGTAAGTCACAGCGTTGCGGATGCTTTTTGCGATGCTGTCTTCCCGTTCATAGTGTTCGCTTAGTGCGGACATTACCTCATCCAGTGTGCCGGTTTCCTCACCGATTTGTACCATATGGACGAGATAAGAAGGAAATAAACCGGTTTCTTTCAGGGAAAGAGAAAAATCTGCGGTTTCCTGCAGGATATCCAGGATTTGCTGAAGAATATCTTTTTCCCGGTCGGATGTGGAATCTTCCAGCATGATGGTGATCCCTTCCAGTGGTGAGATACCGGAGTGAAGGATCATGGCCATCTGAGAACAGAAACCGGAAAGCTCCGGGTTGAAAAATGGCTGTTGTTTTTTATTCATAAAAACCTCCCTGTATCAGTAGGAATATTTTACTGTGTAGTTGCTGCCGTCGCCGATGTACTTTTTTACCGAAGAGGCACTGTTGCTGGCGGCCAGGGTGGGATCCATCAGGGACCAGTCCTTTCCGTCAAATTCTATGATGTTATCCACCCAGCCGACCTCGTGCAGATATACACTGATCCAGGCGTGATAGGCTTCTCCCGAATATCCCACTTCCAGTTTTGTGGGGATATGCTGGGAACGAAGCAGTGCTGTCATAAGGGAGGCATAGTCAAAACATATACCTGTCCCAGACTCCATTGTGGCATCGGGATCCGGAATATAGCCGGATGCCACTGTTTCTGCTTTCTGTTTGTCGTAAGTAATATTTTCTATTACATAGTGGTAAACCTGCTGTACATAGTCCAGATCGTCTGCAGAGTCATCAGACAGTGCCTGCCCCTTTTTGACTGCTTTGGAGTCTTTGGTAAACCAGACATACTGGTTGGGATAAAGATATGGCTGAAATTCATCTTTCAGGGTAACATTAAGGCTCTGAGAAAAGATCAGTGCATATTTATCATCAGTGACATTTTCGTAGAGGTCTGCCTGATAAGTGCCGTTGCTTCCGGATAATGGAAAAGTCTCATAACTTCCGTAGGAATCCGGGTTCAGTGTATAAGTGTATACCGTGCCATCCGGAGTGGTGATCTGTAACTTTACTTTGGAAACTTTGCCGTTGTAACAAAGCATAAGATAGCCGTTTTCAGTGTGGGAGGCATCCAGAGATGTGGTTTTGTCTCCGTACACAACAGTCTGACTGGCTTGCGGTGTACAGACATCAGTGTAAGTTTCACGGGAAGTTGTCTTTGTGTCACTTTTTGTTTCATCAGCAGTCTGTTTTCCGGGTGAGGAGCCGGAAGAACAGCCGGAGAGAGGAAAAAGAGTCAGCAAAAAAAGAAGCAACAGATAAAGGGTACGCTGTTTTGTTATCATTTGTATCGCCTGTAAACTCCTTTCCTCTGTTATGTATTCCCGGAGTCTTTCTGCACTTTTTCAGAAATCAGATACAGAAAAATTCCGGGAGGATATGATGACTGGTTTTAGTATAGCATTTTTTGGGGAAGAATGCATCAGGTTTTATATTGAGTGAGTATCCATTGCTTCAGAATCGGGAACTGGCAGGGACCGGCAGAGAGTACCTTTTGATGAAAACTGTGAAGATGAAAGGTGTCACCGGCAAGTTCACGGACTTCCTGTTGCAGATCAAGAAACTGCAGATAGCCAAGGTAATATTTCAGGTAATTGGCGGGATCTTCCACGATCACCTGGTAGATCTCTTTCTGAATGGTGTTGTCTGTAATCCCCAGCTGCGACAGGAAGGTGGCGCAGCGTTCCTGATTCCAGCCGTTATAGTGGATTACGGTATCGAGAAGAGACATCATACAAAGATTCAGAGAGCGGTTAAGCCAGGCAAGCTGTCCGTCGGTGGAATCGGGCTGATAATAAGTATAGGCAAAGGATTCTGCATAAGTTGCCCATCCTTCCACGTAACCACCCATGGCCGGAAGGTATCGGACGGGATCCGGGGCGGAAGAAGCGAATGTGATTGTCTGATAAAGATGACCCGGAAATCCTTCGTGCGCCAGAGTGGTATATAGTTCCAGACCACTCATATTTGCGTGTCGGTTAATGTAAATGTCATTGGGACTTAAAGTGTCTATGGGTGGTGTCAGATAAAATGCCGGACTCAGATGTTCCTCCAGATCCGGATGCACATATTTGACTTCGTAGGAGGTGGAAGGAACAGCCGGAAAATCGGTCTGTATCTGTTTTTGCAGATCTTCCAGAATCTGTTCGGGAGAAGTTTCGGCGGCAGAGGGTGTAGAAGTAAAGGAAAGCCCGGAAGCAGCATCGATCAGCCCGGCAGAAAATGAGAATATCCCGGAGAGTGTCCCGGTTTGCGCTTTGGATATCGGAAGAAATACATCCTTTGCGAAGGTCGGTGTGGCAGTGCTGCTTCCCATAAGTTTTGTGGCAAGGGAGAGATCGGTCTGAAACTGGTGAATCAGGCGGGACTGGATCTCAGGTACGGTGTCGTAGATACCGCAGCTGCTTTTGATCAGGTATTCGTAGTAGACTTTACCACCGGCGAACTGACAGAGTCCTCCGGGATTCTTCCCGCTTCCTTTCAGCAGATACAGACCATCGATCAGAGACTGATAGGCAGGAAGTACCTGACCGGTGAGAATCTGGTTGTGCAGTTTCTGATAGGCGGCTTTTTTTTGCTCAGAGATACCGGAAAGAGACTGGATCTTTTCGGAAAAGACGGAGGCCAGGTAATTATCGTCCGGGTCTTTGATAAATGTGCTGCATTGACTGATGATGCGGTCTGCAGTGGCATCACTCATGAAAGTACCGTTTTGTGCTTTCAGTTTTTCAAAAGAAAGGATGCTTTCGAGATAGCTGTCCACAGACGTAAGAAGCTTCAGGTAATTCCGGACATCGTCTTCTTTTCGAAAAGTGTATTCTGCGAGAAGAATGGGGAGTTGAGCCTGGGTCCCGAGGGAGGGACTTAGGGCTTCATCCAGAAGATATTGTCTGGCAGGAAGAAGCTGTGTTTCGTAGTAAAGAGAGAGAATCTGCTGAGTCAGCCGGTTATCGGGACTGAGATCTCTGGCGGGAAAGGCATTTATCATGGTTCGTCTGTTTTCAAGGAGAATCTTCTGACCGGAGAGCTGTGTGGGATCGAAGGTTCCGAGAGAGAGGGAATAATCTTTGATGCCGGAGGATTCAGGGTAGGCAAGTGTGTAGTGAAGGTTAAGCGGATTGCCGGATATGTCGGTGGTAAAGATGGTGTTGGTACAGGCGCGGAAGCGGCGGTTGATGAAGTAGGAGTAGGTAAGCGTGCGCACCACAAGAAAGGTCAGAAAACAGATCAGAAACAGAAGGGGGATGAAGAATTTTTTGGAAAGTTTCGGATTATGCATAGGACTCCATGAGGGCGGGAATTACTATCAGTGTATGGGAATCAATGCCAAAATATGTTATAGTTGTTTCAGACAGAAAGGAGACGAAGTGTATGTGTGAGAATGTGTATGATATGATTATTGTAGGTTCTGGACCGGCGGGGCTGACGGCGGGGATTTATGGGAAACGTGCCGGGTTGAAGGTGGTTATCCTGGAGAGTGGTTTTATTCAGGGCGGTCAGATCGTGAATACGTATGAGGTGGATAATTATCCGGGGATGCCGGGAATCAGTGGACTGGAACTGGCAGAAAAGCTGAAGGAGCATGTGACCGGGCTTGGCGTAGAGATTGCGAGAGGGAAGGTGAAAGGAATTTCACTGGACGGAGAGTGGAAGATCGTGCACACAAAGAAGGCAGATTATCGTGGTAAGGCGGTTATTCTGGCGGCGGGTGCAGTTCACCGGAAGCTGGAAGTTCCCGGTGAGGAAGAACTGGCAGGGATGGGAGTCTCTTACTGTGCAACCTGTGACGGGGCGTTCTTTAAAGATAAGACAGTGGCTGTTGTCGGCGGCGGGGATGTGGCTGTGGAAGATGCAATTTTCCTGGCGAGAGGCTGTAAACAGGTGTATCTGATTCACCGGAGGGATCAGCTGCGGGCGGCACAGGTGTTACAGGATGCGTTGAAAGATTTCCACAATATTACCTGTATCTGGGATACCACGGTGGAAAAAATTGGCGGAGAGCAGCAGGTGCAGTGGATAACTCTGAAACAGACAAAGACCGCAGAAGAGTATCAGCTGGATGTGGATGGTGTCTTTATTGCAGTGGGAACCGTACCGGATACCGGGTTTGTAAAGGAACTGGTAGATTTGGATGAGCATGGATATATCAAAGCCGGCGAGGATGGAAGAACCGATGTGTCGGGTATCTACGCAGCGGGAGATATCAGAACCAAGGAACTGCGCCAGATTATTACAGCAGCTGCAGACGGGGCAAACTGTGTGAATTCTGCGCAGCAGGATCTGTATAAAAGATAACAGAAGCGGAAATGAATATGGAAATCACCATGAGTATGTCCTATGTGAAAATACTGCTGAGAAACCTGTGAAAACAGCGATAAAAAGGGGCTTTTGTTAAAAAGTACTAAGTTGTGTCTGAAATTCACACAATTAAGGTGGATAGTGAAAAAGTTATACTCCGGTTATCCACATAGGAAAATACTGGAAATGCCGTAAAATCAAGTTATACACAAAGTTATCCACTTTATCCACATTTTTTCATGTGGACAACCGTGATTTACATAACGAAAAAGGAAACAAATGTTTTGTGAATAAGTGATAAATCGATGTTTCGACAAAAAGAGTGTGGAAAAACTATTGACTTTTTTATAGTCAAATAGTAAAAAAAAATGCAGTGAATTTTCAAACAATTTGCGGGAATTAAAAAAAGAAGCCAGGGTTCAGCCCCCGGCTCCTTTCATTCTCTTGATCACTTTCAGTCTCGTAAATTCCTCTCTCTCCTTCTCCTCCAGCGCATTACTGATATCCTTCGTCAGCTGCTTGTAATGAGGAATCGTGATATTCTTCAGCGCGTTTGCCCGCTTCTGTGTCTTCTTGATATTCGCTGCCAGCCGGTACGCTGCATTTTCCACCATGGAAAGTCGGATCGTCAGTTCCTTCACCTTTTCAAACGCCTGCTTAGCCGCATCCAGAGACTCCTTCGTACTGTAAAACGCATACGTCGGGGCATCCCCGGAAGGTTCCGATTCCACCAACGGAATCTCCGCACCCATGATGCTTCTGGTCTTGATACGGATCGAATCCTCAATGGGAACTGTATAAGAAATCGTCTGTACGGTATTAATACCGATTTCCATATTTGCCCTCTGCAACGCCGCATACGCCTCACGGAAGGTCACATCGATCTGCGACTGGATACCCTTCGCCTCATCAATCAGGTTCATCATTTCACGGATCAGAATATTTCGCTTCTTATCCATCAGGTCAAATCCCTGGAGAGAAAGAGCCAGAGAATTCTTGGCAAGGATCAGATTTCCCTTGGTAGGGAAGGTATTTGGATCCATAAAAACCCCCCTTTTATTCCATCATAGACTTCGCGTCAGCGACAGCCTGTTCCACAAGATCAATGTCGGTCGGCTGATAATATTGATTCAGCACCTTCGTATCGATACGGTCAAGTTCCTCTTTCGGAAGCAGACCGAGCAGTTTCCAGCCGATATTCAGCGTTTCTGTGATCGTACGGTTTTCCATCGGTCCCTGACCGACAAATTCATGTTCAAAAGCATTTCCGAAAATCAGATATTTCTTATCCAACGGAGAGAGTTCATCTTCACCGATAACGGAAGCAAGTGCTCTGGCATCTCCTACTTTTGCGTAGCAGGAAAACAGCTGGTTTGCCACGTCCTGATGGTCTTCTCTGGTATATCCCTTACCGATACCATCCTTCATCAGACGGGACAGAGACGGCAGTACGTTGATCGGTGGATAGATCGCCTGTCCGTGAAGCTGTCGGTCCAGAACGATCTGACCTTCGGTGATATACCCGGTCAGGTCAGGAATCGGGTGGGTGATATCGTCGTTTGGCATGGTCAGGATCGGAATCTGCGTAACCGATCCGGTGCCGCCATGTACGATACCGGCACGCTCATAAAGGGTGGCCAGTTCACTGTAGAGGTAACCCGGATAACCTTTACGGGAAGGAATCTCACCCTTGGAGGAAGATACCTCTCGCATCGCCTCACAGAAAGAAGTGATATCGGTGAGGATGACCAGAATATGCATACCTTTTTCAAAAGCCAGATATTCGGCGGCGGTCAGTGCCACTTTCGGAGTGATCAGTCGCTCAACGACCGGATCATTTGCCAGGTTCAGATACATGACTACGTGGTCAGAAACACCGCTTTCCTCGAAGGTACGGCGGAAGAACTCAGCCACGTCATATTTGACACCCATCGCCGCAAAAACGATGGCGAATTTTTCATCGGTATTGTCACCAAGAGAAGCCTGCTGTACGATCTGTGCGGCAAGCTGGTCATGGGGAAGACCGTTTCCGGAGAAAATCGGAAGCTTCTGTCCGCGGATCAGGGTTGTCAGACCGTCGATGGCGGAGATGCCGGTGCGGATATAGTTACGCGGATATTCACGGGTGACCGGATTTAATGGCAGACCGTTGATATTTGCTTTGGTGTCTGCCACGATCGGTCCCAGACCGTCGATCGGGTTGCCGATACCGTCGAAGGTACGTCCCAGGATCTTCTCGGAAAGACCGATTTCCATGGGATGCCCGGTCAGACGGGTGTGGGTGTTGTCGAGAGACATATTGTCGGATCCCTCAAAAACCTGGATCACAGCTTTGTCCTCATAGACCTCCACGATTCGTCCCAGTTTCTTTTCTTTTCCATCGATGGTAAATTCTACGATTTCCTCATATGCTGCATTTTTTACTCCCTCCAGAACTACCAGAGGACCGTTGATTTCACTTAAGCCAAGATATTCAATTGCCATATTTCCATCCTCCTTATCCGTTCTTTTCCAGTACTTTATCGTAGAAGATATCAACAGCTTTTTTATAATCGTCAAACATTTCCGGTTTGTCGTTTGGCACATCGTATTTGATGGCGATGATCTTTTCGAAAATATTGTCCTCTTTCAGGACAGACATAGGCATACCCATGGTTACCAGGGCTTTTGCTTTTTTATACAGATATAAAATGATTTCCATCATCTTATACTGTTTTTCCAGCGGGACACAGGTGTCATCTGCGTGGAATGCGTTCTGCTGTAAGAATCCCAGACGGATCACACGGGCGATCTCGAGGATCAGTTTCTGGTCATCCGGAAGAACGTCACTGCCGATCAGTTTTACGATTTCCATCAGGCTGCTTTCCGTATTAAGAAGAGCCATGATCTGGTTTCTGAGATCGATAAAGTTTTTATTTACATGGGCCTGGTACCATGGTGCCAGATCGTTCAGATATTCGCTGTAACTGGTCAGCCAGTGGATCGCCGGGAAATGTCGTGCATAAGCCAGCGACTTGTCCAGTCCCCAGAAGCAGCGGACAAAACGTTTGGTATTCATCGTGACCGGTTCGGAGAAATCACCGCCCTGCGGGGATACAGCCCCGATGATCGATACGCTTCCTTCGGTTCCGTTAAGATTTTCCATCATGCCAGCTCTTTCATAGAAGGCAGACAGACGGGAAGCCAGATAAGCCGGGAAACCTTCCTCTGCCGGCATCTCTTCCAGACGGCCGGAGAGTTCACGGAGGGCTTCTGCCCAACGGGAGGTAGAGTCTGCCATAATAGCCACATCGTAACCCATATCACGGTAATATTCCGCCAGCGTCAGACCGGTGTAGATGGAAGCCTCACGGGCAGCCACCGGCATGTTGGAGGTATTCGCGATCAGGGCCGTACGATTCATCAGGGGATGACCGGTCTTCGGATCCACCAGTTCTCCGAATTCCTCCAGTACCTGAGTCATCTCGTTTCCACGTTCACCGCAGCCGATATAGATGATGATATCTGCATCGGACCACTTGGCGATCTGGTGCTGGGTCATGGTTTTTCCGGTACCGAAACCACCGGGAACAGCGGCGGTGCCGCCTTTTGCGATCGGGAACATGGTATCCAGGATACGCTGACCTGTGATCAGCGGCCTGGATGCCGGGAAACGTCTTTTGGTCGGACGGGGAACACGGATCGGCCATTTCTGGCACAGGGAGAGTTCCTTTGTGGTTCCGTCGGCAAGTTCCAGTGTGACGATCGGATCCACGATCGTGTAAGCACCATCAGGGGCTGCTTTGATAACAGTTCCCTCCACATCCGGAGGAACCATGGATCGATGAAGGATACTTGCGGTTTCCTGGGTTTCCGCGATGACGGTTCCTCCGGTTACATGATCGCCCTCGGATACGGTTACATGAACATTCCATTTTTTGGAGGTATCCAGAGAATCGACGCTGACACCACGGGTGATATATTTGCCGGAGCGGGCAGCAATCTCACTTAGCGGACGCTCGATACCGTCGAAAATGTTGTTCAGGATTCCAGGTCCCAGTGTTACGGAGATGGCATCACCGGTTCCCACAACTTCCGCGCCGGGTTTCAGACCGGTGGTCTCCTCGAAGACCTGTACAGTGGTGGCTTTCTTTGACAGGGAGATGACTTCCCCTACCAGATGCTCCTCACCCACATGTACCATCTCAGACATACGAAGACCAGTATTTCCCTTCAGGTAAATAACTGGTCCGTTGATTCCATAAATGATTCCTTTTTTATTCATCTGTCATACCTCCGGCAAAGACAAATTCTTCTTTTGCTTCCCTGAGTAAAGTAGCAAATGAGTTGTCTATCAATATATTTTTGGAGTGGATCACGGCGCGCATACCGCCCATGAAAGCTTCTCTGGATACTACCGGGGCAAAGCCGAAGCGTGCGGCAAGTTCCGGGATCCAGTTCTGGTCTGCGGGATCAAGATAAACCACAAGGGCATCTTCTCCGGCAAAGTCGCGGGCTTCCTGGATCCGCTGGGAGAGATATTCCAGATATTCCGGTGTGGAGCGAAACTGTGCAAGACGCTCCGCCACATCGTGAAACAGCTGCTGCTTGATCTCTTCGGTCTTATCGGAAAGAAGACGGCGGTATTCCAGCTGTCTGGCAGAGACGGTTTTGTTGATTTCGCGTTTGAGATTGTCGGTTTCCGCCTGAATATGAGACTGAATCTGCCGTTCTTTGGTCTCTTTATGTTCCTGGAAAATCTTATCCAGGGCTTCCTGATGCTGTGTCTGCACCTGCTGTGCCTCCTGCATGGCACTGTCGATGGAGGCTGTATAAAAATGCTGTAATTTTTCTTCGATAGTCAATGTATTCACCCTCTTTGATTTATAGTTTTAGTCCAATGGCTTCGTTGACATAAGAGGTGATAAAATCCGGTTTCCGGCCGGTACCGTGACGGTCGGGGATCTCCACGATCAGAGGTACCTTGTGATGGAGTTTCACCTCATCCACAATTTCCGGGAATTCTCTGCCGAACTTTTCTGTAAGCAGAAGAATCCCGATTTCTTTATCAGCCAGAGCCGTTTCCAGAGCGGTGCGCAGTTCTTCTCTTTCGTGCACCACCACACCGTCCACCCCGGCGAGCCGCATGCCCGTCTGGGTGTCGATGTTGTCACTGATCAGATACATTTTCATAAAGCAAAACCTCTTTGTAAGGATTAAAGTTTACCTAAGATCATGAAGGAAATGATCAGACCATACAGAGCAATACCTTCTGCCATGGCTACGAAGATCATGGATTTACCGAACAGGGAACCGTCTTCGCTGATAGCACCCAGGGCTGCACTTGCAGAACTTGCTACGGCGATACCGGAACCGATACCGGACAGGCCGGTTACGAGAGCGGCACCGAGATAACCAAGACCGGTTGCAAGACCACTTCCGGCTGCGTCAGTAGCAGCCTGTACGTTCTGCGCACCGGCGAACATGGCGATGGTTCCTACAAGGAGTGTGCCAAAGAAGAAGAAACAGTTGACTGCCAGAGACTTTTTGTAACGTTTTTTGTTTCTCTCACCCAGAAGAAATGCGCCTCCCGGGATGATGATGCTGAGAATCAGTGCTGCGGCGGTAAGAATTTCGATAATAGTTGACATAATAATATCCTCCTGCTTATTTATTTTTGGATTTTTTTAAAAATGGCTGAAAAGCTCTTCCGTTTCCTTTATAGAAACGGCTGAACATCTCATAATATTCCAGACGGAGAACCTGGATAGCTACGATCAGGCCTTCCATCGCGGTAACGAAAATATTGCCGAGGATCACGACGATCCAGTTCGGGCTTCCGGCTTCTGCACCGGCAAGCATCAGTACGACTTCCATCATAGCGGCATGGCTGACGGCGAAAGCGCCGATACGGACGAAAGAAAGGGTGTTGGACAGATAACTTAACATGACTTCGAAGAGTTCAAAAAAGCTCTGTACAAAATACATGCCCTTACTTCCTTCGATGACGGGACTTTCTTTTTTCACCATTCTTGCCAGAGGCTCCTTCAGCATAATGATCACTAACGGAATACCGAACATCACGCCGAGAACCGCACCCGCGGGAAGGGTGTGACCTGTCATAAACAGGAAGATCACAGCAACCAGGGAACCGTAGAACACCAGTCCTGCCATAGCATTCTGGTCAAACCAGATGCCTTCTACATCTTTCATGCGAACGGCATTAATAATATGAAAGATCATTGTAATCAGGATCAGGAACATACCGAAAGCGATTGCAACGACAAATACCGTATTTAACGTACCAAGGAACGGCAGATTGGACATCGCCTCCACTGGACGCAGCCAGAGCGCGGGGATCACATCTTCAAAACCGAAGATGCTGCCGAACATCAGACCGAAGAAAGTGGAGAAAATACCTGCAGTGCCGATAATGGCCGCCAGATCCATCTTCTTAAACTTATATAGAAGAAATCCGCCGATCACCAGGCAGGCTCCCTGACCGGCATCACCGAACATCGCACCGAAGATAAACATATAGGTCAGTGCCACGAAGATCGTAGGATCCATCTCGTGATAGGACGGCAGACCGTACATTTTCACAAACATTTCAAAGGGACGGAAGATCTTCGGATTCTTTAACTTGGTCGGCGGTTCGCCGTGTGCTGTGGAATACGGATCTGTCTCTACGAAACAGTAGAGATTCTGATCATCCGCGATTTCTTTCTGAAAAGCTGTGGCATCTGTGACAGACATCCAGCCGCACAGGATATAAAAGACTTCCCGGTTATCCTCTTTGGTGCAGGCGGCAAGCCGGCGGACATCAAAGTTGCGGGACTGACTTTCCAGTTTCCGTGTGGCTGCATAGAGCTTTTCACCCTGCTTTTGCAGCAGTTCGGCAATGGTATCCTGCAGTTTTGCCAGCTCTTTTTCTGTCTGTTGCAACTGTCCGGCTAACTGTGCCTGTACCTGAGACGGAATGCCGTAAAGCTTTTCGGGAACATCCAGCTGTTCAAAATGCATGGATGCGTAGACTGCATCGATCCGGTCAGTCACTTTGGTCGGGCAGAAATAAAAGCCCCAGATATACCGGTCATTTTTCTGGCAGGGGTAAAAGAGCGTCTCTTCACTGCCATACACATACGTTTCAAATTTGTTGTAATATTCCCTGCTGATACGACCAAAGCGGCAGGTCATATAGCGGAACTGCAGAAAACGGGAAATATCAAAGTCAAGTGAGAGGAAGGGTTCCAGCTGTGTCAGGAGTTCTTCCAGTTCTTTTTTCTGATCTTCCAGTTCTTTTTTCTGTTCGTTGATTCGGGTCAGCTGTTGATCGAAGGATTCGATCAATGCGACCGCTTCATCCAGTGTCATGGTGAGATTCTTCTGGATGTTTCCGGAGTCCAAAAGCTTTTCATATTCCAGTGCTTTTGCCAGAAGTCCTTTGTAGGGATTGATCTGCAGATAAGGAGTCAGTGTTTTTAACGTCTGCAGCTGTGCAAGAGCATTTTCCAGATGGATCTCGTATCGGGAAAGATACTGATCCACCACCCGGTCAATATCGGCTTTTGGTCCGGTGATGCTTACAAATTGCATTTTTTCAATCATAGTTACATCCCCCGGTGTTTTTTTGCTTACGATTTCGAGATATAGCGCATGGTGTCTTCCGGCGGGATACTGTAACGAATACATTCGAGTACCGTTGTCAGCCGGTCGATCTCATGTTCTTTGTGATAGAGGTAGCAGTAGATCGTGGATACCGAATAAGGATCCGCTTTGCTTTCTCCGGAAAGGACATGTTTCATGATGCTGCTGTACATCTCTTCAAGCGTATGTGAGTTCAGTTTTTCGTAACGTCGTCCATAGTAGGTCCGGTCAAGAAGCGATTCGAAAGCTGTCATCGTCTCAGCTTCTACCAGAGCGGCGATATCTTTCTTATGCAGCTTGTAATTCACAGGAATCAGCAGTGCATAGACATCGGCAGCGGTCATATGGTAATACTGTTTGGAACGGTAGATCCACTGAAGATTCAGCAGATCAAATTTGTTCCCGTAGGCTTTGGTGATCTCTTCCAGGTTCTTTTTGGAGAGAATCTTGTCTTTTGTCTTCCATATGGCAGAAAAATAAGAAAGATCCAGTGCCATCTCGTAGTCAAAAAGCGTTGGTGTTTCCAGACCGGACAGCGCTGTCAGCGGCTGGTGATAACTGGTTCCCCGCAGATGACTGACAAATTCTTCAATGGACCGGGACGCGGTCAGCAGGTTGATATCCAGCTGTGAGTGCTTATCGAAGAATGGTTTGAATAAAGAAAGATCCAGATTTACATCTCTGTGGTCAAAGATCTTATTCAGACATTCTTTCATGATGGACACTTCGTATCGTCCGAAATAAAGATTGAGGAATTTGCGCTGCTCCATGTTGGAAAATTGATAAATCTTGGTAAAATCGCGATAAATCGAATTCACCAGAAGCTGTTCAATCTTTCCACGGTGCAGAGCCTCTTCTGAGAGAGAGTCCAGGATCGCTTCATAAGCGGGCTGCTGTTTCAGATAGGCAACTGCCTGGGGAACGCTTTTGAGTTCTGCCAGTTCCCGGTACTGATCGTCAGTCAGCAGTCTGCTCTGCATGGCTCGGATCTTCGTGGTCAGACCACTGTAAGATAATAATGATCCCATATACTTCACATCCTGATTATTTTGTGGTAAATCTTGTCACATAATGCATCTTTATGTTCCTTATAATAAGCATCCATGTGCTTAAGGGAACGTTCGGTGGAGGTTTTCAGGTGTTCCAGTTCCCGATCCGCCTGTTCCTGCAAAGTGCGTTTGGCAGCTTCCAGTGCTCTGGCAGCCTGAGCATCCGTATCGTTATCATAAGTAGAGGTACGTTCCTCGGCCGCGTTGTCCTGACGTCGGGTTTCTTCGACAGCAGATTCCATAATACGGGAAGCGGCTGTCTCGATTTCAGACAATTTGTCGATTACAGATTCCATTTTTCCCTACTCCTTTGTTTAAAATTTATCATTATCATACACCTATTCAATCAAAAAGTAAATCAGAACTGTCTATATGTATACAAATTATTGGAAATGTATAACAAATTTATTCATATTCATAATGAAAAATAGTCCTTTCCAAGTATGCCTCTTTTATAGTAGAATAAAGCGCGACATAGCTGTTTTACACAAGAAAATACCTGGAGGGAAATATATGAGGTTAAGGAATATACGCGGCTCTAAAGAGATGATTGCAGCCAGCGATTATGTGGTACAGGAACCGGAGACACACAAGGGAACATGGGGGCAGCTTTTTGGCAATGAGCAGCCGGTACAGATTGAAGTGGGAATGGGAAAGGGACGTTTTATCATGGATATGGCGCGCCTGCATCCGGACCGTAATTTTGTGGGGATCGAGATGTATGACAGTGTACTGCTCCGTGCGGTGCAGAAGAGAGAACAGCTCGAAGAAGATCTGCCAAACCTGTATTTTATCCGTATGGATGCACGAAATCTGCCGGATGTCTTTGAGAAAGGAGAAGTGGATAAGATCTATTTGAATTTTTCGGATCCATGGCCGAAGGAGCGTCATGCAAAACGCCGTCTGACTTCCTGCCAGTTTTTGGAGCGTTACGACAAGATCCTGGCACCGGAGGGAACGGTAGAGTTCAAGACCGATAACCGCCCACTGTTTGAGTTCTCACTGGAAGAAGTGAAAGAAGCAGGCTGGGTTCTGGACGCTTCGACTTTTGATCTTCATCATGATGCAAAGCTGATGGAAGGAAATGTAATGACCGAATACGAAGAAAAATTCTCCCGGGCGGGAAACCCGATCCATAAAATGATCATTCACCGATAAGAAGAGAAAATGATCCGGCGCAGCGGAATAACCCGCTGTGGACCGGATTCTTTCTCCTTCATATCATATTATAACAACAGAACTTTGAAGGATCCGTGAGAAGATGGGAAAAAAATGCTGTTGCCGCAACCGCTTCTACGACTGGAGCTACAACAACCCCAGGATCGACCGCAAACTGACTGATCTGCACAAACGTCTGTCAGAACTGGACGATATCCTGTGTGCGAGAAAGAAAAGTGAAAAAAAACGAAAAAAATTGTAAAAAAAGACTTGCATTTTTCTATACGGATGATATAATAGTTCTTGCGTTACAGATACAAGCGCCTTTAGCTCAGCTGGTAGAGCAGTAGACTCTTAATCTATTTGTCCAGGGTTCGAATCCCTGAAGGCGCACTTAAAGCACTGTTTTCGATGACATGGAGCATCGGGGACGGTGCTTTTTTAATGTCTGATACGAAAATTCAAAATCTATAGGTCGAAAAAGACATTCTGAATAAACAAAGAAAAGGAGAAAACTTATGAACCGAGATGTACCGTTAAAAAAATACGCAAAAAAAATGAACCACTCCTACACCTTCGGCGCTTTCCCGACGATCGAACTGCTGAAAAATCAGCCGGAACATGTGCTGAAAGTCCTGCTTCACCCGGATATGAACAGTGAGACTCAACTGGAGATCATCACTGACCTGTGTAACCGGCACAATATACCGATCGAACGGGCCGCAAAAGTGGTTGAAAAGCTCAGAGACAAAGAGAACATCTTCGCTGTCGGTGTGTTTGAAAAATACACGAACCAGCTGGATCCAACAGCGGATCATATTGTTCTTGTCAACCCGAGTGATATGGGGAATATGGGAACGATCATCCGGACAAGCATCGGTTTTGGTATCGAAAATCTTGCGATCATAGAGCCGGGTGTGGATGTATTTAACCCGAAAGTAGTACGGGCCTCGATGGGATCTTTGTTTCAGTTGAATTTCTGTTATTTCCCAAGCTTCGAAGCCTACAAAGAACAGGCGGGTAACAGAAGCCTTTATCCGTTTATGCTAAAGGGAGCTGTGCCGCTGCAGGAGCTTCAGAGAGACACCACTGAGACCTACTCCCTGATCTTCGGAAATGAAGCCACCGGACTGCCGGACAGTTTTGCGGATGAAGGCCAAAGTGTGGTGATCCGTCATACCGATCATATCGATTCGTTAAACCTGGCCCTGGCTACCGGCATCGGTATCTACGAATTCACAAAATGATAAAAATAACTAAAAAAGATATAAAAAATATCTAAAAAAGACAGGTTTCGAGCCGGGAAATTTTAAGAAAACCTGGAAAAATGAAAAATAGCATAAAAAATACACAGGATTTTGTGAATAATAAAACGACTAATGGTCAGTTTCGCTAAAATACGAGAAAAATTGACAAAAACAAACATGAAAAATAGGAATGTTGACAAATGAAAAATTCAGAAGTAAAATTTGTAAAACTTTGGATTTATGGAGAGGATATAAATTCAGAAGTTTTAAGTGACTATTCAGTAGGTAATATCCCACGAGGGTACTGAACAGTTACGTTTTGCTTATTAAAAGTTAAGGAAAGGGAGGGAGAGAAACGGATTTAGCAAGTAAATTACTGGAAGAGCTGAACTGTGACACTGCCTTTACGATCCCCCTGTTTGGAGGAATTGAAATCGCAGAGTCGGTGGTTGTAACCTGGATCATTATGGCTGCACTGGTAATAATTTCCATATTACTTACACGCAATCTCCAGGTGGAACCTGAAAACATCAGTAAACGCCAGCTGGCACTGGAAACAGTGATCGGTGTCATACAGGATTTCTTCAAAGATATTCTTGGAGAAAAAGGAAAAATGTATATTCCTTATCTGATGTCGGTGGCCATTTATATTGGCGTAGCCAATCTGATTGGTATTCTGGGATTTAAACCACCAACTAAAGACATGAATGTAACAGCAGCTCTGGCAATCATGAGCATTGTATTAATTGAATTTGCCGGAATCCATGCAAAAGGCGGAAAAAAGTGGCTGAAGAGTTTTGCAGAACCTACACCGGTGGTGTTGCCGATCAACATCCTGGAAATCTTCATCCGACCGGTATCCCTTTGTATGCGATTATTCGGTAACGTACTGGGTTCCTTCGTTGTCATGAAACTGATCGAAGCAGTAGCCCCTGTACTGGTGCCTGTACCGTTGACCTGTTATTTTGATATTTTCGACGGACTGATCCAGGCATATGTGTTTGTCTTTCTGACAGCACTGTTTATCAAAGAAGCTATTGAGTAAACTTAATTGGAAAAGAGAAAAGGAGAAAACATTATGTTAGTAGCAATCGGAGCAGCAGTAGCAGTATTAACAGGTATCGGAGCAGGACTGGGAATCGGTCTGGCAACAGGTAAAGCAGTAGATGCAATCGCAAGACAGCCGGAAGCAGAAAGCAAAATCAGCAAATCCCTTCTTCTTGGTTGTGCACTGGCAGAGGCAACCGCTATTTACGGTTTCGTTATCGGTCTGCTGATCATCTTCTTCCTTGGCTAATCACCATTACCGAAACATGAGAAAAACGAGAAAGGCAGGTGAGTAAAGGGTGTTACGGATAGACTTAAATCTGGTTTGGACCATTATCAACGTCATCATTCTCTACCTTTTACTGAAAAAGTTCCTGATCAAACCGGTAACTGCGATCATGGATAAGAGAGAGCAGATGGTGAAACAGGGTCTGGAAAGTGCCAGAGCCCAGGAGAGCCAGGCGAAGGAACTGAAGGTTAAATATGAAGAAGCCCTTGCATCTGCGAAGGAAGAATCTCTCCAACTGGTTGAGAAAGCCAGAGGAAATGCCCAGGTGGAATATGACCGTATTCTGGGTGAAGCGGATGAACAGGCGAAAAAGATAAAAGAAGCGGCCAGAAAGGATGTGGAACTGGATCGGGAAAAAACAATGAAAGAGATGCAGTCCGAAGTTGCAGGACTTGCTCTTACCGCAGTATCCCGTATCCTGCAGGAAGGTACTGATCCACAGAGTGACGGTGCGCTGTATGAACAATTTTTGAAAAAAGCAGGTGAGGCCAATGACACAGACCGCTGATCGTTATGGAAAAGTGCTTTATGATCTGAGAGTTCCCGCAGAAGATGTGGAACAGATGAAAGCGGCTTTGTGTGCGGCGCCTCAGCTGGTGAAAATTCTCAATGATCCGACTCTTACCAAAGAGGTAAAGCATGAGATTATAGAAACAATATTCCCGAAGAGCTTACACAACTTTTTAAAGACAGTCAGTGACCGGCGAAGATGTGATCAGATCGATGACATGCTGGAAAGCTACAGGGCCTGTGTGAGAAAGGAAAAGGGAATTGTGGCCGCTACGCTGTACTGTGTCCATGAGCCGGATGAGAATCAGAAAGCTCAGATGGAACAGTTCGTCAGGAGAACCTATGGCGTCAATGGCGTGGAAATGACTGTTGAACAGCAGCCGGACCTGATCGGAGGATTTGTTCTTCGTGTGGGGGACCGGGAATTTGACTGGAGTCTGCGCGGCAGAGTCCGTCAGCTGCAACAACGATTGATCCGGAGGTGAAAGAAATGAGCACAATCAGCTCAGAAGAAATTATTTCCATTCTGAAAGAGAAAATCGAAAATTACGATGCCATGTGTCAGGAACAGGAAACCGGTAAGGTTATCAGTGTCGGTGACGGAATCGCAACGATCTATGGAATCGATCATGCGATGTACGGCGAGATCGTAACTTTTGAAAATGGCGAAAAAGGAATGGTTCAGGATATCCGTCAGGATACCATCGGATGTATCCTGTTCGGTAAAGATACAGGAATCAAAGAAGGTACCCGTGTGGTACGTACGAAAAAGAAAGCCGGAATCCCGGTCGGTGAAGGATTTGTCGGCAGAGTTATCAATGCGCTGGGTGAGCCGATCGACGGAAAGGGAGCTGTAGAAGAAGACGACTACTATCCGGTAGAAAGAGAAGCACCTGGTATTATTGAGAGAAAATCTGTCAGTGTTCCTATGGAGACCGGTATCTTGTCTATCGACTCCATGTTCCCGATCGGACGTGGACAGCGTGAGCTGATCATCGGTGACCGTCAGACCGGTAAGACAGCGATCGCAACCGATACCATCTTAAACCAGAAAGGCAAAGACGTAATCTGCGTCTACGTTGCCATCGGTCAGAAAGCATCTACGATTGCAAAACTGGTAAATACACTGACCAAACATGATGCTATGGATTACACCATCATCGTTTCTGCTACAGCCAGCGACTGTGCACCGTTACAGTACATTGCACCTTATTCGGGAACCGCTATGGCAGAATATTTTATGCACAAAGGAAAAGACGTACTGATCGTATACGATGATCTGTCCAAACATGCGGTTGCATACCGTGCCCTGTCCCTGTTGCTGGAGCGTTCTCCGGGACGTGAAGCTTATCCGGGTGACGTATTCTATCTGCATTCCAGACTGCTGGAACGTTCCAGCCGGCTGAGCGATGAAGAAGGCGGCGGATCTATCACAGCACTGCCGATCATCGAGACACAGGCGGGTGACCTGTCAGCCTATATCCCGACAAACGTTATTTCCATCACAGACGGTCAGATCTTCCTGGAAAGTGATCTGTTTTTCTCCGGTATGCGTCCGGCCGTAAACGTTGGTCTTTCCGTATCCCGTGTAGGTGGTGCGGCACAGACAAAAGCCATGAAGAAAGCAGCAGGAAGTATCCGTATCGACCTGGCCCAGTACCGTGAGATGGAAGTATTTACCCAGTTCAGTTCCGATCTGGATGAGACAACCAAAGCGCAGTTACAGTATGGAAAATGTCTGATGGAACTGTTAAAACAGCCATTATGTAATCCGCTTTCCATGCCACAGCAGGTTATTACTCTGGTAGCTGCAACACATAAAGTTCTGGTAGATGTGGAAGTAAGCAAACTGAAAGCATTCCAGATGGATATGCTGCAGTATTTTGCAGATATGCATAAAGAGATCATCGATGAACTGAATGATAAAAAAGTTCTCAGCGATGAACTGACAGAAAAGATCGTAGAAGTGGCAGAGGAATTCAAGAAGAGCAGGTGTTAATATGGCAAATGTAAAAGAGATACAGGACCGGATCAAGAGTATCCAGGACACCATGAAGATCACCAATGCGATGTACATGATCTCATCATCCAAGATGAAGAAAGCAAAGAAAGCGCTGTCAGATACAGAGCCCTATTTCTTTGAGATGCAGTCCGCGATCCGCCGTATCCTGCGTCATGTGCCGGATATTGAGCATGCTTTCTTCGATGAGAGACCGGAGATTCCGAAAAAAGACCGGAAGATCGGTCACATCATCGTAACAGCAGACAAAGGACTGGCAGGTGCTTATAACCATAACGTGATCAAGATGGCAGAAGAGCAGCTGCAGTGGGAAGGAAAACACAGTCTGTTTGTTCTTGGAGAACTGGGTCGGCAGTATTTTTCAAAGAAAACACTGCCGGACGTGTCTGTGGATATGGATTTCCACTTTACGGTTCAGAAGCCTTCCATGCACCGTGCCCGTATGATCGGGCTGCGTATGGTAGAGGAATATCTGGAAGGAAAACTGGATGAGATCCATGTGATCTACACCAACATGGAAAATGCTGTGACCAATGAGACACAGACTTTTCAGCTGCTTCCGTTAAAGAAAGCTTCGTTCCATACCGAACTGAAAATGGGAATTCCGTCGGATGTACATCATGAGGAGATCATGCTGGTACCGTCCGCAGATGAAGTGTTACATACCATCATTCCGAACTATGTAGTGGGAACGATATACGGCTGTCTGGTAGAATCCTACTGCAGCGAGCAGAACGCCCGTATGACAGCCATGGATGCCTCGAACCGGAATGCCAGCGAGATGCTGAAAGCCTTATCGATTCAGTATAACCGGGCAAGACAGGCAGCGATCACCCAGGAGATCACCGAGGTTATCGCAGGTGCGAAAGCACAGAAAAACAAACACAAATAGAGGCAAAAATATAGAGAAGAGATAAGAGAGGAGGAGCGAATCCATATGCAGACAGGAAAAATCGTACAGGTCATGGGACCTGTAGTAGACGTCCTTTTCGAAGGACAGACTCTCCCGTCCATCAAGGATGCTCTGGAAGTTGACAACGGTGGGAAAAAGTGTGTCATGGAAGTAGCACAGCACATCGGAAACAATATGGTTCGTTGTATTATGCTGAATTCCAGTGAAGGACTTCACCGTGATATGGAAGTAACAGCTACAGGCGCAGGTATTCAGGTGCCGGTAGGAGAAAAGACACTGGGTCGTCTGTTCAATGTACTGGGTGACACCATCGATGGTGGAGAAAGCCTGGAGAAAGAACAGCACTGGGTAATCCACAGAGATCCCCCGACCTTTGAGGAGCAGAGCCCGGTTGTAGAGATCCTGGAGACAGGTATCAAAGTAATCGATCTTCTGGCACCCTATGCCAAAGGTGGTAAGATCGGTCTGTTCGGTGGTGCCGGTGTAGGTAAAACCGTACTGATCCAGGAACTGATCCGTAACATCGCAACAGAACACGGTGGATATTCCATCTTCACCGGTGTAGGAGAACGTTCCCGTGAAGGTAATGACCTGTGGAGTGAGATGAAAGCATCCGGTGTACTGGAGAAAACTGCTCTGGTATTCGGACAGATGAACGAGCCACCGGGATCCCGTATGCGTGTAGCAGAGACGGGTCTGACCATGGCAGAATATTTCCGTGATGAAGAACATCAGAACGTGCTTCTGTTTATTGATAACATTTTCCGTTTTGTACAGGCAGGTTCCGAGGTATCCGCACTGCTTGGCCGTATGCCTTCCGCAGTAGGTTACCAGCCGACTCTGGCAAATGAAATGGGTGAACTGCAGGAGAGAATCGCTTCCACAAAGAACGGTTCCGTAACTTCCGTACAGGCTGTTTATGTGCCTGCCGATGACCTGACAGACCCGGCTCCGGCGACTACCTTTGCCCATCTGGATGCCACTACGGTACTTTCCCGTAAGATCGTAGAACAGGGTATCTATCCGGCAGTAGATCCGCTGGAATCTTCTTCCCGTATTCTGGAAGCGGATGTGGTAGGAGAAGAACACTACCGCGTAGCAAGAAAAGTGCAGGAGATTCTTCAGAAATACAAAGAACTGCAGGATATCATCGCGATCCTTGGTATGGAAGAACTGTCAGAAGACGATAAACTGACCGTATTCCGTGCAAGAAAGATCCAGCGTTTCCTGTCCCAGCCGTTCCACGTAGCAGAAACCTTTACCGGTGTTCCCGGAAAATACGTGCCGCTGGCTGAGACCATCCGCGGTTTCAAAGCAATCGTTGACGGTGAGATGGATGAATATCCGGAATGGGCATTCTTTAATGTAGGAACCATCGATGATGTTATCGAGAAAGCAAAGTCACAGGAGGCTTAAGATAAGGAGGTACCGGCATGAGTGGATTTTATATGCGAGTTCTTGCCAGTGACCATGTATTTTACCAGGGAAGGGTAGAAGCAGTGACTCTCCCGGGTGATGATGGTGAACGTACCGTACTGGCCCATCATGCAGACAGTATCATTTCCATCAGAGAGGGCGAACTTCGTTTCCGCGATGAGGAAGGAAACTGGCATGAGGCGATCGTAGGTCTGGGCTTTGCAGAGATGATCAATAACCGTCTGACCATTCTGGTAGACACCGCAGAACGCCCGGAAGACATCGACCGGAAGCGTGCGGAAGAAGCGAAAGCAAGAGCCGAGGAACAGCTTCGTCAGAAGCAGAGCATGCAGGAATACTACATGTCCAAAGCATCCCTCGCCCGTGCGATGACCAGACTGAGTGCGACGAACAAAAAGAATATTGTATAAACCAGAACCCGGCAGCTTGCGGACAGAAATGTTCGTAAGCTGCCGGGTTATTTTTTCCTGTCTTATTACAAATAGACTGTAAAAAATGTCATATTTCAAAGTTGATCCACAAAATCAGATATAATCAAAGAAATACTCCAGAGCGTGTCTGAAAAACGCTTTTCGTGAGCTGCGAGTCCCAGTTTGCGGAAATGATTTTTCAGGCACGCTCTAGCAACAGAGGCGAACAGTGGATGAAAAGAAATGTGCCATACATAAAAATAGCAGTCTGCACGCAGGATCCTCATATCGGGAATCAGATCCGGGAATATGCGGCAGGTTTTGAGATAAGAGGAAATGTTGAGATAGAAGTGGAAGTAATGAAAAACTGCTATCCACTGGCGAAAAAGATTCTGCGCCGGGAATACTATGATATCATTTGTCTTGGGAGATAACTGTGGGATATTGACAGCTATACCTTAGCTTCCAGCATCCGTACGACAGACAGGGAAACCATATTCTTCCTTCTGGGCTGGAACCGGCTGACACCGGACCAGACACAGAACATCGCACCGATATCGCAGCTTCATCTGCCATTACAGAAAGACGAATTCCGAAAAGAACTCTACCGCGCGCTCAGCCATCTGGGACTGGGGCATCGCTATCTTTCTTTTGCCGTACAGGAGGAGAAAGGACGTATTCTGTATCGTGATATCAAATATATTCGAAAAAGTGGCAGTTCCGTGGTCATTGATACCATGAAAAAATCATACAGGATCCCTGTTACAATGACAGATATGGAGCAGGAACTTACCGGGATCCAGGAGAGATTTATCAGAGTTCACAGAGATTATCTGGTCAACAGCCGCTACCTGTCCTGGTTCTGGAATCAGGAAGCCGGCCTGATGGACGGAACCCGCATACCGGTGAGCCGGATCTATAAGGAGCGAGTGGAACGGGTTGTGGGAGAGAAAAGGAAAAAGATTATGAGATAGAGAAAAAGAGAACAGGCAGCCCTGCCGGAAGGAATCATGACTTTCCGGTGGGACTGTTTTATGTTACAGGTAACAAAGATATATATAGAATTGTCCGTAGGCATGTGTTACTATAAAATACATGACCAAACGGAGGAAAAAGGAATGAAAATAGCTGTATGTGATGACGACAGGCTTTTGACAGGAGAAATCGACAGCCAATTACAGAAAATCCGTGAAAAAACGGGTATTTCTTTTGAAACAGATATATTTTTTGATGGTGAGACACTATGGGAAGCAATTGAGAAAAACGGTTCCTATGATGTAGTCTATCTGGATATCGAGATGAAAAATATGGATGGGATTACCGTGGCAAGAAAGATCCGGGAGCGTGATCCATATGCCATTCTGATCTTTATATCCAGTTATGACAGCTATTACGAACAGTTGTTTGAAGTCGAACCATTGCGCTTCCTCCACAAACCGATAGATCCGGAAAAATTCGATGAATATTTCCTGGTTGCATATACGAAACTGACCAGCCTCGAGGATCGCCTGCACTTTGAATTCAACAAACGATTGTACCAGATTCCCTACCGCGATATCGTTTATATGGAGAGCAGAAGAAGAGTCATTCATCTGTTTGGAAGAAACGGAGAAGAATATCGTTTTTATAAAAAAATGAAGGATCTCCTGGAAGAAATCAGCCATACCGGAAATATGTTTATCTGTGTACACTGTTCCTATGTGGTGAACTATTACTACATCAAATCCCTCAGCTCCACCGAGGCAGAACTCCTGACAGGAGAAAAACTTCCGGTGAGCGGGGAATATAAGAATGAGGCGTTAAAGAAGTTAGATTGCATTTTATGCCGATTTGTTACGAGTTATGACAGAACATGCTACAATTTAATAAGGAATGTTAGTTTGATATGCAAAATATTTAAGTTTTCTTTACGTTTCCGAGATCCTATTTACAGTGGGATATCCGGGTGCTATAATCCGCTTAAATACTTTGATATACAAATTATTTGCAAGAAAGGCGGGTAAATAACGCCGGAGCAGGGGAGAGAGAACCGGTAAAAAACGGAGGGTTGAACCTGCGGGAACATGTAATTCAGGCAGCCGAAAAGGAAGGAAAAATACCCGGTTGCCCGTCACTGACTGGGAGCAGACAGTACAGTCAGGTGCCACGGGGAGAGGTGGCAGAAATGGAGGAATCTATGAAGAGAAAGAGCATGATCGTAGCAGTGCTGATGGCAAGTATGTTACTGGGAGCCTGCGGGAAACAGGCAGAGACGAATGGGGAGAAAGATCCGGTAGTGACAGAAGCGCCGACAGAGGAGGCAACACTGGAAGCAGAAGAACCTGCAGGTAATGATACCAAGACAGAAGAAAGTGCGGAAGTGACCAAGGGGGCTACAGATAATTCCGCAGCCACAGGTAAAACAAATAATACAGATAGTTCAGTTAAACCGGAGAGTACAGATATAAAAGAAGAAAAATCAGTTGAAACAGAAAGTCAGGAAAAGGCTACACCGGAAGTAGATGTAAGTAATTATCTGAGCGATTATAAAAGCCTGAAGAGTCTTTTGAATATGGAATCCACAACTTCATGGCAGTTCGGAACAAGTGATTCTTATGTGTCAAATAATTTCTATCTGGAATGGGACAAAGACATATACAGCATGAGAAACGATGGCAATCCATCTGTTAAGGTGTATGGAATTTCAATAGGTGATGGACTGGAGCAAGCCGGAAAGACGTTGACAGCCAATGGATGGAAGGATTGTGAGACTAAAGGCGGAGGTCTTTTTATCACAATCATCGGTGGTAATAAATATTGTCTGGAGTTTGGCATTGATGGCAACGGAAATGTAAGCAACTGGTATCTGAATAACTGGCCGGAAGGTGATATTATAGATTATTATGATTCGCTTGAGCAGTAAGAAAGATAGGGATTATGCTATTGTTATAGCTTTATAAAATATGTTTTGGAGTGATGGGATGTGAATCTGTTTTATAGGCATAAGAGCATAGGATAGTGGCAAGGATAGAAGAAAAGGGATAGTATAATAAGGGATGTTATAATAGTTGTAAATAAAAAAGGCAGATAATTGCATAATCAAAAGTATGAACGGCAAAGAAGAGGGGAGTACTTCCGCGTCGGAAAGTCCGGGCAGCAGATCCAGGGGGAATGGATCTGCTGCCCGGATTTTGCCTCATAATAACGGGAAAAATAAAAACAATTATGTGCAGAATAAGGATTTTACAAAATATACTTTCCATATGGACGGTTTTGTGGGATAATGAAAAAAAGAACGCACATAAAAAACATCTTTTATCATAGAGAGGAGGATACAGATTTATGAGAAAAAGAATATGGTTTGCATGTCTGCTTGCGATGAGCATGACATTTGCTGCATGTGGTTCCAAAGCATCTACAGAGGTAGAGCAGGAAGATGCTGCGACTGTACAGGAGGATACCCCGGAAGCGGAAGAAGATACCACACAGGAAGAGGAAAATACAGATACGATCACACCTGAGGAGTCTCAGGAGGAAACAGAGGAAGTACAGGATCCGACCGTGACAGAGACTCCTGAGGATGAGGAAGCACAGAAAAATGATACAGTGCAGGAAGCTCCGCAGGATGTAACACCGGTGAATGCACAGTATCAGGTGTATGCAGGAACATATTATGACATGAATATCTATGAGGCAACTGCAGAGGGTGGAGAGAGCGATTCTTATTGTCAGATTGAAGTGTCAAATATTACAGATCAGACCTTTGATTTTGCTGTATATCAGCTGACAGACGGTAACAAACAGATGATTCTGGATACCAGAACGGCTACGTTTGTGGAAGATGGAACAAAGGCTGTATCCGAAAAAGACGGAACAAACCTTGTATTTACATTCCCGGATAACTGGAATGCTCTGCCGAAGGTTGTAGAGATGCAGGTGAGCGGCATGGATGTTCTGGAAGGAAATTCCTATGTGAACAATAACGTTCCGGGATATGAATTTGGCTGATCATAAAGAATAAGTGAAGAATCAAAACTGGTCCACCGGATCGGTTATTGATATGCAGTGCAATAAAAATGCCTGAACGTCTGGTGTAAATCAAGCGTTCAGGCATTTTATTGTGTGGTATATTATGCAGAGACTATCTCAGGCTTCGTGGACAATAATATCCGCAAACTGTGCCCGGGTTACTTCCGCCAGTTCTTTTGGATCCAGGCAGATGGTAGTACCGATTCGGCCGCCACTGACATAGATTTTATCGAAGTTTTCCGCACTGTTATGGATGAAGGTAGGGAAGAGTTTCTTCATTCCCAGCGGACTGCAGCCGCCCCGGACATAGCCGGTGATCTTTGTGATTTCTTTTACCGGAATCAGTTCCACGGACTTTTCGCCGGCTACTTTGGCAGCCTGTTTTAACTGTACTTCCTCAGCGATGGGAACCACAAAAACATAATATTGTTTGCTCTTTCCCTGTGCCACCAGTGTCTTGAAAGACTGCTCTACAGGTGCACCTGTTTTTTCTGCGGTATGAAGACCGTCGATAAATTCATCACATTCATATTGAATCATGTCGTACCGGATATGGTGTTTGTCCAGCATACGCATGGCATTTGTTTTTACTTCTTTGCTCATGTTCATCACCTCAACAGGATTATACACATTTTTTTTCTTCAGGGCAATATCCACTGAAATTTTCCCGTCAATTTTAGCAACTTTTGACAAAAAGAAGAAAATCAGAAAAATACACTGGACAAATCTAAAGAGTGTGGATATAATGAGCCCATAACAAATCCAGATGCAGCGGTTCAGCTGCAGATTTCCAAAATATAAGTTTAATAAAATACAGACAAGTGGAGATTGCTATGAGTTTTTCTATGCTTTTTTGCATTGTATTTACCATGGGAGCAGTGTTTTTCGACTGTAAGTGGGAGAAAGTTCCCAATCTGTGGATTATAGCCGGGCTTCAGATCAGTATGGCGGAGCATCTGTCCGGAGAGGTGATACAGGGGCTTGGCAGTGCGGTCATTCGCTTCTGGGGAGGAATATTTCTGGTCCTTTTTCTTTTCTTTCCTTTGTTTCTGGGGAAGATGATCGGAACCGGAGATATCAAGGTGCTGGCGGTACTCGGCAGCGTACTGGGACCCCGGAAAATATTGTTCTGCGTCGTGACGGCATTTCTTCTGGGTGCCGTGGAATCCCTTTTTCTTCTTTTTTTTCGCTGTGACTGGCGGCAGCGGTTCTTATATTTCTTTCAGTATCTTCAGCGGGCATACGTTGAACGATCACTTCCACCGTATCTGGTGCCGGGGAAAAGACCGGAAAATATTCATTTTACAATACCAATTTTAGGCAGCGTGCTGCTGTTGTATCTAGGAGGATAAGGATGAGCGAACGCAATATTTTTGCAGTGTGTGATCTGGATGTGGATTACGCCTATCATTTTATGGAGTATCTGAGCAAAAAGAAAAATATCCCTTTTGAAGTGCGGGTATTTACCAGTGCCGCAGGTTTCCGGGAATATGTAAAGGAGCATCCGGTAGAGCTGCTTTTGATTTCCGAAAAGGCGATGAACAGTGAGATCCGTGAGGCGAAGATCGGGCAGATTCTGATCTTATCGGATGGAGTGGTGTCAAAGGGGTATGAAGAGTATCCGTCAATTTACAAATATCAGTCTTCTAATCAAGTGATCCGGGAAGCGTTGGAACACTATGGGGACGGCGTTGGAACAACAGCGCAGACGCTGAAGCTGGAGAAGAAAAAAATGGAAGTGATCGGAGTGTATTCACCGGTTGGCAGAACGATGAAGACAACATTTGCACTGACGCTGGGGCAGATTCTGGCAAAGAAAAGAGCCTGCCTGTATCTGAACCTGGAAGCCTGTTCCGGTTTTGAATATCTTCTGGAACGCAGCTTCGATCAGACACTTGGCGATCTGCTGTACTATCAGCGTCTGGGATCGGAACAGCTGATCACGAAGATGGGATCTATTGTACAGAGTGTCAACAATCTGGATTATCTGCCGCCGGTACTTTCCATGGAGGATATCCAGAGTACCACGGCACAGGAGTGGATCAGTCTTCTGCAGCAGATCATTGATTACAGTAATTATGATGTAGTCATTCTGGATCTCAGTGACAGTGTCAGCCAGCTTTATAAAGTACTGGAACAGTGTACCAGAATCTATATGCCGATCCGGGCAGATCCGGTTTCACAGGCGAAGATTCATCAGTTTGAACACACATTGCAGGTCTGGGAGAAACAGATGGTGCTGGATCGGATCCGAAAGATTAAACTTCCCTATCACCGCAACTCCAAAACCGGGATCGGATATATGGATGATCTGGTATGGAGTGAACTGGGTGATTATGTGAGAGAAATGCTTCGGACAGAGAGGGAGGACGGGTAATGAAGCAGGAACAATTTATCCGTATACGGGTAAAGCTGATGGAGCAGCTGCGGCAGGGCGCAGAATGGTCGGATGAAGAAATTCTGGAAAGGATCGATCTTCTTGTATCGGAGACGGCAAGAGAGAACCGCCTGACGGTGAAGCAGAGAGAGGAGATCCGAAGAGAGTTGTTCTATTCGGTGCGAAAGCTGGATATCTTGCAGGAACTTCTGGACGATGACCGGGTGACGGAGATTATGGTAAATGGCTATCAGAATATTTTCGTGGAGCGGGAAGGAAAAAAGAGCAGATGGGAAAAGTCATTTGTGTCAAAGGAAAAACTGGAGGATGTGGTACAGCAGATTGCCGGAAAATGTAACCGCGTGATCAATGAAAATTCCCCTATTGTAGATGCCAGGCTGGAAAACGGATCCCGTGTGAATGCGGTGATTTATCCGGTGGCGCTGGATGGACCGATTCTGACGATTCGACGTTTTCCGGAGCATGCGATCACGATGGAAGATCTGATCGCGAAAGAAAGTATCACAAGAGAGGCGGCAACATTTCTGGAACAGATGGTAAAAGCAGGGTATTCGATCCTGATCGGCGGAGGGACTTCCTCCGGTAAAACGACATTTCTGAATGCGTTATCCAACGCGATTCCCCATGAAGAACGAATTATCACAATTGAAGATTCGGCAGAACTGCAGATCCAGGGTGTGGAAAATCTGGTTCGTCTGGAAGCAAAGCCTGCCAATATGGAAGGAAACCGGGCTATTACGATCCGGGATCTGATCCGTACAGCTCTTCGTATGGCACCAAACAGAATCATCGTGGGTGAGATTCGCGGTGAGGAGGCAGTGGATCTTTTGCAGGCATGGAATACCGGCCATGACGGAAGCCTTGGAACCGCACATGCCAACAGTACCGGAGATATGATTTCTCGTGTGGAAACGATGGTGCTGATGGGGATGGAACTGCCACTTGAAGCGGTACGAAGACAGATTGCTTCCGGGGTAGAACTTCTGGTGCATATGGAAAGGGCAAGAGACGGAAAACGACAGGTAGCAGAGATTGCAGAGATTCTGGGATATGAGGATGGAGAGGTACGGATGCATGGACTGTATAGAAGGGAAAAAGATCAGCTTAAAAAGATCGGAGAATTACAGCACAGGGAAAAACTGGAACGCTGTTTCGGTGAGGCAGAATTATAAAATATATGTGCTTTCTGAGAAGGAATGGATCTTGTGTATCCTGCAGAGTATCGGGATTACAGGGATCATCAATTTTTTCTGTTATCGATCCTGGTGGGCATGGGGACTGGGAATTCCGATTGGAATCTGGTATGTCCGCTGGAGAAAAAAGGAGTTGGCAGAGCGGAGACGGCGGATTCTCCGGAATCATTTTAAAGAGGTGTTGCAGGGGCTGCAGACAGCGGTGCGGGCAGGATATTCGATGGAACAGGGGGTGACGGAATGCAGGAGAGAGATGGAACGGCTTTTTGGGAATGGAGATGATCTGGTGAGAGAACTGCGCTATATGGAAAGTCAGATGCAGGTGGGTGTACCGGTGGAGCAGCTGTTCTGGAATCTGGGTCAGCGATCCGGTGTGGAGGAAATCCGTAATTTTGGGGATATCTTTCTGATTGCGCGGCGTTCCGGTGGAAATCTCGGGAAAATTCTTGGGAATCTGGCAGAAGTATTGGGAGAGAAGATACGGGTCACCGGGGAGATTCAGGTAGCGATCGCAGGAAAGAAGCTGGAACAGCTGGTGATGAGTATGGTTCCGGGAGTGATGATCCTTTATATGCAGGTGACTTCCCGCGGATTTCTGGATGTCTTATATCATAATCTGCCGGGAGTACTGGTGATGACAGGGTGTCTGGGTGTGTATCTCTTCAGTTTCCGAATGGGAAGAAAGATTGTGAGGATTCAGGTATGAATATAGTACTGGGAAGTGCTTTTTTGCTGCTGACAGGGATATTTTATATAGTGGTTTCCGGAGAGAAAGGAAACCGGAAGCAAAAAGGTGCCAGGTGGATTCAACGGTGGGGAAGAAAACATGGCTGGCAGCTTCCGGAATGGATGACAGAGGAGTGTATCTGGCAGACGGAGCTGGCAGTGCTGGTGGCAGGAGTGCTTCTGATTGCAGCGGGAGTGACAGAGCAGGCAGAGAACGGTCAGGAGATTTCACAGTTAAGACGGCCGGCATATGGTCAGGGGATACAGGAAGAAAATCTCGAAGTAGAATGGAGAGATGAGCAGGGAAACCGGAAAAAGGAATCCATGACAGTGGATGTAATAGAAAAACAATTGTCTGAGAAGGAGATAGAAACCATTTTTTCCAAGGTGCGCGGCGCGATTGAAAAAGAGATACTTGGAGAAAATGAATCGCTGAAGCATGTAGATCATCCGTTGTATCTTCGGGAAGAACTGCAGGAGTACCCGGTGACTGTTCGATGGTTCAGCAGTCGTCCGGAGATTCTTGACTGGGAAGGAAAGCATGGAGAGAACATCAGGGAAGATGGGGAAGCGGTAACGCTGACAGCAATCATAGGACTTCAGGGGCAGGAACGGAATGAAAGCTGGGATATTCTGGTATTTCCTGAAATATCTGATGAAAAAAGGCAGGTAGAAGATATGGTGGAAAAGGCAAATGCAGATACAGAAAAAGGTTCAGAGTGGATGCAGCTTCCGAAAACACTGCATGGAGAAAAGCTGGTATGGAAAAAAGTAGGAGATGGCATGCAGTACGGAGTAGCCCTGCTGGCATTCGCCCTTCCGGTTATGGTACTTCTGCATCGGCAGCAGAAAGAAAAAGAGCATAAAAAGGAAGAACAGCAACAGATGCAGCAGGACTATCCGGAGATCGTGACAAAACTGCAGCTACTGTTAAGTACAGGGATGAATCTTCGAAAATCTGTAGAACGGATTGCCGGTGATTATGTTTCCTATATGCGCAGGGAGGAGGTGAGAAAGGCTTATGAGATACTTGTGGAAGTATGCGGAGAGATGGAACGCGGTCTTGGAGAAAAAGAGGCTTATGAACAGCTGGGAGAGCGTTGGGGACTGTTGTCTTATCGTACATTGTCTTCCATTCTGGTACAGTGCCTGCAGAAAGGAAGCGTTGGAGTGGAGCAGATTCTGGCAAAAGAGGCAGAACAGGCGCAGCGGCTTCGCAGGCAGCAGGCGCAGATCCTTGGGGAGCAGGCATCCGCCAGGCTGCTGTTCCCGATGATTTTAATGTTGCTCGTGGTGTTTGTGATTTTGCTGGTGCCGGCATGGCTGACATTCGCAGTCTGACGGTGGAGAACAGAAACATGTCTTATCTGTGATGTTTCGGCGATCAGAAATATCTCCGGGCCGGAAAGGAGGGAAAAATATGACACTCTTACAGAGATTTATGCAGGAAGAAGACGCACTGGGAACGGTGGAATTGATTCTGATCATTGTCGTTCTCGTCGGGCTGGTTGCCATCTTTAAAAAACAGCTGGTCAGTCTGGTGAATAATATTCTTGCAAAAATAACAAAGCAAAGTAACAGCATCTAAAAAGTAATCTGTCAACGAAAACATATCAGTTACGACATATTTCCCAAAGAAAGAAGGTATCCCTTGAAAAAATCAGGAAGTATAACGGTATTCACCAGTCTTTTTCTGGCAGTCTTTCTGCTGGTCTTTCAGGTACTTCTACAGTCGGTACAGATTGGAGGAGGACGCGTACAGGCGGAAACCGGTGTGGAAGAAGGTCTGTATTCGGTATTTGCCGGGTATGACCGGGAACTGCTGGAAAGGTATCATGTTTTTATGGTGGATGGAAGTTATGGAACCGGAGTGTGGAAGCCGGAGTGTATGTATCAAACGGTAAAAAAATGTATGGAAGAGAGTTGTCGTCCGGATGGAGCAATATCAGGTGTTCGTGGGGAAAATCTGTGGAAATGTTCGTCTGTCTCGGGGGCAATTACTGCATACACACTGATGTCAGATGAGCATGGACGCGGATATTGTGCGCAGGCGGTGGACTACATGAAGGAGACACTTGGTATTCAGGGGATACAGCTTCTTATGAAAAAATATGAACAACAGAAAGATATTTTTGAACAACAGGAAAAGAGAGGGAGTGACATCGATGTAAAACAGTCTATGGACAGTTATGAAAAAGCCAGGAAAGAAGCCGGTCAAAATCAGGGACAGGATCCGGACAATACAGGACAACAACCAGCCGTGGTCCAGGTTCCGGCTGATTTTGTCAATCCGCTGGATGTGATCCGGCAGTTACAGAAAAAAAGCATTCTGGCACTGGTGGTTCCGGCGGGAAAAGAGCTGTCACAGAAGGGACTGCCAAAAGAAAAACGACTCAGCAGACGGAAAAAGCAGACCGGTATGGGGATACCGTTTTATGGGGCGCAGGAGGATACGGTTCTGACAAGAGGGATTTTTCAGGCGTATATGATGCAGCATCTTACTGATTATACCAGTATGGAGCATGCGACAGACCCGTTGCGGTACCAGCTGGAGTATGTGATTGGTGGAAAGAACACCGATCAGGAAAATCTGAAAGCGGTGGTATACCGTCTTCTGGCAGCCAGGGAAGCTGCCAATATGATGTATCTTTTACAGGATCCGACCAGACAGGCAGAGATTCATGAAATGGCACTTGTCATCTGTGCTGCCATAGGATTTCCGGCGCTGGAAGGAATCGTAAGTCTTGCACTGCAGGCAGCCTGGGCTTTCGGAGAGAGTCTGCTGGATGTAAGACAGTTGCTGGCGGGCGGTAAGGTTCCTCTGGTAAAAACAGGGAGCACCTGGATGGTATCGATTCATCAGCTGGCGAAGATTACAGAGTTACTGAAAAACAGCAGGGCTGTGGAGCAAAACGGCATGACATATCAGGAATATCTTGGGATTTTACTGATGACAGGGAAGTCAGAGGTTCAGACTGAGCGGACGATGGATATAGTGGAAGCGGTGATACGGGGAATGTCAGGAAAAGAAAATTTTCGTCTGGATCAGGGAGTGATCTATCTGGAAGTTGACATGGGAGTGACTTTTGCGGAAAAGAGATTTTCTTTGCAAAGAGATTACGGATATGCAATGGGAAGTGACTGATGGAAAGGTGTCTGAAAAAGACGGACATACAGATATGGAAAGGACAGGAATGAAGACAGCCATAAAGAAAGGAATAAAGATATACTCTCCGAAAATAAAAAAACAAAAGAAAGGTAAAGGATCTCTTCAGGCTATCTGCAAAAACAAGCGGAGAGTATTTCTTTGTTTCTTTCGGAAGACCCGGGGGAAAAAGCAGCAGATCCCGGCGGTGCTTACTGTGGAAGCAGCTCTGGTTATCCCTTTATTTCTGCTTGGAATCTGTACCTTGCTTGGAATAATGGATCTGTACCGGGTGCAGGCACTTGTGAAAACATCTCTGCATCAGAGCGCACAGGAGCTTGGTATGTATGCCAGTGTGGAAAGCGGGGATTCCGGGGTGAACACGCCGACAGGAGTACTTTCTTCCGGTGTCTGCATCGCTTACGCAAAAGCACATCTTCCGGAGCTCGGGGATGGCGCAGCAGTGAGTCTGATCGGATCCCGATATGAAAATCATAAGATTCAACTGAAAGCTACAGTGTTGTATCAACTGCCATTTTCAATCCTTCCGGTATCAAAACTTAAGGTGACGAACAGCAGTGTGGTGCATGCCTGGACCGGATATGACCCGAAAAATACAGACAACGAGGGAACAGATGGCGGAGAAATGGTTTATGTGACAGAGTATGAGAGCGTATATCATACATCAGAATCTTGTACCCATCTGGATCTCTCGGTTCATCGGGGAATAAAAACACAGGTGGAGCAAAAACGGAATGAATATGGAGGAAAATATCATGTCTGTGAACGGTGCGGCGGTGACAGTGCCCTGGTTTACTATACGGAAAAAGGAGACTGCTATCACAGTCAGGCATCCTGCAGCGGGCTGAAACGAACCGTTCGTCTGGTGAAAAAATCTGAAATACAGGCATATATCCAATGTGAGCGATGTCGTGAAAACACAGGTTAAAAAGGTCAGGGATCCAAAAATATTTGCGGCAGTGTGCGGAAAGGAAAAAGATGGGAGTATTGACAACCGGTTATCTGATGGTAAACAGCTGGACTGACTGGCGAAGAAAAGAAGTGGATATTGTGTGGACCGTGGCAGTTTTTGTTCTGACGGCGTTTATATATTTAGGAACAGATCAGAAACTTTGCTGGAGTGGTCTTCTTCCGGGAATCTGTCTGTGGCTTGCATCATTGTGGAGGTCGGATCAGATAGGAAGCGGAGATGGAATTGTGCTGATGGGGATCGGATGGATCCAGGGAATACAGCAGGCATGTGTGATTTTTCAGACAGCGATTCTTCTGGCGGCAGCGGTTGGGGTCTGCATGTTGGCATTGGGAATGGGAAGAAAAAAGGAACTTCCTTTTGTACCGTTTTTATTGGCCGGATATCTGGTGCAGTATATCTGAGAACGGGAAACAGATGAAAAGGTTTGTGAATATACAAAAAAGGAGCTGAAATATGGAAGAGACAGGAAAAGAGAAAAGGTACAGCAGGGATCCGGAAGCAAATCAGATAAAGAAAAGGGACAGACGAAGGAAAAAAGGTTCTCTTACGGTGGAGGCATCGCTGGTAGTTCCGTTGTGTGTGATGATTCTTACCTTTCTGCTTTCGCTTACTTTTTATGTGTATTTGCGATGTTGGTATACGCAGGCAGGATGTGAGGTATCTGTTCAGGGAAGTGGATATGGTGTGCTGGAAGGAAGAACAGGACAGGAAAAAGCAGAGAAAAAATGGAAAACAAAGCGTAGTGAAAGTGGATTTTCGGGAAAAGGTATCTCAGGTGAGATTACAGGAAATCAGAAGGAAGTATGGGTAAAGATAACAGGAAAAGTACCCGTATGGGGAAGGCCGCATCTGGAGTTTGAGACAAAGATCGGACAAAAAATCATACGACCGGTTATATTTGTGAGAAAAGTGATTGCGTTTCGTACATAAAAAGAAGGTTTTTAGAGATGAAGATGGATTACAGAAGAGATTTGCAGCACAATTATCTGGTGGTAGAGACCGGGGAGAAGACAGAAAATTATATCACAAGAATGATGACCGAAAATCAGGTGCAGGGGCTTCTTGGGTGTGAGTGCAGAAGAATGGATCAGAAAAAACTGTATTATTATGATATTACATCAAAAATATCGCTTGCAGAAAAAAGCAGGTTAAAAAAAGTAAAAGGATCAGAAGTGCTTCTTATTATTCAGGGGTTGTTACAGGTGCTGGTACAGCTGGAGGAATATCTGATACCGGCAGATCAGATCTGTTTGGACTGGAATTATATTTATCTTGATCCTGTCAGCTGCTATCCCTCTTTTTGCTGTCTTCCCGCAGCGGAGAAAGAACTGGAACAGGGGATTCGGGAACTTCTGGAAGAGTTGCTTCCACGACTGGATCATCAGGAACAGACCGGAGTATCGGTAGTTTATGAACTTTACCAGTATGCGATCCAGGATACGTTCTCGGTAATGGGGTTACAAAGTGTTTTGGAACGGCGGCTGATGGAAGAGAGAAAAACGACAGAAACAGAACTTCAGGCCTGTCAGGAGAAGAAAAGCAGAGAATATCAGGAAACATCATATTTCGGAGATAACAGACAAGCGGTACTGGAAGATTTCTTTTCTTCAGAAGAGGAGGAAGGAGAAAACGGGCGGGTGAGTCCTGTCTTGGTCGGAATGGTGCTGGGAATTATCGGAGTTTTGTTGTATGCACTGGCAGGGTATGCTGTTCTGGAATATGTTCCACAATATCTGGGAACCTGGGCAGCATCGGGTGTGATGGCGATATTAATTGTTCTGATCTGGCAGGTGGTTGTGAGAAAAAGAAAAAAAGAAGAACGACAGATTGAGGAACAATTTGCGATCTATCAGGGAACATCGGAAGAAGCGCCAAGGCATTCGAAAACAGATATCAGAGAATGGGAGGAGAAGGATAAAGAGCCGGAAGAAGAAATCACATGGGAAAAGCGGATTCCATGGGGAGGGGATACCTATACCCAGATTCTTTCAAACGGAGGAGAACAGGGCGGTCTGATTCTGAAGGAACTGCACCCGGTAAGTGGCAGGCAGTTTCGGATAGAAAAAGCAACCCGTCTCACCATCATCGGACAACTGAAAGAACAGGCAGATCTTGTCCTGCCATCCACAGCAGTAAGCCGGGTCCATGCCAGTATCGAACAACGGGCAGGTAACTGGTATCTGAAAGATATGAATTCCAGAAACGGAACCTGGGTCAATGAGCAGGAACTTTATGGAGAAGAGGAACAGGAACTGATCAATGGCGATCAGATTCGGTTTGCTGACCTGATATACCAGGTGAAGATATAGCAGACAGGTTCGTTGATTTTCCTTGTAAAACAGAAAGTGTGGGCATATAATGAGGAAAATATAACTGATGTCTGACAGGAGGAAAATATATGAACCGGTATCAGGATGAAGACTGGCAGCAGGAGGAGCAGAGAAGGCGGGAAGCGTATTACCGGATGAACAGCCAGAACAGTAACACACCGGATGCACTGGAACAAATCTTCAGGGGCCCGTTAAACTGGATGAATCTGCTGATGATCGGGATCAATGTGGTGATTTTTATTATCATGGAGTTTTTGGGGAGTACAGAGGATACCGGGTTTATGTTGCAGTGGGGTGCCGCTTGCAGACCGTTCATTCTGAATGGAGAGTGGTATCGGCTGTTTACTTCTATGTTTTTGCATTTTGGAATCTATCATCTTGCAAATAATATGGCGGTATTGCTGTTTATGGGAGATATGGTGGAGAATGCAGTGGGACACTGGAAATACCTTGCAATCTATCTTGGCTCCGGACTGGTGGGTAATCTGTTGTCCCTGTATATGGACATTCAGTCGCAGAGCAACATTGTCAGCGCAGGTGCTTCCGGGGCGATCTATGGAATTATCGGTGGAGTTTTTGTTCTGATGATCAAAAACAAAAAGCAGGTGAGAGAAATAGTGATCCGGCGGCTGGTGTTTGTCATTGTGGTTACGATCTACTACGGTTCACAGGCGGCGCAGATTGATAATGCGGCTCATGTGGGCGGTCTGATCGGTGGAATTGTATTGACAGTACTGTTTACGGTGCATAAAAAAACCACATATCGCAACAGAAAAGAATATGTTGCAAGATGACTGGAAATTTTCTGATAATGCGTGTATCATGGTAAGAAAAAAGGTAACTGTTCAGTACCCTCACAGTTACGAGTCAAAATCCATGAAAAATCGCCTTCGGCGATGGGATTTTGACTTGCATGTCTCGGGATTTTGGCATATTCATGCCAAAACACCTCGCGGAATAACGGTGTGCTGAATAGTTACGAAAAAAGAACAATAATGCAAAACAGAGAGGAGAATAAATATGAGTGACTGTATTTTCTGTAAAATTGCCGGCGGAGATATCCCGTCCGCTACCCTGTATGAGGATGATGATTTTCGTGTGATTCTGGATCTTGGTCCTGCAACGAAGGGACATGCCCTGATCCTTCCGAAGCATCATTATGCAAACCTGTATGAGATTCCGGAAGAGATGGCTGCAAAAGCGATGGTTCTGGCGAAAAGAATGGCAGCAGCCATGACGGAAACACTGGGCTGCGATGGTTTTAATATTGTACAGAACAATGGTGAAGTGGCAGGTCAGACCGTATTTCACTTTCATATGCACCTGATTCCGCGCTATAATGGCGATCAGGCAGGTATCACCTGGAAACCGGGCGAACTGAAGGATGAAGTGAGAGACGAGATTGTTGCGAAAGTGACAGCCGCATTAATGTAACAAAACGGACAGGACGATAAGGTGTATCTGCTTATCGTCCTGTCCGTTTTATAAATCATATGCAACTGTTCGATGTCTTCACGGTTATGAGCCGGAACTCACTTACTTCGCACAATCCCAAAGCATTCCCACAATCTTGCCGATGGAATCCATCTGACTGCTTTTGCTCATCGCTTCGATATACTGCTCTCTGTTCTTGTAGAGGTCACGGATCGTTTGCAGCAGTTTCTCATTGGTGATCTCTTCTTCTTCCAAAACTTTACTGTAACCCAGTCGTTCGAAGGAACGGGCATTCAGAATCTGGTCACCGCGGCTGGCATTGGCAGAAAGAGGAATCAGCAGATTTGGTTTCTTTAAGGCGCTGATTTCGCAGATTGCATTGGCTCCGGCACGGGAAATTACCAGATCAGACAAAGCGAAGAGATCTGAAAGTTCATCTTTAATATACTCATACTGTACATAACCTTCTGTATCTGTCAGGGAGGTATCCAGTTTTCCTTTTCCACAAAGATGGATGATCTGAAAATCCTTTAACAGATCTGGCAGGATGTTGCGGACAGCGGTGTTGACAGCGACGGAACCAAGGCTTCCGCCAATGATCATCAGAACTGGTTTACCGGCTTTCAGCCCGGTAAAGCGAAGAGCTGCTTCCGGATCACCCTGCAGAAGTTCCTGACGGATCGGAGTTCCGGTAAGGACTGCCTTATCAGCAGGAAGCTTGCTGACAGTTTCCGGGAAATTACAGCAGACTTTCACAGCGGACGGGATACAAAGCTTGTTGGCAAGTCCCGGAGTCATATCGGACTCATGGATAATTGCCGGAATCTTACAACGCTTTGCCGCAATGACAACAGGAACACTGACAAATCCGCCTTTGGAGAAAACCACATCCGGTTTCAGTTTCTTCAGCAGTTTTCTGGCTTCGGAAAATCCTTTCAGCACACGGAAAGGATCGGTGAAGTTCTTTACGTCAAAATAACGTCTCAATTTACCGGAGGATATTCCGTAATAAGGAATTCCCATCTCTTCGATCAGTTTTTTTTCAATTCCGTTATAGGAACCGATATAAGAAATTGTAAATCCCTGTTCTTTCAATGCTGGAATCATAGCAATATTCGGTGTCACGTGACCTGCGGTACCGCCGCCGGTAAGTACGATATGTTTCATAATGTCCTCCTGAATGCATAATACTCTCACGGAATCTTTCGTCTGTTGTTTTGCGATTGATTTTCCGAAAGGGCAGTAGTAGAATCAATGTTTTTACATATAATATTTTTAATAGTTTCATTGTATCTTATTAAGAAAAAAAGTCAAGAAACCCATAATTATTAAAAGAAAATAAAAAGGAAAAGTATTTTGCATTTCTGTATATATACGCGTATAATAAGAATATAAAAGCAAAAACGTGATAAGATTCTGAAAATAAAAGAAAAGGAGGGGTTTTTATGAAGATAACATTTGTGGGTGCGACACATGAAGTTACAGGGAGCTGTTATTTTCTGGAAGCCGCCGGTAAAAAGTTTCTGGTAGATTGTGGAATGGAGCAGGGACCGGATAATTTTGAGAATATACCGATTCCTGTGCCGGCTTCGGAACTTGATTTTGTACTGCTGACACATGCACATATCGATCACTCCGGAAAACTTCCGGTTCTGTATGCGGAAGGCTTCCGGGGAAATATTTATACGACATATGCCACGGTAGATCTGTGTGAGATCATGCTTCGTGACAGTGCTCATATCCAGATGTTTGAGGCGGAATGGAGAAACAGAAAAGGACGGCGCTCCGGCAAGGAACCGGTACAGCCGCTGTATGATATGAACGATGCACAGGGAGCAATCTCTCATCTGGTGGGATGCCCATATCAGCAGATCCTGGAACTGGCTGACGGGATTCAGGTACGGTTCGTGGATGCCGGTCACCTGCTGGGTTCAGCAAGCATCGAACTGTGGCTGAAAGAAGACGATACAGAACGGAAAATCGTATTTTCCGGTGACATCGGTAATAAGGATCAACCGTTAATTAAGAATCCAACGTATCTGCAATCTGCAGATTATGTGGTGATGGAGTCTACCTACGGTGACCGCAGCCATGGTCCACGGGCCAGCTATGAAGATGAGCTGGCAAGAGTGATCCAGAGAACCTTCGACCGGGGAGGGAATGTGGTGATCCCTTCGTTTGCAGTGGGAAGAACACAGGAGATGCTTTATTTTATCCGTAAGATCAAGGCAGATCATATGATACAGGGACACGATGGTTTCCCGGTGTTTGTGGACAGTCCGCTGGCAGTAGGAGCAACTACTATATTTAATGAACATCACAAAGACTGTTTTGATGAAGAGGCGATGGAGCTGGTCAATAAAGGAATCAATCCGATCACGTTCCCGGGACTGAAACTTTCCATCACCAGTGAAGAATCCAAATCCATCAACTTTGATGACCGCCCGAAGGTCATTATCTCGGCCAGTGGTATGTGCGATGCCGGTCGGATCAAGCATCACCTGAAACACAATCTGTGGCGACCGGAATGTACGGTTCTGTTTGTGGGATATCAGGCAATCGGTACACCGGGGCGTGCGCTGGTGGAAGGAGCGAAAGAGATCAAACTGTTCGGGGAAGAGATTCAGGTCAATGCAGAGATCAAAGTTCTGCCTGGCGTCAGTGGTCATGCAGATAATGAGGGACTGATGGAGTGGGTGAAAGCTTTCGAAGAGAAGCCAAAACAGGTATTTGTGTGCCATGGAGAAGATACTTCCTGTCAGGTACTGACCGGAAGACTGGAAGATGAACTTCATTATACGGCGATGGCACCGTACAGCGGAACTGTTTACGATCTGAAAGAAGCAGCATTCATCAGCTGTCCGGAAGGTGTGTTCATCCGCAAGCAGGAGACAAAACCGCAGTCGAAAGGTTCCGGTGTATATCAGCGGCTGGTTGCAGCCGGTCAGCGGCTTCTTACGGTGATCCGTCATAACGAAGGCGGAGCAAACAAAGACCTTGCGAAACTGACCAGCCAGATCAATAATCTTTGTGATAAGTGGGACAGATAGTTTTACGAACAGCTGTATCAAAAATAAAAAGTGCCCCTGTCAAAAGATCGGCATGTCTGGCAGAGATCTGTCTGTTATGTCGGCCTTTTGACAGGGGCATTGTGTTACGTATGTGCAAAGAACAGGATATGTTTTCTGATTACTGGTTCAGCGCTTCTTTCAGGGCTTTTGCAAGCTGATCCGGACATGAAGTGGATTTGAAACCACAGGTAGTTCCTTCCAGACGATTGATCACGTCCCGGGCATCCTGTCCTTCTACCAGAGCACCGATTCCTTTCAGGTTGCCGTTACATCCGCCGGTAAAACGAACATTGTATACTTTGCCGTCTTTCAGGTCGAAGTCGATCTGAGAAGAGCAGGTTCCTTTTGTCTTGTATGTCATGATAATTCCTCCTTTAATTTTACATGTACTTCCGAATCCGGTACATTTTAGATCTGCAAGTTATTATAACAAATATTACGTCTGATTTCCAGTAGGTGAATCGAAATGTTATAATTTGTCATAACAGCAAAACGGAAGGAAAAAGGTTGAGGAAAAAATGATGCTTTGTTATAATGAAGAGCAGGCAAAACTCCCGGGAAGCAGGAGAAGACCGGAATTACAGAGGATATGAGTACTTTTATAAAAAGTGTAACTGTTCAGTACTTTCACAGTTACGGACAAAAAAGAAACAGGAGAGAAAAGATGAAAAAAATCGGGATTATCGGAGCAATGGAGCTCGAAGTAGAAGAACTGAAAAGCCAGATGGAAGAAGTTTGTGTAAAAGAAAAAGCATCCATGGAATTCTATCAGGGTACATTAAATGGAAAAGAGGTTGTCGTAGTACGTTCCGGAATCGGTAAAGTAAATGCAGCGGTCTGCACACAGATTCTTGTGGATGATTTTCAGGCAGAAGCGGTGATCAATACCGGAATCGCCGGATCCCTGAAGGCAGAGATCAACATCGGTGATATTGTTGTGTCTACCGATGCTTTGCAGCATGATATGGATGCCAGAGAATTTGGCTATCCGAAGGGCCAGATTCCACAGATGAATGTATTTTCTTTTAAAGCAGATGAGACACTCCGTAAAGTAGCTGTAGAATGCTGTAAGAAAGCGAACCCGGATATTCAGGTGATTGAAGGAAGAGTGGTCAGCGGTGACCAGTTTGTGGCAAGCAGTGAAGTGAAGGATGAACTGATCCGTGAATTTGCAGGAAGCTGTACTGAGATGGAAGGAGCAGCTATCGCTCAGGCGGCCTACTTAAACCATGTTCCGTTTGTTGTTCTGCGTGCCATTTCTGATAAAGCGGATAACAGTGCAACCATGGATTATCCGACATTTGAAAAAGCGGCGGCACGTCACTGTGCGAATCTCGTGAAAGAGATGGTAAAAGCACTGTAAGAAAAGGATTTGTCATGGTAAAAACCTGTAAGAATTTGACGAACGATTTTAGTTTCAAATCAGGTATGTGGAGGATATAATATTTCCAGAACATCGTTTTGCAAATGCATGACTTCCGGATCCGGCGATCGGGGGTGCGGGATGGACAGGCATTTGCGGAAGGATGTGAAAAGTGACTGCCAATTCAGTATTGAAATAAGGGGGTACGGAAATGCTGCATATTTGGATGGAACGAAATGTGTTGTTTTACGGGATGATCGGAGCGGGAATTCTTGGAATCCTGTGTATGTTTATGGTCGACCGTTTCTACGGCAGAGCCATACGGGATGTACGCAGGATAACTGAACCGAAAGGAAAATGGACAAAAGAATTTTTGAACCAGTACCAGATGCGTCTGACGAAAGAGCAGGAGATCAATAATCCGGAGGCATTTGTGAGGACGCAGCTTGCCAGGGGAAAAACACTGGGAATCGGGATACAAAAGTGGAAGCAGGGAATCGGCTACAGCGCGGTTCTGTGCTTCCTTTTGATTCTGACGGCAGTCTATGGGACTTACCGCTATGAGCAGGCACAGCTGCTGCGTTACGAGTATGTACTGACCGGGGCGGGAATCTTCGCCCTGTTACTTCTGATGAAGCAATTTATGGGCTTTATGAATAAAGAAGATATGATTCTTGATGGTCTTCTGGACTATATGGAAAATACCCTGCCCGCCAGAAAACCGGTGCCGGATGAGCAGGCACTGAAAGAGCAGACCAGAGAGGAGCTGATCGATAAAGTAACAGAGGGGATCCGGCAGACGGCGGCAAGTGAGACAAAATTTTCTCATATGCTGACACCGGAGGAAGAGCATATTATGCGGGAGGTGATTCGCGAATATCTGATCTGAGCAGAGCGTTAACTTGTTATTCTCATAAAGCAGGCAGACACTAGCATGCGGTGTCTGCCTGCTTTCCATACAAACTACTCTTCAATCACTTCAATTTCCAGATAATCAAAATCGATCGTCTCAATAAAATTATCGGAGGTAAACCGGGTTTTATCGTGGCGTTTAAAATCCATAATATTATTGTCCAGCCAGATCGGTTTGCTCAGATCCCAGAGGTAACAGATCTCTTCGAGAGACTGGAAGATCTTATGGGTTCTCGTGTCATCAGTATCGTTGCAGATCACGGTGTCTTTCATCATGTGATTATCGGTCCATATTTTTCCCCATAAACGAAACATTGTTGGAGTCTCCTTTCCCAAAACAAAAACAGTGAACTAAGTATATCGGAAAATTCTCTTTCTGTAAAGAAAAGAAAACTATTGCGGTTGCTGAGCACGGAGTGAACAGTAACACGACTTCAGCTGTAAGATGTTTGTAAGTTTCGTTTGATGCAAAGATGTGATATGATAAAATCGTATGTAAAACAGAAATTTAAAATATCTTAAGATTTTCCCTATCCTGAAAACAAGATTTCCCTGATAAACTGACAGCGTAAAAGGAAAGAGGAAGAAGAAATGAGGTGAAGAAATGTTCAATATTCTTGTGTGCGACGATGATAAAGAGATTGTGGATGCCATTGATATTTATCTGTCACAGGAAGGATATCACATTTTAAAGGCGTACGATGGACTGCAGGCCATCGAAATCATGAAAAAAGAAGAAGTGCATCTGATCCTTCTGGATATTATGATGCCGAATCTGGATGGGATCCGGGCTACGCGTAAGATCCGGGAGACCAGCAGTGTGCCGATTATCATGTTATCTGCCAAATCAGAGGATGTGGATAAGATCCTTGGGCTGAACATCGGTGCAGACGACTATATTACAAAACCATTTAACCCTCTGGAACTGATCGCCAGAGTCAAATCTCAACTGAGAAGATATACTCAGCTTGGAAATCTGGCGACAGAAGAAAAAGAAGCGGTATACGTATGTGGCGGTCTGGTGGTCAACGATGATCTGAAAACTGTTACGGTGGACGGGGAGCCGGTAAAATTAACCCCGATCGAGTATAATATTTTAGTGCTGTTAATTAAAAATCAGGGAAAAGTTTTTTCTATTGAACAGATTTATGAAAATATCTGGAACGAAGAGGCGATTGGAGCGGACAACACAGTAGCCGTACATATCCGGCATATCCGTGAAAAAATCGAGATCAATCCGAGAGAACCACGCTATCTGAAAGTAGTCTGGGGAATCGGCTATAAGATAGAAAAGATGTAACCCTCCGTGGGAGGCTGCAAAATGGAAGAGAAAAAACAAAGAAACAAATTTTATTCTGCCTGGGCAAAGGGAATCGTGATCGCGTTGTTTCTGACAGCGGTTGCCTGCTTTTCCGTCTTTGCCATGATCTTTGGCGGTCTGATGCGCCAGGGCTTCAGCTGGGAAGAGCTGACAAGCAATTATAACAACGGGAAAAATTATCTGGAGACTCAGGATTGTGGACAACGGATGGCTTCACAGGTAAATAAAGTCCGTAACGCACTGAGTGACGGAAAGCCGTTTTTAACAAAAGGAAAACTGGATAAGACCAAGCTGGTGGATATTACGAGACTGGATGCAAAAACCAGCCAACAGAATCCGGCAACTACCTATACCGTAGAAAATCTTCTGGAACTGAAGGATAATGGTCTTTGGGATGAGTTTCAGGATGCAATCTGGAATGCGGGCAATGGCTTTTATGAAGATTACTACGAAGATGATGAGGAATTCGAAGTAGATGGTGAATATGACGAAGACGACGAGGAGCCTACAAGCACCGCTGAGGATGTAGATATCAGTGATTACACACCTCGTTTCCGTTATCTTTACAACTATGCAAGAGATTTTGAAACCGCACTTCCGGAATCCGGAGAGACGCTGGCGGAATATGCCAGAACCAATCCGAAAAAGGTATCTCTGTTTGAGCTGTATCAGCAATTATCGAATGCCATTGATCAGCTGATCTCGTACCAGTCTGCAATCAAGATGGATGATAAGACCAACGTGATCTTCATGGTGCAGAATCTGGATAACAAGACAGTATATACCAATGTGTCAGAATGGGCAGATGGGAATGTAGATCCGAAAAGTCTGGAAGATCTGATGGAAGATGTGCCGGTATTTGTAGCAGAAAGAGAAGACGGAAAACTGAAAGATGTATCTGACAATGGCACAGATGCCGGAAAGTGGATCTATAATTATTTTCAAAATGATCCCGTAACCGGAAAAAATGAGAAAATCATAGTTTCTGTAGATGTATCATTTCCTTATTCCGATGAGATCTCCGCTGCGTACGTATCTTATGAAAATTACGCAGGCTGGGGCAATGGGCTGGTAGTCGGCATGCTTATCAGTTTTGTTGCCGGTATCCTGTTTCTGCTTATCATTACTCTGCAAAGCGGTCTGGTATGCCGGGACAGAGAAGTGCATACCATGCCCGCAGATCGTATCCCTGCCGAGGTGATGCTTGCGATCTGTGGTATGGCACTGATCGGTATGGTCGGTATAGCGGGATTAGGGCTGACAGCAAGCGGCAATCCTACAGACGGCTTTTGGCTTACCGTTATAACTACCGGGGAAATTCTTGGTGCGGCGGTATTTCTTGGGGCGTATCTCAGTGTGATCCGCCGTTGGAAAGCAAAGAAGCTGTGGAGATCCAGTTTTTGTTATACCATCGTGAAAAGCTGTAAGAAAGTATATATGGCACGTACAACTTCCGGTCGGATGATAGTGGCATTTGTCGGACTGGTGTTAATGAACTATCTGCTGGCAGCTCTTTTCGGCGGATTCGGTCTGATCCTGCTGTTTTTGGCAGACGGTGTGGTTCTTTTATATATGATCCGGGAAAATGCAGGACGTCAGGTGATCTATGATGGCCTTGCAAGGCTGGCAAGCGGTCAGCTGGATTATAAGATCGATGAGAAAGATCTGACGGGTGATAACCGCCAGATGGCTGCGGCTGTCAATCGTGTAGGCGAAGGCCTGCAAAATGCAGTGAAGGAAACGTTGAAAAGTGAAAGACTGAAAGCGGATCTTATCACCAATGTATCTCATGATATCAAGACACCGCTTACTTCTATTATCAATTATGTAGATCTTCTGAAGAGAGAGGATATCCAGGATCCGAAGATCCGGGGCTATATCGAAGTGCTGGATAACAAATCCAAACGGCTGAAACAGCTGACAGAGGACCTGGTGGAGGCGTCGAAAGTCAGCTCCGGTAATGTGGTGCTGGATATGAAACCTATCCGCTTCGGAGAACTGATCCGACAGACAAATGGGGAGTTTGAGGAGAAGTTTGCAGCCAGGGGACTGCAGATGGTCTGCAAGATGGATGAGGAGCCACTGGTGATCATGGCAGATGGCCGCCGGATGTGGCGTGTTGTGGAGAATCTTTATAATAATATCGCCAAGTATGCCATGCCGAATACGAGGGTGTACGTGGAGGCGAGAAGGGTCGGCTGCAGAGTCGTGCTGGAGATCAAGAATATCTCGGAAAACCCGTTGAATATCAAGGCGGAGGAACTGACGGAGCGTTTTATCCGTGGGGATGTGTCGAGAAGCACGGAAGGAAGCGGACTGGGCTTGTCGATCGCCAAGAACCTTGTGGGATTGCAGGGGGGAACCTTTGATATTTACCTGGATGGGGATTTGTTTAAGGTTGTGATTACGTTTGAGGCGGTGGATAAAGAGAGTTAGATAAGGGGTAGGTAAGAGTCATATAAGGAGGACGCGTCAGGCTCCCGGTGGGTGTGTATGGGCAACGTGGGCAGGGCAACTTTGAGCTAGCCGCCCACAAAGTGTTGCCCATACATACCCGCCGGGAGCCTGACGCTGACTTTGGCGGATAGCTGCTTGTATGAGCTGAACGGATCCTATAATTGTAGTGCAGTTGAGCAGGAAGCAGGGAAGGCACCGTTACAGAATCCTAGAGCGTGGCTGAAGAATCATTTCCGTAAACTGGAACTCGCAGTTCACTCTTGTTTATTGGAGAGGTGAATGATGAGTGGAATGTTAAAATGTATAGTCTAATAAAAAAACGTGTGATCGGTAAATCGTAAATAATTACCGGTCACACGTTTTTTTTTGCGGTTTTGAGATTAGTGAGTTTCGTCCTCGCTCTCCTTTTCGTCCTCCTTCGGCAGTTCTGTCGGGTGCAGGTTGGAGAATATGCTGGTGTCGATGGCTTTTTCTTCGCCGTTTTCTTCGGTATCTTTTCCGGCATCCTCAGGAATGTAGTTGTCGAAGAGTTTTACAAAGAAGCGGGAGTTGATATATGCCACGGTGGCGAATCCTAGCATGATGTAGAACAGGATCATGAATGGAAAGGCCTGTGCAACAAATATTCCAAGCAATACAGGTGCCGCAGTGATCACCATCATCAGTATGGTATACGGAAGATGGCGGATGGACATCAGAATGGAATTGCGAAACAGATTTTTGGTGGTGTTGAAGAACTTTGCAAGTACCGGGTAGATCCATAAAAACAGCATGGTGTAGACAAACAGTGCTGCTACAAATATATAGGAAAAGATCCGATATACAGCTCCCTGACCGGACATCATCCGGCAGAAGTACAGATCGAATGCCAGGACGATACCAAGCAGCAGCATAATGATCTGAATGACAATTCCCTGTTTCAGGTTCTGCTTAAAGGAATGGAAGAATCCTTTTACCACATAAGATTCTTCGTTGCGTGCCATCTTCAACGTGATGTAATACATGGCCGCGATCGACGGTCCCGCAGTAACCACCGGGATACAGCAGACAATACATAAGAGATTCAAGATCATGAGATCAGCGACCCTGCCCATGAAGGAGAAAAACTTGTTGTCCGGATTAAAGATGTTGTTCATAGCAAATTGCCTCTTTTCTTCGGTTTTCCGTAACTGTTCAGTACTTTCTCAGTTACAGTTTTTCTTAATAGCGATATACGCAATGATTGTCATCAGTATAGCGAATTCAATACTAAAAAGCAAGGAAAAAGGGGGATGAAAGTATTAAAAAAGTATAATCAAAAAACGGTTCGTCAAAGTGACCATGAAAGGATGAAAAAATTGGTCAAAATGCCATAAAGGAGCGGAATCCAAAAAATCAACACACATTTGTTACAAGGTCATGGTAGAAACTTTGTATAATTCGGTTATGGTCAAAAAGGGGTCTATCCGATATACTAAGTACAGTCGCAAGGCATGGTGCCTTGGAAAAACGAACATTACTTAATTTGACTAGTAGGAGGAATTAATTATGGCAAGTTTATCATTACAGCACATTAACAAGACATATCCGAACGGATTTGAAGCTGTTAAAGATTTCAACCTGGAAATTGCTGACAAAGAGTTCATCATCTTCGTAGGACCATCCGGATGTGGTAAATCTACTACACTTCGTATGATCGCTGGTCTGGAAGAAATCAGTGGTGGTACACTGAAGATCGGTGATAAAGTAGTAAATGACGTAGAACCAAAAGACAGAGATATCGCAATGGTGTTCCAGAACTACGCTCTGTATCCTCATATGACAGTATATGATAACATGGCATTTGGTCTGAAACTGAGAAAAGTTCCGAAAGATCAGATCGATAAAATGGTTAAAGAAGCAGCTAAGATCCTGGATCTGGAAAAACTGTTAGACCGTAAACCGAAAGCTCTGTCCGGTGGTCAGAGACAGCGTGTAGCTATGGGACGTGCTATCGTACGTGATCCTAAAGTATTCCTGATGGATGAGCCTCTGTCAAACCTGGATGCTAAACTGCGTGTACAGATGAGAACAGAGATCTCCAAACTGCATGAGAGACTGGGTGCTACTATTATCTACGTAACACATGACCAGACAGAAGCTATGACACTGGGTACCAGAATCGTAGTTATGAAAGATGGTGTTGTTCAGCAGGTAGATACACCTCAGAACCTGTACAATGCTCCAGGAAACCTGTTTGTAGCCGGATTCATCGGATCTCCTCAGATGAACTTCCTGGATGCAACTGTAAAAGTTAACGGAAAAGACGTTACTCTGCAGGTTGGTAACTACAGCCTGAAACTGCCGGAAAACAAAGCAAAAGCTCTGATCGATGGCGGATATGATGGAAAAACTGTTGTTATGGGTATCCGTCCGGAGAACGTAACAGACGATGCTACAGCTTTCCCGGAAAGCACAGTAGAAGCTAAGATTAACGTATACGAGCTGCTGGGTGCAGAAGTATTCCTGTACTTCGATGTTGAAGGCTTCAACATGACAGCCCGTGTAGATCCTCATACAACATCCAGAACAGGTGATACCGTAAAATTCGGTCTGGATATGTCCAAAGTTCATGTATTCGACAAAGAAACAGAACTGACAATCACCAACTAGTCAAAAGTAAACATATATGGTGCCGATTCCTTCGGGAGTCGGCACTTTTTACTTTAGTAAACTATTGCATTGATTTGTTGCAATTTCATGGAAAATACGATATTATGTAACTATTCGAGTGACTGCAAAGATACTGAACAGTTACCTGTTGAGAATCTATATCTGCAGATTTCTGGCAGTACCGGCAGATCCGGGAAACAGAAAAACGATAACAGATAAGCAAAAATGAGAGGATGTGAGCATTTGGTTTCAAGTCAGGTTTTACAAAAGACAATTGATGAACTTCGAGCAATCACCAGAATCGATCTGTGTGTGCTGAGTCTGGAAGGACAGAAAGTGGCTTCAACCTTCAGCGAAGAGGGGTTTGAGCCAGAATATGTAAGAGAATTTGTGAAATCACCGGCAGACAGTCAGGTATTGCAGGCGTATCATTTCTTTAAAATATACGATGATCAGAATGTGGAATATGTTCTGGTGACAAGCGGCGGAAGCGAAGATGCATACATGATCGGAAAGATCGCTGTATGTGAGATTCAGAATCTGATCGTTGCCTATAAGGAGCGCCTGGATAAGAATAATTTTATCCAGAACCTGCTTCTGGATAACCTTCTTCTGGTGGATATCTACAATCGTGCGAAAAAACTCCGGATCGATACAGAGGCGAGAAGAGTTGTATTTATTGTAGAGACAAAATACGAGAAAGACAACAGTGCGATGGAGACGATCAAGAGTCTGTACGCATCAAAACCGAAGGATTATATCACAGCAATCGATGAGAAAAATATTATCATTGTAAAAGAGGTCAAGGAAGCGGACACTTATGAGGAGTTGGATCACGTTGCAAAAACGCTGGTAGATATGCTGAATGTAGAAGCCATGTCACAGGTTCGCGTATCTTACGGAAATATCATCCATGAGATCAAGGATGTTTCCCGTTCTTATAAAGAAGCAAAGATGGCACTGGAAGTAGGAAAGATCTTCTATGCGGATAAGATAATCGTTCCATATAATAACCTGGGTATCGGTCGTCTGATCTATCAGCTGCCGATTCCGCTGTGCCAGATGTTCATGAAAGAAGTATTCGGCGAACAGTTGCCGGACACCTTTGATGAGGAGACGGTGACAACCATTAACAAATTCTTTGAAAATAACCTGAATGTCTCTGAGACATCCAGGCAGCTGTATGTGCATCGTAACACGCTGGTATATCGTCTGGAGAAACTGCAGAAGAGTACCGGACTGGATATTCGTGTGTTTGACGATGCCCTTACCTTCAAAATCGCCATGATGGTAGTAAGCTACATGAAATACATGGAAACTCAGGATTAACCGATCAATAGGAGGATTATGATGATTCAATTACTGGAAGGCGGTACCTACCTGGTCAATGGGACCGAACTGGTAGAACCGGCAAAAGCAGCAGCACAGGGACTTCCTGCGCCGGAAGAAGCAGCAAAACAGACCATGGCCTACAACATATTAAGAGACCATAATACGTCTGGAAACATGGAAAAACTTCAGATCAAATTTGACAAGCTGACATCCCATGATATCACTTTCGTAGGAATTATTCAGACAGCAAGAGCCTCAGGACTGGAAAAGTTTCCGGTACCGTATGTACTGACCAACTGCCACAACTCTCTGTGTGCTGTTGGAGGAACCATCAACGAAGATGACCATATGTTTGGCCTTACCTGTGCGAAAAAATACGGTGGTGTCTATGTTCCGCCTCATCAGGCAGTTATTCATCAGTTTGCAAGAGAGATGCTTGCCGGCGGTGGCAAGATGATCCTGGGATCTGACAGCCATACCAGATATGGCGCACTGGGTACCATGGCTATGGGCGAAGGAGGACCGGAACTGGTAAAACAGCTGCTGTCCAAAACGTATGATATCAATATGCCTGGTGTTGTTGGCGTATATATGACCGGAGCACCGATTCCCGGTGTGGGTCCTCAGGATGTGGCGCTGGCAATCATCGGAGCTGTATTTAAAAATGGTTTTGTAAAGAATAAAGTCATGGAATTCGTAGGACCGGGTGTGTCAAACTTAAGTGCAGATTTTAGAATCGGTGTGGATGTTATGACTACAGAGACTACCTGTCTATCCTCTATCTGGAGAACCGATGATAAGATCGAAGAGTTCTATGCGATCCACGGCAGAAGCGAAGATTATAAAGAACTGAATCCGGGACCGGTTGCATATTATGATGGTATGCTGGTGGTAGAACTGGACAAGATCCGTCCGATGATCGCCATGCCATTCCACCCGAGCAATACTTACACCATTGATGAGTTAAATGCCAACTTGATGGACATTCTGGATGACGTGGAGAAAAAAGCACAGATCAGCCTGGATGGAAAGATTGATTTCACACTGAAAGATAAGGTACGCGATGGAAAACTGTATGTGGAACAGGGAATTATCGCAGGATGTGCCGGTGGTGGATTTGAGAACATCTGTGCAGCCGCAGATATTCTGAAAGGTGCAAGCATCGGAGCAGACGCATTCACACTGAGTGTTTATCCGGCAAGTACACCGATTTATATGGAACTTGCAAAGAACGGAACACTGGCAACTCTCATTGAGACAGGTGCCATTGTCAAAACAGCATTCTGCGGTCCGTGCTTTGGCGCTGGTGATACACCGGCAAATAATGCTTTCAGTATCCGCCATTCTACAAGAAACTTCCCGAATCGTGAAGGTTCCAAGATCCAGAATGGACAGATCTCTTCCGTAGCTCTGATGGATGCACGTTCTATCGCGGCGACCGCAGCAAACAAGGGACGCCTCACTCCGGCTACTGAATATGCGGGAACATACAGCAATCCGAAATATTACTTTGACGGAACCATCTATAAAAACAGAGTATTCGACAGTAAGGGTGTTGCGGATCCGTCTGTGGAGATTCAGTTCGGACCGAACATCAAAGACTGGCCACAGATGCCTGCACTGGCTGAGAACCTGATCCTGAAAGTCGTATCTGAGATTCACGATCCGGTTACTACAACGGATGAACTGATTCCGTCCGGCGAGACTTCTTCTTTCCGTTCCAATCCACTGGGACTGGCAGAATTTACCCTGTCCAGAAAAGACCCGGCTTATGTGGGACGTGCCAAAGAAGTCCAGGTAGCAGAAAAAGCCATCCAGAACGGTGAATGTCCGGCAGAAGCACTTCCTGAACTGAAACCGGTATTCGAAGCTGTTCATACAAAGTACCCACAGGTGGATAAGACCAATGTTGGTGTCGGTTCTACCATCTTTGCCGTAAAACCGGGTGACGGTTCCGCGCGGGAACAGGCTGCATCCTGCCAGAAAGTTCTTGGCGGATGGGCAAACATTGCCAATGAATATGCAACAAAACGTTATCGTTCCAACCTGATCAACTGGGGTATGCTGCCATTCCTGATTCCGGAAGGAGATCTGCCGTTTGCCAATGGCGATTATCTCTTTATCCCGGATGTACGGAAAGCAGTGGAAGAAAAATGGGACAGCATCACCGCTTATAAAGTGGGAGAAGAACTGACACCGTTTACCCTGACGCTGGGCGAACTGACCGACGATGAATGTGAGATCATCCTGAAAGGTTGTCTGATCAACTACTATAGAAATGAAAGAAACATTCAGTAGGCAGTATTTACCATCACCGAAGGTGACACGGAAAACTGAATAAACGAGAAAAGCCGAATCCCGGAGCAGATGTACACCGGGGATCCGGCTTTTTATGTGGGAAAACCTTTATCGAAGATACATGAGTATTGTTGGTCTTGAAGCAATTGTATAAACAATTATAATAAAAATGAATATATAGACAGTATAAACAGAAATATTAAAAATATAATAAAAAAATATAAGAAAAATCTTTAAAAAGTGTTGACAAATATGAATCTGTCTGTTATTATAAACTCAACAAAAAACAAAACACCTTATCAAACATCAACACCCCATTTTCTATGAAAGAGACGAGAAATCTTCATAAGAAGAATGGAAAAGGAACTGATAAAAAAATAGAATCCGAAAGATGCTAATTAAGAAAGTTAATTGAATCGGATTTCCGGAAGGTTTGGGAGGTAAGATCAGAACGTGAGGTAACAGATCTTATTCAAACGTGGAAAGAAATCAAAAACAATGTTTTCTTAAATCAGAACAAAAGGATCTGTATTTTTTATCAGGATGGAAAAGATAAGAACCCAAAAAAGAAAAGGAGGATAAAGCCGTTGTACTAAGAACATAAACTTATCATTGTAAGCGTGGTAAGAGCAAGCATTCCCCGCACAGAAAGACCTTTTATGAAGAATGAAAAAAGAAAAAAAGATGCCAGATCAGAGCATACAGATTAGATAAAAGGTAACAAGAGCTTCTCCTTACAGTGAATACATTACCACAAAAATAATAGAAAAGATTTTAAAAGATGTGTAAAGAAACATTTTTTAAAAGAATATGAGTTCACTGAATAGACCTATATAGAAACCAAAATAGTAATTATTCGGAACGAAGAGAAAAGTAAAATGCAAAGGCTATATCCGATAGCAGGTGTATTTGAAAGAGATCTTAAAAAAGATATAATGAAAAACGTTCTGTATAGCATAGGAAAGTGAATATCCATATTTTGAAAAATTTATAAACGTCAATTATAAATTTGAAGCTGGCTATTATTCTTTATATAGATATAACATTTCTAAGTAAGTAAACGAAAAAACTTACGAGCAGGGAAGAAAGAGAAAATCAGTTTATATAGATAAAATTGAATAGGAACTCTGAAAAAACATTCCTACATAAAAAAGTATATAAAATATCCTGAAAAAGTAAAGAAAACAACCGAAAGAAAAATAAAAAAATAAAAGAAAGAGAAAAAGAGGTTTAGACAATTGAATAAAGAAGATCATTAGAACAGCCGTTATGTCGATTAAGATGAGATGTAGCGGCTGTTCGTATTTGTGTAATGAAATAGCGAAACAATGGAGGAAAGAGAAAAGCCGTGGAACAGGGTTTTTCACATTGTAGAAAAGGAAAATTGCGTTTATAATAAAAGTCTGTGGATATTTGTGAAAGAGAAAAATGTCCGGATATGGATCGGATATCGGAAAAGACATATCCGAGAACAGAGAAATAAGGAATGGAGCAGAGTGATGGTAAGATGGTCGGCAGATGATATCATATATGAAGATGAACAGATTCTTGTGTGCAGGAAACACAGTGGGATGGCGGTGCAGAGTGCGCGGGTCGGTCAGATGGATCTGGAGAGTGAATTGAGAAATTACAGGAATGGAAATTATATTGGGATTGTACAACGGCTGGATCAGCCGGTAGAGGGCGTTCTGGTTTTCGGAAAGACGCCGCAGGCTACGGCATGGTTAAATAAACAGCATCAGAATGGTATGATGAAAAAAGAGTATCTGGCTGTTTTTACAGGCACACCAGTAAAAGAAAAGCAGGGTATCTGGGAGGATTATCTTATAAAAGACGGAAAAACCAATACTTCACGGGTGACGGGTAAAAAGGATCGGATGGCAAAAAAAGCTGTACTGTGGTACAGAATTATGGACTGGAGAGATGACAGAGGACTGGCAGAGATCCAGCTGGGAACCGGCCGGCATCATCAGATTCGTGTGCAGATGGCGCATCATGGGATGCCGCTGTGGGCAGACGGAAAATATAAGAAAAAAGAAGAGATGCTGGAAGCAGAACAGGGAACAGCCATTGGTCTGTGTGCCTGGCGCCTGGAATTTGCACATCCAAAGACCGGGAAAAAAATGAAATTTGAAGTACAGCCGGAAGGTGCATGTTTCCAGGAATTTTCAGAAGCAATAAAACCGTAAAAATTATTTGATGATGAATTTAAAAAATTAGACACAAAAAAATCAAGAAAAACTTAAAGAACGCCTATGGACTATTTTGAATGGTCATGTATAATAGAGACGATGTGAAAACTTTCGCGTATCCGGTGAAAAAAGTATCTGTGCAGGTACAAAACAGTTATGTGCCGGAAGCATATTACATAAGGGGAATATAAGATGAGAAGAAAGATAGGAAGAATATTAGCCCCTGTCATGGCAGCTATGCTGGTATTTGGCGGGTGTGGAAATAAGACATCAGACCGGGTGACAGAAAATCAGACCCATAAAACAGAGGATGAAAGTAACGAGCCGGTGGAAAAAGAATCGGCAGAAGATGAAGATGAACTGAAAGAAGAAAATCAGGAAGAAGAGAATACACAAGATCAGGAAACAGATGTTGAGGAAGAGGAGGAAAAGGCAGAGATTCCGGAAGAGAGCACCCTGGATATTGATTATACATCGGTGGATGGTCTGCGCATGGAAAAAGGCAGCAGGATCTCTGTGGTGATTAAAAATACAGAGTCCGATTACTGGAAAGCGGCAAAAAAAGGAATGGAGCAGGCGGTTTCTGATCTGAATGAATATCTGGGATACAAAGGTGATGATGCGATCACCTGTACCATCGAGGGTCCAAAGGATGAAAACGGTGTCGATGAACAGGTGAATATTCTGGATATGGTACTGACGGAGAATCCGGTGGTGGTATGTCTGTCAGCAGTTGATATGAGTTCCTGTGAGGCACAGCTGGAGGCGGCACAGGAAGACGGAATTCCGGTTGTCATGCTGGATTCCGGTGTGAAGAACGATGACGATCTGGTTTATGCATACTGTGGAACAGATAATAAGGCAGCAGGCGAAGAGGCGGCAAAACAGTTGTGTGAAGCGATCAAAGATGCGGGTGAGGTGGCAGTGATGTCCCATACTCAGCTTTCCCAGAGCAGCAAAGACCGCGTGGAAGGTTTTCAGGAAGAGATCACAAAGAATCATCCGAATGTCAGTGTCGTCAGCGTGGATTATCAGCCGTCCAAGGACGATGATCCGACCGAGGAAGAATCGATTGAGGCAGTGCTGGAAAAATATCCGGATCTGAAAGGATATTATGCGACAAATCAGGCGACCAGTGAGGCAGTACTTTCTGTTCTGGACAAATATGCCGACCGTTCTGTTCAGATGATCGGTGTTGATATGGGGGATACCCAGAAAAAAGCGATCGAGGATGGAAAAGAAGTCGGAAGTGTATGCCAGAACCCGTATGGTATGGGATATGCAACCATTGTGGCAGGTGCGAGAGCTTCACTGGGTCTGGAGAGTGACAAAAAAATCGATTCCGGTTTTCAATGGATCGATAAGAATACGATTGGTCTGGAAGAGTACGCAAGATATTTGTATTAAGAGGTGGCACTGCTGTATATCGTGAAAGTTCTTAAGATGCGGCGGTGACGGAGAAAACAGAAACAAAGTTCAGAAAAAAGATGCGGGTATGGAGTTTGCCCGCATTTTCTGTATAAAGGGTGCGAAAAAATGACGATGGAATACAAATCAAACTATGAGAAAGTGACAGAAGACTGGAAAAAACGTTTTCTGGATATGGATCAGGAACGGCTGATCGAACGTTTTCAATTAAACCATGACGGACAGTGGCTGTACCTTCGCTATCTGGGGCAGCAGCTGAAGCTATCGCGTACATCAGGAAAGGTTCTGTTTGCAGACAGAGAAGAAATACCGGAATTTGATACGGTTATTACGGTATATAATATGTTTTACTATGCAAAAGAGCATCCGGCAGCATCCGGGGAACTGGTTCCTTTTCGCCTGGTGAAACGGGTGTATCCTTTTGAACGTGCCTATCAGAAACAGATTCTGGAACCATTCGCCAGAGTATTTTCCGGGCATGTGAAAGAACTGCGGGAAGCGTGTGAAAAACTGGGTGGTACAAAACTGCCACAGGGAGATGCGGGTTATCGGATCCCGGTATATCCGTATTTTGATATGGCGGTGTTGTTCTGGGACAGAGACGATGAGTTTGAGGCACAGGGAAATATGCTGTTTGATTCTAATATCACGGATTTTGTCCATGAAGAGAACGTGGTGTGTATTGCAGCGGATGCAGTAAGATATCTGTCCAGGGCAGCGGGCCTGGAAGAAATGAAGATTTATGCGGGATAATAAATAAAGAAAAGATATACCGGAAGAGATAAGGAGGGTAATATGAAGATTCGGGCGATGCAGCTGAAAGATATGGAAGAAGTGGTTGGGATGATGCGGGTATTTTATGATTCTCCTGCGGTGATCCATGCAGCACCGGACGAGATTCTGAGACAGGATGTAAAAGACTGCGTGGGAGATTGCCCGTATATTGAGGGATATATTTTTGAAGAAAATGACAGAATCCTTGGATACAGCATGGTGGCGAAAAGCTATTCTACGGAATATGGTGGTATATGTGTCTGGGTGGAAGATCTTTACATGAAAGAAGAAGCGAGAGGTCTGGGGATCGGAACTGCATTTTTCAGTTTCCTTGATGAAAAATACAAGGATCAGGCGGTACGATTCCGTCTCGAAGTGGAGGAAGAGAATGAGCGGGCGGTTGCTGTCTATAAGAAAGCAGGATATCATCCGTTGCCGTATATGCAGATGACAAAGGAACAGTAGAAGTGTAATTGACATTGAAAAACGAAAAGTAACTATTCAGTAGCCATTATCCCGCGAGGTGTTTTGGCATAAATATGCCAAAATCCCGAGACATACAAGCAAAAATGCCATCACCGAAGGTGATTTACGCGAGCAACGAGTCAAAGTCCGTGCTTGCACGGAACCTTGAGGAGTGCCGCGATAACGATAAAAACTCGCAAAGCGTGTTTTTATCGTTTAAATGCATTTTTGCTCGTAACTGTGAAGGTACTGAACAGTTACAACGAAAAAGCAAAAGAAAACGGGGACAGCAGCTGAAAATGATACTGTCTCCGTTTTTCTTTTATTATTTGATCAGTGCGGAAATTTCTCTGAATCTCGGATGCATGGATGTTTCCATCAGTTCAAAGAGAATTGCTTCGTAGCTGGTAACAACGGCGCCGGCCTGCGCCATCCGGCGGATAGCAGTCAGAAGATCAGAGGATTTTCGGGAAGAGACGCAGTCTGCAATCAGAAAAACCTCGTAACCCAGATGTAAAAGATCAAGTACGGTCTGTTCTACGCAAATATGCGCTTCTACTCCGCAGACGATTACCTGTTTTTTGTGGGAATCCTGAAGCGTCTTTCGGATAATCTCATCTCCGAGACAGCTGAATGTCCGTTTCTCCAGCCAGGAATCTGTCCCGGCTGCTTCAAAAAGAGAGGGGGCAGACATTCCCAGTCCTTTCGTGTACTGCTGGGTGATCAGAATGGGAATGTCCAGGAGACGGAGTCCTTTCAATAGCGTTTCTGTATGACGCAGAGTCTCTTCGCCGTTCTGTATGGCGGGAAGAAGACGTTCCTGTTCGTCGATGGCAAGGGCAATGGCATGTGGCAGCTTGATTTTCATAAAATATGTCCTCCAAAAGTTTACAGAGTAGGGATCATGCTTTTTAGGTTACTATAACATAAAAATACGGTGTTGCATATATTGAGAAAAAAGAAAGAGGTGGATAGCATGCGGTATGAGCAGCCGATTCCCTTTTACATGGCGTATCCATTCCTACTTCCTCTGGATCAGGAACAGGCACAGGAAAAGGATCTGCAGGTGATGAAGTCTTTTTACTCGCGCCGGGCAGCAAGAATACAGGAGAAGGCAGACCGGGAGTGTGACCGGATGGAATACGATGGCAGTATGATGTTTGATGAGTATCCGGACAAATTTATGATGGAACACCTTTGCAGGAAGATCGAACAGGAGGTGCTGAAAGAAGAGGAGGGGAATACGTCTGTACTTATAATAGAAGAGACCTGTCAGGGGGGACAGGGAAGCTGCGGAAACAGAAGAGAGGAAGAGGGACTCCGGGATCTGATCGGAGTGATCTTATTCAACGAGATGTTTCGCAGACGGAGCCGTCACAGAAGACAGAAAAGATTTTATTAACAGAACTTTAATACAAATATAAAATTTGGGTGTTGTGGTTTACAGTGAAAACCATTAGAATAAGAAGGTAAACAGGAAGGGAAAACCTGAAACTGTTTTCAGGAAAAACAAGTAGGAATCAGCGGCAAAGCCGCAGGAGAATATAGATGACAGAACTGAAGAAACTATTGAGCATTTATCTGGATCTTTATCTGCACCAGATTATTATAAGCGGAGCGAGAACAAAAGAAGGGGCGTCCAAGATACGGATTCGCCCCGTAATTATGAAGGACAAACTGTATTTTCAGTGTACAAGCACTGTGGGTACCAAGGAAATTCATGAAAATTATGAAAAAGAGCCTTTGCTGGAACATATAGAAGGCTGGATCACCGAAGATTTCCGGCAATTGCAGCTGGAAAGTGAACTGGGAAGTGTAAACGTACTCTCAAGTAAGAAGGGAAAACTCACAATTAAGGAAAAAAAGAAAAAAAAGGAAGGTAATCTTTGCGACAAACCGATCCGCATGGAAGCGTTGTCTCATAATCGGAAGAAGCGGTACATTCTGGAAGAGGGAAAACCGGTAGAATTTCTGATCGACCTGGGAGTTATGACTTCTGATGGGAAGATTGTACACAGTCGTTATGACAAATTCCGACAGATCAATCGTTTTCTGGAGTTTATTGAAGATATCCTTCCCAAACTTACCAGAGACCGGGAAGTGACAATCCTGGATTTTGGATGTGGAAAGTCGTATCTTACGTTTGCGATGTATTATTATCTGCATGAACTGCAGCAGTACGATGTACGGATCGTCGGACTGGATCTGAAAGAGGATGTCATTGAAAAATGCAGCGTGCTGGCAAAAAAATACGGCTATGAGAAGCTGACTTTCTGTCAGGGGGATATTGCTTCTTATGAAGGCGTTGATCGGGTCGATATGGTGGTGACGCTTCATGCATGCGACACGGCTACGGATTATGCGCTGGCAAAAGCGGTTGCCTGGGGAGCTTCTGTGATCCTGTCGGTGCCTTGCTGTCAGCATGAACTGAACCGGCAGATTCACAATGAAGTGCTGGCTCCGGTTTTTTCCTACGGGGTGCTGAAAGAGAGAATCGCCGCGCTGATGACAGACGGTCTGCGGGCTCAGATGTTAGAACAGGCGGGATATGACACGCAGATTCTGGAATTTATTGATATGGAACATACGCCGAAGAATCTGCTGATCCGGGCAGTCTATACCGGGAAAAAGAAGGAAAATAAAGAACAGCTTCGTACCTGTCTGGATGCTTTCGGACTGCATCCGACACTGGAACGGCTTCTGAAAGAAGGAGGTCGGGAAGCATGAAAAAGGGGTTATTAAAAGCGGGAGTACTGTTGCTGCTGTTTGCGGCAGCGCTGGGAGGAACAGCAGCACTCATCAATCGGGAAAAGATCGTGGGAACGAGACAGATGGAGGATGCAAGTCTTCCGATTCTGTATATGGAAGTTGCGGATACAAAGGTGAATCCGATGTATGGATATGCCGGTGAAATGGAAGAACAGTATATGCGCGACAGTCTGACACCACTTCCGACGGACAGAAGTCTGACGATGGCGATAGATCCGAAGAATGCATCGGTAAAGACGGTGAGCTACCGTGTATCGACGGCAGACGGAACGGAAGTTGTGGAGACAAGCAAGATCAGCAAGCTGAAGAAGAAGGACGGGGAGATCAGGGCAGAATTTCAGCTGGAAACACCGATCCTGATGAACCAGGAATACACGCTTCGGTTTGATGTGACACTGGATAACGGGGAAACGTATTATTATTACACCCGTCTGTTGCAGCGGGCAGGAACCAATATTTCAGAATATCTGGAATTTGCAGACAGCTTTTATCAGACATGTCTGGACTCCGAGAACGCATCCACGCTGGCGGCTTATCTGGAACCGGATGAGACACAGACCAACAGCACCTATGAGAATCTGAATATACATTCCAGCTTTGAACGGATCACCTGGGGAACCCTGGATATGAAGTTGGAAAAAAAGGCAGTGCCGGTGATCAAAGATATGAATGAGACCACCTGCAGTATCTATCTGACGTATGTGTTGTCAGATACTCCTGAGGATGAGACGACAGATTATTATAATGTGACCGATTTTTACCGAATGCGCTATGCACAGTCCCGCGTGATGCTTCTGGATTTTGACCGGAATACACAGGAGTTGTATGACGGAAAACATACGGAACTGACCAGCAAAGGGATTAATCTGGGAGTTGTGGCCAAAGATGTTCAGTATCAGTCTAATAAAAGTTCGGATATTGTGGCATTTGTTCAGGAAGGAGAGTTGTGGAGTTATAACCGCAGTGCCAATAAGACAACACAGATTTTCAGTTTCCGGGATGGTGATCTGGATGAGCGGGAGAACCTGCAGGAACATGGAGTTAAGATCGTCCGGGTGGAAGAATCCGGAGATATTGATTTTGTTGTATACGGCTATATGAACCGGGATGTACATGAAGGAGAAGTGGGGATCGCGGTTTACCATTACGGGGCAGAGCTGAATCAGGTGGAAGAAGAGCTCTTTATTCCGATGAAGAGTTCTTATGAATATCTGAAAGAAGACATGGAACTTCTGTCTTATGTGACCCGGGATGATATGCTGTATGTCATTCTGGAAGATGATCTGTACCAGATCGATATCAAGCAGAAGAGTTTTCAGATTGTAAAAGAAAAACTGATCAAAGACCGATATGTGGTCTCAAAGTCTCAGGCGAGCCTTGCCTGGATGGATCAGGAAGAGGAAAATGCATGCACACAGATCACGGTGATGAGCCTGGAGCAGGGAGATACCTATACGATCCAGGCACAGTCCGGACAGAAGATCAAGGCACTGGGATTTATGAATGAGGATCTGGTGTACGGAATTGCCAATGACAGTGATATTGTGACAGATAATGCGGGCAATACGGTATTTGCCATGAACACCGTCCGGATCGAACAGTTTGGCGGCGAAGTGGTCAAGGAACATCATGAGGATAATGTCTGGGTCAGCAATGTGAAACTGCAGGAAGGTCTGCTGGAACTGGAACGGGTACAGTGGGAGAACGGTGCATATGTGGCGATCAGCAGCGATCATATCATGAATAATCTTCAGATCAGGGAAGAGCAGATAACCCTGCGTCTGATCACTACAGAACGGAAAGCCACACAGATCGGTCTTGATTTCGAAAAGAGCGTGACCAGTAAGAATGTACTGTATCTGGCATCGAATCTGGAAGATCAGGAGACGTATAATATACTTTCTATGGAACTGACGAGAACGGATTCCAATATTTACTATGTATATGCCAAAGGTGTACTGGACAGTACCTGGAGCAGAGTCTGTGATGCCATTAACCGGGCAGACGGACAGATGGGTGTGGTACTGAACCGGCAGCAGCAGTATGTCTGGGAGCGAGGCAACCGCCAGGAAAGTTATCAGGCAAATCTGGATGAAGTGCCGGATGTGGTTCTGAGCGGAACTATTGATGAAAATACCCTGCAGCAGTCTCTGGGCGCGGATTATACGGTGATGAACCTTACCGGATGTTCTCTGGACAGTGTGCTGTATCAGGTCAGCAAAGGAAATCCGGTAATTGCAAAGGTATCTGATACGGTAAATGTGGTAATCATAGGATATAACAGCAAAAATACGATCCTGTACTATCCGGCAACCCAGGAACAGGGTTATTTCGGTATGCAGGACAGCACCAGCCTGTTTGAAAGCGCCGGTAACGTATTTGTCGGCTATATGGACAATCTTGGTGCGGCGAGCAAAAGCGAATAAAAGATATGAAAAACACTCCGCAGGATGGTTGACTGTTGAATGGTTACAATGATACAATAAATGCAATATGGGCAGTTTGCAGGTACGGGCAGGCTGCCTGAGAAAACATCAGAGAGGGAGGACTTTTGTTATGCAGCTTACAACTGTAAGAGAAATATACAAAAACCGGGAAACATTCCTGGACAAAGAGATTACTGTAGGGGGATGGGTACGAAGCGTACGTGACTCCAAAACATTTGGATTTATCGTTCTGCATGACGGAACATTTTTTGAGACCTTACAGGTGGTATACCACGATTCTATGGAGAACTTTGCAGAGATTTCCAGACTGAATGTCGGTGCGGCCATCATTGTAAAAGGAACACTGGTAGCAACACCACAGGCAAAACAGCCGTTTGAGATCCAGGCAACTGAGATCAGCGTAGAGGGAGCTTCAGCACCGGATTATCCGCTGCAGAAAAAACGCCACAGCATGGAATATCTGCGTACGGTTTCACACCTGCGTCCGAGAACCAATACGTTTCAGGCAGTATTCCGTGTGCGTTCTCTGATTGCCTATGCCATTCACAAGTTCTTCCAGGAGAGAGGATTTGTCTATGTGCATACACCACTGATCACAGGAAGTGACTGCGAAGGTGCCGGAGAGATGTTCCAGGTAACAACTATGGATCTGAACAACATTCCGAAGACGGAAGACGGAAAAGTAGATTTTTCCAAAGACTTCTTCAATAAACCGACCAACCTGACTGTAAGTGGACAGCTGAACGGTGAGACTTATGCACAGGCGTTCCGCAACATCTATACATTCGGACCGACTTTCCGTGCAGAAAACTCCAATACTACCCGCCATGCAGCAGAATTCTGGATGATTGAGCCGGAGATCGCTTTTGCAGATCTGGACGATGATATGATTCTGGCGGAATCCATGCTCAAATACATTATACGTTACGTTCTGGAAAATGCACCGGAAGAGATGAACTTCTTCAACTCCTTCATCGACAAAGGACTGTTAGACCGTCTGAACAACGTGGCAAATTCTGAATTTGCCCGTGTGACTTATACAGAAGCCATCGATATTCTGACAAAGAACAACGATAAATTTGAATACAAAGTATCCTGGGGATGCGATCTGCAGACAGAGCATGAGCGTTATCTTACCGAACAGGTATATAAACGTCCGGTATTTGTCACTGACTATCCGAAAGATATCAAAGCGTTCTATATGAAACTGAACGATGACGGAAAGACCGTGGCAGCGGTTGACTGTCTGGTACCAGGTATCGGCGAGATCATCGGCGGAAGCCAGAGAGAGGATGATTACGACAAGCTGGCAGCCCGTATGGACGAGATGGGTCTGAACAAAGAAGACTACGGATTCTACATGGATCTGAGAAAATACGGAAGCACAAGACATGCCGGATTCGGTCTTGGATTCGAACGTTGCGTGATGTATCTGACAGGAATGGGTAACATCCGTGATGTCATCCCGTTCCCGAGAACAGTAAACAATTGTGATTTATAAGTAATTATGTAACTGTTCAGTACCTTCACAGTTACGAGCCAAAATGCATAAAAAATCACCTTCGGTGATGGCATTTTGGCTTGTATGTCTCGGGATTTTGACATATTCATGTCAAAACACCTCGCGGGACAGTGGCTACTGAATAGTTACGTAATTATACAGTAACAGGAGAGGCTATGCGATTTATTCATATGGCTGATGTACATTTGGGGGCGGTTCCGGATTCGGGCTGCCCCTGGAGTGCATTCAGGGAAAATGAAATCTGGGAAACCTTTGTACGGGTGATCGACCAGATCAGAGAAGAGAAAATAGAGTTGTTGCTGATCGCAGGAGATCTGTTTCACAGACAGCCGTTGCCTTCTCAGACAGAGAGAGTCAGTCAGCTGTTTGCATCCATACCGGATACCGAGGTGGTGTGGATGGCAGGAAGCCACGATTATCTGCGGGAAGACTCAGCGTATCGTAAGGTGAAATGGACGAAGAATGTTCATGGATTTCTGAGTGAGAAACCGGAAGTGATCAGTCTGGAAAAGCTGCATACGAAAGTGTATGGATGCAGTTATGAGCATCCGGAGGTTACGGAAGCGATATACAGCAGCATCCGGCCGGAGGATCAGCCGGGGATTCATATCCTGCTGGCATATGGTGGAGATGAAACGCATATTCCTATGAAAAAAGAGGATGGAGCCGGTTTTGACTATGTGGCATTGGGGTATCGCCATATACCGGGAGTACTGGTGGAAAATCAGATGGCATATGCCGGTTCTCCGGAACCCATCTGCCTGGAAGAGACAGGAACCCACGGGGTTGTCTACGGAGAGATCACAGAGGACGAACAGGGGCAGTATCATACGCAGATCACACTGGTTCCCTGTGCGTGTCGTTCGTATATTCCTCTTTCACTGCGGATTCATTCAGGCACCACACAGGCGGCTCTGGAGCAGAAAGTACAGGACGCGATCGCACAGAAAGGAAGCGAAGATATCTACTGGCTCAGGATCCAGGGATATCGGAATCCGGAACTGGAGTTTGAACTGGAGGCACTGCGCGCCTATGGAAATATTGTGAAAATAACGGATGAAACCCGCCCGTGCTATGATCTGAACCGACTGAAACGGGAAAAACTGGGAACGAAAATCGGTGCATATATCCACTGGTTCGAGAAAAAACAGGGAAAAGTAGAACAGAAAGCACTGGATTATGGACTGCAGGCACTGCTTGCCGAAGACGGGGATGAAAGAGAGGTTCTTTCAGAAAAGATAACGGCCTGGAAGGAAAAGAAACAGGAACTGCGAAAGGAGAGAGAAAGTCGGAGTGCGGTGGTAGAACAAACGATGCACCGTATCATGCGGGAACGCTCCGGTCTGGAACAACAGCTGCTGGTCAATGGTTCCGAGATCCGCCGTCTGGAACTGAACCGGAATGCAACAGAAAAGCACCTGGAGCAGGAACGACGGGAAGAAGGAAAACGACAGGCAGAAGAAAGCAGACAGCCAAAAAGTGAACAGCCCCTGAATCCGGAAAGATCGGTAGCAGAGCAACCTGTCCAGACACGAAAAGCAGTCGGGGGAAAAGAAAGAAAGCTATTGGATATTCCTAAAATTCCCAAAATTTCCGAAATATTTACATGGACAGGAATCGTACTTGCCATATTGATCCTGATCGATCCGTTTTCCTGGAATCGGGCTGTGTGTACGGTGCTTGGCCTTGTGATTCTGACGGGCACTCTGATGGGAAGGATGTATCTGGTAAACTGGCTTCGAACCAGGGACAGTATGGCCGTGCAACGGACAGTTGTACGGGATGAGCCGGAGCAGAAGGAAGACACGGAACAGGAAGAGTTACAGAAGGACTGGGAAGAACGATTAAAAGAAAGAAAGAAGGAACTGCGTCAGATCAGTCATCAGATTCTGCGACTGCAGGAGCGGGGAGTTCATCTTGCGACAGAGGCGGAAGAAAAGAAAATACAGACAGAAAATCTGCAGGAAGAGATCCGGGAGTTGTCTTGTCCGACCTGGGAGGAAGAATCCTGTGATATGGAGATTTCCGGTCTTAAACTGGCACTTACGGTGCTGACGGAGGAAGAAAGCATACGACATGTCGGAGATCGGAGTGAACGGAAGGAAAAGGAGAAAGAATGCTTAGAATAGGTTGTCATTTGTCCTCGTCGAAGGGATTTTTTTATATGGGAAAAGAGGCGGTGAAGATTGGAGCGAATACCTTTCAGTTTTTCACCCGAAACCCAAGAGGAAGCAGAGCGAAAGAAATAGATCCGGAGGATGTGAGAAAGTTTCTGGAATATGCGCAGGAGCATGATATCTGTCAGATCCTGGCTCATGCGCCATATACACTGAATCCATGTTCTAAGGATGCAAAGACCAGGGAATTTGCCTGGATGACGATGGAGGATGATCTGAAACGGATGGAGTATGTTCCGGGGAACTGTTATAATTTTCATCCGGGAAGTCACGTAGGACAGGGTGCACAGGAAGGAATCCGGATGATCAGTGAGATGCTGAATCAGATTCTGAAGGAGGAGCAGCACACGACGGTACTTTTGGAGACGATGGCAGGAAAGGGAACAGAGGTTGGTCGGAGCTTTGAGGAACTGGCGCAGATTCTGGATCGGGTGGAGTTGAAGAGCCATATGGGTGTTTGCCTGGATACGTGTCATGTGTATGACGCGGGGTATGATCTGGTGGGACAGCTGGATCAGGTGCTGGAGGAGTTTGACCGGGTGATCGGGCTTGAGAGGCTGAAGGCGATTCACATGAATGACAGTAAGAATCCGTTTGCGAGTCATAAGGACCGGCATGAGAAGATCGGGGAAGGGTCGATCGGGCTGGAAGCGTTTGAGAGGATGGTGAATCATCCGAAACTGCAGGGGATTCCGATCTATCTGGAGACACCGAATGAACTGGAGGGGTATGCGCGGGAGATCCGGGTGCTGAGAGAGATGAAGAGGTAGTTGAAGTTGACGACGCGGACGAAACGTGCTTCGGCTTTCTGCTCTGGCAACGTGGGCAGGGCTGTGCGGGAGGTTTTGGGAAAAGGACGCGGGAAGGATTACGGTTGTGGGAAGTGGTCCTTCCCGCGTCTTTTTGGGTAGGTTATGAAAAGAAAAAAGAGACATATTAACGAAAGAATCTTTGAAGTGAGAGTTTCGTCGGTATGTCTCTTTTGTGTTAGATATTTCATAAATCAGGTAATGCCAGTGTGCCTGGCATTACCTGATTTATCAGATCGTCTCGTTATTTCTGTATTTGGTCAGGACTTTCTGGATGCGTTCTACCGGGTTCAGGAGTTTGCTGATGGAATCGTCGTGATTCAGGGTGTCGATGATCAGGGCGATGTATTTACTCATATCGCAGTTGATATAGTAAGGTTTACTCAGCAGTTCCGGGGTCTGGTAGATCAGGTTGGTGGTCAGGATGCGGTCGAAGATCCCTTTTTCGTAGGCTTCATCGAACTTTGTCATGCCGTTGGTGAACAGACCAAAGGTGGAACACATGAAGATTTTGTTGGCTCCCCGGTCTTTGAGGAGCTGAGCTACCTCGAGCATGCTGTCACCGGAGGAGATCATATCGTCTACGATGATCATATCTTTGCCACGAACATCAGCTCCCAGGAATTCATGAGCAACGATAGGGTTTCTTCCGTCTACAATAGTAGAGTAGTCACGGCGTTTGTAGAACATACCCATGTCTACGCCAAGGTTGTTTGCCAGATAGATGGCACGGCTCATGCCGCCTTCATCCGGGCTGATGACCATCAGATGTTCTTTATCCAGTTTCAGATCTTTTTCTTTCTTTAAGAGGTTTTTGATAAACTGGTATGCGGACTGTACAGTTTCAAATCCATGCAGTGGGATCGCGTTCTGGATTCTCGGATCGTGAGCATCGAAAGTGATGATGTTTTCCACACCCATCTGGATCAGTTCCTGCAGTGCCAGTGCACAGTCGAGGGACTCTCTGCCGGTACGTCTATGCTGGCGGCTCTCATACAAAAATGGCATGATCACGTTGATTCGTCTGGCTTTTCCGGCGATGGCAGCAATGATTCGTTTCAGGTTCTGATAATGATCATCCGGGGACATATGGTTGGTCTGTCCTGCCAGAGAATATGTCAGACTGTAGTTGCAGACATCTACCAGAATATAGATATCATCACCACGTACGGATTCCTTCAGGATACCTTTTGCTTCTCCGGAACCGAAACGGGGAAGATCAGACCCGATCAGGTAAGTATCTCTGTCGTAGCCTTCATATAAAACACCTTCATTGTGGCGTTTTTTTCTCCAGCTGACCAGGTAGTTATCTACCTTTGTACCGAGTTCGGCGCAGCTGTAGGGAGAAATGATCCCCAGTCGTCCTACAGGAAGCTGTTGCGAATCGTGATTTTTGTTGTGTGACATTGTTAGTTTCCTCCTAATATTTTTTTCTGGATTCTTATATCTTTACCGATGAGTTTGATCATCGTGTAGTTACTGGAAACTCTGGAAAATACCCGTTCGGAGTAGGTATCCATAAAACTGCCCAGTGTCAGATTGGTGGAAATTACCGTAGATTTCTTTCTGAGGATCCGTTCATTGATACATAAAAAGAACTGAGAAGCAACAAAGCTGTTGGTAAGTTCTGTTCCAAGATCATCGATGATAAGCAGATCACAGTTGAGAATATAGTCATTTTCTCCTTCCGTGGTATCAGAGTTCGAGAAGGTGTTTCTTGCGAACGCATCGAACAGATCGAAAGCAGAATAATAGATCACGCTGTGCATCGAATCCAAAAGTTCTTTTGCGATGCAGTACGTAAGAAAAGTTTTTCCAACACCGGTATCACCGTAAATGAAAAGATTTTCAAAAGAATGATCAAAGTTCTGAACGAAATCTTTTGAGCGCTGCAATGCGGTTGCGGCACTCTGCCGGGCGGTCTGTCCTGTGGCTTCGTTTACCATATCTTCCGGATAATAATCCAGAGAAAATGCATCGAAGCTGGCTGTTTTTAATAATTCCCGGATATTGGACTGGGTATACAGATGTTCACTGATCGCACGCCTGAAGCAGATACACTTCCGGTTGTCCACATAGCCGGTGTCCTGACACAGAGGACAGGTATAATGCATCTTCAGATAATCCTCCGGATAACCATTGGCTTTTAACAGATCGGTTCGCTCTCTGGATAAAGCCTGAATCTGTTCGTTCAGGTCAAAATCAGTGGCGTTTTTATCACCGAGTAAGATTCGTGCTTTTTTCACACTGATCGCTGCAATCTCCTGATCGATCAGTGCCAGCCGGGGTATCCTGGCCTGTGCTTCGGCGATACGGGCATCTTGTTCATGTTTATTGCGAAACTGCAATCGCTGATAATAGCGCATCAGTGCATCGTACTGACTGTTTTGTAGTGCCACGGTAATTCTCCTTTATCATTTTAAAAGCTGATTTTCAAGTTGATCGTAATCATAATTTCGCTGCTGGAAATTATTGAATCTGTTACCGGAACCCGATGGACGGATTCCCTTCTGTTCCTGCCGCTGCTTTTGTTCCTGACGGTCACTTTGCAGTTGTCTGTGCAAAGTATCCAGAGCCTGAATATCGGTCAGGTGTCGGACACCTTTATCCTTCCAGTCGGAAAGAATCCTGTCCGCATAGCGGAAATTGGCTTTCCCGGTGGATGCTACTGTACGGGAACAGGCTTCCGTGAGGATGTCCATAGTAAATCCGTAATCTTTCATCCAGTGGTCGATCATGTGGATCTCCGACTGGATCGGATTACGGTTGCTGATTCCGAATGCTTTTAAAATTGAAAAATAGTTTCTGTGATAGGTCGTAGTCTCCTGCTTGGCGCGGGTAACTGTGTCGATACCCGCCTCGTGCCAGCTGAAGGCTACTTTCTTTATATAATGAATGTCTTTACTTCCCTTGGAAACACAGTATTCGATCAGATAGTCAAACAGATCCACAGAAAAATGAAGCTCCTCGTAAATATAAAGAAGTTCATCGGTAACTGTTCTTGACAGTGTAGTACCAAGGTAACTTTCGGCCAGAAAGAGAATCTGGCGAACGTCTTCCTGTTCGCGGAGCTCTTTCAGACGGTCAGCACTCATTGTTTTTTTATTCCCTGTTGTCTGAGAGGGCTGAGTGCCTGTCTGCGGGGCATTCCCGGCAGGTGTGACAGATGCTCCGGCTGTCGACGGTGAGCCGGATGTGACGGTGTTTGTCGATGTGGCAGGCGAAATCTGAGTAATTGCCTGTTCTGCCAGTGTGTTTTGCACCGTATCCGGCACCATGGGCTGTAGGAAATCAATGGAAGTCTGGGTGTCGGTACCTGCCAGTACGACCAGTTTCTGATTCTCCCAGTAACGAAGGGTGCGAAGCACATCTGATTCTGTGCAGTCAAAAACATCCGCTACAGCAGCCAGGTCCAGTGCGGTGTCGCCGCTTTGCAGACTGCGGAGCAGATAAAGGTAAATTTTAACGAATTCCCCGTTGGCGCGGGGCATATAATAATCTATGAAAATATTGGAAATAATGGTAACTCCGCTGGAGCTTCCATTATGTAAAGATAACTGCATAGTTCTCCTGTAATAGAAAAGTGATGGTATATGTCCTGGTTACGTGCTTATTATAGCATGATTCTTTAAGAAATCAAACATGGTTTTTTATGGGAAGGAGGTGGAAAATAAGGTGCGATGGGGGATTAGCTGGTGTGTAAGTAAGGTGGATAAGCATGTGGATGATGTGGATAAGTGGTGGAAAATTATGAGGTGTGGGGATTATTTGCAACCGGAAAATGGAGGAATTGTTTGAAAAACAGAGAAAATTCGGAGGGAAGAGTGTAAGATTATGTAAACAGAGTTATGCACAGGGGAATCCACAGAGATGGGAACTGAGGGTGGGGATAAATGTGTGGATAATGTGGATAAGTTGAGAAAAAAATGCTGGTTGAAAAGGGACGGATCCGAAAGAGGTCTCCTGATGTTGCAGACCTCTTTCGGATCCTGATTTTCACATGGGGAGAGGGTTGAAGTAGATTGTGGATGGAAGGAAAAAGCATAAGAAGAAAATTACAGGGTACGGAGCAGGCGAAAGGATCAGGGGGTTTTTACATATAAAAATGGCAACCGGACATGTTAGGTTCGGCTGCCATTTTTGTATGGGGTAAAAGAAGGTTTTTTTTGGTGTTTATTTGCCCAGGAGTTTTTCGCCGATCTGGTAGACATCGCCGGCGCCCATGGTGATCAGGAGGTCACCGGGCTGGCAGTTTTCCAGAAGGTAGTTTTCGATTTCATCGAAGGTTGGGAAGTATTCGCAGGGAGTTCCCAGTTCCTGGATTCTTTTTTGAAGGTCGGCGGAAGAGATGCCGAGGGTGTCGGTTTCTCTTGCGGCGTAGATGTTTGCCAGTACTACATGGTCTGCCAGAGTCAGTGCTTCGGCGAATTCCGGGAGCAGAGCTTTGGTACGGGTGTAGGTATGTGGCTGGAAGATACACCAGGTCTTTTTGTGCGGATAGTTTTTGGCAGAGGTCAGTGTTGCTTTGATCTCTGTCGGATGATGGGCATAGTCATCGATCACAGTGATATCGCCGATGTTTCCTTTGAACTGGAAACGGCGGTCGGTTCCGGTGAAGTTGATCAGACCTTTCTGGATCGTTGCATCGTCCATACCCAGTTTTTCACCCAGAGCGATCACGGAAAGGGCGTTGGACACGTTGTGGATACCGGGTACCTTCAGGGAGAAGGTTCCTGTGGTTTCACCGTGATGCAGACAGGTAAAGGTCGGGTGACCGAAGGTATCGTATGTAATATCGGTTGCTGTATAATCAGCTTCATGTTCCAGTCCGTAAGTGATGACTTCGCATGGCAGATCCCTGATGATATCCTCATAATGAGGAGTATCACTGTTGATGATCAGGGTACCGTCAGCCGGAAGTTTTTCTGCAAACAGCCGGAAGGAATGGCGGATATCGTCAATATCCTTAAAGAAATCCAGATGATCGGCATCCATGTTCAGGATGATACTGATTTTCGGGAAAAAGCTTAAAAAGCTGTTGGTATATTCACAGGCCTCGGTAATGAAAGTACCGGAATGTCCCAGACGCAGATTACCGCCGATGGCCGGCAGGATACCGCCGACAGAGATTGTCGGATCAAAACCACCTTCCAGCAGAATATGAGAAGCCATGGAAGTTGTTGTGGTTTTTCCGTGGGTTCCGGATACTGCGATGGGGATCTGGTAATTTTTCATGATCTGTCCCAGCAGATCGGCACGGGTCATCATCGGAATATTTTTTTCTTTTGCGCAGGCATATTCCGGGTTATCCGGGTGGATCGCAGCAGTGTAAACCACCAGATCGATACCGTCAATAATATTGGATGCGCGCTGTCCGTAGAAAATCTGTGCGCCGTTCGCAGTCAGATGATCCGTCAGAGCACTTTCTTTGGAATCAGAGCCGGATACGGTGAATCCCTCTTTTAAAAGAATCTCGGCAAGGCCGCTCATGCTGATACCGCCGATGCCGATAAAATGTATGTGAACAGGTTTTGTAAAATCAATGGTATACATAGGAGTTCTCCCTTTCTTACAGACGTTTGTATCATATTTATGATGCCGGCTTCCCGGGGTCGGAAAGATTGCGAAAGCTGCTTTCAGCGGGCGATTTGCAGGCATCAGTCGGGTACAAAAGACATTTTGTAACAACATTTATTATAGACGGAAAAGGGGAAAATGGAAAGATTTTTTTAAGGATGAGAAAAAAAACCAATAGATATAGAAGAAAATGGCGAAAGGGAGAAGAAATGTTGTATAAATGTCATAAAAATACGAAAAGATTTGATAAAAATATGTAAAAAATGTTCACTAAATCTGATAAGTGTGATATAATCTTTTTACTATATATGACAAGAGGTGATTGCATGATCAAGAAAGAAATGATTGCAATGCTGTTGGCCGGAGGCCAGGGAAGCCGACTCGGCGTACTTACCGAGAAAGTTGCCAAACCGGCGGTGGCATTTGGAGGAAAATATCGGATTATCGATTTTCCGTTGAGTAACTGTATTAATTCAGGCATTGATACCGTGGGTGTTCTGACCCAGTATCAGCCGCTGCGTCTGAATACCCATATCGGAATCGGTATTCCGTGGGATCTGGACCGGAATGTGGGCGGTGTTACCGTGCTTCCCCCCTACGAAAAAAATGGTAACAGCGACTGGTATACCGGAACAGCAAACGCAATTTTTCAGAATATGGCATACATGGAGACCTATAATCCGGACTACGTTCTGATTCTCTCCGGTGACCATATTTACAAGATGGATTACGAAGTGATGCTTGATTATCATAAGGCAAATAAGGCAGATGTGACCATTGCCTGTATGCCGGTGCCGATCGAAGAGGCAAGCCGTTTCGGTGTTATGATCACTGACGGCGGGGGACGTATTACCGAGTTTGAAGAAAAACCGGAACATCCAAGAAGTAATCTGGCATCCATGGGAATTTATATTTTCTCCTGGAAGACACTCAAAGAGTCTCTGATGGCACTGAAAGATCAGCCAAACTGTGACTTCGGTAAACATATCCTGCCATACTGCAGAGATAATGGAAAGAGACTGTTTGCCTATGAATTCAACGGATACTGGAAAGACGTAGGAACACTGGGGTCTTATTGGGAAGCAAATATGGAACTGATCGATATCATTCCGGAATTTAACCTGTATGAAGAATTCTGGAAAATCTATACCAAAGGTGATATCATCCGTCCACAGTACATATCCGGGGAATCCGTTGTTGAAAGAAGCATCATCAGTGAAGGTGCGGAGATTTATGGTGAAGTGCATAATTGCGTCATCGGTGCGGATGTAACGATTGAAAAGGGAGCTGTGGTGCGGGATTCCATTATTATGAAACATACACGCATCGGCGCCGGAAGCCAGATTGACAAGTCCATTATCGCAGAGAGTGTGGATATCGGAGAAAATGTTGTCACAGGTGTGGGCGAGGAAGCTCCGAATGTTCTGAAACCGGCTGTCTATGGATTCGGCCTTGTCACAATCGCAGAAAATTCTGTTATTCCGTCAGGCGTGAAGATTGGAAAGAACACAGCTATCAGCGGTGAGACCACAGTGGAGGATTATCCGGACGGAGAGCTTGTAAGCGGCGGAGCAATTGTAAAGAAGGACGGTGAGTAATATGAGAGCATTAGGAATTATTCTGGCAGGCGGTAATAACAACAGGATGAGAGAACTGTCCAACAGACGTGCCATCGCAGCGATGCCGGTAGCGGGAAGCTATCGGAGCATCGACTTTGCACTGAGTAATATGACCAATTCTCATATTGCGAAAGTTGCAGTCCTGACACAGTACAACGCAAGATCGTTGAATGAACATCTGAGCTCTTCCAAATGGTGGAATTTCGGAAGAAAGCAGGGAGGTTTGTTTGTGTTTACACCGACGATCACTCCGGATAACAGTTTCTGGTATCAGGGAACCGCAGATGCGATTTATCAGAACCTGGATTTCCTGAAGAGAAGCCATGAACCCTATGTGGTCATCGCATCCGGTGATTGTGTATATAAACTGGATTATAACAAAGTTCTGGAATACCATATCGCAAAACGTGCCGATGTGACTATTGTGTGCAAGGATGTGGATGCCAATGAGGATGTGACCAGATTTGGTGTGCTTCGCATGAATGAAGACTACCGGATCGAAGAATTCGAAGAGAAACCGATGTTGTCCGATTATCATACGATCTCTACAGGAATCTATGTGATCCGGCGCCGCCAGCTGATCGAGATGATCGAGCGCTGCGCACAGGAAGGAAGACATGATTTTGTAAAAGATATTCTGATCCGCTATAAGAATCTGAAGAGGATCTATGGATATAAGATCCAGGATTACTGGAACAACATCTCTACCGTTGAGGCTTACTACAAGACCAATATGGATTTCCTGAAACCGGAAGTGAGAGATTATTTCTTCCGTCAGTATCCGGGAATCAACTCCAAGATCGACGATCTTCCGCCGGCAAAATATAATCCGGGATGTCTGGTAAAGAACAGCCTGGTATCCAGCGGCTGTATCATCAACGGGCAGGTGGAGAATTCTGTTCTGTTTAAGAAAGTATATGTGGGAAATAACTGCGTTATCAAGAATTCTATCATTCTGAACGACGTATATCTGGGTGATAATACCCATATCGAAAACTGCATCGTAGAAAGCCGGGATACCATCCGGGCCAATTCTTACTATTGCGGAGAAGGCGAAATAAAAGTTGTCGTGGAAAAGAACGAGCGCTATGCGCTGTAATAACAGAGCGGCTGTCTGGTGGTTCGCGGAGAAATAACTAATCAGCGGCTATAACTGTTCGGAAGGAGAACGACATATGAAAGGGGCATGTGCTATGGAGATTACAGACGTAAGAGTGCGCAAAGTGACAAAAGAAGGTAAGATGAAAGCAGTTGTTTCCATAACAATTGATGATGAATTTGTTGTACATGATATTAAAGTGATCGAGGGAGAGAAAGGACTGTTTATCGCTATGCCAAGCCGTAAGGCTTCCGATGGAGAGTATCGCGATATTGCACATCCGATCAATTCCAACACAAGAGAAAAGATCCAGAGTCTGATTTTGGAGAAATACGAGGAAGTAATGGCAGAAGATGCCGTTGCAGATAATGCGTAACCGGATTGTCATATATATGGGGTGACGCAAAAACGAGATAAAAGCGGTGGCTGGGGGCCACCGCTTTTTCTTTACAAAATGCCAGAGTCTTGCTATAGTGGAGCGTAGAAAAATATCCGTGGGAGAATGGCGGAAGAGGAAGAAAAAGAGGAGACAGGTGTGTGATGAGAGTGGAACTGCCGGAAAGCTTTGAAAAGAGAATGCAAGAGATGCTGGGGGATGAATACGAATCGTATATCGAAAGTTATGATAACCCCAGACAGTACGGACTCCGGATCAATCCGATGAAGATCACGGAAGAGGAACTGGCGGAAGGCTCCGGTTTTTCTCTGGATCCGATTCCGTGGACAAAGACCGGGTATTTTTATAAAGAAGAAGATCAGCCGGCCAGACATCCATATTACAGTGCCGGTCTTTATTATCTGCAGGAGCCAAGCGCCATGACTCCGGCGGCGAGGTTTCCGGTGGAACCGGGGGAGAGAGTTCTGGATCTGTGTGCAGCACCGGGAGGAAAGGCAACGGCTCTCGGCGCAGCGCTTCAGGGAAAAGGTGTACTGGTGGCAAATGATATCAGTAATTCCAGGGCCAAAGCACTGTTAAAGAATCTGGAAGTATTTGGCATATCCAACGCCTTTGTGACCAACGAAGTACCACAGAACCTGGCAGAGCGGTTTGAAGGATTTTTTGATAAAGTGCTGATCGATGCACCGTGCTCCGGGGAGGGGATGTTCCGCAAAGATCCGGCGGTGATCAAAACCTGGGAGGAAGAACGTCCGGAGTACTTTGCAAAACTGCAGAAAGATATTCTGAAAAATGGTGTGCGGATGCTGCGCCCGGGTGGAAAACTGCTGTATTCCACCTGTACCTTTGCTCCGGTAGAAAACGAGGGAAGTATCTCCTGGATCCTGGAGCAGTGTCCGGAGATGGAACTGATTCCCATCGAAGGATATGAAGGATTCTCCGAGGGTAACCCTGCGTGGGGTGATGGAAGAGAGGAACTGCGCCGCTGTGTGCGGATCTGGCCGCATAAGATGAAAGGAGAGGGGCATTTTCTGGCCCTGCTGAAAAAGTCCGAGGATGCGCCCGAGACAAGGATCAGACTGGAACCGCCGACGCGGATGGATAAGAAAAATAAAGCAGTTCTGGAAGAATTCTTCAGGGATTGTCGGTGGAAACCGGACTGGGAGCGGGTACAGATCAAGGGCGAGAAAGTCTACCTGGTACCGGAGCTTCCGGTAAAGTTGAACGGTATCCATTTCTTAAGAAACGGACTGTACCTGGGAGATCTGAAGAAAAACCGTTTTGAACCATCCCAGCAGCTGGCGATGACGCTGAAGGCTTCCGACTATGCGGGAAGCGTATCCCTTTCACCGGAGGATGAACGGATCGGACGATATCTGCGTGGAGAAACCCTGCTTTTGGAACCGGGGGAAGCGACCAGAGAGAAAGGCTGGATCCTGGTCTGTGTGGATCAGTATGCACTCGGTTGGGGAAAACTTGTGAACGGAGTTCTGAAGAATAAATACTGGAGCGGCTGGCGGCTAAAAAGTTGACATAATCCGCAGTTTAATGCGGAAATTCGCCAAAACTCCACTAATTATTACGCAAATATTACGAGATGTTAAAAAACTACTTCACAATGCTACAAAATCATGCTATAATGACTCTTGCCTGAGAAAGTGAGAGGAATTAATATGAGAAGAAAAAGAATCATAAGCCTGGTACTTTCCGCATGTCTTATCGTGGGAAGTGCGGTACAGGGTGGAGCTGCTACCACGCAGGAGAAGATCTCCGATGCGAAGGCACAGCAGCAGGCGAATCAGTCTTCCCTGCAACAGACCCAGGAAAAGATTCAGGAACTGGAATCAAAAAAAGGTGAATCCGAAACATATCTTGCAGATCTGAACACTCAGTTGGACGATCTTCGCAGCAGTCTGGAAAAACTGCAGAACGATTACGATGCGAAGCAGGAAGAACTGACACAGCTGCAAAGTGACCTTGAAGATGCGAAAGCGGATGAAGCGCAGCAGTATGAAGCGATGAAACTCCGTATCCGCTATATGTACGAAAACTCAGCCAGCAATTATATGAACCTGCTGTTCGAATCAGGAAGTATTTCTGATTTCTTAAACCAGGCTGAGAACATTTCCCAGATGTCAAAGTATGACAGAGACATGCTGGATACATACAGAGAAACAAAAGAAGCCATCCAGACCAAAGAGGAACAGGTGGCACAGGAAAAAGAAGAGATTGTGGCTCTTCAGCAGGAGAGCGCGGACAAGCAGGCAGCAGTAGAAGAACTGGTGGAGGCAACTTACCAGCAGATCCGTGAATATCAGGAAGATATTCAGAGTCAGCAGACAGCAGAGAATGATCTGTTGACCAAGATCAGCAGTCAGGAAGATGCGATCAACGACCTTCTTCGTCAGGCAAAAGAGGAAGAAGCAGCAGCCAGATTAGCAGCACAGCAGGCGGCACAGGCAGCAGCTGAGAAAGCAGCACAGGAAGCGGCAGCAAAAGAAGCAGCAGAGAAAAAAGCGGCAGAAGATGCAGCAGCACAAAAGGCAGCACAGCAGAAAGCAGCGCAGCAGGCAGCGTCAGCGACACAGAAAAAATCAAACAGCAGTACAACAACGACTACAACGACAAGTAATACTGCTGCGAATACAACAACTACAACAGACAGCTCCGACAATACCATCGATACTTCACAGGGCAAATACCTGGGAAGATTCAAACTGACAGCATATTGCAGCTGTTCCATCTGTTGTGGAAAATGGTCCGGCGGCGGTACAGCCAGCGGAACCACTCCGACACCGGGACGTACCATCGCGATGGCGGGAGTTCCATTCGGAACCAAACTTTCCATCAACGGTCAGATCTATACCGTAGAAGACAGAGGAACCGCATACGGACATGTGGACATCTTCATGGGAAGCCACAGCCAGGCATTGAGCTTTGGTATGAAATATGCAGATGTGTATCAGGTGAACTAGAGAAAAATAAGAACAGAGAGTGCAGGATACGGGAAACGTGTCTGCACTCTCTTTTTTCGCTTACAGGAGATTGCTTTCCTGTTCATAATCCGGCTTCCGGCTGCATAGAATGCAGATAGTTTCATAGCAACGAAACAAAGGAGGGGAAAAGATGGATGCCACGATTCTGGTAAACCGTACACACCGCTTACCGCGAAAAGCGATACCACAGACCTTAGTTGAGCCGGAAATCATCTTTGATGCACCTGTCGGGGACAGGAAAAGATTACTTGCAGTCAGTGCGGCGAAGGGAGTGGAGGCGCTTTTTGCGAGAGGAAAAGAGGAAGGAATCTATCTGTGCGGAGTATCCGGCTACCGAAGCTACGAAAGACAGGAAGAACTCTATCAGAAGAAACGGCGGGAACAGCCAAAAGAAACCGGAGATCCTGTACATTGGATAGCACCGCCGGGAGCCAGTGAGCATCAGACGGGTCTGGCACTGGATGTTTCCTGCCAGGCGGTTGACTATCAACTGGATGAGCGTTTCGGAGAAACCCGGGAAGGCCGGTGGCTGAAACGGTGTGCACCCTTATATGGCTTCATCCTGCGCTATCCGAAAGGAAAAGAGCATATAACCGGATATGGATGGGAGCCCTGGCATATCCGGTATGTAACCCGGTCGCTGGCGTTGTACCTGACACTTACAGGGCTGACACTGGAAGAATATTATGAGCAGAAATAAAATGAGGCGGAACGCCGGCAAAAGATGCTGGTGTTCCGCCTTGTTGTTACATTGTATATCATCAATTGTTCATAGTGAAGGTCAGATATCGGGCGATCATGTCTGCTACCTTTGCATCCGCTTCGGAAATCGGATCCGTGCGCTTCATGCCAAGAAAACACACGGCCCCGACCGGATCCCCGTCCCGTGTCACAGGAACCAGCGCCTGTTCCGTGTGCGCATCATCGTCTGTCACCGGATAATAAGCGTTATTTTCCGGGATAAAATCCCGGTCAAAGAGTCGCTGCTCCATCGCTTTACTGAGAGATTTCCCCTGATACTTCTTATTCTCCGGCCCGGCCGCGGCCACCACCTGCTCCTGATCACAGATACAAAACAACTTCCCGCACGTCTTTGCCGCCGCATCCGCCAGCTGCTGCGCTCCGCTCGAAAACTCCCCGATCGGTGAATATTTCTTCAGAATAATCTCCCCGTTCCGATCCGTAAAAATCTCCAGAGGCTCTGATTCCCGTATCTTCAACGTCCGCCGTATCTCCTTCGGAATCACCACCCGCCCGAGATCATCGATTCTTCGTACAATACCTGTTGCTTTCATAGACTTTCTCCTTATCCGTATAAATATGATGTGCTAAATCTGGTTTTAGATGAAATTAAAGTTCTGGTGTTAGTATTGGCGGATTTTTGGAAAATATGAGTGAAATTGGAAGGAGTGGGATTCTTATTTTGGTTTATCGATTAATATCCAATACAATGATCAAACAAACCATTTTGATTAGTTGAGTTTATTATTTTTAAAACCGGAATGAGGATGGAGACGTCTAATATAGGGGAGAACGCATAGTGAGAGTTATACGAAGAAATGAAAGCTAAAGACTATAGTTAGTTATAATTCCCGGGTGGTAATAAAGTAGGGAATATGGTATAATTTATCGAATAGAGTATTATTATACATAAATATGCCGAATACGAAGCATATTTATAACATGATTGAGCTTATAGACAAAGAGAAAATAAGAGGAAGAAAAATGTCGGATATAAAAGTAAGTATTATTATGCCGGTATATAAAGTAGAAGAATACGTAGGAAAAGCAATAGAAAGTATACAGGCGCAAACTTTAACAGAATGGGAATTCATTATAGTGGATGATGGAACTCCGGATAAAAGTGGTGAGATCTGTGATGCTTATGCAGAAAAAGATAACAGAATTAAAGTGATTCATAAAGAAAATGGTGGAGCACCCAGCGCAAGAAATGTAGCTATTGATATAGCAAAAGGAGAATATATGTATTTCCTGGATTCTGATGACTGGGCAGAACCAACGATGTTGGAAGATATGTATAATCTGGCAAAAAGAGATCAGGCGCAGCTGGTAGTTGCCGGCTTTTATATTGATACCTACTATGAAAAAGATAAATATCTTACAGATAATTATGTGGTAGAAGATGCAGTTTATCCGGATAAAGAGTCCTTCAGAAAGAACGCGTATAAATTATTTGATAAAAACCTGCTCTACACACCGTGGAATAAATTGTATGAGTCAAAATATATTCTTGAGAATAATCTGCGGTTTCCAACAACATTATGGGATGATTTTCCATTTAACATCAGTATTGTAAGAAATGTAGAACGTGTAACTGTTACATCAAAACAATACTACCATTTTCTGCGCGCCCGTGCAGAATCTGAGACCACAGCTTATCGTCCGGGAATGTACGAAAAAAGAGAAGAAGAACATGGTTGGATGGTAGACCTGTATAAAGAATGGAAGGTCATGGATCATAACAGCATGGAAATGATAGCCAGACGTTACGTAGAGCGATTTATAGGATGCGTAGAAAATATAACCAATCCGAAATGTGAACTGTCATCCAAAGAGAAACGCCAGGAAATCAAGCGCATGCTGAAAAATCCTCGATTGAAAAAAATGCTGAAACTGGCCAATCCACGATCAAGTTATATGAAAATCATGGTGCTACCACTGAAGTGGAACAGCACGCTGCTGACTTATTGGGAGGCCAAGGTGATTACGTTTGTGAAGACAAAGAATACAAAATTGTTTACGAAGTTGAAAGTGGGAAGATAAGCGTGAAAAAGACATCTTTTTTTAGTATTGTTATGCCGGTATATAATGTGGAAAAATATTTGGATAAAGCGATTCAAAGTGTATTGAATCAAAGCTTTACAGACTTTGAAATTATTTTGGTTGATGATTGTTCGCCGGATCACTGTCCGGATATTTGCAATCAGTATGCAGCAAAGTATTCAAATGTGAGCGTCATACACCATGAAGAAAATAAGGGCTTGAGTATGAGCAGAAATAGTGGTTTAGATGTTGCAAGTGGAAGATATATTTGGTTTATGGATTCGGATGATTATGTTGAAAATAATCTATTACAGAAAGTGTATGACTCTATTCGGGAAAATCCTGCAGAGATGATTTTATTTGGTCTTGTAGAAGATTATTATAATAAGAATGGGGAACTTACGTACAGTAAAGAACGGAAACCACAGCAGGGATTTATGACGGAAAAAGATATGATTCATGAGAAGGTAATTGATTTAGAATTGCAGACTCTGTTTGGATATGCTTGGAACAAAATTTATCAATTAGATTATTTAAGAAAAAGTCAAGTGAAATTTGAAAAAATAACATTGATTGAAGATATTTTGTTTAATGTGAAATTCGCTGAAAATATGCAATCTATGAATTGCCTGGATATTGCACCATATCATTATAACCGAAGATTAGAAACAAGTCTTACGTCTGTATATGTGATGGATTATTTTGAATTACATAGACAAAGAATTATGTTATTGTACAATCTATATGAGAAATGGGAATGTTGTGATGAAAAAGTAAAAACCATACTTGCAGGATTATATGCAAGATTTACTCTTTCTGCAATACAGAGAAATTGTAGCCAAGAGTCAAAAATGTCAATTGGAGATCAGAAAGCGTGGATTGAAAATGTATTTAGGGATTCATTATTCTTGAATCTTGTCGATTCTATGATTCCAAATAGTCATAGTATGCAGATTTTCATGTATGCATTGAAAAAAAGGATTGTTTGGCTGAGTTTGGCTATTGGCAGAGGTGTTTTTTTGGTCAAGAATGAATTCCCGATTGTTTTTGCAAAATTCAAAGAGGCTCGATAAAATGAAAAGAAAAGTGTTGATTGGGTTCATGATTAACGGACATGCGGGTGGAATAGATAAATATATTTTTAACATAATCAAGATGGTATATGATCAATTCGATATTACCATATTGGTGAATGAGAAAACAAAAGAATTAAAAGAGCTACTGGATGATTATAATGTGAAAATTTGTGAGGTTTCAAGATTGAATCATCCAGTATCGCAGTATAAAGAAATTTGTAATATTCTAAGAGAAAATATATATGAGGTGGCATACTTAAACTGTTCGACAGCAATTGCTTTTCCGTTTTTAGTAGCAGCCAAAAAGATGAACGTAAGAATAAGAATTCTGCATAGTCATTCTACGGGAATTGATACAAAGAATGTAGCAAAAAAACAAATTGAACTATTAGTACATAAATTTGGCAAGAAAATATGTGCTCGAACAGCTAATAGATTTTATGCATGTTCAGACAGTGCAGCACAATGGATGTTTGATAAAAAAATTTTTCTGAATAAGAAATATGAGCTTGTTCCCAATAGTATTGAATTTTCAAAATACAGAAGAAATATGAGTAAGAGGGAAGAAATAAGAAATGCATATGGCATGAATGATTGTATTGTATTGGGACATATCAGTAATTTTCAACCTGTCAAAAATATTGATTTTATACTCAGAATTTTTAAGAAGATACATGATGAAGAAGAGAATATAAAATTATTGTTGGTTGGAGATGGTCCAGATAGAAGTTACGCAGAACAGTATATAAAAGATAACCGGTTGGATGAAGATGTTATTTTAACGGGTTTTCAGAAAAATGTATCTGATTTTTATCAGATTATGGATTTTTTCCTGCTACCTTCATTTTTTGAGGGATTACCTATTGTTGGAATAGAAGCACAGGTATCAGGAACCTTTGCGATTTTCAGCGATAAAATTACTAGAGAAGTGAAAATATCAGAAAGATGCGAATTCCTTGCCATTGATAATGGGGTGGATGTGTGGGTAAAATGTATTTTGGAACATAAGGCGAAAGACAACGCAAATGGAGATTTGTATGAAATAGCTGATAAATATAATTTGGAAAAGGCACAAAAAACATACCTAGAATTGTTTGAGTAATGGAGAAAAGATGAAAAAAGTAGGATTATTTACGTTTCACCGGGCAAGAAATATTGGTACATCTTTGCAGGCCTATGCATTACAAAAGTATCTGGAAACATGTGGAGAAATGGTAGAAATTGTAGATTATAGACCGTGGTATATAGAGGAAAGCTTTGGGATTTTTATAAAGAGTTTGTATAAAAAATCCAGAAATTCTATAAAAGGAATAATAATTTTTTGGATTAAAACAATTTTAAGAATGCCATTTGCTGCAAGAAGGGAATACAATTTTAAAACATTTTGGAAAGAGAATTTTAGAATATCAGAAAAGTCATATGGAACATACGAGGAGTTACAGAATACAGAATTAGATTATACACATTGTGTTTATGGAAGCGATCAGATTTGGAATCCAGATTTGACGGAAGGAATTGACAATGTGTATTTTGGAATGTTTAATTCAGGGATAATTCATTTTTCTTATGCAGCCAGTATAGGAAAAGATAAACTTAAAGACGGCGAAGTGGAAAAGATTATAGATGGGATAAATAATCTGAGTTTTGTAGGAGTAAGAGAAAAATCTGCAAAAGCAGCATTGAAAAGAAAATATAATGGAGATATTCAGATAAATATTGATCCTACTTTGTTACTTGAAAAAAAAGAGTGGATGAAATTTATAAAAGAGAATCCCATAAAATCAGAATATGTTTTTGTATATGTTTTGGAAAAGAATCAAGAATTAATTGAGGTAGCGAAGACGATTGCAGAACAAGAAAATTTAAAGATAGTTTTCTTGGATTTAAAAAATTATTTTGGAAAGAGAGGAATATCAAAATATACAGCAGGACCATCTGAATTTTTAAATTATATATATCATGCTAAGTATGTGATTACAAATTCTTTTCATGGTACTGTGTTTTCGATAATTTTTCATAAGCAGTTTTTTAGTATTCCTTTCCAGGAGAGAGGAACAAGAGTAGTGGATCTGCTTGAAATGTTAGGTATTAGTGAACGAATAATATATAAGAAGGATGAGATGTATGATATTAAACAGCATATTGATTACGAGAATGTTGAGAAAAGAATAGAAGATAATCGAGAATGTTCCAGAAAATATATTATAAATGCATTAGGAATGGAGAGAGCATAAATGCAAAGAGAGAAAAAACTTGTTTCTAATATTATGATTTTTGCATTGGGCAATCTAGGTTCAAAATTTTTACAGTTTTTGTTAGTTCCGTTTTATACAGCGGTGTTGGCACCCAGTGAATATGGGGTGGTTGATATTTTGCAAACAGGAAGTATGCTGCTCATTCCTATATTTTCGTTGACCATATCGGAAAGTGTTTTCCGCTATGGAATGGATAAAAGTTGCAATAAGAAAAGCGTTTTTTCGATAGGTTTTTTTGTGAGCCTAATAGGAAGTGCTGTTTTAATTGTTTTGGGAAGTGTAGGGAAAAAAATATTTCATCTGGAATATCAAGGATTCTATTTAATGTTGCTTTATAGTGTTGTAAGTATGATGCGCAATGTAACATCTCAATTTCTGCGTGCAATCGGCAAGGTAAAATTGTTTTCTATTGATAATATGCTCCAAACGCTAGCCATTGTTCTGTTGAACTTATTGTTGCTGATAAAATTCAGAATGGGTATTTCCGGATACATGTGGGGATATATTTGGGGAAATATAGTTTCTGTTTTGTTTGCTTTGAGCGTCGGAAAATTATGGAAATATCTGGAGTTTAGAAAACCAGATATTGATACGGCTAAACAGATGTTATTGTTCAGCATACCGTTAGTTCCGAATACAATTTGCTGGTGGATATCAAGCAGCACGGATCGTTTAATGTTGGTAACAATGGTAGGAGAAAGTTCAAATGGAATATACTCTATAGCACATAAAATTCCAAGCGTTATTAATATTGTTATAGGCATATTTATACAAGCATGGCAAATATCAGCAAATGAGGAATTTGATAAGAAGGATAAGGGACAGTTTTATAGTGCGATTTTTGATTACTTAGTATTTTTAAGTTTTTCTATTTGCTCATTACTAATGTTATTTGCAAAGGTTGAAATCAGAATTTTATCAAATGCAAATTATTATGAAGCTTGGAAGAGTATGATCGTATTAATTCTTGGAATGGTGTTTTTCACGTTTGCTCAATTTCTGGGTACGATATATACTGCAAATAAGAAAACTATGATGGCATTTTGGACTAATTTATTAGCGGCAATAGTTAATGTTATATTAAATATGGTGTTCGTTCCGAGATGGGGAGCTGTGGGAGCGGCATTTACAACGTGCTTTAGCTATTTTGTATTGTGGATTTCAAGAATTATAACTACCAAAAGTATAGTTGAAATCACTATTAAAGTAAAAAAAGTCGTTTTTTGTAGTATGCTGCTCTGTATACAAACGATTTTACAACTTTTAGAAGTGAAATTTTGGATATTGTTTTCGAGTATATGTGCTGTAGGTATTATCGCTTTAAACTATAAACAAATATATGAGTTGTTAACAAAAGGAATACAGTTAGTGAAAGCGAAGTGTAATACGCTTTCTTATAAAAAAAGGTAAAAATGGGAACGTATTTAAATAGTAATGATAAAAATGAGTGCTGTGGATGTAGAGCATGTGAACAGATATGTCCGAAAAAATGTATAAGGATGGTAAAAATTGAAGGCTTTTTATATCCACAGATAAATAAGAATGATTGTATAAATTGTAAAATGTGTGAACAAATCTGCCAGATGAATCAAACGGAAAAGCTGAAACACAAAGAGAAAAAAAGTGTATTTGCGGCTTGGAATGCAAAAGAAGCAGAAATAGCATCCAGTACATCGGGTGGAATGTTTCCGGCTTTGTCAGATTTAATTATTGAAGATGGTGGAATTGTGTATGGCGCAGTACTAGAGATCAACAGCAAAGAAGTTCTGATAAAAAGGGCGGAAACACTAAATGACAGGGAAGCAATGAGAAAATCCAAGTATGTTTGGAGTAATACTGAAAATACATACTCAGAGATAAAAAAAGAATTAAATAATGGGAGAAAAGTACTTTTTTCTGGAACTCCCTGTCAAGTTGCAGGTTTAAGGTCGTTTTTAAGAAGAGATTACGAAAAACTGTTTTGTATAGATATTATATGTCATGGTATGCCATCGAATATAGTATTTCAATCATATGTGGAATATTTGGAGAGGGAATATCATTCCGGAATAAGAAAATTTGAATTTCGATATAAAAAGGAAGGAATAATGAAGTCCTGTTATCATATAGAATTCGAAAATGGAGTTGTTTTAGAAGAAGGACTTGGAGAAAATGCTTATTCACGTACATACAATAGTTTGATTGCTCATATGCCGATGTGTAATCAGTGTCCTTATGCAACTGGAGATAGAGTATCTGATATAACCATTGGGGATTTTTGGGGAATCGAAAAAATAGATTCTAAAAGCATGAATGCGAGTGGAACTTCTATGGTGATTATAAATACAAAAAAGGGGGAAGAACTATGGGAAAATTCCCTGAAAAAAATTAGTTATCATGAAGAAGATATTAATGAAGCTATGAAGTGTAATCCAGCATTATGCCGACCGAATAAAAGACATCCTTGGAAAAAAGGATTCATGAAGTGTATAGAAAGAGATGGATTTAAAAAGGCGTTTACATTGTATATAAAAATTGGAAACAAGCCTATGATAATATATAGGATATTTAGGAAAATAAAAGAAATAACAAATGGAAAGTTGAGAAATTAATATGGAAAAGAAAAAGTGTATAAAAATCCAAGATGCGGAGTGTCTGTTCAGAATAGCGTATATCGTTCATTTGTTACTCTCTTTTAATGCAGTTATTAATAGAACATGTATAGTAAATATATCATTGTGCATAACACTGGGGTTGTCTGCATATATAGGGTGTATTAAATTATGGAGATGGAAAAAACTAATTTATGACAAAAATTTTCTGCTATTAACCTTATTTGCAATTAGTTTTGCAGTTTCAGCAGCAGTACATTATCAATACGGTATTAGTGGAAATTTAAAAGGATTTATTTGGCTATGTATGCAAATATGGCTGTTATATTTGTGGTTTGATGGAGAGGATGTTCGCAGACAGGTTAAATATATAGGAAACGTATTTATTGCAATTGTAACTATGCAAAATATTGTTAATTTTATTCTCTTTTTCATAGGGTTTTCTTATAGAAAAGTTTTTGGATACGGCGATATTCATATGTTAGGTTTCCACTGGGGAAGATTATGGGGGATCTATGATGATCCTAATCATGGTGCTGCAATTTCAGTTTTGGCAATCGTTTTTGCACTGTATTTATTGGGTGAAAATGTCAAAAACAAAAAATGGTATGTGATGTCATTGATTTTTCAGACATTGTATATATATTGGTCAGATTCAAGAACGGGTATATACTCGCTGGTACTGGCAATAGTGATATGGGGAGTGGTTGCATCTAGTTATAAATATAAAAATTGTTTTAAGAGAAAAGTACGTGGATATGCTTTTTCTGTTGGAGCTGCATTATTAATTATAGCATTGGTTTCTCCGGTTCAAAATGTATCTGGAGAGATAAGAAACAAGACAAAATTTGTTTATGAAAAATATTGTCTTGGAGAACGGGGAGAAGATTTAGAGGAAGAAGACGAGGACGAGGAAGTTGGAAGAAAAGGAGAAATGAGCGATCCAAGTAATCGAAGATTTGCTATATGGAAAAGTGGGGTTGAAATATGGGAAACAAGTCCAATAATTGGTGTTTCATGGGCAAATCTGGAACCCTATGCAGAAAAAGAATTACCAGAAACATATATTGTAGATAACGATTTGCAAAAATTTCGTTCGTTACATAATATGATAATTGATGTGCTGGTTGGGCAGGGGATTATCGGTATTGTTTTATTGACATGTATTATTGTTAATACTCTTGCTTTTACATTTAAAAATTATAAGATGATATCGGATACAGATGCATTGCTTTGTGGCATGTTATTTACTATTATATGCATAAGCTTTTTTATAAGTATGTTTATTTCATCAATATTTTATGTTAATTCTCCGGAAACGTATGTATTTTGGTTTGCGTTTGGCGGATACATGAATATTCTTCAGAAAAACGTTGAAACTGGTTGATTTTTAATAAAAAAACTGTGAAGAACACAGATGGTAAACGAGAAATGCACCATAGTTGTTACTGTGGTGCAAACTTTAGACGGAATATATGGGAAATTTATAAAAGATAAAAAAGCAACTGCATAGACGCATAATCTTTTGAATTATGCAATTCCAAATAGCTACATGCACTAAATATATTGACGAACAATGAGTACACGTGTACTATTAGGTGAAGTAGACAGAATATGTGTTGAATTTTAAAACGACTTTTGCAAAGGAGTATACTTATGAAAAGATTCAAACACGATTTGAGTATGCAAATCGTAAAATTATTAGATGCACTTCTTTTAACAATTCCCTTTGGAATTTGCTGGATGGCATATTATGCAGGCCGCACTGCGGAACCGTTTTATAATAAGGGAAACTGGGTGATTATTGGTTTGTTTTGCCTGATATATATAACATTTGGAAAAATATATGAGGGATTTTTAGTCTCTATGAATCGTATTTCTGAAATGGTGTATAGCCAGGCACTTGCAGCGGTCATAACGGATTTTATAATGTATGTTATAACGTTGCTTCTTACAAAACATATTCCTAACGTCTTACCTATTTTAGGAGCATTTGTAGGACAGATATTAATGTCGGCTATTTGGTCATATGCAGCGCATAAATGGTACTTTGCTCATTATCCTGCAATGAGTACAATGATTGTTTATGATATGCGGGAAGGAATGGAAGAACTGATTCAAGAATATGGGTTTGAAAAAAAATTTTCTGTTCAGAAAACTCTGTTTATTGATGAGTGTTTGAATAATCTTTCGGTTTTAGATGAAGTGGAAACTGTGTTTTTGAGTGGTATTCATAGTCATGATAGAAATATTATTTTGAAATATTGTATCGAACATGATATTTCTATCTATGTTATTCCGCGAATTGGGGATGTAATTATGAGTGGAGCGAAAAAGATGCATATGTTTCATCTTCCGATTCTTCGCTTGGAGCGTTACCATCCGTCACCATTTTATTTGTTCATAAAGAGAGCGTTTGATATTGTAGCGTCAGGAATTGCCCTGATCATTCTTTCACCGATTATGATTATTGTTGCTATTATAATTAAAGCGACAGATGGTGGCCCTGTTTTTTATAAGCAAACTCGATTAACAAAAAATGCAAAAGAATTCGGAGTGATGAAGTTTCGATCTATGCGTGTAGATGCTGAAAAGGATGGTGTAGCCCGGTTGTCTACGGGTGAAAATGATGATCGTATTACATCGATTGGACGCTTTATACGAAAGGTACGAATCGATGAACTCCCACAACTGATTAATATTCTAAAAGGTGATATGAGCATTGTTGGACCAAGACCAGAGAGACCACAAATTGCTGCTGAATATGAGAAAGAAATGCCGGAATTCCGTTTGCGTCTTCAGGCCAAAGCTGGATTAACAGGATATGCACAAGTCTATGGAAAATATAACACCACTCCATATGATAAATTGCAGATGGATCTTACTTATATTGCAACTCCTAGTATTTTTGAAGACCTACGTATTATGTTTGCTACTATCAAAATATTGTTTATTCCTGAAAGTACTGAGGGAGTAGCAGAAGGTAGTACTACTGCCTTGCAAAATGAGACAACTCGTTCTGATTCTAAATAGTTATATTAATTATACGGTGATTTGCTTTTATCTTTTGTAGTGCCCCAAGATATGATATAGAACAGCATATCTTGGGGCACTTATCAAATTAATTTGTTAATGATTTCATGAACTGTCACCAGACTGCTCACAGTAAACGCTCCATAGCGTGTACCTTTACATGTAACGGGCTGCTCTTGCAGCCCGGATAAATGTTACTTGTTTTTTCGGATACGTTCCGGGAGTGCTGGTGACCATGGCAACAGATCATCTAAAAATGAAAGGTTGTGGTCATCCATATGCTCCGGTATCTCGTGTAACAGATGTTCAAAGTATTCGAATGGCTTCAGCCCGTTTGCTTTTGCCGTTTCAGCAATGCTGTAGATAACA
>NZ_VUMS01000039.1 GCF_009696065.1 Oliverpabstia intestinalis | reverse complement strand
AAGCACGGACTTTGACTCGTTGCTCGCGTAAATCACCTTCGGTGATGGCATTTTGGCTTGTATGTCTCGGGATTTTGACATATTCATGTCAAAACACCTCGCGGGACAGTGGCTACTGAATAGTTACTTTTGTTTTTCATATGGGGAATCAGATAACCGAATGGTCTTAGAATTGTTTCCCAGATATGTCTAAACTTAGAATAGCATATGCGCTATACGATGTCAACTCTTACTGTGCTTTTATTATATTAGCCATTGTGTAATCGTCCATCCCGTATTACAATCAATCATAGAGTATTATGAACGAAAGATAATCGCAGATTTTCACAAAATGAAGGAAATATATCAAAACAAGAAAGAAAACTTGCAAAATAATAAAGACGGAAGGAACAGGGAGATGACATTCAGAGAGCAGATCAGAAATCTTGCCGGCAGTCAGTCATACAGCAGAGGGTTGCAGATTTATAACAGAGGAAAAGTATTGCGTTTCCATATAGAAGAAGCAGAAGATGTTCATGCGGATGAAAATGTAATTATCGAAGCGGATGTGGAAGGGAGTCACAGTACACCATACCATGTGTATCTGATATGGAATACGGTCTGGGAGAATCTTGTAGAGTCGGAGTGCAGCTGTCCGGCTTTCTGGGAGTATGATGGGATATGTAAGCATTGTGTGGCGGTTCTTCTGAGATATTACTATGAGACAAAGAATCGGACGGGTCAGATGAATTTGATGCAGATACCGGGTATACAAAAGGGAATGGCAAGAAAAACAACAGGAAGTATCCAGCAGCTGCTTCAAAAAGGTGCACTGGTGAAAAGTCTTCCCATGATTCAGGGGGATATCTGTGGAAAAGTCCGTCTGGAACCGCATATGGTTGTGGAAAACACCGGGATCACCGTCAGCTTCAAGCTTGGAATCAACCGGATGTATGTACTGAAAGATGTTTTCGGTTTTGCAAGAGCGATAGAAAACCATGAGAAAGTTTTTTATGGGAAAAATCTGCAGTTTATCCATGCTGTTGAATCGTTCGTTCCACAGTCCCGACCACTGGTATCTTTTCTTGTGCAGTGGGCAGAGAAAAATGAATATCGGTATGGAGGATATCACAGCTATTATTCGGTTTATGGGAATGCCAGGGAAAAACAGATTGATTTGTCTGCCAATGATATGGAAACTTTTCTGGAGCTGATGAAGGGACAGGAGATCCTGGCATCCGTGTTTTACATGGATGAGAAGCCGTGGAAAATTGTGGAACAGATACCGGAGAGAACGCTGAAGATTCTGGGGAAAACGGATGGAATTGAAGTAAGTATCAATCGATTGTCGGGAATAAGAGGAAACAGATACAATATATTTTTTTCGGGTAATCAGATTATGATGGAACCGATGAAAAGAATGGAACCGGTAAAAGAATTCCTGGAATGCATGGCGGAGATCCCGGAACGGAAGATTTTTGTGGAAAAGACAGATGTTCCGTTGTTTTGTATGGAACTTCTTCCGGCGTTGGAACAGTGTTTTGAATGTACAAAAGAAAATTTTGATGAACAGCAGTATGGTGTGGCGATTCCGGAGTTTTCGATCTATCTGGATGCACCACAAACAGATATGATCACCTGCAGACCGCAGGTGCAATATGATAAAAAAGTATACAGTCTGTATGAGACCAGGGATGTGGCACTGCGGGATCTTGGAAAAGAAGCGGCAGTACGGGAAGTGATTCAGCGGTACGGGGAAGCATATGACGAACGACAGAAAGCTATGGTGATTACGGATGAGGATAAAATATATGATCTCCTGACAGAAGGAATTCCGGTATTTCAGCAGCTGGGGGAGGTATATATATCAGATACGCTGAAAGGAATGCAGGTGCATCCGTCACCGAAAGTTGCGGTAGGAGTATCGATTGACAGTGGTCTGATGCAGCTGAAAATGACAGCGGGAGAAATGTCAAAAGAGGAACTGATCGATATTCTGTCACGTTATAATAAAAGGAAAAAATATTATCGTCTGAAGGATGGAAGCTTCGTTCAGAAAGAAGACAGTGGTCTGGATATACTGGCAGATCTGAAGGAAACGTTGCAGCTGACAGATCAGCAGCTGATGCAGGAGAGCGTTCCGGTGGATACCTACCGGGCGTTGTATATAGATCAGCAATTACGAGACAATCCGGTGATTTCTTCGGTGAGGGATAAGAATTTTCGTTCTCTGATCCGTAACATGAAAACTGTAGAAGACAATGATTTTGAGATTCCGGCGGAACTTGAACCGGTCCTGCGCGGATATCAGAAGACAGGTTTTCTGTGGTTAAAAACGCTCAGTGCGAATGGATTTGGCGGAATCCTCGCCGATGATATGGGACTTGGAAAAACGTTGCAGGTGATCTGCTATCTGCTTTCCGAGTATCAGGAACGTGAAATACAGGAAAAAAGTAAGAAAGAGCCGGTGGAAAAAGAGCAGGATATCGAGAATGAGGGACGGCAGCGGGAAAAGAAGAGCTCAGATGACCGGCTGCGGCGGAATGCGCTGATCGTTGCCCCGGCTTCCCTGGTCTATAACTGGAACAGTGAACTGGAACGTTTTGCTCCCCGGCTTGCAGTAAGAATGATCGTAGGAACGGCTGCGCAGCGCCGCACACTTCTGGAAGCAGCAGATGAGGGAGAGATTCTGATAACTTCCTATGATCTGCTCCGCAGAGACATCGATTTCTATAAAAAGTACCGTTTCCGCTGTCAGATCATCGATGAAGCACAGTATATCAAAAACCACAGCACCCAGGCTGCAAAAGCTGTGAAAAAGATCCAGGCAGACACCCGGTTTGCCCTCACCGGAACACCGGTAGAGAACCGGCTGAGTGAACTGTGGAGCATCTTTGATTATCTGATGCCCGGATTTTTATACAGTTATTCCCGCTTCCGTGAGGAACTGGAAGTACAGATCGTCCAGCATGAGAACGAGGAAGCCAGTGAACGGCTGCGAAAAATGATCCGGCCTTTTGTGCTGCGAAGACTGAAGAAAGATGTACTGCGAGATCTTCCGGAAAAACTGGAAGAAAATATGTATACCCGTCTGGAAGGAGAGCAGCAGAAGTTATACGATGCGCATGTAAAACGGATGAAACTTCTGTTAGATAAACAGAGCGAGGAAGAATTCAATACTTCCAAAATCGTTATCTTATCCGAACTGACCAAACTGCGTCAGATCTGCTGTGACCCGGCATTGCTTTTTGAAGAATATAAAGGAGAGTCGGCAAAACTTGAGATGTGTGTGGATCTGATTCGAAACGCGGTGGAAAACGGACATAAGATCCTTGTATTTTCCCAGTTTACCACGATGTTGAGCCGGCTGGCAGACCGGCTGGAGAACGAAGAAACGGCGTACTATATGCTGACCGGTTCGACCGGAAAGGAAAAGCGGGCAAAGCTGGTGGAAGAATTTAATAAAGAAGATAACCCTACAGCTGTTTTTCTGATCTCCCTGAAAGCCGGAGGAACCGGTCTGAATCTGACGGCGGCGGATATTGTGATCCACTACGATCCGTGGTGGAATCTGGCAGTCCAGAACCAGGCGACAGACCGTGCCCACCGGATCGGGCAGAAAAACGTAGTCAATGTCTACAAACTGATCGCGAAAGATACGATTGAAGAAAATATTGTAAAGCTGCAGGAGAAAAAACATGCCCTGGCGGATCAGATACTGAGTGGCGAGGACATGGGAAGCGGCAGTTTTTCCAGAGAAGAGATTCTGGAACTGCTGGGTGGCAAGTAAGAATCTGGGGTAACTGTTCAGAAGCTACTGCGAAGATACTGAACAGTTACAGGTTGAAAGATAATTCTGGGAGAAGGTATATATTAATCCATCCTTTCACCCAGGATTATTTTTTTCAGCTCTCTTGCTCCGGAATTCAGAGGGTGCTGATGATCATGAACCAGGCATATGTGGCGAAGAGGCAGCTTTTCGGATATTGCAATCTGAAGAACCTCCTGTTTTGCCAGAGATTCCAAAGCCATAGGTTCCGGAAGAAATGCCAGTCCCAGATTGTTTTTTACAAGAGGAAGGATCTGGTCTGTAGTAGCAGCCTCAGTATCAGGTATGAGTTCCAGCTCCTGGGAAAGAAAAAGCTGATTATAGAACTGAAAAGTGGCAGTTTCTCTCCCCAGGCAGATGAAAGGATATTTCTTCAAATCTGAAAAACAAAGTTCCTTTTCGGAAAGAGAGGAAAAAGAAGGTCCACCGATAAGGATCTCCCGGAAGGACTGCAGCGGAGTAAGGTGCAGTGGCGGTTCCGCAGGAACAGGGGTTGATAAAACAGCAAAATCGATTTTTCCGCTTTTTACAGCTGCGATAGCCTGGGGTGAAGAGTAGTTATAGATTTTCAGTCGAATTCCCGGATAGGCGGTACGGAAAGCCTTCAGCTTACAAAGCAGAAAAATATTCAGCGCCGTCTCTGTGGCTCCGATAGTAACGCTCCCGTGGGTCAGAGAAGCACTGTCAGATAACTCCTCCTCAGCGATAAATAATTGAGCCATGGCAACAGAAACGTGGGTGTAGAGCTGCTCGCCTTCCGGAGTGAGCTGTATCCCTCGATTGGTGCGGATAAATAAAGTGTTGTGCAGCTGCTGTTCCAGACAGTTCATAGCCCGGGTTACATTTGGCTGCGTGCTTCCCAGTGCCCGGGCAGCCTTCGTGAAACTGCCATATTTGGCAACATAATAAAAAATTTTATAGTATTCAAAATTAACGTTCATGGGCGTACCTCTGATATATCAAAAAATAATATATGACATATCTATTATAGCTTTTACTTATTATTGTGTCCATAGTATAATTGTTCGGAATAAAAAGAGCAAGAAAAGTGAGGCAGCGAATATGAAAGAAAGTATGATTTTTCCAAGAGAAGAAAAAACGGAAATATTGTTCCAAAAGATTCTGGAAGATCCATGGGCCTGCGAAAAACTTCAGGAAACCTTCTGCAATTCGTGTTTATGTGGCGAAGAAACAGATGAGGTATTTTCGCCGGATCAATTTTCAAAAGCTTTATTTACGGATTATCGAAATCGTGATCTCTCGGCATTCCTGATGGAAATCTGCGGAATACCATGTTTGATCTTCTGTCCATCGGGTTTAACTGCTTCGACGGGACAGATTGTGTTTCCCAGTCCTTAAGTATAGCCAATACAGGAGTCAATACATCCAAACTTTATCGGATGGAGCGGTTTGTAGAAAACTTTCCGAAGATCGAGAAACAGCTAACGGGAGAGGAGATCCACAAACGTCTGGATGAAATAGAACAGATTCATGCGCTCTATTCGCCCTGGAAGCTGGGAGTGGCTGCGGCGATGGCGTGTGGCGCTTTTACGTTTCTTCTCGGCGGAGGACCGGTGGAGATGCTGTTTGCCTTTATTGCCGCAGGTATCGGTAATTTTATCCGTACCAGGATGATAAAGCATCATTATACCTTATTCTTAAATATTGCAGTTTCCGTATCAGCGGCATGTCTGATCTATGCAATCTGTCTTAATCTGGCGGAAAGCCTGCTCCATATATCGGCGGCTCATGAGGCAGGGTATATCTGCTCCATGTTATTTATCATTCCGGGATTTCCTTTTATCACCAGCGGAATCGACCTGGCGAAACTGGATTTGCGTTCCGGTCTGGAAAGACTGACCTATGCGTTGATCATCATATTGGTGGCAACCATGGGAGCCTGGATCACGGCAATGATCCTGAAATTACAGCCGGAGGATTTTATAGCAGTACACCTGGGAACGGCATCCAGGCTGATTTTTCGTCTATGTGCCAGCTTTTGCGGTGTTCTTGGATTTTCTATTATGTTTAACAGTTCTATTCCCATGGCCTCCACGGCAGCGATGATCGGAGCAGTAGCCAATACTCTGCGGTTGTCCCTGATCGATTTTACCGGGATGCCGGCGGCTGTAGCTGCATTTACCGGGGCACTGGCAGCCGGACTGCTGGCGTCGCTGATCAAAAAAAGCAACGGATATCCAAGAATTTCACTTACAGTTCCTTCAATTGTTATTATGGTGCCGGGATTGTATTTTTATCGAGGATTTTATAACCTTGGAGTCATGTCCCTAAATGAAGCGGTCTCCTGGCTGGCTGCGGCAATATTGATTGTAGTGGCACTGCCTCTGGGACTTATTTTTGCAAGGATATTTACGGACAGGACTTTTCGGTATTGTACCTGATATATATCCTGAAAAGTGATGTTTTACTCGATAGTTTGTATGAAGAAAAGTAACTATTCAGTAGGTAGTATTCCGCGAGGCGTTTTGGTATGAATATGCCAAAATCCCGAGACATGCAAGCCAAAATGCCATCACCGAAGGTGATTTTAAATGCATTTTGGCTCGTAACTGTGAAGCTGCTGAACAGTTACGAAGAAAATATTATTGTCGAAAGAAATCTTTGCAGATTTTACTTGGGGTCATAGAAAAAGAGAGTGCTTTTTGATCTGTATATTGTATAAAAATACACAATAAAATGTAAAGTGTGATATAATGGAGAAAAGTCAGTTGCTGTCCGGTATTCTCGGGAATATTGAACAGATACTAATTTGATTACTACATAAAATTATACAATGACGGAGGATTTTTACATGAAAGTAGGATTAGCAGGAACAGGATGGAGAGCACAGATGTATGTGCGTGTAATGAAAGCGCTGGGAGAAGAATTTGAAGTATCGGCAGTGTATGTGCATTCAGAGTCCAGCAGGGAGCGGGAAGAGAAAAATTTCCCGGGGAAGGTGTATACAGACTATGACGAATTTCTGGCAACAAAGCCGGACTGTGTAGTCTTTATGTTAAAATACGGTGCTGCACTTCCATTTGCCGAGAAAGCTATGGAACAGGGAATTCCGGTTCTGTGTGAGACACCGCCTGCAGCAACAGTAGAGGAATTACAGGCCTGGTATCAGGCAAAAGAAAAATACAACGGAAAAGTACAGGTGGCAGAACAGTATTGCTTCCAGCCTTATTATCAGGCACTGATCCATATGATCGACCAGGGTAAACTGGGAACGATCAGCAATCTGGATATTTCCCAGGCCCATGATTACCATGGCATGAGCGTGATGCGACGATTACTCGACACAGGTATGGAAAACTGCAGGATCACAGCCAGAACCTATGATTTTCCGGTGAATTATCACTGCGGAAGAGAGGGCCTTCATAAGGGGGAAAAAACCATCGTGGATACAAGAAAACGTGCAGAATTTGTCTTCCCGGATGGAAAGGTTGGATTCTTTGATTTTGCCGGTGAGCAGTATTTTAACTATTTCCGTACCCGTCATCTGACCCTTCAGGGAGATTGCGGAGAAGTTCATGATCAGCAGGCAGCCTGGCTTGGTCAGGACGGTTATCCGGTCCGGGGAAGCATCCAGAGAGACGAACTGGGACAGTATTCTAACCTGGAAGGCTACGGAATGAGAAGTCTGAGGCTGAACGGAGAGATTCTGTATAGAAATCCATATGCAGACAGAGATCTTCGTCTGACAGACGAGGAAATCGCTGTTGCCCAGATGATGGAAGGCATGAAAACATATGTAGAGACAGGAAAGGAAGTGTATCCGTTAGAAGAGGCACTGCAGGACACCTATCTGTTTCTGATGATGGATGAAGCGGCGAAGGAAGGAAAAGAGATCCAGACCCAGGATCAATGCTGGAAAAAACAGTAATGTATAAAATAAAAAACTTGAAATACCGTTTTTGACAGAGTATACTTTACCGCTGGAAAAATAAAACAACTGTGAGAATAAGACAGAAGGTTGTGTAGAAATGAGGGAAGGTCATTGAAACAAAATTCAGGGCGACAGATGTCAGAATCTTTTCTGACAGCAGCTTTTTTATCTATATCCGGCGGTTTGCAGGATGCCTATACCTATATATGCAGAGGCGAGGTATTTGCCAATGCACAGACAGGAAATATTGTGCTCTTAAGTCAGAGCCTTGTGGAACGAAAATGGTCCACGGTGATCCATTACCTGATCCCATTGGGATTTTTTGCCATGGGAATCGTAGTGGCAGAAGGTATCCGGCAAAAATATAAAAATGTACAGAGGATTCACTGGAGACAGTTGGTTTTACTGATGGAAATGCTTTTACTGCTTGTGGTCGGATTCCTTCCAACAGCATGCAACCTTCTGGCTAATGCCATGGTATCCTTTGCCTGTGCCATGCAGGTGCAGACCTTCCGTAAAGTCAATGGCTATGCATTTGCCAGCACCATGTGTATCGGCAATATCCGAAGCGGCATGGAATCTCTGTGTGTCTATGGAAAGACAAAGGATAAAGAAAAACTGTACAAAGCCGGTCATTATCTTGGAATCATCGGAATGTTTGCAGTAGGTGCCGCTGTCGGAGGTCATCTGATCCTCCTGCTACATGAACGAACCATATGGGTTTCCTGTGGATTGCTTTTCGTGGGATTCCTCCTGATGTTTATCAAAGAAGAACTGGAAGAACATCCCCGGATCCTGGAAGAAGAGCAGGAGATTCGCAAGAATATTCAAAATATCCGCGAGGAAGCCAAAAAAGTAGAAAACATTATTAAAGAAGACTTGAAAAAATAGAACAGATCCGTATCTGTGTTGCTGTCCTGGATGATAGTTGCGGCATAGATACGGATCTTTCAGATGTTACGGTATTGTTTGTTCCGCTGATGCCGTCTGATCAGACGAAGTGTCCGGCCTGGTATGCGGTTGGTGTGCATCCCATATGTTCCCGAAATACTTTGGTATAATAAGAAGAACTGGAAAACCCGCATAGATTACTGATTTCAGTAATAGACAGCTGCTGGTCAACCAACAGAGGAAGGCTTTTCTCAATCCGGAAGGAAAGAAGATAATCAAATAAAGATTCATTCATATGTTTTTTGAAAAAGCGACAACACTCACTCTGACAGATATTTGCAGTTGCAGCAATATCAGCCAGAGTGATTTTTTCCGCGTAATGTTCCTGAATGTACATCAGAATATTTTTCAGACGATCGGTATGCTTAGATTCACTGTTTCCGGAACTGCTTGTCTGATGGGAAAGGTGGTTCCATAGAAACATCCAGATATGGGTGAGTCGCCATTGCAATTCCATCTCATAAGTGGCGGAGGGCTGTTTGGAAAGCATCCAGATGGCAGATAGTTCATCCAGCACCTCTTTTTGCCAGGGAATGTCAGGAGAAAATGCCAGACTATGCAGTCCGGGATGCTTTGTAATAGTGTTCAGATATTTATTCTGGATCACGCTGTCTTCATATCCGTAAAGAAAGCGGGGATGAAAGGTTGTGGAAATATAGATACAATCGGAATCATGACAGGAAGAACCGGTATGCAGACGGTTGCTGTTGCAGAAAAGCCCCTCACCGGCCTGCAGGTGATAGATGGTATCGTTGACCTGATATTGCATCTCGCCCTGAAGGAGAATCGTCAGCTCAATTTCTTTATGCCAGTGCCAGAGAAAAGACTTTCTTTCATAGCGGGAAAGCTGTTCGTAGCTTACGTTGACCGGGAAAGCATAGGTTCCGTGAGACTTTAATTCCTTTTTGTTGTTGTCTAACTGTAATTGCATGAAAAAACCTCAATATATTTATAAAGTAAGCTAATATAGTTATTGTGATGCTATATGATTCTCATTATAATGATAATTAGCAGATAGTCAATATCAGTATGTGAAAATAAAAAAGGAGAAGAAACATGAAAACAGCAAATGTAGCAGAAGCAGTAAAAAGTGAACATGCAGTTGCACTGTTGAAACAGATGTACGGAGAGAACAGAGTAGAGGAAAATGCAGCAAGATACCAGCTGGTAGCGGATGGATTTGCCAAAGAATTCGGAGATAAAGCCTTTGAATTCTTCTCAGCACCGGGAAGAACAGAGATTGGTGGAAACCATACGGATCATAACCACGGAAAAGTCCTGGCAGGAAGTGTACATCTGGATTGTGTGGCAGCAGCAGCACCCAACGGAACCCACATTGTAAACCTGATCAGTGAAACATATAACCAGCATCTGGTGATCGATCTGGATGACCTGGCCCCGACAGAAAAAACAACGGGAACCGAACCGCTGTTAAAAGGTATCTTTGCAGGACTGCTGGAAAAAGGATGTAAAGTAGAAGGATTTGATGCTTATGTAACTTCCAATGTGATCGGTGGGGCAGGGGTAAGCTCTTCCGCATCTTTTGAGATGCTGGTATGTGTTATTGTGGATCACCTGTTTAACGAAGGAAAGATTGGTGTTGTTACTTATGCAAAAGCAGGACAGTATGCAGAAAATAAATACTGGCTGAAAGGCTCAGGTCTTCTGGATCAGCTGGCATGCGCTGTTGGCGGTATGATTACCATCGATTTTGCAGATATCGAAAATCCGGCCATCCGTGAGATCAAATGTGATTTTGATGAGATGGGCCATGATCTGGTTATCATCAACACCGGAAAAGGTCATGCAGATCTGAGTGCAGAGTATTCTGCAGTTCCGAATGAAATGAAAAAAGTAGCAGAATACTTCGGAAAAGAAGTTCTGGAACAGTGCAAGGAAGATGATGTGATTGAGAATGTAAAAGCTATTCGTGAATTCGCCGGTGACCGTGCGGTTCTGCGTGCATTCCACTTCTTTGAAGAAAACAAACGTGTGGATGCAGAAGTAGAAGCACTGGAAAAGAAAGATTTTGCCACCTTCTTTAACAAAATCACAGAGTCCGGTGATTCTTCCTGGAAATGGCTGCAGAACTGCTACTGCAACGAGACTCCGGATGAGCAGTCCATCACGGTTGCTCTGGCTTTGACCAAACTGTATCTGGATAAGATCGGTCGTGGCGTGTGCCGTGTTCACGGAGGAGGATTTGCCGGCGTTATTGCTGCATTTCTTCCAAAAGAAGAAACAGAAGGATTTACAAAATATATCGACAAGGCACTGGGAGAGGGTTCTGCATATGTTATGCATATCCGTCCGCAGGGAGCTGTAAAAGTAGAATTCTAAGTATCTGAAAAAGGGTCTGCAAAGAAGAAGAAAATTCGAATTTGCAGATCCTTTTTTATAAAATAGTAACTGTTCAGTACCTTCACAGTTACGAGCAAAAATGCATTTAAAATCACCTTCGGTGATGGCATTTTTGCTTGTATATCTCGGGATTTTGGCATATTTATGCCAAAACACCTCGCGGGATAATGACTACTGAATAGTTACATAAAATAAAACATTACGCATAATAAGACAACCAACACGAATAGTCAAAAAATAATAAAAAACCCTCAAAAAGCAAATACATAATTTGCTTTTGCAATTGTGAAAATATGCACAATATGAATTGTCGGACAGGAGAAATATAATTGTAAGAACACAGACAGTGAGAACCGAAAAAATGGCGAATAACGCTGTGCGGTAAAGGTGGTGATTACAATTATAAGCTATGCGCCCGTGTGGAAGACAATGAGGGAAAAGTGCATTACGCAGTACGAACTGCTTCATCGGGGAATCGATAACAGAACATTAGATACTCTGCGTAAGAATGGAAATATGACATTATATACGTTGGAGAAAATCTGTAAAGCTTTAGATTGTAATCCAGAAGAAGTAGTAGAATTTACAGAGGATGAAGATAACACTTCCGAAAGGGAATAAAAATAAATGAGTGGGAAAAAAGAATGATTTTCGGCAGTCGGAAAGTAAATGAGCTTTATCAAAGATATTGCAGACAGGTGCTGAAAATCTTACGCAGTCCGTCTTATGATCTGACAGGTGAAGAATGTCGGGAAATATGGGATGAGATCTGGAAAGAGGCGATGCGCAGAAACAGGGAACTTCGGAAGTTAAAGAATGAAGAAGAGAGGCAGAGCTGGATATTGGCTATTGTGAAAAGAAAGCTGGAAGAGAGAAAACCGAAAGACAAAAAGTCTCAGATTATGAGACAAAAGAAGAAAGAATTATGGTAGAATGTGGGTAACTGGAAAATCAGACAGTTACCTTTTTTGGTGTGACAGATATGAGTGACAGAAGTCTGAAAGAAAATCCGGTGCATAGATATTTCAGCGAAGTGAAACAATGAAGATCAGAAGACAGGAGATGGAACAATGAAAAAATGGATCGTGATGCTGGCGGTACTTGTTATGTTCTGTCTGGTGGGATGCGGGGAAAAGCCGATGACAGCAGTGTATTTTCAGGCAGACGATAACAGCTGGTATTTTGCGGATCTGGACACGGACACGATTTTCTCCGGAACGATACCGGATAAGCTTACGGATGAAAACGGAAAGAAGCTGACAGAGGAAGATATGACGGACGGAGATATTTACCTGATCTATGGAGATGGTATTATGCTGGAAAGCTTTCCGGGACAGTATCCGGGAATTACAAAGATGGTGCGGAAAGAACAGGGCAATCAGGAAAAGGCCGATCAGTATCGGCAGGAGCTATCTTCCATGATGCGTCCGGTGGCTGTCGAGTGACAAAATAAGTTACTGTTCACTTCGTGCCCGGCAACTAAAATAAAACTTTTTTACACTAAAGTGTTGACAAATGAAAGAATAGAGCATAAAATAAGGATATCAAAAGCAAAACCGATGAGAAAGAGGAGTAAGCTTTAAAAGAAATTTCAGAGAGTGGCAGGTGGTGTGATTGTCGCATGGATTTTATAGCTGAATGGACTTTCGAGGGCAGCCCGAAATAAAGATTTTAAAGAGTAGGCACTGCCGGGAACCAAACCCGTTATCAATGAGGAACGTATGTTAGTACGTGTAAAGTGGACGATTCGTCAATTTGAGTGGTACCGCGATAATAAAGAATTTTATTACCGTCTCAAGCATAATTAGCTTGAGGCGGTTTTTGTTTTATAAAAAACAAAATTCCATCTCTTTTGCTTTTGAAACACTAAAAAAGAAAAAGAAAAGGAGAAAGAAATTATGAAGAAGAAAGTACTGGCAGTAATCTTAGGAGCAGTAATGGTAGCATCTATGGCAGGTTGCGGAGGAAGCGATACCAAGACTACAGATACAGCAGCAACAGAAACAACAGACAGCACCGATGATGCAGAAAACACAGAAACAGCAGAAGCTACAGATGGAGAAAGCTATACTATCGGTATTTCCCAGTTCGCAGAGCACGGTTCTCTGGATAACTGTCGTGAGGGATTTCTGGAAGGTCTGAAAGAAGAGGGTATCGAAGAGGGCAAGAACCTGACCGTAAAAGTAAATAATGCAGATGCAGATATGGGAACCGCATCCCAGATTGCACAGAGATTCGTGACAGATAACATGGATCTGATCTGTGCAATTGCAACACCAAGTGCCCAGGCTGCCTACAACGCAGCAATGGAAAAAGGGATACCGGTTGTATACACCGCAGTTACCAATCCGGTAGAAGCAGAACTTGCAACGGATGACAAAATGCCGGTAGGTGCAGTTACAGGAACCAGCGATCAGCTTCCGGTAGAAGCACAGTTAAAGATGATCCGTGAGATCCTTCCGGATGCAAAAACCATCGGAATCCTTTACACCACCAGCGAAGCAAACTCTGTATACAGCATCAGTCAGTACGAAGAGCTGGCAGATCAGTATGGATTTACCCTGGAGACCGCAGGAATCACCAGCAGCTCCGAGATTTCTCTTGCGACCGCAGATCTGCTGACGAAAGTAGACTGCCTGACCAACCTGACAGATAACACGGTAGTCAGCTCTCTCCCGGCGATTCTGGATCAGGCAAACGAAAAAGGGATTCCGGTATTCGGAAGTGAAATCGAACAGGTGAAGATCGGATGTCTGGCGGCAGAAGGAATCGACTATGTCAGCCTTGGAAAAGACACTGGTAAGATGGCAGCGAAAATCCTGAAGGGAGAAGTAAAAGCAGAAGATATGGAATACCAGCTGCTGACAGAAAGTAACCTGTATGTAAACGAAAAAGTAGCAGAAAATCTTGGAATCACAGTTCCGGACAGCATGAACGACCGTGCAGTGGAAACATTTTCCGAGATTTCCGAGGGCTAAATAAAAGCGGAGGAAAAATGTGATGGATTTTATCATGACGATTGTGGAGCAGGGTCTGATCTACGGCATCCTGACTCTGGGTATTTATATAACATATAAGATTCTGGATTTTCCGGATCTGACTGTAGACGGAAGTTTCCCTCTGGGAGCAGCTGTGACAGCGGCACTGATTACACGTGGGGTCAATCCGTATCTGACTATACCGATAGCATTTCTGGTCGGTGTTCTGGCAGGTATCTGCACCGGTCTGATCCATGTGAAATGCAAAGTCCGTGACCTGTTATCCGGAATTATCATGATGACCGCACTGTATACTGTAAATCTGAAAATAGCGGGAACCAATAACGTTCCTCTGTTTTCTCAGGAAACTATGTTTAAAAACGGTATGCTGGAATCCCTCTTCGGAGAAACGATTCCGGGATACATGAAGATCGTTCTGATCTTACTTGTTGTTCTGATCGCAAAATTCCTGCTGGATTTTTATTTGCAGACCAAATCCGGGTATCTGCTGCGTGCAGTAGGAGATAACGATAATCTGGTAACTGCTCTGGCAAAAGACAAAGGAAATGTTAAGATTCTCGGTCTTGCCATCTCCAACGGACTGGTGGCTTTATCCGGTTGTGTATTTGCACAGGAACAGAAAGTATTCGATATTTCAACAGGTACCGGCTCTATGGTCATCGGTCTTGCCAGCGTCATCATCGGAACCAGCCTGTTTAAGAAACTGACATTTGTAAAAACGACAACAGCGGTTATCATCGGCTCGATTCTCTATAAAGGATGTGTGGCGATAGCCATCCGCTTCTTTGATCCACAGTCCATGAAACTGATCACTGCCGTACTGTTCCTGGTGATTCTTGTCATCAGTATGGAAAGAAAACAGAAAGCCAAAGGTATGGCAGAGGGTCAGAAAGGAGGAAAAAATGCTTGAACTTCAACATATTCATAAATATTATAATCCGGGTACGGTAAATGAAATGTGCCTGTTCGAGGATTTTAATCTTTCTATTAAAAAAGGGCAGTTTGTATCCGTAGTGGGGAGCAATGGTTCCGGAAAAACTTCTATGTTAAACATCGTATGCGGAAGCATCACCCCGGACAGCGGGAAGATACTCATTGAAGGGCAGGATATTACCAAAGAAAAAGAATACCGTCGTCTGCGCCGAATCGGACGGGTATATCAGAACCCGGCAATGGGCACCTGTCCGAATATGACCATTCTGGAAAATATGTCCATGGCAGATCACAAAGGAAAATTCTTTGGTCTGAGCATGGGAACAAATAAGAGCAGAATCCCGTTCTATCAGGAACAATTGCGTCAGCTGAATCTGGGGCTGGAAGATAAGCTCCATGTAAAAGTCGGTTCTTTATCCGGCGGGCAAAGACAGGCAATGTCGCTTCTGATGTCTACGATGACACCGATTGACTTTCTGATTCTGGATGAACATACAGCTGCGCTGGATCCGAAGACCGCAGAACTGATTATGGAGCTTACCGATAAAGTTGTACGGGAGAAACAATTGACCACTATTATGGTTACCCATAATCTTCGTTATGCAGTGGAATACGGTGACCGCCTGCTGATGATGCATCAGGGACATGCAGTGATGGATCTGGAAGGAGACGAAAAGAAAAATATGAACGTTGATAAGATTTTGGAGAAATTTAATGAAATCAGTATCGAATGTGGCAATTAACAAATTACGCGATGGATCAGTATCTTCACGATCACCTTCGGAGATGACATATAAACCATAACAGAAACAGACAAACAGACCGTCAGGAAGTGTGGGAAACATCCTGGTGGTCTGTTTTTTGAACTGCACACTCGAATCTGTATCCTGCGTGAATGATACAGTTATTTACGAAACGATGTACTGGTGAGTCAATCAAGTGTCAGAAATATAGTAAAAAACATGAATAAATAAATTATAAGAAAAATTAAAAAAATTATTGACAAATCCAGGCAGCGGTGGTATCCTATCAGAGTTGCGTCCGAGAGATCTCACAGAGATCACAAAGCTGTCAAAAAGAAATAAAAAAGTTCTTGACAACAGCCGGTTGGATGTGATAAGATGTCAAAGTTGCTGCAAGAGAGAAGCAAAACAACTTCAAAAAAGTTGAAAAAAGTTCTTGACAGGCAGGAAACGACATGATATAATAGCAAAGCTGTTTGAGACAAACGGCAATGCAAAACTGATCTTTGATAACTGAACAGTGAAACACATTCCTCGAAAGTT
>NZ_VUMS01000038.1 GCF_009696065.1 Oliverpabstia intestinalis | reverse complement strand
ACCTGGATAACAGCAGCACTTCGGGATGAACGGTTCTTCTCCCTTGCCGAATTAAATCGTGCAATCAGAGACAAGCTCGAACTGTTCAACCAAAGGCTCTTTCAAAAGAAAGAGGGTAGTCGGCGAAGCTTATTTCTTGAGGAAGAAAAACCATTGCTGGCACCATTACCTGCTACCCGTTTTGAACTGAGTGACTGGAAAACAGCCACTGTCCAGTTCAATTATCACATATCTGTGGACGGAATGCTATACTCAGTTCCTTATGAATACATCAAAAAGAAAGTTGATGTAAAGGTAACAGATACCACTATTGAAATTTTCTACAACCATAACCGCATTGCTTCCCATCGTCGTCTGAAAGGACGCCCTGGGCAGTACAGCACTATCACGGAACATATGCCGGAAGACCACCAGAAATATCTGGAATGGAATGGCGACCGGTTCCGCAAATGGGCTGAGCGGATTGGCATAAATACGTACACTGTGGTCAATGCAATACTGACCTCCAAAAGTGTGGAACAACAGACCTACCGAAGTTGTATGGGACTTCTAAAGCTTGCTGAGAAATACTCAGATGCATTGCTTGAAGCGGCCTGTAAAAAAGCTTTATCCTATACATCCTCGCCCAGTTACAAGAGTATTAAAAACATCCTTGTAACAAGTTCTGTAAAACCGGAATCAGAAACAACTGAATCCAAGACCACACATAAAGCACATGGCATCACAAGAGGTGCCGATTACTATCGGAGGTAAACACATATGACAAATCAGAGTACAATAGATAAATTAATTGAAATGCGCCTTACTACCATGGCAGATGCATTTCGTAACCAACTGGATGATCCTAAATTTAAAGAAGTACCATTTGAGGACCGTTTTGGTATGCTGGTGGACATCGAATACAGCAATCGTAAAAATAATCGTCAGAAACGACTGATCCGTAATGCCGGATTCGACCAGCCGGAAGCAAATATCATGGATATCAACTACACTTCCGGTCGCAAACTCAACAAGGCTCTTATTAACCGGCTTGCAACTTGTGAGTATATATCTGAACACCGGAACCTTTTTATTACCGGTGCTACAGGCTGTGGTAAGACTTACATGGCCTGTGCCTTTGGCATGGAGGCATGCAAGCGGTATTACAACACCAAGTATGTCCGACTTCCGGATCTGCTCATTGATCTGGAAATCGCAAGGACAGAAGGTAACTATCGAAAGGTCATGGTTAAATACGCTAACCCGTTGGTTCTCATTCTTGATGAATGGCTTCTTCTAAAACCAACGGAAGCCGAGCAGAAGGATATCTTTGAACTCCTTCATCGAAGACGCAAGAAATCATCTACGATTTTCTGCTCTCAGTATGAATTCGAAGAATGGTATGATCAGCTTGGTGGTGATGACAGTCCTCTTGCAGATGCAATCATTGATCGTATTGCCCATGACAGCTATCGAATAAATATCACAAGCATTGATGCTGAACATGATCGATCAATGCGAGAAGTATATGGCTTGGATAAAGCATTACGCGAGTAAACTCGCATATTTATTGTGGCTCACTCCGTCTGGACAGGTGGCTCACGTTACACTGGACAGGCGGCTCTGCCGCACAAGAATATTCACATTAAAATATCCGATCATACTGAACAGCACGGCAGTAAGCAGTGTTTCCGGGGCAAAACCTTTCAGGTAGGCGTAGGCGCTCCGGATAACGGCACTTTCGGTAGTGAAGAAACCGGAGAGAACATCGCCCTTTAACAGCACGAGAGCGAAGACAAAACAACCGAAAAACAACCCAACACCGATACCGGTAAACATGGATCGTCCGGCACGCTTCTGATTACCGGCACCCACGTTCTGAGAAACGAAAGATGCCATGGACTGCATCAGAGAGCTTGGGATCAGCATGGCAAAGTTCACGATCTTACAGGCGACCCCATAACCGGAGGAAGCTTCGAGTCCCAGACGGTTCACAAAGGCACACAGAGCCAGAAAAGAAAGCTGCGTCAGGCACTCCTGCAAAGCCAGAGGAAGACCGATGGTAAAGAACTTTCCACACTGATCGTTCAGATAGAAATCAGACCTGCAGATCTTAAACGGCAGCTTCTTCTTTAACAGAAGAATAACAGCACACACCACACTGACAGCCTGTGCAAAAACGGTGGCGAGGGCTGCTCCGGCAGCATCCGGATGGAGTCCGGCAACGAGGATCAGATCACCGACGATATTGACGATACAGGCAACGGAACAAACAGCAGCGATAATTATATAGAGACAGTAAAAAATATTAAGAGATTATGCAGGAAAAACAGAAAACTGATTCGATATTGCTAACATTGCAGTTTCCGGTAAAATCAGGTAGAATAGAGCACAGGAATATAAATCATATATGGGGTAAACATGGATGAAGAAAAGAGAAAAACGAGTAGCCTATATCCTTCGGGCAGGAATGACGGTACTCACGATAATACTGATTATTTTGTTTTTCGGTATCATGTCGCTGGTCAGTGACCTCCAGGGTACGGCAAGGGTCGTAAACTACGCCGGACTGGTTCGCGGAGAAACCCAGCGGGTGATCAAACTGGAAGTGTCAAAGGAGCCGGATGACGAGATGATAGAGACCGTGGAAGCGATCATCAACGGACTTCGTTTCGGAAGTGACGAACTGGACCTGGTACGGCTGGAGGATACAGAATTCCAGGGAAAAATGGATGAACTTGCAGCTTACTTTACGGAATTAAAAGAAGAAATCTCGAAAGTACGGCAAAAAGGCTATGAACAGACAGCAATAATCGGCATGAGCGAGAATTTTTTCCAGATGTGTGATGAGGTAACCGGGATTGCGGAACGATATTCACAAAAAAGAGCGACTGCATTGAACCATCTTGAAAAGATTGTAGTTGCAGATATTGTCTGCCTGGTACTTCTGATCGGTGTAGAACTGCTTCGGGCACTCCGCTGTGCGGCACAAAACAGGATCCTGCGAAAGAAAATCTATCTGGATGAATCCACAGGACTGCCGAACAAAAACAAATGCGAAGAGATCCTGAGCGATCCCACTCCTCTCGGAGAAGAAGAGAGTACAGCCGTCTGTGTGTTTGATCTGAATAACCTGCGAATCATCAACAACAATCTGGGACATGACAAGGGAGACGAATATATCCGTTCCTTTGCCGAACAGCTTCGCCTCGCGGTAGATCCGGAAAACTTTGTCGGCAGGGACGGAGGAGACGAATTCATCGCGATTTTTCAAAAGACTGACCACTCGAAGATGCGGGAAACCTTAAAAAAGATCCGCACACAGATGAAAAACTACTCCGCAAAACACCCGGAGATGCCGATCAGCTATGCGGCAGGGTACGCAATCTCCCTGGACTTTGCCGGTTCCACCCTCCGGGAACTGTTCCGGCTGGCGGATAAAAACATGTACGTGGACAAAAACAGGGCAAAGATCGAAGAAGCGGCACAAAAACAGCAGAAAGCCTATGAACTGCTGGAATGGATCAAAAAAGAAAAATACCATTTTTCGGACTGTCTGTACTGTGATGCCCTGATGGATCAGTATGAGATCCTGCGGTCAAGCACCGGATACTTTCTTGCGGAAGACGGTAATTATTCCGGGGCGGTGGAACAGATCGTGGAAGAACTGGCAACCGACCGGGTGAGAAAAGAATTCTGGGAGACCTTACAGCTTACCTCCCTGGAACAGCAGCTGACAAAGGACAATCCCCAGCTGGAGATTCCCTATCGATACAAAAGAGAGAATGTGGTTCACCGGGGAAGAGTGATCCTGAGATTCCTGGATGCCACAGAAGATGGCAGACTACACCATTTTATCCTGGGACAGGAGAACTTCCGGGACAGCAGGCAGCACAAGACGGATGAAAAACAGGAACTGATCCGCTATTACGAGCAGATGAAACAGTCGATTCTGGAAAACAGCAATTATGTAGACGCATTAATGGAAACAGCGGAAGCGGTATATACCGTAGACCTGACCAATGACTGCCTGGAAAATGCATTCTACCATGTGAAACGTGAAAGCATTATTATCGACCGGGAGATGCCATGCTCTTACGATGCCTACTGCAGAGAACGGAGTCAAAAGGTGACAGACGATACGCTGGAAAGCTACCGGATCATGGATTCCTCGGAAAAACTGCTGAAACGCTTCCGTGAAGGGGATAAACAGATCACCGTAGAGTACCGGGAAGAAAAACAGGATGGCAGGATGATCTGGCTTCAGAAGACGATCCTGATGTCCCGGGAACTGCTGTACGACCGGGAGACCGGAAAAGAACACAGTGCTGTACATGGAATTATTCTGTTTAAGAACACTTCGGAATTCCATAAAAAAGAAGAAGAGGAAAAAGAACGGCTGCAAAAAGCGGTGCAGGAGGCCGATGCAGAAAGCAAAGCCAAGACAGACTTCATGAACCGCATGAGCCATGATATCCGTACACCGCTCAACGGCATCATGGGGATGCTGGAGATCCTTCGGAAAAATGAACACAACCCGGAGAAGATGGAAGAATGTATGGATAAGATACAGGTGTCTGCCGATCATCTGCTGGCGCTTGTCAACGATGTACTGGATATGAACAAACTGGAAACCAATCAGATCCAGGCAGAGAATGAACCATTTGACATGGAAGTGCTGATGCGGGAAGTGGCGGCACTGATGAATCCGCTTCTGGAACAGAACCGGATCACACACCGGGTATACCGGAAAAATATACACCACACAGCACTGAAGGGAAGCCCGTTACAGCTGCGCCAGATCATGCTGAACCTGTTCAGCAATGCGGTCAAATACAACAAACCGCTGGGATCCGTGGATACATACGCGGAAGAAGTATCCTGTGACGGAAAAACAGCCTGGTACGAATTCAGAATCGCAGATACCGGTATCGGCATGAGCGGGGACTTTGTAAAGAATCAGCTGTTTGAGCCGTTCACCCAGGAACAATACGGAGCCAGAACACGCTATCAGGGAACCGGACTCGGAATGTCGATCGTCAAAGGACTGGTGGAAAAGATGGGCGGAACCATTCAGGTGGAGAGCGTCCGTGGAGAAGGAACCACATTTACCTTCCGTCTGCCGTTCACCGTCAACGAGACAGCCGCTTCAGAAACAAACACAGCGGGAGAAGATATATCGGATCTCCTCCGCGACCGAAGCATCCTTCTGGTAGAGGATAATGAGATCAATATGGAGATTGCACAGTTCTATCTGGAAGAAGCAGGGGCAAAAGTAGAAAAAGCATGGAACGGACAGGAGGCAGTAGCTCTCTTTTTCCAAAAACCTGCCGGCAGTTTCGATGCGATCCTGATGGATGTGATGATGCCTGTGATGGACGGCATGGAAGCCACACAGCGTATCCGTGACCTGAAACGGGAAGATGCGGCGTCGATTCCGATCATTGCGATGACTGCACAGACGACAGCAGACATCCGGGAAACCTGCCGGAAAGCAGGAATGGATGACTATATCGCAAAACCGATCCGCGAGGAAGAACTGGCGAAAGTGATCAGAAAATCGTGGAAAGCAAAAAAAGTGTAATGCTTTGCGTTGACAAAGAAGAGATAACTGACTAAAATAAAACCAGCGAGAAGTCGCTTCCGGGAGATACCATACCGGAGGCGATTTACTTTTCTATGATAAAAACGAGGAGTAGATGAGGGGAGGGAATCATATGGATAAGCAGTTACCGGAACTCAAAGTGAATATGTTGGGAAGGTTCTCCATAACCTATGGAGAACAGCCGATAACCTTCAAGAGAAACTCGGCAACCAAAGCAGTAAAACTACTGCAGATTCTGTTGCATTCCAGTCTGGTGGAGGACCGCGGGAGCACAGGAATCCCCAGAGCCCAGCTGCTTGACGATCTCTTTGGAAGAGAAGAACTGGCCAATGTGGGCAATAACCTGCGTGTGACGGTATTCCGTCTGCGCAAGATGCTGGTCGAGGCGGGACTGCCGGAATATGAGTATATCGTAAAAGAAAAAGGTGTCTTTTACTGGCGCAGCCCGATGAAAGTGGATCTGGATGTGGCACACTTTATGGAACTTGTCAGAGAAGGAGAAGAAGAAGTAGACGAAACCAGGAAGATGAATCTGTGGGAGAAGGCCTGCAGGCTGTACAAAGGAGAACTTCTTCCGATGCAGTCCGGAGAAGACTGGGTCATCATGAACAGTGTCCGTTACAAAGACAAATATTCCAAGATACTCCGTCGGCTGTGTGCCTACAGAAAAGAACAGCACGAATACGACACCATTCTGGAACTGACAGACAATGCCATCGAGATCTATCCGTTCGACGAATGGCAGTCCTTAAAAATTGATGCCCTGATGGGTATGAACCGCTACAAAGAAGCATATCAGCTGTACGATGCGACTTCAAAAATGTTCTTTGAAGAACTGGGAATCACACCATCCGAGCGCATGATGAACCAGTTCCAGGAGATGAGCGAACGGATGGGAAGAAAATACCATGCGGCAGGAGAGATCAAGGAAGACCTGAAAGAACCGGAGTACGAAGACGGTGCCTTCTACTGCAGCCTGCCAAGCTTCCGGGATAACTACCGGCTGGTGCGTCGGCTGATCGAGCGAAACGGACAGTCCGCATTCCTTATGGTATGCTCCCTGACAGACGGCAACGGCCATCCGATGGAAAACCGGGAAAAGCTGGATGTGATGTCCATGGAACTGCACCGGGCAGTAAAAAACAGTCTGCGCCGAGGAGATTCCTTTTCCAAATACAGCCCGTCTCAGTTCCTGATCCTTCTGGTCGGAACCAGCCAGGAAAACTGTGACATTATCTTCCGGCGCATCGCCGCACGGTTCACACAAAAACATGGATCCTGGAACAAATATCTGGAATATTACGTATCATCCATCGCAGACGTGGAGAATCCAAATGCAAGATTAAGTTTTCAGAAAAATGAATTTCGCTGGAAATAGGCAACAGGAACAGGAGTGTGAAACATGAGTCAATTTTGGAATGGAGAAGTACTGGCAGCACCGAACCTGATCACGGTGTGTGTGGACGAAAGTCAGGCCAGCGAGATATCCGGCCGACTATATCACGGTTATTCCCAGGAGCCACAGTCCTTTGAAAATGTCGTGCAGCTGATCCGTTACATGGCAGACTTTTACGACAGCATTCGTTTTCCGGAATCCTCGGTGGTCCTTCGGGAGTTCAGTACGGAAAAGCGTGCGATGGAGGAACTACATGAAAAAAGTATGGAATATCAGTAGCTGATGGAACAAAGCGGCATCTGTGCCACCTTCCACATCTTTGTCAAATACCGCCAGAACGCCACCTGGCAGGGCATCTTAGCATGGAAAGAAGGACATCAGGAGATGGAATTCTGCAGTGTCCTGGAACTGATCATCGAGATGGATGCCATACTGGGAAGAAAATAAAAGTACAGAAGCAGGAACTCTTATAAAAGATAAGGACTCCTGCTTTTTTCTGTACAGGCGGAAAACATCAAAAAGTATTACATTTCACATCTGGGTAATTCGATCACAGATCGGAACAAAATGAAAGAGTAATAAAAAACGAGTTTCTTCTATATATAATTGGATCCACCGGATCGATCTCAAAAACCATGTCATAAACCATAAAACCCCACATACAATATAAGTAATGAGGCAAAAACCCGTCAGAGAAACGGACGAATCCATGAAGATGTAGCAGATTCCACATACAGCAACCGCAGGCGGACATAATTACGCCGGCAGGGAACAGGATCCGCACCGATATCACAAAACGTTACAGAATCCAACAAAAATAAAAAAAATACTAAATATATAATGACTGTAATGCTTTTAGTAATGGTGCGTCTATTATAAGACATATATAAAAACAGAGTACAGAAGGAGGTGGAACAGCTGTGAGCGATTCTACTAAAAAGACGGAGACCTTTATCTTAAATATTTACAACAGGCAGAATGCCACCTGGCAGGGTTCGGTGACCTGGGTGGAAAAAAAAGAAAAGCAGCAGTTCCGCAGCGCTTTAGAATTATTAAAACTGATAGAGAGTGCTTTGGATGAAGAGGAGGGAGAAAACCATGAAAAGTAGAAATAAAAAAAGACTTCTGGCATTGGTGCTTTGCATGGTCGTTGCCATAAGCAACAGCAGCTTCATATTCGCATCCGAGACCGGACAGACCGAATACCCACAGGAAGCGGAAGTACAGACTCAGGACGAAGCCGTTGCCGATGACATGGACGTGGCTGCCTACGCAGCAGATGAAGGCCAGGCAGTAGCCGATGAACAACCCGCAGCCGTGGAACAGGTTGCCGCAGAACCGGAAACAACCGCCGAAACCCAGGAAGCCCAGCCGGTAGCGGAAGCACCTGCAGCAGAACAGCCGACAACAGAGGCACCTGCAGCACAGGCGTCAGCAGTTCAGGCACCTGCAACTGCACCGACCGAGGAGACAGCACCTGCATCAGAAAATGCTACAGCTGAAACTCCTGAAGAAGATGCAACACAGGCGGAAGCTGAAAACCAGCAGCTCACATGGAGTCAGGTTGTTGGAAACACAACCGTTAACGTAACCGCAGAAGCAGGAGCACTTCCCGCAGACGCAAAGCTTTCCGTAACAGAGATCACTTCAGAAGACGAAGTAAAGGAAATCGAAAAAGCAGTAGAAGAAAAAGCGATCGAAGAACAGTTTTCCATCAAGAATATCTTCTCCTACGATATCAAATTCCTGGTAAACGGTTCCGAAGTACAGCCAACTACTCCGGTACAGGTCAGCGTAGACACCCCGGAGATCACATCCAGTGAGGATGCGGCAGTACTGCATGTGAATGATAACAACGTGGCGGAAGACATGAAAGGTGCTGTTGACGGAGAGGGAAAAGTCGTATTTGATGCTCCGCATTTTTCTAAATATGTCATTGTACAAAAGGGTACCGCAACAGTTACAGTTACTGTCGAGCATTACGATAATTCCAAAAATCCAGCTGAAAAAATTTATTCTAGCAAATATACTCTTTCGGTTGGAGGAAGCGTAAAAGATTTTGTGAAAACTCAAAATTGGGAACTAGAAAAAATTGAAGTCGGTGATGAGACAGATGGTTATAAGGAAATTTCAGAAGAGGCTGCAAGTAACATTGAAGCTGTAAAAGATATCACGATAAGAGTGTATTGTAAACCAGAGACGTCACAGAAAAAAGATGGTGTGACATTTTATGATTACACGGTTAAAGCTGGTACTATGAAGAATGGAACAGTACATTCAATTAATGATATTAGCAATTACTCACAGAATACCAACGGTAAATTAACTGTTGGAGAGAATAAGAGAAATTACGACTACGATACGGTTTATCATGCAGAATGTAGTGCAAGCGATGGAAGAAATGCTAATGGGTATATTGGCAAAGACATGACGAATCCTATCACAGGGTTAATAAGTAGTCTTGATAGTAATGATCAACCAGTGTTTAACTATGCAGATCCCGGTTTCTTTAATGATACAGATATTGCTATAACAGGTAACTGGAAAAAAATTAATAAAACATGGAACAACAATAAATATGAGTACAGTGAAGGAAATACATATTCTTCTGAAACTCGATATACGCGAAAGGTATATAAAAATTACAAACTAGAATTTGAAAACCATAAAATTATGAGTGATTATTGCTCTCCATAGGTTATCAATAAAATCCTCCAAAAGCATTGAAAATAAAGGATTTATCGCAATGTGTTCGCCTTATCCCTTTATATGATTTCACACAAGTTTACTCTTTCCCTGACTGCTTATAAGGGCAAAATCAAGGGAAAGAAAATCCCATAACAAGATATAACAGAGTGTGGCAATCGGAGAACTGTGATGTATGTGCGAATATATTATAGTGGAGGATTTTTTAATGAACAAGTATATTTATGATGAAAGCAATGGTCTTTGGTATGAACTGCAAAGAGATTATTATATCCCTTGCCTGACCTTACCAGCCGAAAAAGAAAACAAACCTATCGGTTTATGGGGGCAGCGACACAAACGATATTTACAGGAACATAAGAGGGCGTTTTACGCCACGCTACTCACAAGTGGCAAGTTGAATGCTTATCTTGCGGATGTCGATAAACAGGCGGAGAAACGCTTTGAAAGACTTGTAGAACAGATGAAGCAGGCACAGGGTATCACGGAACGCCTAAAGGCGAAAAATGCCTTAGAATGGGTTGGACAGATGAATAACATTCGGGCTTGTGCTATGGAGATTGTGGAGAGGGAAATTATATTCGCATAAGTAGACAAGGCGGCAGGGAGTAAATTCTCTGTCGCTTATTTTTACTATATTTTCGTTACGAAACTTGACAAAAATCTCTCCTCTTATTATAATTTATGTTATATAACAATAATTATAAAATGACAGAGAGGTGAAAAATATGCCACCAAAGGTGAAAATTACAAAAGAGATGATTATAGATGCAGCATTTGAGATAGCACGAAGTGAGGGAGCAGAAAATATCAATGCACGAGCTGTATCAAAAAAATTAGGCTGTTCCACTCAACCTGTTATGTATCATTTTAAAACAATAGAGGAATTGAAAAAAACTGTATATGTTAAGGCAGATGAGTATCATTCCGAATATATAACTAATATTCAGAGTGAAAATCCGATGAAAGATATTGGACTGAATTATATACGCTTTGCTGAAACAGAAAAAAATTTGTTTCGGTTTCTATTTCAAACAAATGAGTTTATAGGAAAAAATATTTCTGAGTTGATAAATTCTGAAGAATTACAGCCTATTATAGCTATACTGAGTAAAGAAGTAGAGGTCAATACAGAACAGGCGAAAACCATTTTCCGTTCATTATTCCTGATTGCACACGGATATGCAAGTATGTTTGCAAATAACGAAATGGCCTATGACGAACAGACGATTATATCTGATTTAGACTTGGTATTTGACGGAACAGTTTATTCATTAAAAGGAGGATTATAATGTATCGTTTATATAAGAAAAATGAATTAAATTTCTCATTGGTTTGGATTGTTTCCTATGTTGTTTTGTTTAGTGTTGCTGACAGCTTTTCTGCTTCGCTTGGCACTGAAAAAATAATTGCTGCACCCGTTGCTATAGTTTTTACATTGCTTCTTTTAGTTTTTGTGAGTAAACACAACTTAAAAGAAAAATACGGTCTGTGTTCTTTTGATGGAAGCCTTAGAAATTTCTTATATTTTACTCCGCTACTTCTAATTATGAGTATTAACCTATGGAATGGCGTTACGATGAAGCTGTCTGTTTTAGAAACTGTGTTATATATTTTAAGTATGCTCTGCGTTGGATTCATTGAAGAAATTATTTTTCGTGGATTTCTGTTCAAAGCATTATACAATGACAATGTAAAGTTGGCGATTGTTATCTCAAGTGTTACTTTTGGAATTGGACATATTGTAAACTTACTGAACGGAAAAGATTTAATACCTACACTCTTACAAGTTTGTTATGCAATCGCAATAGGTTTTCTTTTTACAATTATTTTTTACAAAGGAAAGAGCCTTTTACCGTGTATTATTGCACATAGTTTTGTAAATTCTTCGAGCGTTTTTGCTGTTGAAAATTCTTCAATGAAGATTCATATTATTTCAAGTGCAGTATTATGTATTATTAGCTTAAGTTACGCACTGTGGATATTGAAAAAAACAAAACAATTTGATGAATATGAAAATAATGATAGGCGGTGATGATATTATATGCCAACTATTATTTCAGAATGGATATATTGCCCTGTATGCGGCAATAAAACCCGTACTATGATACGGGAAGATACGGAATTAAAAAACTTTCCTCTCTACTGTCCGAAGTGCAAGAAAGAAACAATCATCAATGTTCAGGATATGAAAATCACGCTTGCAGTCAGTAAATGATTATGTATGCCGCCGCTATGGGTAAAACCATAACGGCGGTTTTTCAATGCCTATCGGCTATCTCTGTCAATGGATTTCTTACGCTGTCTTTGCGGCGGTTTCTGCCTGTTTCGTTCCTGTATCTCTCGCAGATGTTTTAACACGCTCTGCCTTTCGGGCGGTCTGTGCGGTCCTTTAGCGGCGGTTGTCGATTTCCTGCTGACTTGATATTCCCACTCAGCAAGGTCACGGTTGTATTGTTCTACAACGCTTTCCATTTCTCGGAAAGTACGCATAAAAACTTGTACATCGGGATAATCGTCCTCTTTGAGCGTATCGGGAATTTTATCCAACCTGTCGGCAATCTCCGCTTCGGTTTCTTTGATTTTTACCTCTAACGCTTTTCGTTCTTTGTCTTTGAAAAGCCCCTTTGTATCGGCAAGCTGCTGTTTCAACTGCGGTAGAACTTTGTCCTGCAAGTTTTTGATTTCCTTTGCCTTATCCTGTACTTTTATCATTAGGTTTCGCATATGGCGGAACTCTGCCATATCAATATCAAGTGTAGGCTTGGGTGGCATATCTTTTTCCCGAATAAGGTTTTGCAGAAAATCTTTTGCCTTTGCCACAATCCCACGGAACAGATTAGGCAGCCAGCCTTTGCTCTTGATTGACTGGCTTGCTTTTTCGTGTATCTCGGTCTGCTTGACTTCTAAAATCTTTGCTTCGGAAATACCCGATAACAACGCCATATCCGCTGTCCTGTTCCATTCCTGCCTTGCGGCGTTATCCGCTTCAATCTCGGCGGCTTTGGGATTGTTCTTGCCGATTTTTTTGGTGGGAAGATACACGCTGTTCTTATCAAAGACCTTTAACTGCTGTTCGGGATCGGAGATATGCCGATTGATAAGGTCGGTGTAAATCTCCTTTACCTCCCGAAGAAAAGGCTCGCTTTTGAATTTATCATCTTTCACGGTAAAGAGGTGGCTTTCATAAATTTCTCCCTTTTTTATGACGGTGCAGCCTTTTCGTATCTGCCCGTCCTCCCCTGTGATTTCTTTCTTGGTGCGTACCCTTTTGCCTGTTTCATCATAGAACACGCTGCGTGTGGCTATCTTGATGTCAGGCTCAGGAAGCAGTTTTCTTTCGCTGAAGATAAGATGGATATGATAGTTTGTTTTGCGTTTGTTGTGGTGGAGGGCTGACACGCACTCCACGCCATACCGCCTGCGGAACTCCTCCGTAAAATCTTCAAGGACTTCCTGCGGCTCATATCTTGTATAAATTTCGGGCAGGGCGATAATCAATTCCCTTGCTTCAATACATTTGCCCTCTGTACCGCTTCGCTTAAATTCCTGCTGGCTTTCCCTTGCAAGGTTACTCCAAAATTCATTGTCGGCGGTGCGGTAGGTGGCATAGAGATTTTCCTGCCTTGCGTGGCTTGTGATATAGGATATTCTTCCCTTGACATTGGGTAGCTTCGACATCTGTATAAATGAATGTCTTGCCATATACTCCTTCCTCCCGTGACGGGCATACTCTTTTTGCAACCGAGAAATCGGTTGCCGCTGTTTCGGCGGCGTAAGCAGACGGACAGCGAAGAAAACAGCGGGCTGTTTTCTTCTGTATCATAGCGGCGGTGCTTTGCCCGAAGCTGTGATACAGTGCCCCCTGCAAGGGCGAAATACTCAGAGTACAAATCGAAGATTTGTGCGAGGGGTGTATTTCGCTCTCAAACGCCGAGGGCTTGGAGAATGCTTATTCTACTTTGCGGACATCGTTTTCATTGAGCAGGTTTCTTCCCTGATTGACGCTCATAAATCGCTCTAAAGTATCCCTGCGGATAATCGCTTTTCTGCCGACCTTGAGGACAGGCAACTTGCCCCAGTCTACCAACTTACGCATTGTATTTCTTCCGATACCCGTACATTCTGCTGCTTCTTCTATGGTTAAACCCATTTTGATGTTGCTCATTTTATTAACCTCCTTTCAAAATACGCATTTTGCAACTATGTATCTGTAATTATACTTATTTTGCTATCCCTTGTCAACTTGTTTTGCAACTGATTAAGAAATATTTTTGCCTATTATTAAATTTATGGTTGCAAAATAGGTTTCGCTATGCTATACTATCAGCAATAGGAGGTGAAAACCTTGAAAAAAGAAATTACATTCACCGCAAAACAGGTCGGTGAACGAGTAAAAGAACGCCGAACAGAATTAAACTTAACAATGCCCGAACTTGGTAAGCGTGTCGGAGTAAACAAATCTACCATTCAAAGATATGAAGCGGACGGTGTAGACCCGAAGCGTACAATGATTATCAACGGGCTGGCAGAAGCACTCCTGACCACTCCCGAATGGCTGACAGGACTTTCCGAAGATAAGGAATATGACAGCCGCACTTTATGTGCAAGGGATATGGAGGAACATATCAAAAAATATCTTGATACGGTTTCTTCCGTGGTAAAGGGAGAACCGCACCAACAACTGCTCACGACATTCCTCGGAAAGATGATTGACCTCTATACGGTTATGACTTATCACTTTGCAGACGCTATGGCTGAGGTTGACCGTGTAGCCGAGGACGAAGGCTTAAAGCAGTCCTTACGCCGCTATGCGATTGAGTCAGGGGCGATTATGGAAAGGGTTTACCGTAAAGAAATGGAACTTCCTATCGAGGATATGAAACAGTTTTTAGACGGGATTTTACATATCTACGATGAGGGACGCACCGCTGTAAAGATGGGCGACCTGTTCGGGATAGCGACAGCAGCCGAAGAAAGGGTTGCTGAAAAAGAAAAATTCCGTGGCTCTTTGACAAGTGAAAACGATGACTGACACTCATCGGCATAAGTAACCTTATTACTTTACGCACACCATATGTCACAGTCCCGATTGCCACGGATAGAAAGGGGAAATTTATCTATGGCAAAAGGTTCTGTAAGAAAAAAAGGTAAAAAGTGGTACGCACGCTTCTATATCGAAGATGAAAGCGGCAGAAAAGTACAGAAAGAGTTTGTGGGAACAGAAAGCAAGTCTGAAACAGAAGCCCTGCTCAGAAAAGCAATCGCTGACTATGAGGAAAAGAAATTCGTTGCGAAGTCTGAAAACATCACAGTTGGTATGCTGCTCGATCTGTGGGTGGAGGAAGAACTGAAACCCGGCAATCTCAGCAATGGTACGGTAATGTCCTATCAGGGAACGGTCAACCGTATCAAACAGTACCCGATAGGAAACCGAAAGCTGAAAACCGTAACCGCCGACCATTTACAGGCGTATATAGACTTTCTCAGCTTTGGCGGTGCAAATCCTGACGGCACAACCGCAAAGGCACTCAGCAAAGGGTATCTCCGATTGTTTTCGGCTGTTTTACAAGGGGCGTTCCGTTTTGCGGTATTCCCAAAAAGGCTGATAACCTTTAACCCGATGCAGTATGTGGTATGGCGGGGAAAGAAAGAAGAATACGAACTGTTCTCGGACGAGGACGGAGAAACTGCTTCCACACCAACGCTCAGCTACGAACAGTATCAGAGGTTAGAGGACTTCCTGAAAAAGAAAAACAATCCTGCACTTCTTCCTATACAGATAGCCTATTATACAGGCTTGCGTATTGGAGAGGTCTGCGGTCTGACTTGGCAGGACATCAACCTTGAAGAACAATATTTGACAGTACGCCGCAGCATGCGTTACAACGGGGCAAGGCACAAAACAGAAATAGGGGCAACAAAGCGTAAAAAAATCCGCACCGTGGACTTTTGCGATACGCTTGCCGCAATCCTGAAAGCTGCAAAAGCAAAACAGCACAAAAACCGTTTCCGATACGGGGAACTGTACAGCCTTAATTACTATTTGGAGGTTAAAGAAAAAGACCGCACCTATTATGAGGTTTACAGTCTGCCGAGGTCGGAGGAAGTCCCAGAGGGGTACAAGGAATTATCCTTTGTCTGCCTTAGACCTGACGGGGCATTTGAAGCACCGAGTACGGTGGGGATTATGTGTAGGACAGCAAGAAAAAAGGTGGAGGGATTGGAGGATTTCCACTTCCATATGCTCAGGCACACCTATACAAGCAATCTGCTTTCAAACGGTGCAGCACCTAAAGATGTGCAGGAACTTCTCGGACACGCTGATGTCAGTACCACAATGAACATTTACGCTCACGCTACAAGGGAAGCGAAGCGTACTTCCGCAAGACTGCTGGATAAGGTAATCGGCGAAGAATAAAAAATTTCCCTTGTTTCGGCTCATAAGGGCAAAAACAAGGGAAAATACATAAGGTTTGAACATTTAATAGGCGATATGCCTTGAAAATAGAGGGTTTATAGAGGATTGAATAGATAAACCTGAATTTACACGAAGCGGAGAACGATATGAGCTGGCGGCAGTCTATAACCAAGATGGTAATAAGGTAACTGACGCTGGTTCTAATACTAGTTTCTATCCACTTGACGGAGTTCGTAATGACTATGAGCTTGAGAACAGTAATACAAAATACGATAGCAACGGTTATCCACATAACAACTATTTTGGAATGCGTTATGATGTCAACTTTAAGATCGGAGATTATGTAGGACCGTTAAATTGTAAATTCCGCGTGAGCTGATCATTTTGTCCGCCCAAATTGGGTTCTTCCGCAATTATCCGTATTAGCTATTTGACAATATAAGTTTTGCGGCTAATAGCTCCTTGCCACAACGGCCATACATGGTACGTTTTATCATTTTCAATTTGCTGTTTGTACCCTCAACAAA
>NZ_VUMS01000037.1 GCF_009696065.1 Oliverpabstia intestinalis | reverse complement strand
TATCGAAACTGGGATCAAGTGTTGAATCAGTTGATTGTCCTATATGGAGAACGGCTTACCAACTATCTGTAGAGAAAAGAAAAGCAGGAATGGATTTGCTCCAAAGCTGACCATTCCCGCTTCCTTTCTATTCCGTCGGCATCTGTATTATTGCCAGAATTTCCCTACTCTATTCCAGAGGTCGGGTGTGGGCAGCGCCCACGAAAAAAGCAATCAATACAATGTCTTATTTGTTATGCAAAAAAATCAAAACGGATGTATAAAATCTTATCAGATGGTTATACTATAAATAGAAAGATAAATTCGACAACAACATAATCATAAATTCGACAGCAAAACCTTACATATCTATTTCTTATCAGAAAGATTCACTTTCCAAAGACACAAGATTTTTTACAGCCTCATTAAAATAATCCATAATGCCAAGAAAGGCAATGAACCATTTCTGACTCATTGCCTTTTCCTTTACATACGCTGTAATTGATTGACTATACTTTCTGTTCTTCGAATTGCTTCTTCTACCTGTCTTTTTGCATTATTGATTCGATCCTGGACCACCCAGTCCACAACAAAGCCATCAAAGAAATAATCCGCAAAAGAAAGGAAATCTCCAGTATCGATATTCAAGTTACATGCCATATTTACATCATTTAATTTCCTGCTGAAATTACGGAGATCATACTTTGCCTGCTCCATATTCTGCTTCGCCTGATCCATTTTAGAATGTTTTAACATCGTAGTGAAAAAGCCACCACCAAACATATCTACCAGTCCCCAGTTCTTTGCACTGTTTAGATTTTCTTTTGCTGTCTGAAGACTGTTCAAAGCCCTACGCCCAGCTTCAATTGCTTCTCTTTTTTCTTTTTCAATATCATATCCCATTCGTTTTCTTCCTCCTGATCGATTATGAGTGTGACGTCACCAATGCTATAATGCCACCGACAATCAACAATGGAAAAGCAATGTACATCAGTCCACCTATAACCATACCAATCAATATCAGCGGGAAGAAAATAACTGTTAAAAGTAGTTTCATAATTCCCCAGGATGCTCTTAACCCAAAAACAAAAAATTTTCCTACAAACCAAATCATACAAATTGCAAATAATAACGATAACATTTTTTACTCCTTCTGAAACTCATTCTGATATGTGTCTTTCATTTTTTCTGTTCTTTTTCTGATAAATATTCAGATGTGTTCTTTATTCCAAGCTTATTATTGAATGCCGGATTTTTCTCCATCTTTTCTATAATCCGGATTAATCGAATTCTCTGTGCTGCTTCCATCTGATCACCCCATCTATATTCTGTTTTTTGTTGATATTGTCACTATAACAAATTTATTTTTCACAATACACATCTACCATGAGGAATTGCATCTTTATATTTCTCGAATTTTGAGAATTCTGTCTTTATATTTTCTCTGCATGAATTGTTTTTTATCTATGCTGACTCTTTTATAATAAGCATATGCTTTTACTCTCTGATGACTTCATAAGTCCAGCTTTTACAACCGCATATCCCATAAGCATGATCGCAAAAAGCTTTGCAATCTCTTCCATTAATAATAAACTGATTTGCATATTTCGTCCCTTCTTTTCTGATGTCTACTGTCAGTAATTATAGCACGTCGTCTACATTATGCTTAACAAACTTTGTGAACTTTCCGGATCATTTTTGTATCATCCGAGAAACCAATGTCTATAAAATTCGCATAGTCTTCTTTGTTTTCCACAGAATGAGCAAAGTAATCATAGAGATACTTCTCACATACACCAATCATACTGCAACAGAGCATCAACACGATCAGCTTCCAGGTTTTCATTTTGTAAATCACCTCTTTTCAGAAATAGAAAAAGTGATGACCACATTGATCACCACCTTAACCATCTGTATTTTCTAATGTTTGCTCACGCAAAACTCCACTTTAACTTTCACTCAACATTTTCTTTAGCTCCATGATATTCTCCTCAATCCGCTGTATCACAGCCTTGAAATCATCATCTGATTTCCCCGTTGGATCATCAAGTCCCCAGTTATCATCAAACGCCCTTCCAATAAAAGGACATCCCACATTGCATCCCATGGATATTGCAATATCAACATCTGGGATATCAGTAATCAGCTTACTGTGCTGACCATTTGCTTCCATGTCTATTCCATAAATCTCTTTCATGATACGAACGGCATCCTGATTAATCTGAGGCTTTGTCTCTGTTCCGGCCGAATAGCTTTCAAATATATCTGATGCCAGATGTTTTCCCAATGCCTCTGCTATCTGACTACGGCAGGAATTATGAACACAGATAAATGCGACTTTTTTCTTATTCATGAAATGGGCACCTCTCCTTAATACATTGGTTGTTCTTATCAGAATGAATGCACTTTATAACAGGCTTTTCCATTTGTATATTAAAATTCTCTGCCACATAGTCAATCGCTGAGATTATGGCCATATAAGAATCTCTTTTACAACATCTTGGTCCACCAATGCTCCCGATTGCGTCAAGTGCCTTGGAAGTCATTTTATTAGCCAGACTCCAAGGTTCATTTTTAAGTGGAGTCGCTCCTGAAATTATTGATATAAACATTCCTGTACTAATTCCAGCACCACAAGCACCCCAAAATCCACATGCCCCGCCTGGAACAGCTTTTCCTCTATTCATCATTTCAAGCAGAGCTACTGGCAAATCAATCTCACCACCTGCATTTTTATATGCGGTAAGAAGCGCTGAACCAACCATAACATGATGCTCTGGTCCATGCATATGGCAGAATGGCTGTTCCATCATTTTTCTTATAATTTCTATCGGATTCTTAGATGTTTCACTAAGACATATTTCTATAATTACATCCATTCCTTTTGTATGGCATTCATTACATACATAATGGCCCTGCTCGCATCTAGTCTTGCTTAATTCCTTTTTATGGCATAACACGCACTCCATCATTTCATCTTTTTCAAGATATATAAGTGGTGCTTTACATATAATACATTCTTCTTTCATTTCCATTTCCTACCTTCCCAAAGCTTCAACAAATGAACTTGCCTCTCTTATTACTTTTTTATTCAGAGAATAATGATGCCACTTGCCTTCCTTACGATCATTTACAAGCCCACAGTCGACCAATATTTTCATGTGATGTGATAAAGTAGGCTGCGTGATATTGAATTTATCCAGAATCTTACATCCACATTTTTCTCCGTCTGACAGCATCTGAACAATCTCCAGCCTTTTTGTATCCGATAATGCTTTGCATATTAGTATCATATCTCTTGTATTCATTTTTGCCACCTCACATAGACATTTGTCTATGTATTAAATTATCATACGCATAGATACTTGTCAATGTGCATTCATTAAATACGGACATATCCCCTTAACTGGCACCAATATAATAGCCTGGGCATTTGCCTTTCTTCTGCTGGACATACAGTCAGAATTTTTCAAGAATCTCCATCTCTGTATAAATTGTTCTTCGGTCCGTACTGATCCCATATTCCTGATCCAGAATTGTGCACAACTCCGATGCATTTAACATGTGTTCATCATCGGTACGTTCCAGCAGGATTTCCATCAGATATAACGTACGGAGCTTCTGATCAAAAGAAGCCATCGTGGTCACCTCCACTTTTTGTCTCAACTTTTTCTAGTGAAACATTCTATATTCTCTGCATCTGTTTTTACATTTACCACTCTTCACATTTAATATCACTTATCTGTTCGATTGGAATGACCGTTTGATCTGTCATGATTATGGTATGCTCATATTCATCTATCTTTTTTACAATACCAGAATACGTAACATAGGATCCGCCGGCTTTTTTTGCATCGGGAATAAAATAAGTTATCGATACCTTCTGTTCTATACCGATATTATTTCTGATTATATTGATTTTTTCGTTCAGCTGAGCAATCACTTCCTCACTCAGTTCCAATCTTTCATCGGTTAATCTTGCTGTTTCTTTTATCGCAGCATCATGCCCGGTCAAGGCTGCAAAAGGAGCAAACTGCGCTGCCCGATCCCGAAGTGGCATTTGCGGATGATTCTTAGAGACCGGATGTGGCAAATTGATGATATCTTCATAAGAATTATTTTTCATCTTCTTCCAACTCCTTTACGCCTTATGTCCACCAATTTGTTCATTTCTGTCCTTGGCGGTTGCACCTTTCTGAAGATTCATTCCCTTCAGTACAGCGTTTTTCCCAAATTTCTTTTTGATACAGAGCATTGCTTCCTGCATACGTTTTTCGCGATCCAGCGCAGCCTCTTCCTCTTCCTGCTTTTTCCTTTGCGCCTCATAATCCGCAAAAAGATCCAGCTGCTCATACACTTCTTCTTTCTTTACAGAATTTTCATCCACAAGCCTGTTCGCTGTGATATTGATTCTTCTGATAAGCAGGTTTCTGTCAACGATTCTGTCATATAGCTCTATTACTGCATCCGTTATCAGTTTTGTTGAGGACGTCTGCCGTTTCAGATTGGTCGTTCCATGTGCGTGTTTCGGAATTCTTCTTCCATAACGGTCGATAGTAATCTCTCCATGGTATTTCTTTCTCCGGTCAGGATTGTTCAGATTCTCAATATCATAACCAACTGTCAACACGATCTGATCCGTCACAAGCTTCTTATCCACCAAACCCAAAACCATCTGGTCCGTCATCTCTTTGACGACTAATTTTGCTTTTTCAAAGTCATAGGGACAATGAAGTACCTGCCCGGAACAAACACTGTTCGTTTCCGGTTTATAAGCCTTGATCATTTCCATAGTACAGGGCTCATATCCCCAGGCATGATCGATCAGCAGCTCTGCATTAACGCCAAACAGCTTATATAACAGATCTTCGTTGTATAATTCATTCTCTTTTCCGATGGAACATCTTGCAATATCGCCCATTGTATAAAGCCCGTATTCTTCCAGCTTCTTTGCATATCCCTTTCCGATTCTCCAGAAATCAGTAAGTGGTCTGTGGCTCCAGAGTTTCCTTCGGTATGACATTTCATCCAGCTCCGCAATTCGTACACCATCTTTATCTGCTTTAATGTGCTTCGCCACAATATCCATCGCAATCTTACACAGATACATATTTGTTCCGATTCCTGCAGTTGCTGTTATACCTGTCGTTTTCAGCACATCCTGTATCATGGTCATGGCAAGTTCTCTTGCTGTCATATTATAGGTATGCAGATAATCCGTTACATCCATAAATACTTCGTCGATCGAATAAGGGAAAATATCTTCCGGCGCAATATATTTCAGATATATTCTGTAAATTCTGGTGCTGTATTCCAGATAGAGAGCCATCCGGGGTGGAGCAACAATATAATCAATTTCCAGTGCAGGATTGCTATTTAATTCTGTACTGTCATCAGAAGAACCACTAAATCTTCTGTTCGGTGCTTTCCACCTGCGGGCGCTGTTGGCTTCTTTTACTTTTTGAACAACCTCAAATAAACGAGCCCTTCCGGGTATCCCATAACACTTTAATGCTGGAGATACCGCAAGACAGATCGTTTTTTCTGTTCTGCTTTTATCTGCAACCACAAGATTGGTTGTCAAAGGATCCCGATTTCGTTCTTTACATTCCACAGACGCATAGAATGACTTAAGATCTATTGCAATATAGGTCCTTTCCTTTTCCATCATTCTACACCTCCCGATTCTCCTGTCTTCTGTTTCTAATTCTTATTTATCCTGACCGGAAATCTTTCTCATCATAACAATCCGCTCAAGTATTTCCTGCCTGAATTTTTCAACATCATTCGTCCGCTTGCGCACACCTGCTGTCGCAGCATGTCCACCTCCGCCAAATACCTGCAGAAGTTCATTTACATTGATCCATTTTCCATCAGACCGGAAGGAACAACGCCACTCTTACTTCCACGCCTTCCAGATATCCGGCTGATATCCAAGAGTGGATTGTTTTCCATTACGAACCACCGGTGTCTTAATCACCTGCGGGTTTTCCAGCACCTTCTCAAGTTTATCTTCCTCTGCAATGTACTTAATGAGCGCAAGCAGATCCTTATCCTTGCCCTCCCAGTTGATCATATTTTCCAGTCCGCCATTTGCCTGGGCAACTGAATTAAATTCGCCTTTACTCATGCCCTTTTCTTTCATATCAATAAACTGAAACTTAATCCCACGTTCTTTAAAGAAACGCTCTGCTTTCTTTGTATCATTGCACTTCTTTGTTCCAAAAATCTGTATATTCAAATTAATTCTCCTTGTCCATCGCCATATGTATCATTTTTTCAAAAGACGCTCTGAAATGCTCATCATCTTCTGCTGTTCGTTTTCGTGGTCCTTTTAAATGATTCTTTCCGGATACCCTTCGTGCTTTCTTATTCAAGTGACGCTCCATAAGCATCTGGTCAATATTCTCATTCGTATACCATTTCCCGGATTGATGAATCGCATATGGTCTACGCTCCGCTTCGGTCGGCTCAAATCCAAGGTCCACTGGACCTTGTGAGCCCTTTTCCTAATGCCATTGCAGCCACACCGTAGTCCTGTGATACAACAATATCGCCTTTATGACAAATACTGATCAGTTTATAATCCACTGCATCTGCTCCGGCTCCAACTACAATCACCTCACTGTAATCCGAAGACAACACATGATTGGTATCACACAACAACGTTACAGGAACACTGTGCTCTTTTGCAACTTCTTCAACAATACCAACTACCGGACAGGCATCTGCATCAACAAAAATCTGCATATCTTCTCCCTTAATTACACATAAACGGAGTGCGAACCTCGATGAGATTACCACTCGGATCATACAGTCTTACAAGCTTCTGCCCACCTGCAAGTTCTGTTAATTCAGTGGCATATCGGACGAAATACTTACCAGATTCGTACTTTGCAAGCAATCCATCTATATCAAAATCCTCGAAATACAATTCCATCATGTTATTGAATGGCGTAGAAGTTTCATTCAATGTTTTCCCCCATACGTCGGCGTCCTGCAAAACAAGTCCCTCCGATAAGATCACATTACCTTCATTCTGAAGAATCACTTGCAGCCCAAATAAGTCCTTATAAAACTCTATAGATTTTTCTATATCATCTACCACAATCAGTACGTTTTTCAGCATATCCGTCACCTCACAATCCGCTCTGTTACTTCTTCTGTAATGTCTAATATTCTTTTGCAATTTCCTCTGTTATCTCATATATCTCTTTGAATCTTTCTAGGTCCTCCGGCGACCTGATCAGCATGATCTCCTCGATTTTTCCGGTCCGTATGTCTTTGAACCCTGCTACTTTTTCTCCGGTACAAATGCTTACACGAATAACAGGTTTCATATGTTCTCGGTCATATGTTTTTTTCACGATTTTCTTTTTGAATAATCCCATGCTACCTCCCCATCTCCGAATATCTTCGACAACAAGATCAACTATTTAATTCCTGGAACATTTTTCTGCATCAATCCAAGTACAAACATCAGCGCATCCAACGCATTTCCTGGATCCTGCACATCAATGACATAAGTATCTGACATCTCTCGATTAACTTCTTCTGCATTTAACATTCTATATTTCAATAAAATATCATTTTTCATTCTGAAAACTCCTATCTGAATTCCGATTTGTTTATTGTCCTTTTATAACGGTTGACCAATTGTTTTCAATAGTCTTTATATTCATTCCTTTTGAAACTTGGTGCTAAGCATAACACCCAACACTAAGTTTGTCTACAGTTATTCTGATACTTTATCAAAGAAAGCGATCATATAGAGCGGTAATGTGATTATTCCCTCTTCGCTGGTTCCTACATTCCCATCTATGAACTTGTATCCATAACTTATATCTTTATTATTTTTCATGATTGACTTTAGTGAATTTGCACGTGTATTTCCACTCTTGACATCAATAGGAACTACTTTTCCATCTTTTTGAATGATTACATCAATTTCTTTTTTCGTTGTCTCATTTTTATAGAAATATAACTGATATCCCTTCTTATGAAGAGCATCTGCTACAGCACATTCAAATATTCCTCCTTCTTCCCATACCATACCGCACTTTTTCAAAAAAATTTAGGGTGCTGAATGCCAGTGGCATTCGTTTAGCACCGACCGAAGCGGAGCGGAGAGTCGATTTTTCATCCGGATAGGAGATTAGTTGGAAGATTCCGGCAGCTTATCCAGCCAGTCATCAAAGCTCTTTTGGGAAATACAGTACTTTCCGCCATCCAGCTGGATCCACCGGAACTCATTTTTCTTCAGAAGGTTATATATTGTCGGTCTGCTGACTCCAAAAATTTCCTGTAACTCTTTTACTGTATAACATCTTTTCTCTGACATATGTCATTACCTCACATTTCATTATTTTGGAGGCGACATGCCAAATACTCCCGCAAGTGACGGGGCATTTGGCTCTCGCGGCAGTCGCCAAATGGGCATGCAAGCATGTCCGCTTGGCCCGTTGCTCGCGGATATAAATGTCCCTCTATATATCCAAAGTTTCAGAGGGGCTTATACAACATGTTTCAGTTAAAAAAAGTCAAGATGAGAAAAATGGGCAAAAGAAAACCTCCGTATGAATCGAATCATACGAAGGTAACATGTTCTCATTATGTTGTATTTATTCCATGATATTGTCATTTTAAGAAACAGATAAACTGGAGGTTATCTCTTACAAACAGTGTTCATCAATACAATCACAACTACACAGTAAATTCCTGTTGTCCTCTTGTCCTATTTGTGCTATATCATATATATCTTTTCATTCATCCATGAAAACTTAGTTTACAATCATTATCTTCTTTACATAAGAAATTATATAATAATATTTAAAACTCCTAAAACTGCACCTACTAAAGCCCCAAGATTTACAATTGTATCCAATTCTTTTTTCATCACAGTCAGCACCAGTTTCTCCAGACTATCTACATTCATAGCATTGATTTTATCTTCGATAATTTCTGCAATATTCAAATTACCGATCAGCTTTCCGATGACAGAATCAATTGCTTTGTGATAAAAATCTGCTACTATTTTTCGAACGGCTCCTTCCGAAATATTCATATGGTTACAGAGATCTATGACAGATTGTTCTCCTAACGTATCAATTTTAGTTTCCAGTTCTTCCTTTATAAAATCTGGTCCTTTTTCATTAATATACTTTACTATTTCTCCTCCAACAGGCTGTATCAGGGAATTAAGCATTTCATCATTCAGAAACATTTCCAACATGGAGCCCTTTGTTTTGGCTTTAACAGCTTTTCCGGCTTCCTGAACAATAAGATTATCCAGATTCATATGTTGAACAGAATCAAGGATCTGGCTGGACAGTTCAGAAATCAATCTGTTTTTTATCTCTTCATAATTCAACTCGGACGAACATACTTTTGAAACACAGGTATGAAGATCAACAGATAATCCCTGAACAATCTGATCCACAACAGCATTTTCTGTTTCCAAAGAAATCATTTTCTGTTTAATATCATCTTCCGTTAGAAGATCGTCCGCCACAATACTTCCGATTGCTCTGGCAAGCCTTGGCTTTCCTTTAGGAATTGCCCCCGGAGTAAAAGGAAGTTTTCGTCCAAAGATTCTGACTTCCTGTTTAGGATAAAACAGCATTTTGACAGCGATATAATTAGTACAGTATCCAATCAATGCCCCTATAATGGGTCCTGCCAGTTTTTCTAACATTTTTCTTTTTCCTCCATAACACTCATATAAGCCGGACGGATAATCTTATCTGTGCAGATCAGTTCTTCCATACGATGCGCACTCCACCCGACTACCCTCGCTACTGCAAAAATCGCAGTATATAATTCACGTGGAATGCCTAGCATGTCATATACAAATCCGCTGTAAAAGTCCACATTCGGGCTCACTCGTTTTATAGTATTTCTGTTTTCTGCAATCAGTTTAGGTGCAATCACTTCAACATTCTCATAGAGCTGGAGATCTCTCTCCCGGCCTTTCTCTCTTGCCAGCGCTTCCACATATTTTTTAAATACTCTTTCTCTTGGATCCGACAATGTATACACCGCATGTCCCATTCCGTAAATCAACCCTTTTTTGTCAAATACCTGTTTGTCAATTATCTTCATAAGATATGCTGATATTTCTTCTTTATCAGAAAAATCCTTTACATTTTCCCGTATATTATCCATCATCTCCACAACTTTTATGTTTGCGCCGCCATGCTTCGATCCCTTCAAAGATGACATAGCGGCAGCAATTGTTGAATATGTATCTGAACCGGAAGAGGTCACCACTCTGGTTGTAAAAGTAGAATTATTTCCGCCGCCATGTTCCATATGAAGAATCAATGAAGTATCCAGAACTTTCGCTTCAACCGGTGTGTATTTCTGATCATGCCTGAGCATCATTAGAAGATTCTCAGCTGTAGACAGTTTCGGATCCGGATTATGGATATACATACTCTGGTTTTTTTCGTAATGATTATAGGCATGATATGCATATACAGCAAGGAGTGGAAATTCACTAATCAGTTGGATGCACTGCCGCAACGAATTACTGACGCTGATGTCTTTTGCCTTTTTATCATAAGCAGCCAGTGTCAGAATACTTCTTGTCATTGAATTCATAATATCCTCAGATGGTGCCTTCATAATAACATCTCTGGTAAAGTTCGTTGGAAGCGTTCTGCATGTGCCAATCACTTCCCGGAACTTTTTTTCTTCATCTTCTGAAGGCAATTCCCCCATCAACAGAAGATAAGCGATCTTTTCAAAACCAAGCTGTTCTTCTCCAAGATTGCCAATCAATTTTTCTACCTTATATCCACGATACCACAATTCCCCGTCACAAGGTACTTTTTCTCCATCTTTCACACATGATGATACAATACGGGAAATCTTAGTCAAACCGGTAAGCACACCTTTTCCATTTTCATCCCGCAGCCCCCGGTTAACACCAAACTCTTCATACAATCTAGGATCAATATGATCATTTTTCCGGCAGATAGCTTCATTCTGCACAGCATAATCATTCATCCGCTTCATCAGCTCTCCCATACGAATCGACCTCTCCCATCCCTTTTATTTCGCTGCACATCAGGTTATCCAGTTGTTTCATCATTTTTAATAACATGATCAAATTATCTTTTCCGAATTTGTTGATCACTTTTCCATAACATTCTCTCAGAATCATTTCCTGACCCTTAAACAGTTTCTGTCCCGTTTCTGTAACAGTCACATATGTTCCTTCACTTCCGCTTCCTTCATAAGACCACAGTACCAGTCCACGATCTTTCAGCTTTTCTACCATTTTTGATGTCTGCCGTATTGTCAGCTGCATCTTTTCTGATAAATCCTTTAAATACGTTCTCCCATTATTATTCGGAGAATTTTCTCTCTCAGATTCTATAGTATACAAAGCAATATACTCCTGAAGTGTCATTTTACGAAACAGTTCCTGTATTTTTCCTTTGTTCATCAGATACCGACGATAGGTTAATTCATTTGTAAACTTTCTGATTTCATTTGCATTCAATATTTCTCTCTGCTCTGGCATCTTCAACCGCTCCTCTCTTTTTATTTACATCAATACATGTTATTTTCTTATTTAATCCCCAATTTCTGCCTGAATTTTAATGGCAAAATCAACCGCATTTTCCAGATCTTCTTCATCCGGATGGGTATTTCCCAGTCGAAACATCTGCTGCATCTCTTTTTCTTTACTTGGCATCTGGCTGATCATAATTTTCCTTCTATCTGACTCCACATTCCCCTGACAGAGAAACATTCCCAGATACTCTCCCTCGTCCGGGTACCAGACTTCAAGATTTTTTTCAAGCTTTTCTTTATATTGTTCTGTCGGCACATAACCGCAGGTAACGAACACTGCATATTTTCCGCCTGTAATCTGCTCAAATACATCTGAGATATCCATGCTGCAGGAATAACCATGAATTCCAAACCCGATCAGATAGACATCCGCCGCAGGCATATCCTGCTCTGTATCAATATCTACAATTGTTTTATCCTCTGTATTTAAAGCACCATAGATCTTTTCTGCTATTAAACGTGTATTGCCACTTTTTGACTGATATATAACTGCATATTTCATAATGAACCTCATTTCGTATAAAAATAATAAAAGAGAACAAAAAGAGGAGATGTACCAGCCATCTCCCCATTTTGTTGCTCTCCAGTTATTTGATTTTACCTATTCACTTTAATACATTTCCGGCTGTGACTGTGGTGCAGGTGTATTATCCTTAATGTCCGCTACCGCAGCTTCTGTAGTTAGAAGTGTGGCTGCCACGCTTACCGCATTCGTTAATGCATTCTTTGTTACCTTTACCGGATCAATAATACCCTGTTTCATCATATCCACAAAGGTTTCTGATGATGCATCAAATCCCATGCCAGGTTCACTCTTCTTTACCTGATCTACGATAACAGGACCTTCCAGACCGGCATTCTCCACAATCGTATAAAGTGGTGCTTCCAATGCCTTTGCTACGATTCTGGCTCCAGTCTTCTCATCACCCTCCAGAGTTGCTAACAGTTCTTCTACTTTTTTCTGTGCATGGATATATGCAGATCCGCCGCCGCAGATAATGCCTTCCGATACGGCTGCTTTTGTTGCGTTCATGGCATCTTCCATGCGGTATTTAGCTTCCTTCATTTCTGTTTCTGTTGCCGCGCCGACACGGATTACGGCAACACCTCCACCCATCTTGGCGATACGATCCATGAGTTTCTCTTTATCAACATCTGAAGTTGTGTCAGCTATCTGTCTCTTCAGGCTGGTGATACGTGCATCAATATCTTCCTTGTTACCGGCTCCGTCTACGATCGTTGTATTTTCCTTTGTAACCTTTACAGATTTTGCACGGCCAAGCATATCCATCGTGATATCTTTCAGTTCAAGACCCAGATCCTCCATGATTACCTGACCACCGGTAAGTGTTGCGATATCTTCAAGCATTGCCTTTCTGCTGTCACCATATCCCGGTGCCTTAACAGCAACAACCTTCAAGGTGCCTCTCAGTCTGTTGACGATCAATGTGGTAAGTGCTTCTCCTTCCACATCTTCTGCTATAATCAAGAGTTCTTTTCTCTCTTTCATTACATTTTCCAAAATGGGAAGAATGTCCTGAATATTAGAAATCTTCTTATCTGTCATAAGAATATAAGGATTCTCCATGTTGGCGATCATTTTCTCTTTATCATCACACATGTATCCGGAAAGATATCCATTCTCAAACTGCATACCTTCGACCAAATCAATCTCAGTCTTCATGGTCTTAGATTCTTCAATCGTAATGACACCGTTCTCTCCGACTTTTTCCATTGCATCGGCAATCATTTCACCGACTTCTTCATTTTCGGAAGAGATTGCAGCTACTTTTGCAATATGTTCCTTACCTGTAACAGGCTGGCTCATTTCTTCAATCGCCTGCACAGCTACATCTGCTGCCGTCTTCATTCCTTTTCTTAAAACGATTGCATTTGCACCTGCTGCAATATTTTTCATTCCTTCTTTCACAAGTGCCTGTGCCAGAACTGTAGCTGTTGTTGTTCCATCTCCTGCAATGTCGTTTGTCTTGGTAGCCACTTCTTTTACAAGCTGTACACCCATGTTTTCAAAACGATCTTCCAATTCAATCTCTTTTGCAATGGTCACACCATCGTTTGTGATTAATGGTGCACCGTAAGATTTATCCAGTACAACATTTCTTCCTTTTGGTCCCAATGTTACTTTTACTGTATTTGCCAGTCTGTCTACGCCGGCTTCCATTTTTTTTCGAACATCAATATCAAAACTAATCTCTTTTGCCATGATAATTTCCTTCTTTCTACTGTTTCTATTACTCGACAATTGCCAGAATGTCATCCTGGATTACAATTTTATATTCTTCGTCGCCAATTTTTACTTCTGTGCCGCCGTATTCAGAAATAATGACTTTATCTCCTTCTTTTACCTGCATGGCAACCCTCTGTCCGTCTTTACATTTTCCCGGACCAACTGCAATTACTACAGCTTCCTGCGGTTTCTCTTTTGCGCTGTCTGGCAGAATGATTCCTGATTCTGTCTTTTCTTCAACATCCTGATACTGAAGAACTACTTTGTCACCCAATGGTTTTAATTTCATATGAATAACCTGCCTTTCTTTTGTTAGCACTCTTGCTTGTTGAGTGCCATCGTGTTTCGCAAAAAATATGTTTCTCGCGAAACATGTTTTATTTTTAAATTATTTATTTTTAAAGTATTATATCACCTGTATTTCTCTTGTCAATAGGTTTCCAAAATAATTTAAAAAAGATGCGAAGCACCTTAACCATTACTTTGCATCTTTTGATCATCTAAATTAATTCATTTATATTTTTCCTGATTTTTTCCGATACTTCCCGAAAAACCTTCAATTCTTCTTCCGACACACCTTTTAAAATCATCCCGTTCATTGCTTCCCTTCTCTTCGTCATTTCTGTTACCAGATCCTTCGCATAATCAGATATTTCATAATGAATATATCTTCTATCATTCTTATCCGGTATCGCAATAAGATAATTTCTCCTGCAGAGACTGTCAACTGCCTGCGAAATATGTCCACGGTTCATCATCAACTGATGGTGGATATCCGTAGAGGTATTATGTGTTCCGCATTTTGACAGGAAGTATAATATCTCCAGTTCTGCTCTTTTCATATCATATTTTTCTCGTAATTCAACGCTCTGTTCCTCTAACAGCTTTTTAAACTGTCCTCCCTGCAATATGATATCAATTTGTGTATCCATTTAGTTCAGCTTCTTTCAATGTTTTTTTCATTCTATCACAAGTTTAATAATTCGTCACCATTTAATTTTAAACGACTTTTTTGTTTCCTCTTAATTAATGATTAACATCTGGAATCTATTCCGCTGAATCTAATATCAGTAATTATTTTATTTCGCAAAGTTCACAAAATCTTCACACAATTATTAGCACTCTCTATTGACGAGTGCTAATTCATATGTTATATTACACATAGAACAAAGAAAGAGAATATGATTTTTCTTCCTGATATTCATAAATCAACACTTCGGGTTTCTCCGATAGTGCAAACTTTAGTTTATGTCATGAAAGGAGATATGACTTATGTTAATGCCTAGTATTTTTGGAGAAAATTTATTTGATGCTTTTATGGATGGTTTTGCTTTTCCGGACATCGATAAAAAATTGTATGGAAAACATGCTCCCCATATCATGAAGACTGATGTGAAGGAAAAAGACAACGCTTACGAAGTGGCAATTGATCTTCCTGGATTTAGGAAAGACGAGATTCAGATCCAGCTTGAAAACGGTTATGTAACTGTAAGTGCAGCAAAAGGTCTGGATAAAGATGAAAAAGATAAGGAAGGAAAATATATCCGCCGCGAGCGTTATACCGGAAATGTAAGCAGAAGCTTTTATGTAGGAAATAATGTTCAGAGAGAAGACATCCATCCGAAATTTGAAAATGGTATTCTTTCCTTTACTGTTCCAAAAGAGCAGAAGGCAGTAGAAAACAACTCACATTATATTTCCATCGAAGGTTAATCTCAAACGGGCAGGGAATAAAACCCCTGCCTGTTTTAAAAGCCAAATGCAATCGGAAAAGAGGTTTTTGATATGAGTAAAACGACATCAAGAGTATTATGGATTTTAGCCGGAATCTTTCTGATTATAACCGGGATCGGATGTTTGAGGAATCCCGGAAAAATTCTTTATGGTCTTCCCATTATCTTTGGAGTTGCCATGATGTTTTCCGGCATTATAGATATTGTGATATTTGCAGCCGGTCATGATTATATGGCAGGATCTGGCTGGTTTCTTGCTGACGGCATTCTAACCGTACTGATGTCTTTATTCATTTTGGGAAATGGATGGTTTACAGCAATGACTATTTCCTTTATTTTAGGAATGTGGCTGATTTTTTCAGGTATCACCAAACTGGTTAATTCCTTTGACCTTCAAAAACTGGGAGTAAAGGGCTGGGGCTGGTTTACAGTACTTGGAATCCTTCTGACTGTGATTGGTTTTCTGTCATTCACACATCCATTTGCAAGTATTGCAGCTATGGCCTGGGTAATCGGATTTTTCCTGATCCTACAGGGTATTGTATCTGTCATGCGTGGATGCTTTTCCAATCGCTTCTGGATGTAAAATATAACAAAAAATAACATTGCCAAGGAGGAAAAAAGGCACCTCTTCATATAGATTCGGCTGCATACAAAATTGTGTGCAGCCTTTTTTAACGAATGCCTAATTCCAAAAACAATTTGAATATTCTTGTGCGATGAAATCGCACTTCCGGAAATCTGGAAATCAGATGTCTGGGAAGTGGAAATCATCTTATGCGAGTTTACTCGCGTAATGTTTTATTGCTAACTTCCCATGTTTTTCCTACTCAAACCAAAACGCGCCATCAATCACATGCTTTCTGCCAACTGTTCCTGTGTAATATTCTTTTCTTTTCGAAGTTCTTTAAGAAAACTTCCAACTTTTTCTTGTTTCATTTTGTTCTCCCAGTTTTAGTAAACTCTCACATTCATCAATAATATTTACTATTTCTGCTTTTTATAGCAAATGTCGAAACGGAATAATTAAAATGCGCAGGATTCCATAAAAAATCCTTTTTCCTACACTCTGTTCTATTATTTGATAATTTTCTCCATCAATAATCGTTCCGTCCGGAGCAACTTGCCTACTTTTCAGTTTCAACTTCTCTGTATGTTCACGAAGAGTTTCATTGAGTTCCTTGCATTCAATAAACAGCATCATTTCTGTATCAAGATACACACTCCTCATATCAAGATTACAGGATCCTACTATACTAAGCGTATCTCCTGCCAATACAGTCTTTGTATGTAATGCCTGTGTCCCAACATATTCATACACATAACTTCCTGTTTGCCTCACATCTTTCTTCTGATTCAAATAATCCGTACATCCAAAAGGATTCGCACCACTTTCTACCGCATTGATAATCAACTCTGTTTTCACACTTCTCGAACATATCTCCTTCAAATCCCCATACATTTTCTGATTGCATATAACATAAGGGGTTTGTATGATATTGTCAATATTGGTTGACACATTTATCTCAAAGATATCACTGCCTATGCAGCCAGTCCCAGAGATTCGTAGTATCTCTGGCGCTTGATCATCGGAGGAAGCCCACCGTTAGCAGAGCAGATC
>NZ_VUMS01000036.1 GCF_009696065.1 Oliverpabstia intestinalis | reverse complement strand
ACAGCCTGGACCTTATATTCGTGGTCGTATTTACGTTGGGTACGTGACATTGAGAGTTCCTCCTTATTCTCTTTATTATACATGAATTCTTTGAGAATAAGGTGTCAACTTTATTTATACAACATCATCCGCATTAAAAGATTCTTGTATCCATCGGACATTTACTTCTTTCCATTGCTCCAAAGGAACCTGATTGCGATTTTCCCGGGAAAAAGAAGTAACAATTTCAAGAGCGAGAATTGCATTTTTTCGTATTTTTCGGTTCCCTTTGGCGTAGACCGGGAGCGCATGCAAACGTTCCTGCCAGGCTTCAAGATAAGATAACTGCCGATCAGCTTTGACAGGAAGACTGATTAATTCTTCATTTTTGTTTCTGTATTCGGATATTGCATTGGATACGTTAGATAATCTGTAATTGTGCTCATAGGCTTTTCCTATTTTGTAATAACTATAGAGTTTATTTATATGTACAAAACTATATCCCATAATCCCTCCTTCGTCTCACAGGAGCTTTTATTCAATATAGGCGAATGGAAATTGGAAACTTGAAAGTCTGAATGAGAGAAGATACTTTGTCACACAAGAAATTCCCTAGTAATATAGGAGATAGAGCAAGAAACGTTTATATGTATCCGGTAATCCCTAGTATTTATAAGAAACATAAGATTGTCTCAGAAATTTGCGTATGGATAAAAAAAGGAAATTCCCTAGTAAGTGTTGAAATAGAAAGATGAACGCACAAAAATGAGTTTTATGTCGATAAATGTCGATGTTTGTATTATAATATAAAAGACAACAGCATCATGTTAAATAGATGCTGTTCCTTGTAATACGTATCATACATGATAGATGCCCTTGTGCTTCTATATGGAATCATACAAAACAGATGCTGTCCGTAAACTGTGTTATCATATAAGATAGATACTTTTGAGCAGGAGTGTCTCTGCAATACATGAGCAAATGACAGTAGACCCACAATCCGGCAGTAAAATATTGAGCTGTATTTTCTGTGCATCGCCCATATTTACTGCAACAATAAGAAAGGAAAAGGATATGAACCCATTTACATTAATGTATGAAAACTATTTGACAGATCATGGTTTCTCTTTTGAAGAGACAGAAGACAGAAAAATCGTAATGGACGAGGATAATATGTGCATCGTTGTCGATCTCAATAAGGGAATAGATGTACGTGTGTTATATAAAGGAAAACAAATGGACTTAAAAAAAGGTGGATTTGGAAAAATCGCTTACTTTTCTTCAGAAGACGGAATGTGGTTTGTTCGGGAACTTACAGATTTTTCAGGCATCCATATGAGTGATATCATAGAGCTTATTGAAAGAAGAATCGCACAAATCGAACAGACAGCACTTCTGGTTTTAGAAGATGCATAGCAACTTCCGGAGCGTATCTAAGGCATAGGACAGGCAATCATTTGTCTGTCTTTTTTCTGCTGTTTTTGGGATTAAGTGGTCACCTTTATGGATTTTTTGTTCACCTTTTGGGATTAAACATTCACCTTTAAGGATTAAGTGTTCACTTTCTGGGATTTTTCATTCACCTTTGTGGATTATTTATTCACTGTTTCGGATTCTTCATTCACCTTCGAAGGCGAAAAGGACTGATTTTAAAGGGAATAGAGAGTGCGAAAACAAGAATATAAACAAGTGAAAAACAAGTGTATAAACAAGCTACAACAACAGAACCTCAACCTTTGATGGCTGAGGTTCCTTATTATTTTAATAATAAATTTTCAATTTCTGCTAAATCATAGTCACGATGCTCAAATCCGAAACGGTTGTCATGGTTTCCCTTGTAGGTATATTTATGAGAAGAACTGGAGTATGAAAACCCGAGTCTGCTTGTACACTCGTTTAACAGAATTTTCGCAAGATAATTGGAACGTGCTCTCATGAGTGGGGAAACAGCAGCTCTTGACATTTGCAGATAGAAGATCCGGAGATCCGGAATCACCTGTTTCAGATAATCTGCGAGAAAATCAGCATTACATAGTTGTGGAAGCGGATATAATTTTTTTATGATCTCCATTAAATATTCCATAGTGGCAAAATCAAATTCTTCAAAGAATGCCTGCTTATTTATTTGGAAAAGCAGATTCATCGTTTCCAACTGTTCTGACGACTCAGGCCAGGAAGGAATTGGGTGTTGATAGTATTGGTTGTAGGCGTGAGAAATGCCTGTAGTACCTTTGGATGGAAATATAATATTTGAAGCACTCAGTGTATCCGGAAGAACAAAAGAAGTATTTTCATAAATCACAAATCGGACAGCCTGGGCCGGACGTCCAACCGGTTTGTAATCAAACATGAGATCTGAATTCTTTTTTAAGGCGGTCTGACATTTCTTCAAAACGGAGCGCGCAAAGATCTTATATTCCGGGAACTCATGCGATGCAATTCCCAGCATCCGTTTCAGGTCCTGAAGATCAATAATCCGTTCCCCAATTCTATAGTATTGTTTCAAAAGCATATATAGCCTGATTTCGTGAAAGGAATGCAGATTAATAGCGTTCCAAAATTCGAATTCTGTAAAGTTTCCCTTAAAATCAAACAGATACGGTTTGATATCATCATGACATTTAAAGGACATATACCATTTTCCATCGCTTTTCGCTTTAAACATAAAACATTTACTGAAAAGCTGGCATCGTATCCGGCCGTCAATGGCATATTCGGGCATGATTTCCGGGCGAATGGATACCAGGCGTTTCAGCAGCTTGTCCATCACTGCAAAAAGTGCTGATTCGTTCAATTCTACCCCGAGCAGTGCAGAGTATTGCTGCAATGAAAAGGTAACCTCTGTCTGACTGGGATTTTTAGGATCAATTTTTGCGAGATATAACAAGAAAAGCCGAAATTCCTGCAGAGACATTTTCTTCTCATAAATCATTTCATTCAAAACATTCGACAATGTTGCTTTATCTTTTTTTCGAATATTCAATGGTGTGCTTCGGTTATCGGACATACTTCTCCTCCGTTATCGTTTGTTTGTTAAAAATATAAAATCTGAATATGGAAGATTCTTAAACAATATGGGTAAAAGCAATTTATTTTTGAAAACAGAAGAACAACTCTAATTATTACCCATATTAAAAAGAGAAAGGAGGAGAGATTACATATGAAAATCATAAAAAAATCAGGTGATATTCTTGGAGGTATCCTTATGATTGTAAGCCTGATTTTACTGATCCCGCTTTTATTAACCAATATGGGGATCAACAGCTACATTATTTTGTCGGGCAGTATGGAGCCGGTGATCCGCACCGGAAGTATGGTACTGGTGGATACTCAAACGGAAAATATTCAAAGTGGCGACATTATTATGTATCGGCTACAAAAGGAAAACGTTGTTCACAGAGTTGTGGAAATTCAGGAAGATGGAAAAATTATTACAAAAGGTGACAACAACGAGAATGCAGATTTTGCACCAGTGACACAGGCACAGGTTTGTGGGAAAGTAATAAAAATGCCCTGGGGCCTATGCATTCCATATGCAGGATATGTCAGTGAGTGGATGAGTATAAACAAAATATATGTCGTATGCGTAGTGCTTGCACTGGTCATTATCCATCTTTTGCTACTTCATCTGGCAAAATAAGCGAACCCGGTTCGCATGTGAAAATGCAATTCTTCCTTTTTCCTAAAAGAGCATCACCCATATTGGAAATACAAATAGGAGAAAGGAGGAAAGCGTTTTGGAGAGTAAAAATTTACTACAGCTTACAGGTGGAACGAAAAAAAGTAAAAAAGGCATGAAACGAATGACACTTGCTATGGCTGTACTGTGCAGTGTTGGTTTTGGGATTACGCAGACAGGAGCTTATTCATATTTGAGTAACGCAGATTCTGTTAAAAATCTCTTTTCAGAAGGGAAAGTTTCTATCAATCTCGTAGAACCGGAATGGATAAAAGACGATTCCGGCACGAAAGAAAAAGCAGTTCCAGGCGACGTATATCAGAAGGATCCAACAATTACAGCTACAGATGAGTGTGTAACACCATCATTTGTCTATCTGCAGGTCTATATCCCATATGCTAAAGTGACAAAAGTGAATGATGACAGCACTTTGTATGATAAGGATGCAAATGGAGCGCCACTAAAAAAACATCACATGCTGGTTACTTTCGGAGAAGGTGAAGTGACAAAGACATCTTCGGATGAGTTTCTGGTAGGCGATGCTTCTGACATTCAATATGATCAGGCAACGGAGATTTTGGATTCCGCAGAACTGCCGGATGGACATCTGATCAGGAACAATATCCATGATGGAAAAGATGGATGGACGTTACTAGAGATAAGTGATATTCCGGTAACAGATATTCCGGATACAGACAGTTATCAAAAGAATGTAGATGGATATCTGAAGTTTACATACAGCTTTAACACGATGCTTGCCAATACCGATGTGGTTAATCCAAAGTATGCAGCTTTGATCGGACAGGTTCTAACGAATAAAACAACACCTCTCTTCGAAAAAATACGTGTTGTAAATTGCATGGAAGGGCAGCTGGATGGAAAAGAGTATTACATTCCTGTCAAAGCATATGCGATTCAGGCAACGCATACAGGATCCGCCGAGGATGAGAATGTCAAAAATGCAATACCGGCAACAACAGCAGAAGTAATCAAGCAGGCTCGAAAAGCTTATCTTGCTTATGCAAACCAAAACGAAGATAACGGAATCATGTCAGTTATAAAATTCAGCAGTTAAAGGAGCATTACGATGATCAAACATAAGAAAATTCCATTTTTGATGTCAGGATTTTTATTAGCTGGTGTGGTAATTATCGGTGCACAGTCTGCTCTGGCATATCTTACAGATTACAAAAGTGTAGTGAATACCATAAAGATTGGAAATAATACAACCTCTATTGAAGAAGAATTTCCAACGGTAACACCCATACCTCCGGGAAGCAACCAGATCATTGAAAAACTGGTGAAGATTACAAATGATGATTCTGATGGGAATTCCGTCCCGTGCTATGTAAGAGCAAAAGTTTATTATTCGACTTCAGATATGGGAATCTATACAATCCAGGGAATGAGTAACAAATGGGTGCTTGGAACAGATGACTATTATTACTATACCGATATTCTGGAGCCTGGAAAAACAACAGAGGCATTTATGAAAAGCCTGAAAATCATCGGATCCGATGTGAACACCAACCTTACCACGGAGATTGAAAATTTTGATATCAATGTGTACGAAGAAAGTTATCAGGCAAAAGACCCTGATACACAACAGGTTTTGACCTGGCAGCAGGCCTGGAGCAAAGCTTTGAAAAAACCGGTAGAAGCGAAGTGATGAAGGAGGAAACCACATGAAAAAAAAGATCATAAACTCCTGTGGATATTTGATGCTGGCCGGTTCGGTTGCCTGTTATTCACTGTCAGGAGCTTATGCGTATAAAAGCAACGAACTGAAGGTAACAAGTACCATCACAACCGGAGATGTTGATATTGCCATTCAGGAGAATCAGATTTCTGAAGATGGTGAGACATTAGAACCTTTTGAAAATGATCAGATCATCGTTCCGGGAGACACTATTTCAAAAATTGTCACAGTGAAAAATCTGGCAAATCCCTGTTATCTGAGAATGAAGGTTGTATATGCACAGGATGCATCTGAGGATGCAACCGTAAAAACAGCTCCCATATCAGAAGAAAAGCAGACGGGAGAATGGATAGGAAATGACGGTTTAGATGGAATCTACTTAAATGGAATTTCCGCAGACTGGGTAAATGGTTCCGATGGTTACTTTTATTACACGAAGGACATCCAGACCGGAGAATCCATTCAATTTTTTGAATCGGTATCCTTTCCAAAAGAATGGACAGAAAGATCTTCTGAACAAACTTGTCAGCTTGATGTCACTGCAGAAGCAGTGCAGGCTGCGAATTTCCAGCCGGACTTTATGAAAGAACAGCCTTGGGGAGACACAGAGATTGAACTTTGCTTGCATGAAAATGATGGCAGTATTACTTCAAAAACGCAATACCAGGGACAGATGGCAGTATCACTGGATGCGCAGGCAGCGCAGATGGTTTCCAATACATCTGATTTCTTCCAAAATTTGGATACCTTGATGCCTGGAGATACGGTATCTGATACCGTGTATGTCAAAAACCAAAATGACCATGCGGCAAATTTGTTTTTCCATACGGAAACACCGGAGGATCTCTCTGAAGCACAAATGGATCTGCTGAAAAATTTACAGTTATCTATTCAGGTGAATGGAAACTCCGTATATGAGGGTAATTTGGAAAGCACTGATCTTAACGAAAAAATTTCTCTTGGTCTGTATGAGAAAGGTTCGGAAGGAAAAATTGATTTTTCTGTTTCTATGCCGAAAGAAGATAAAAATGTTTATGCAGCCAGGGATACCAATATTACCTGGGTATTCGACTGTGGATGGGATGATGGCGAATCTGACCATTACCAGGCACCTAAAACAGGGCTGGAAGATCATATCTTGAAAGATTTGTTGCTTGCTGGAACCTGCTTACTCATAGGCGCTATTTCAGTGCTTTTGGGAATGCGAAAACAAAAGAATTAACGATCCCTTTGGGAAAGAAAGAGAGGAAATAATGGAAAAACAGTTAAAGCGCGGATATTCCAATGAGATCATTTTGTATGGAATCATTACAGAGATGTTCCGGACTGATTACAATGTATCTATCGGAATAGCTGTACGGCAGCAAAATGTCCGTATGCAGAATGATTACCCAAAGATTCTTTTTTATGATTCTGAAAACGGAAAGATAAACATTGATACGTTGGCAGAAAATTTTGATGCCGGTACATGGGTAAAAATAGAGGGACACATACAGACTGTTCCCGGATACGCAAATACTGAGAAACGAGTGCCTTATCAGACAATTGTAGGCGATGTTATAGAAAAGATAGATCTGGAAAATATACCAGAGAAAAGAAACCGCGTGGTACTTTCCGGATATGTAGCCAATATCCGACAGCCAAAAAGCCATCTGGGCTTGGTACGTCTTACGTTATTGACCAAACGGAATTATCATGAAAGCTATGTGCATTGTTTGGTATATCCAAACGATGCGGATGAATTTGTAGATAAGATCCGCGAAAAGGATTTCTTATATACCATCGGAATGATTGAAACACGGCGGGTAGCTTCCAATGGTCGCTGGAGCACTTATGAAGATTATGTGGTTAAAGAAATTTACCGTGAAAACCGGGAGACTAAAAAAGCACGTATGTTTTATTGCGAGAAAACAGAAAAAGAAAAGATACTTCCCAAAATTCAAAAAACAGAATTAGATTTTGATAACAAAGATCCGGACTCAGCAGAAGATTCCGGAAAGTAACTAAAAATTAGGATATTAGATAGAGAAAGCTTAACAGCTGGAAAGAAACAAGATAATTGAAAAGAAGGGAAGAAAGGGAATAATTTTAGGGATTGTTCCTGAAAGATTAGAGGAAACTGACAAAAACATAAATAGAGATACATAGCTTCGAAATTTTTGTTCCTGATTAGAAGGAAAGGAGATCGGTATGGATATCCATACTGAAGTAGAAGAATGTTCAACAACCGAAAGAGCCAGATCAGAAAAATACATGTACTGGCAACAACTGCCCGCACAAATGTAGGAAACGCTGCCTGGGCGGAGCAGGTTTTAAGACTCTATAGAAAAGCCGTAAAAACAATATCGTTTGCCTGGCTGCTTCTTATGAGTACCTGTGTACCATGTATGGCCGATGTGACAACGGCGACACTGGGAGATACGGATATTGTCACTAACATGATCGGCATTATTTTGCTGGTTTTTCGTATCATTGGAATCGTTATGGTGGTGTATAGTATCGGGGCATTGATTCTGGCCTTTAAGAATGAAGATCCGGATTCCAAAACAAAGAATACCTCCATGATGGTTATATCCATCATTCTGATATTCCTGGAGACATTTGTTAATGCGTCTGGCATCTTGGATAAATTAGCATAATATCGAATGTTACATATAGAGACAGAGGTTTGCTTCTGTCTCTTTTTCAAAGAAAGGAAAGATATGCTGAAATTTTTTTCAAGACAAATATTCGAAGCACTCGTCGTGTTATTTGGAAATGGATTACTGAATGATATTGCAGAATTTTTAAATACGATAAATACAGCAACGGTAAATGCCTTGAATACAGGAGTAATCTCAGATGCAATTGGGATCTTTAAAGGTCTGGCAGCATCCCTGGTAATTTTATTCTTTTTGATCGAGTTACTGAATGAAGCGCAAAAGGACTTTGTGACGTTTGAGCGTCTGACAGTTATGTTACTTCGTCTTTTAGCAGTTACGGTACTTATCATGAATCTGGAAATGATAGTAAATGGTCTGGAAGAACTATCCGTTCTTATTTTCAAGGCAGTAAAGGACCTTGCGGGAAATTCAAGTAATTCATTTGAAATTTTCGGTGAAAATGCAGCAACCGGTTACCGGTATAGTGAAGTAGAAAAAGATATGAAAGACGCTTTAGGAAAAGCAGGAATCAAACAGGCCTTAATGGTTGTTCTGCAGCTCCTTATTCCGTGGCTGATATCCAGACTGTGTTACGTTGTGGCATATGTGATTGCTGTCGGCCGTTCCATCGAACTGATTGTTCGGGCGATTTTTTCACCGATAGGAGTTGCAAATCTGTTTGAAGATGGAACCCGCAGTTCCGGTTTTCGATACTTGAAGAAATTTGCAGCCTGTGCCCTGCAGCTTGGTGCGATTGCCGTTATCTTATATGCAGCAAATGCATTGTGTAATTCCCTGATCAGTTCCCTTAGTGACGGATATATGACCATTACGAAGGACAATATTCTGGATGTTCTGGGGAGTACGGCACTTTGGAGCATGAGTGCGATCCAGCTGGCCGTAATCGGAATTACTTTAAAGGCACAAAGTATTTGCAACGATATTCTTGGTGCTTAATGGGAGGCGTTTATGATAGAAATTCAGGTTCCAAAGGATATTACAACTTATAAAACCAAAACCGTAGGTCCTTTGACGATGCGGCAGCTGGTTATATTGATGCTTGTCATTGCGATGGACTTTTTATTATATACAGCTGTACTAAAAGATAGAAATCTGAGTGCAGAAGCTATTATGTATATAGCGGCACTGATCGATACGCCTGTCTTTGCTTTTATGTTTGAGATATACGGGATGCCTATGGAAAAATTCATCCTGATTTTCCTGTTGTGTAATGTCCTTGCACCGGGCAGGAGGATATACACTGGTTCTTTGCGGAAAGAAGTTGATGTACCAATATCACAAAAGAAGGAAAAACAGATCCGAAAATTACGTAAAAGAATGATCCGGGAATCAAGGAAAAAAGAAACTTTGAAGGTTTATAAGTAACATGCATATGTTTCTTATAAAAACGGATTGGCAAAAGGAGAAGTAACATGTACTTTCGAAAAAGTAGCAGAGATACGAAAAAGGAAATAAGATCTACACCCCAAAATAGAAAGAATAAAGCAAAAGGGCATAGCAGAAAAAAAGAACTGCTGAAATGGAAAGTGCCGCAGACGGTTCAGGATACCATTCCATATTTATACGTATACCAAAACGGGATCATGGAGCTTACGCCTGGTGTGTTTTCAAAAGCGTATATTCTTGGTGATACCAATTTCAAAATCAGTTCCAGGCAGGGCCAGGAAAAGATCTTTCAGGACTATTCCAGAATGCTTTCTACATTTGGCGATACGGTAAAAGTAGAAATCACTATCTGGAATAAAAACATGGATCTGGCAGAGTTTCAAAAACAGGTACTTATGCCAATGATGAATGATACGCTGAACGAGTACCGGGAAGAGTATAATCAGATGTTAATTGAAAAAATGTCCGGTGCAAATAATAACCTGGAAAAGGTTAAAGTTATGACCCTGACAATAGAAGAAGAATCCATTCAGGAAGCAATCACGACATTTCTGCGGCTGGATACGGAAGCAATAAAAATGATAACAAGCCTTACCGGTGAGAATACCAAAGCAATGACATCGATGGAACGGCTTTGTATGCTGTACGATATATATAATCCTGGTTCCACGCAGAAATTTTTACAGAAAATACAATATCAGGGAGAATGGCAGGATAGCATTACCCTGCAGTCTATTCACCAGCTGGGACTCACAACAAAAGATGTAATCGGACCGGATAGTTTCACATTTAAAGCCGATAAAGTGCTCCTGGGAGCAAAAACTTTTGCACGAACATACTATGTTTCTATGATTCCAACATGGCTTCGTGGGGATGCTTTTACGGATCTTTCGGAACTTCCATGCAATATGTTGGTAAGCGTCCATTATCGTACCCTGCCACAGGATATAGGATCTAAACTGATCAAATCATATCGTGTAAATATCAACTCCAATGTGGCTGATGCAGAAAAGAGTGCAAGTCGTGCAGGTTACAGCATGGATCTGATTTCCCAGGAACTGTTGGATTCCCGAACAGAAGTAAAAAATCTGACCAATGATATTACGAAGAGAAATCAGAAGATTGTCATGGCATCTATTGTACTTACGGTATTTACTTCATCTGAAAAAGAACTGGAAAAGATGGATAAGCAGATCTCCATGATAGCCAATAAGCACCAGATGCAGATCCGGGTGCTTTCTCTTCAGCAGGAATATGGTCTGTCCACGGCGCTTCCTGTCGGAATGAATAAAATTGCTGTGGAACGTCTGATGACTACCGAAACAGCTGCCATGCTGATTCCATTCGGCGTAAAAGAATTAAATCACAAACACGGTATGTATTATGGATTAAATGCAGAATCTTATGGTATGATACGCTACGATCGTACAAAGGGACAAAATTACAATGGTGTGATTCTTGGAATGCCCGGATCCGGTAAATCTTTTGCTACGAAAAGAGAGATCATCAATGTAATTTTAAACACTACAGATGAAGTATATATTATTGATCCGGAGCGCGAATATCTTTCTCTGGCAGAAAAACTTGGCGGTAAGGTGATCCGGATAGCAAATGGTTCGGATATTTATCTGAATCCGTTCGACATGGACATTGAGTATGCCGATGATGGCGATCCTGTAAAGATGAAAGCGGATTATATTACAACGATTGTAGATATTGCAATTGGTGGACGTTACGGGATTTCCCCCAGCGAACGTTCTTTGATTGACCGGGTGGTATTTGAAATCTATGAGCCATACCTGCGACATCTGCATAAAACCGGAAAAACCATTGATCTGGAGCATATGCCAACCATGCAGGAATTTTACGAGAAAATGCTGGAGCAGGTTGCGCCGGAAGCGCAGAACATCGCCCTGGCCATGGAACGATATGTCAAAGGCTCCCATGACATCTTTGCACATAAGACAAATGTAAATACGGATAACAGATTTGTGATCTATGATATCAAGGATATTGGCTCCGGTCTGAAGGAACTGGGTTTGCAGATCTGTCTGAATTCTATCTGGAATAAGATGATTGAAAACCGGAAAAAGGGGAAACGTACATGGCTATATATTGACGAGTTTTATTTGCTGCTTAAAAAGGATACTTCGGCTGATTTCTTGCAGGAGATTTGGAAGAGGGCACGAAAATGGAATGGAATACCAACAGGAATTACACAGAACGTAGAAGATCTGTTAAAATCTGAGGCAGGAAGGACGATATTAAATAACTGTGGATTTGTCATGCTGTTAAATCAGGCCCCAATGAATCTGATACAGCTTTCAAATATTTATAATATTTCACCGGAAGAACAGAAGTATATCAACAACGGTCCCTCTGGCCAGGGACTGATCTGGATGACCGGTGGCCAGGGAAGCGAAAGCGGGGGAACGGTGATTCCATTTATTGATCAGTTTCCGCAGGATACAAAACTGTATAAAATGATGACAACAAAACCATCCGATGACCGTATCCGAAACAATCAGAAAAGCAGTACCGCGTATCATCATATAGATGGAAATGAACGCGAATACCATAAATAAAAAATTTGAATCGCCAGAGATTGCTAAATGTAATTTCTGGCGATTTTGTCATACTATATGTCCATATTTGAATTGCCTGTTTCATTTTCATTAGATAAACATCCGGTTGTAGCAAGTCGATTTAGTGGTTATAATAAAAGAAAAATACATACAAAAAATCAAGAAGGGGCAATGAAAAAAGCTCCCTTCTTTCATTGTTATGAGGAAATGAAGATGTGTGGCAGATATTATATTGATTCAGATATGGCAGATGAAATACAGCAGATGGTCAGGGAAGTAGACCAACGGATCCGCAAAGCCCAGTTTACCGGGGATATCCATCCAATGGAGAGCGCGCCGGTTATAGAAAAGTCTGAAAACGGTTTGAAACTTCATATGTGCAAATGGGGTTATCCGTTATCCAGGGGAAAGAATCTTGTTATTAATGCACGGGCAGAATCCGTGATGGATAAGGCTTCTTTTCGAAATGGCATATTATATCATCGTGTTTTGATCCCTGCCAGTGGCTTTTATGAATGGAACCGATTAAAAGAGAAAAATACATTTACCAGGCCAGACGCGCGGGTATTATATATGGCCGGGTTTTGTGACTGGTTTGAGAATGAACGAAGATTCGTGATTTTAACAACAAAAGCTAATGCTTCTATGGAAAAAGTACATGAACGGATGCCGTTAATTCTGGAAAAAGAACAGATTGTGGACTGGTTTCAGAATGAAAAGATGGAAAAACTGCTGCAATACACGCCGATTATGTTGAAACGCGAGGCAGAGTATGAGCAGCAAAGTCTGTTCTTATAGTAGAAACAAAGGAGAAAAATAATGCATATATACGTGGATGCGGATGCTTGTCCGGTGATCGCTATCATCGAAAACAAGGCACAAAAATATAACGTTGCTGTGACATTGTTATGTGACACGAATCATGTGTTGACATCTGCCTACAGCGAAGTTGTGGTTGTAGGTGCAGGAGCAGACGCAGTGGATTATAAGTTGATCAACATATGCCATAAAGGCGACGTTGTTGTATCACAGGATTATGGTGTGGCAGCAATGGCACTGGGAAAGGGAGCTTATGCGATCCACCAATCCGGAAAATGGTATACGAATGATAACATCGACCGGATGCTTATGGAACGGCATCTGAATAAAAAGGCCCGGAGGAGTTCAAACAAAGCCCATTTAAAAGGTCCGAAAAAAAGGACAAAAGAAGACGATGAAAGATTCGCAGAATCGTTTGAAAGACTGATACAGATGGCACTGGCAGCAAGCTGATTCTTTCAGGTCTCTTTTTTACAAAAATTGGAAGTGCAATCCAAATTGACAGAACATACGTTCTATGATAAAATGACAAAAAACAGGATACAGAATAAGAGGGATTGTATGGCTATTCCATTGCAAAAAAGAGAGTATTTTGAATGTAAGTATTCCAACCAGCTGCAGCCGGTATCCTGTATTGCTTCTTTTTCCAATCAGGGCGGTGTGCGGCCTCAGTATATCCAGGTCACAGATACCGAAGGCTGTAAGCTGGTCTATCAGATTATAAAGGTGCACCGTGTGCAGGATCATAAAAACAGTGATATTACGTTTCTGTGCGACATTATGGAGCATGACAGGGTAAGAATGATCGAATTGTTTTTCCAGCGGAAAATCGATCAGTGGTTTATCAAGGTAAGATAAAGAAGGTGAGAAAATGACAGACATACACAACAGCCATAAAAAAGATGGAAGAATCTATGCAGCTATTGATTTGAAATCTTTTTACGCATCCGTAGAATGTCATGAAAGAATGCTGGATCCGCTGGAGACAAATCTTGTAGTAGCGGATCTTAGCCGGACAGAAAAAACAATTTGTCTGGCAGTTTCACCATCACTGAAAGCATATGGGATTTCCGGGCGGGCAAGGCTTTTTGAGGTCGTGCAGCGGGTAAAAGAAGTAAATACAGAACGTTTGTATAAGGCTCCTCACAGGAAATTTACTGCTGCCTCATATGATAAGAGAGAATTAGAAAACCATCCGGAATACAAACTGGAATATATTGTAGCACCTCCGCGTATGTCGCTGTATGTGGAATACAGTACCAGGATTTATAATGTGTATTTAAAATATATCGCTCCAGAGGACATTCATGTTTACAGTATTGATGAGGTTATGATAGATCTTACATCTTATCTGGATATTTATCACGTATCTCCGGAGCAGCTGGTCAAAAAAATGGTGCAGGATATCTATGTAAATACCGGGATCACGGCGACAGCAGGTATCGGTACGAATCTGTATCTGTGTAAAGTTGCCATGGATATTGTAGCAAAGCATGTGGAGCCGGATGAGGACGGTGTTCGGATCGCCAAACTGGATGAAATATCTTACCGGAAACTTCTGTGGAGTCATACACCGATCACAGATTTCTGGAGAGTCGGACGAGGGTATGCAAAAAAACTCGCACAGTATGGGTTGTATACGATGGGAGATATCGCACGCTGTTCCCTGGGAGATGAACGCAGCTATCATAACGAGGACCTGTTATATCGATTATTTGGCATTAATGCAGAATTGCTGATTGATCATGCCTGGGGCTGGGAGCCATGCACGATTGCAGATGTAAAAGGGTACAGGCCAGAAACAAAAAGCATCTGCTCTGGCCAGGTACTGCATTGTCCTTATGAAGCACAAAAAGCACGTATTGTTATGCGTGAGATGGCAGATGCGTTATCACTGGAATTGGTAAGTAAAGGGCTTGTCACAGATCAGCTGGTTGTTACGATTGGATATGACAGAAAAAATCTGGAATCACAACAAATCACATATACGGGGAAAATCACGACAAACCGATATGGAAAGAAAGTTCCGGAACATGCCAATGGTACGGTGAATCTGGAACGAAAAACATCATCTTCTCATTTGTTAATACAGGCTGCAGAAGAACTGTATGATCGCATCGTAGACCGGAATCTTTTGATACGAAGATTGAATATATCCGCAAATCATCTGGTAGATGAGGGTCAGGCAGAAAAAGAAATCACTTATGAACAGTATGACCTGTTTACAGATTATCATGCACTGGAGAAAAAGGAGAGAGAAGAAAATGACGCATTGGCAAAAGAGCGGAAACTGCAGGTAGCCATGCTTGAGATCAAGAATCGTTTTGGCAAAAATGCCGTATTAAAAGGAACCAGTTTTCAGGAAGGCGCAACGGGCCGGGAACGGAACGAAGAGATCGGCGGACATAAAGCATAAAGGAGCAGGGATATGGAATCATATGAAGATATCTTGTATCTGGAACATCATGTATCGAAAAAGCATCCACAGATGTCCATATATAACCGGGCAGCACAGTTTGCACCATTTGCAGCATTATCCGGGCATGGAGAAGCTATTGCAGAGACTGCCCGTCTGACGGAAGGGAAAATAGAACTGGATGATTATGAAAAGTTGAAATTAGATGAAAAAGTGTATATCCTCCAGGAACGAATTGCCGAAGTACCAGAAGTATGTATCACCTATTTTCGGCCTGATACAAAAAAGAATGGTGGAGCATACCTTACTATCAGCCAGGGTCTGAAAAAGATCTGCCCGCAGGAGCGTCTGCTGGTGATGGCAGATGATACCAAAATAAGGATAGAAGATATTTTGGAGCTATCGTTTAAGTTTTACTGATAAATACTATTGCTTTATACAAAAAATATGAATTTGCAAAGGAGGACTATGTATGCGTATATGGAAAGCAATATTCAGCGTATTAACTATTATTTTTGGCTCACTGGGACTGATAAACATAGTTTCTACTGATATAACACTGCCGATTATGTTTGTCTTTATGGGATTAACTATGTTGACAAATGCAAAGGAGTGTTATGATAAAGGTGCGAAGAAAGATGCTATGATATTTGCAGGCATAGCGATTTTTGTCTATGTAGTCACAGCATATAATCTGATAAGCAGATTTATGTAACTTCCAGTTTGCAGAACTGACCCAAAAGAGCTCGAAGGAGCTCTTTTTCCTTTTTTATAATAGTATCATTATGGTATAATAGAGACATTAAAATCGGAAGTTATGGAGGTGAAAAATGTATTTCACAGACGAAAAAGACTATATTATGCGAATGATAAAAGAAATGGTAAGAGTATTATTTTCTTTAATGTTTGGGAAAAAGTATGTTTCTGTTGAACTTGAAAAAGAAAATAAATATGAAGTATCAGGGAAAAATTTGAAAGATTTTCTTGATATGATTGATTCTGGGGAAATTAACGAAGCAGAGAATATACTTTTAGATAGCATTGATTATACAGACAGAAATGAGGTAATGGCAGCAGCTCTTTTCTACCAATACCTTAGTGAGAAGGATAGTGAGTTTTTGAAAAATAATAATTATACAAAAGAAGAAGTGATGTCTGGTTTTAAGCAATTACTTATGCAGTCAGGATATACTGATTTGCTATGTTTGGTCAAAGCTGAAGAGTAATGTAGAAAATTCAAAGAGATAAGAGTGATTGGCTGAAAGGAGAAATTGTATTATATGTTCTATATTGTTTTTGACTTTATGATGGCAGTGATTATGTTTTTGTTTGGAATGTGGTTTTATAAATCAGAAGGAAAAGCTACTAAATTCTTGTCGGGTTATAATATGAAATCAGCGGATGAACGAAAGAAATACGATGAGAATGCTATGTGTAAGGCATATGGAAAAAGAATGATGTTTATGTCAGTTCCTTTTATTATTGGAATAATCATAGATATCCAATATCAAGGAATAGGCTGTTGGATCGCATGGGGGATATGGCTTATTATGTTTGTTTTGTTGCTTATTGATAGACATAAAAGAGAACGTTAAATTCCCATTTATTGGGAAGTCGCTGAGAACGAAAAATCGATATTTGTGGAGGTAAAGAGTGTATGAAAAAGGAACTGCGTATTCTGGTTATTTTAATTGCTGTGTTATTGGTAGGAACAGTAGGTTACTATTTCATGCCAAAGAAATTCGGTAAGAATGTAAATACTTCTGAGGTAGACCATATAAATGTGTTCGATGGAAATACAGGAACTGGTTTTACTATCACCGATTCAGAAGATATCGAATATATAGTGGCGAATATTCAAGGTATTTCAATGAAAAGAGATGGCATTTCACTTGGAAGAACGGGATACAGTTTTAAAATTAGTTATATAAACAGCAACGATAAAGATATCATACCTGTATTTATTCTCAATAGTGATAATACAATTTGTAAAGATCCATTTTTTTATAGATGTGATGGAGGATTATGCTTTGATTACTTAAAAGCATGTGAAGAGAAATATAGAACTAATGTAACAGAATCTATAGAAGAAAAATAACTTATTGCTGATAAATGTTTTGATGGGGCGATGGTTTTTACATTGATAATAATGGTAATTATTTTATTGGTTTTGACACCTGTAGGAATTGTTGTAGATAAAAAGATTGAAGCTTATTTTGAAAATAAAAGAGAACCTTAAATTCAAGTTTTGAAACTGAGAAATCGGAAATTTACAGAGGTGATATACAATGAAAATTAGTGTTAGCGATTATGAAGATTATTTATATGACCATTATAAAGAACATGGCATTGATACTAGTTTGTTTATGAAATTAGTTGAAGAAGTAGGTGAAGTTGCAGAAGTTTTAAATAAAAGAGACGGCAGAAAGGCTTCTGATAACGAAGATTTAAAATCTCAATTAGCAAACGAATTGGTAGATGTTATTCATTATGCTTTTGCTATTGCATCATTAAATGAAATTGACTTAAATGATGTTATTTTGGAAAAAGATAAAAAGACATCAATTAAGTATAATCATGAACGAAACCTTGAACAGTTTATGTTGGAACGATAGATTGGACTTTGTAAAACAGTTAGATAAATTTAAATTGAACAAAATCGCTGCGCGATGGCCTGCCGAGGCTGTGGCGCAGCTTTCTTTTTCTCAATAATAAAATAGGCAATGGCAATTCTTACCATCATTTGATATTGTAAAGTTACCACACAAAACAATTCAATACAGAAAGACACCACTGCCTATGAAAAGAATACCATTTGACCGCTTTTCTGACAAGCGGTTTTATTATGCCAATGCGCCTCCATGTAAGCAGGGTTTCTCATTAACTACTTTACATGGAGGATTTTATTATGTACGATGAAATATTTAGCCAGATTACAAATGCTGCAAACAAACGGAATCTAAGAGATTCTACTATTCATGCATACTGTACAAGTGTTGCTCACTTTTTAAAATATACAGATAAGCCAATAGATGCTCTGACAACAGATGATGTTGACACATTTCTGATCCAAAAAAGACTTTCCGGGATTTCACCGGAAACATACAACCACTATCATTCCGGTATTCGTTTCTTTTATAAAAAAGTATTAAAGATGAATTGGGATGACGATGATATCCCACGTATGAAAAGAGACAGGAGCCTGCCAACCGTACTTACGAAAGCAGAGATATCAGCGATTCTTGATGCAACGCCAAACCTGAAACATAAAGCCATGATTGCTACAATGTATTCAGGTGGTCTTCGGGTATCAGAAGTCACGCACCTTCACTATGAGGATATTTCACGCACCAATAAAACAATACACATCCGTGATGGCAAAAGCCGCTTTGACCGTTATACCTTACTTGCTGACCGTACACTTGAGATACTTACAGAATACTGGTTTAAATGTGGAAGACCAAAAGGAATTCTGTTTCCAAGTTCATGGACAGGGAATTATCTTGTGAGGGACAGTGTCATTCTGATGTTGTATAAATAAAGTTGACACCTTATTCTCAAAGAATTCATGTATAATAAAGAGAATAAGGAGGAACTCTCAATGTCACGTACCCAACGTAAATACGACCACGAATATAAGGTCCAGGCTGT
>NZ_VUMS01000035.1 GCF_009696065.1 Oliverpabstia intestinalis | reverse complement strand
AACGTGTAGTACTGACAGCAAATGCCCAGAAACAGGCAAAACAGCTGGAAGACCTTGGATTCGGCAACTGCCCGATCTGCGTAGCCAAGACACAGTACAGCCTGACAGATGACCAGACCAAACTGGGCGCACCGACAGACTTTGAAGTTACTGTAAGAAATCTGAAGATTTCCGCAGGTGCAGGCTTCATCGTAGCCCTGACCGGTGAGATCATGACCATGCCTGGTCTGCCAAAAGTACCGGCTGCTGAGAAGATCGATGTAGACGAGACAGGAAAAATCACAGGTCTGTTCTAATAAATAATCCATATGGCTGCCCGGAAACCGGGCAGCTGTATCAGAAATAAGCGGAGGAAAGAAGCAATGGGATTTTCAACTGTACCATGCAATGAATTTGTAGAAGTATTAGCTTCCAAAGCACCGGTTCCGGGTGGCGGCGGTGCATCTGCTCTGGTTGGAGCAATCGGAACTGCTCTGGGTAACATGGTAGGAAGCCTTACAGTAGGTAAGAAAAAATATGCCGATGTAGAAGATGAGATGTGGGAATTGAAGAAAAAAGCAGATGAACTTCAGAAAGATCTGCTGCATCTGATCGAACGTGATGCAGAAGTTTTTGAACCACTCTCCAAAGCATATGGAATGCCGAGAGAAACCGAAGAGGAAAAAGCGGAAAAAGCCAGAGTTATGGAAATCGTCCTGAAAGACGCCTGCTCTGTACCGATGGAAATCATGGAAAAATGTTGTGAAGCAATCGAGATCATCGTAGAATTTGCAGCGAAAGGCTCCACACTGGCGATCAGTGATGCCGGTGTAGGTGCAGCATTCTGCAAGGCAGCTTTACAGGGTGCCAGCCTGAACGTATACATCAATACCAAATCCATGAAAAACAGAGAATACGCAGAGGAACTGAATGCAAAATGTGACGCAATGCTGGAAAAATATACCAAGATTGCAGATGAAGTATTCAACAGCGTATTAGGCAGACTGAAATAAGGAGGAACATAAAAATGGCAAAACAGTTATTAGGAAAAGAAGTAACTGCAGCTCTGAATGAAAAAATCAAAGCAAACGTTGCAGCTTTAAAAGAAAAAGGCATCAACCCGACACTGGGTATTATCCGAGTAGGTGAAAACGGAAGCGATATTTCTTACGAAAGAGGAGCAACCAAACGTTGCGAGACACTGGGTGTAGAGTGTGTAAAATTCCTGCTTCCGGAAGATGTATCTCAGGAAGAACTTCTGGCTACTATCGATAAAGTAAACAAAGATGACAACATTCACGGTGTACTGTTATTCCGTCCGCTGCCAAAACATCTGGATCAGTCTGTAATTGAAAACGCTCTGGATCCTGCAAAAGATGTGGACTGTATGACAGACGGATCTATGTCCGGTGTATTTACAGGAAAACAGGTTGGTTTCCCTCCGTGTACACCACAGGCATGTATGGAGATCCTTGATCACTATGGAATTGACTGTACAGGTAAAAAAGCAGTTGTCATCGGACGAAGCCTGGTAGTAGGAAAACCGGCAGCCATGATGCTGATCAAGAAAAATGCAACAGTTACTGTATGTCATACAAGAACTGTTGATATGCCATCTGTTGCAAGAGAAGCAGACATCATTATCGTTGCGGCTGGCCGTGCAGGTGTTGTAGGCGCTGAATATGTAAAACCAGGCCAGACAATCATCGATGTAGGTATCAATGTAAATGCAGAAGGAAAACTCTGTGGAGATGTTGATTATGCAGCAGTAGAGCCAATCGTAGATGCTATCACTCCGGTACCGGGCGGTGTAGGAAGCGTAACTACATCTGTTCTGGTAGGACATGTAGTAGAAGCAGCTATGAGAAAATATATGTAAGTGCAGAATTATATTTCTGAATTTGGAATTTTCATTAGTTAAAACAGTGGGAATCCCACAGATAAGAGCCGGGAGAACAGTTTCTTATCTGTGGGATTTTCTCTTTGTTAACCCTTGAAAAAATCTATATTTCTGTTAAAATATCTGTAGTGTGATTTCAGGTGTGCAATTATTGTCTGATCAGATAGAAATCTGCTTTTAGATATTATGAGAACTGTAGCAAATGGTACAGGGAGCGTTACCGGAAAAATCACATGTAATGTGATTAAACAGTCGTACAAAAGTAGTCTGTACAACAAGAGGAGGAAAACATGAGTAAAAAACCTACCGTTTTAATGATTTTAGATGGTTATGGATTAAATGACAAATGCGAAGCAAACGCAGTTTGTGAAGGAAAGACACCGGTTATGGATCAGCTGATGTCTCAGTGTCCGTTTGTAAAGGGTAACGCAAGCGGCATGGCAGTAGGTCTTCCGGAAGGACAGATGGGTAACTCAGAAGTTGGACATCTGAACATGGGCGCTGGTCGTATCGTATATCAGGAACTGACAAGAATCACCAAAGAGATCCAGGATGGTGATTTCTTTAAAAATGAAGCACTGCTGGCAGCTGTAAAGAATGCAAAAGAGAACAACTCTGCGCTGCATTTTATGGGACTGTTATCAGACGGTGGTGTACACAGCCACATCACTCATCTTTTTGGTCTGCTGGAACTGGCAAAAAGAGAAGGTCTGGAAAAAGTATATGTACACTGCTTCCTGGATGGTCGTGACACTCCGCCGGCATCCGGTAAAGGATATATCGAAGAACTGCAGGCTAAGATGAAAGAAATAGGCGTTGGCGAGATCGCAACCGTTTCAGGACGTTACTATGCAATGGATCGAGATAACCGTTGGGATCGTGTAGAACTGGCATTCAAAGCAATGACAAAGGGTGAAGGCGTAAAAGGAACAGATGCTGCAGAAGCTATACAGGCTTCCTACGATGCAGAAAAGACAGATGAGTTTGTTCTGCCAACCGTTATCGAAAAAGAGGGTAAACCGGTTGCAACCGTTCAGGATAAAGATTCCGTTGTATTCTTCAACTTCCGTCCGGACCGTGCCCGTGAGATCACAAGAGCATTCTGCGATGATGATTTCAAAGGTTTCTCACGTGAGAAAAAACTGGATGTAACTTTTGTATGCTTCACTGATTACGATGAAACTATCGGAAACAAACTGGTAGCCTTTGTAAAACAGGAGATCAAAAACACATTTGGCGAATACCTGGCAGCTCATAACATGACACAGGCACGTATCGCTGAGACAGAAAAATATGCACACGTTACATTTTTCTTCAATGGTGGTGTGGAAGAGCCAAACAAAGGGGAAGACAGAATCCTGGTTAAATCTCCAAAGGTAGCAACTTACGATCTGAAACCGGAGATGAGTGCATACGAAGTATGTGACAAACTGGTAGATGCGATCAAATCTGACAAATATGATGTGATCATCATCAACTTCGCAAATCCGGATATGGTTGGACATACCGGTGTGGAAGCTGCTGCAATCAAGGCGGTAGAGGTTGTCGACGAGTGCGTAGGACGTGCAGTTGATGCTCTGAAAGAAGTTGACGGACAGATGTTTATCTGTGCTGACCACGGAAACTGTGAGCAGCTGGTAGATTATGAGACAGGAGAACCATTTACTGCTCATACCACCAACCCGGTTCCGTTCATCCTGGTCAATGCAGATCCTTCTTACACACTGCGTGAGAACGGCTGCCTGGCAGACATCATCCCAACCCTGATCGAACTGATGGGTATGGAACAGCCTGCTGAAATGACAGGAAAATCTCTGCTGATCAAAAAGTAAGATTCGAGGAAGTTTGATTTTTCAAACATGAATAACTATGAGAAACACGCTCTGCGAGTTTCTTATAGTTATCGCGGCAGTCGCCAAGGTCTCGTGCAAGCACGGACTTTGGCTCGTTGCTCGCGTAAATACAAATGCAGGAAATAAAGACACAATGTACTTTATCTCCTGCATTTTTTTCGTTTACTTATCCGATCCGGAATAGAAAGTGGCAGAATTGGCTGAAATGGAAGTATACAAAAAAGAATGTGTCTGATATGGAGCAAAACACATTCCAAACATGAAAAATATGATCACTAATGCGATATTTCTTTTCAACTTATGTAAGGTATTCACAGAACCACCCCTGCCAGAAATAAATTTCCAATAATTAATACGGAAAAGTATCACATAAGTGTTATGAAATGACAATAGAATATATTTTTTACATAAATAAGAAATGAAACACACATATTTTTCTCTCGCTTCGGACATACTGAAAAAGAACAGCAGATAACAGAAACAGGAGGAATATGTGATGTATCGATATCTACCGATTCGTAGAATCTACGCAAGAGAAGTGCTCGATTCCAGATCCAATCCTACGGTGGAAGTGGAAGTGACGGTAGGAGAAGGAATCATGGGAGTGGATGGATATACAGGAAGAGCTATGGTGCCATCAGGAGCATCTACCGGAAAATACGAGGCTGTGGAATTGCGGGACGGAGAAGAACGTTTTGGAGGACTTGGCGTGGAGCAGGCAGTACAAAACGTCAATGTTCGTCTGGCCGAACTGATCGTAGGGGAAAATGCATTGAATCAGTCTTATATAGACCAGCTGCTGATTCAGGAAGACGGAACCGACAATAAAGGCAGTCTGGGAGCAAATGCGACACTTGGCGTGTCTCTTGCGGTAGCCCGTGCTGCGGCGAAAGCGCTGCGTCTGCCACTGTATCAATATCTCGGGGGCGTGCATGCAGTGCGAATGCCGGTTCCGATGATGAATATTCTGAATGGGGGGTGCCATGCGGATAATACGATAGATCTTCAGGAATTCATGATCATGCCGGTGGGAGCGAAAAGCTTTCGGGAAGCAGTACGCATGGGAGCGGAAATCTATCTGCGATTGAAGATTCTTTTAAAACACAAAGGGTTGTCTACCGCGGTCGGTGACGAGGGCGGTTTTGCCCCGGATCTGGAAAGCACGGAACAGGTGCTGGAATTTATGACAGAAGCAATTGAAGATGCAGGATACACACCGGGAAGTGATGTGGTATTTGCTATTGATGCGGCGGCAAGTGAACTGTATGATAAAGAGCGGGGAGGGTACTATTTTCCCGGGGAGAGCCGGATGCAGGGATATGAGATTGTGCGGACATCCACCGAGATGATTGCATATTATGAAAAACTGCTGGAAAGATTTCCGATTGCTTCGATTGAAGATGGTCTGGAAGAAGAGGACTGGGAAGACTGGACGGAGATGACACGGAGACTTGGCAGCAGGGTACAGCTGGTGGGTGATGACCTTTTTGTGACGAATAAAAAGCGGCTGAACTGTGGAATACGTCTGGATGCTGCCAATGCGATTCTTGTAAAAGTAAATCAGATCGGAACCCTGACGGAAGCTCTCGAGGCAGTAGAGATGGCATACCGTTTCGGATATCGCACGATTATTTCTCATCGTTCCGGTGAGACAGAAGATTCTTTTATCGCAGATCTGGCGGTAGCCTGTGGCAGTGGACAGATCAAGACCGGTGCGCCGTGCAGGTCAGACCGGAATGCAAAATATAATCAGCTGTTGCGTATTGAGGATTATCTTGGCAAAACAGCTGTGTATGAGAATCCTTTTGCTCGTCCGACAGGTAAGGAGATCGGATAAATGGAAAATAACGAAACCACACTTAAATGACATTGAGGATAAAATAGTAGATTGTGAAAAGCTGATTTTGATGTTAAGATGAAATTGGGAACATGTTACGAAAGATGAAACAGAGCAAGGATTGCCAGCACTAATCTATGGCGAACAAGGAGTGAGTTCGTTGCCGATATAGGACATTACAGGAGAACACATAGATACAGATAATGAGTATATGTATTATTATTCGGTTGAGTTTGTAAAATAAGAATAGCAAAAAGAGAGAAGAGGATGCCATGGAATCGTTGATTTGATGATTCCGTGGTATCCTCTTTTGGAGGGGAAACTGGATTTATGATATTGTGGATTTTAGAACCTGTTTCTTATCTTTCGGTACTCTCTTGGGGAATATCCTTTCAGCTTGTGGAAAAGCCGGCTGAAATAAAGCTGATTATCATACCCGACGATTTTAGAAATTTCATTGATGGAATAGGTTGTTGTTTCAAGTAACATCTGGGCATTGTTAATTCGGATTTCCACAATAAACTGCATTGGTGTAGAACCTGTGTATTTTTTGAAGTTTCGGATAAACCAGCTGACACTCATTCCACGTGAGGCAGCATAATCATCTATGCTAATATTCTGGTTATAGTTTTCACTGAAAAAGGTAACTGCGTTATCCATCTCGTGATCCAGGTATTCATTTTTCGAGATATGTTCCCTGGTCAGTTCCCGATGAAAGATGATAAGAAGATGACGGAGCAGAAGGACAAGCATTTCCTCATAGTTATCTTGGCAACGCTGAAGCTCGATGATAATACGCTTGAAAATCTGTTCGTATTCCATAGAGGTTCCGACCTGAAATACACGCTCTTTATCCGGGAATCCATATTGCCGTAGGATATTTTTTACATTGTTGCCTGTAAAATGAATCCAGTATACTTCTGTCTTATCTTTTCCATAATATTCATATTTCTGAAGTTCCTTCGGTCTGTACAGTACAATATTACCGGCGGGGACAATTGTTTCGTTATCCACATTGTCAAAATGAAAATGCCCACAACCAGCAGTGATATAGATAATCTGATAATCCAGGCGTCCCCTTGGACGGTAGGTTGGTAACTTTGGATGGCTGGAAAGGCGGTAAGTACCGCAACTTCCTACAACCAGTGGGCGACTTTTGTCTTTGAAATCCATATGGGAGTGGTTTAAATAACCGGTATTCATATACATATGGTAGCACCTCTTTTTCTTTTTTGTTATTGTATCATTTAGTGCATATTTTGTCCAATCCAATTCATAGACATGTTTTGCAGATTAGGATAAGATATATATAGCAAAACAGAGAAGCGTAAACATAAAAGTAAAAGACAAGGTTTGCTGTGGAAAAACAAAGTGCAAAAAAATGTATATGTATTAAAGGAGTTATTTATGATTGTACCACGTTATTATGAGGATTTAAGCGTACTGCATGAAAATACAATGCCAGCCAGAGCCTATTTTATTCCGGCATCCAAAAGAATGGATAACCTGGTGGAGCACAGGGAAGAGTCAGACCGAATGCAGTTATTGAACGGAACTTGGAAGTTCCAGTATTTTAACAGTATCTATGATGTTCAGGAACCCTTCTTTGAGAAAGATTATGATACAGAAAATTTTGATGAGATTCAGGTTCCGAGTGTATGGCAGATGGCAGGATATGACACACATCAGTATACAAACATCAGGTATCCGTTCCCATTTGATCCACCGTATGTACCACAGGATATTCCATGTGGAACATATGCACATACCTTTGTTTATCACAAAGATGAAAATGCACCAAAAGCTTTCTTGAATTTTGAAGGAGTAGACAGTTGCTTTTATGTATGGATCAATGGCTCTTATGTAGGGTATAGCCAGGTTTCTCATATGACCAGTGAGTTTGATATCACCGACCTCCTTCGGGACGGAGAGAACAGCATAGCGGTTCTGGTCATGAAGTGGTGTGATGGTTCCTATTTGGAAGATCAGGACAAATTCCGTATGAGTGGTATTTTCCGGGATGTGTACATTTTGAAACGCCCAAAACAGGCAATCAGTGATTATCATATTAAAACAAGAATTGAGGATATGCTTGCGAAAGTAGAAATTGAAATGAAATTCTACTCTCCCTTAAATGTAAAAATTTCGATTGAAGATAGAAACGGAGCAGTTGTAGCACTAGGAAGTATTGCTGAAGAAGGAACAGCTATATTAGAAATTGCAAGTCCGGAACTTTGGAATACAGAAAATCCATATCTATATAAACTGATTCTTGAAACAGAGAATGAAGTAATTGTAGATCACATTGCATTAAGAAAGATAGAGATTAAAGACCAGGTCATTTACCTAAATGGACAGAAGATTAAATTCCGTGGTGTCAATCGACATGATTCCGATCCGGTTACTGGATTTACAATCAGTCTGGAACAGCTCACAACCGATCTTACGTTAATGAAGCAGCATAATTTTAATGCGATCCGTTCCAGCCACTATCCGAACGCACCATTTTTCTATGAAATGTGTGACAAGTATGGATTCATGGTGATAGATGAAGCAGATATTGAAGCTCATGGTCCATTTATGATCTACAGAAAAGAAGACACCGATTACAATCGGTTCAAACGATGGAATGAGATGATTGCAGATGATCCGGCATGGGAAGAGGCAATCGTTGATCGCGTAAAACTCATGGTGGAACGTGACAAAAACCGTTTCTGTATTGTTATGTGGTCAATGGGAAATGAGAGTGCTTATGGCTGCAACTTTGAAAAAGCACTGGAATGGACAAAGAATTTTGATCCAGACCGCATCACACAATATGAGAGTGCAAGATACCGTAATTATGATGAAACATATGATTACAGCAATCTGGATGTGTACAGCCGGATGTATCCGGCGCTTTCCGAAATTCAGGAATATCTGGATAAAGATGGAAGCAAACCCTTCCTTTTGGTAGAGTACTGTCACAGTATGGGAAACGGACCTGGAGATTTTGAGGATTACTTCCAGATGATTCAGGATAATGATAAAATGTGCGGCGGCTTTGTCTGGGAATGGTGTGACCATGCGATTGCTCATGGAACTGCTGAGAATGGAAAGACTATATATGCTTATGGGGGCGACCATGGCGAAGAAATTCATGATGGCAACTTCTGTATGGATGGATTAGTATATCCGGACAGAACGGTACATACAGGACTTTTGGAATACAAGAATGTTTATCGCCCGGCAAGGGTTATTTCCTATGACAAAGAAAGCGGAGAACTGGTGCTTCATAACTACATGGATTTTGATGACTTGAAAGATTATGTGAAGATCAGTTATGAACTGACGCAGGACGGGCTTGTAATCAGCAAAGGTAAACTTCCAGAAGTTTCAGCAGCACCACACAGTGAAGGAAAAATAAACCTTAAAATCAATGTGCCAGAGAGTGGAAAATGTTATTTAAAATTTATTTACCATCTGAAAAAGGAATTGCCACTGTTGGATGAAGATCATATTCTTGGATTCGATGAAATTGAGGTAAGCAAAGACGGTGCAAAATGTAAACTTGCTGAGAAATGGCTACAAAAAACAGCAGTGGACTCTGAGTTACAGGTAAATGAAAATGATACACAGATCCATATCAAGGGGCGTGAATTTGCTTATACCATAGACAAACATACTGCACTCTTTACAGAGATGAAATTCGCAGGGCGGGAATACTTGAACCATCCGATGGAATTAAATATTTGGAGAGCTCCAACAGATAACGATATGTACATCAAGTCTGAATGGAAGAAAGCCCATTATGATAAAGCTTATACAAGAGCTTACACGACAGAGGTCGTGCAGGGAAAGCATGGTGTGAAAATTACAAGCCATGCATCCGTTGTGGCAGAGACAGTACAGAAGATTCTTGATGTGACGATCACATGGAAAATAGAAGCTGCTGGAAAGATTGATGCAGATATTGAAGTAACAAAAGATGATGAATTCCCGGACCTGCCAAGATTTGGTGTGAGGATGTTCCTGGATAAAAAACTTTCAGCTGCACGATACTTTGGAATGGGACCACAGGAAAGCTATTGTGACAAACATCAGGCTGCGAGCCACGGTTTGTACCAGGCAAATGTAGACGATTTGCATGAGGATTATATTTGCCCACAGGAAAATGGAAGCCATTATGATTGTGAATATGTAGAGCTTAACAACAGCCGATATGGAATTGTGGTATCTGCGGAAAATGCCTTCTCATTCAATGCTTCTTATTATACGCAGGAAGAACTTGAGAAGAAAACGCATAATTATGAACTGACAGAATCAGATAGTGTAGTATTTTGCGTTGACTATGCATTAAATGGCATTGGTTCTAATAGTTGTGGTCCAGTTGTATTGGATCAGTACCGATTTGATGATGTATTATTCCGGTTCCAGTTTACGCTGATACCGTATGTAAAGGGATAATAAAGTTTCATGTAACTCGTAAACAAAGAAGAATAGTCTGATTGCAATGTAAAGTCCGGATATACAGAGCAATCAGACAAAAACAGAGAAAAAAATATAATTAGACATCATACGGTTAGACATATTGAGATTCTAAGTGCGATGAAGATGAGGAGCAAAGAAATTCGATGGAAGAAAAAAAGTATTTGAAATGGTATAACAAAATTGGATATGGATCAGGTGATATTGCAGGTAATGTAGTCTATGCCTTCCTGACATCTTTCATGATGGTCTATCTGACGGATTCAGTAGGACTTGCTGCAGGTGTTGTAGGTACCCTGATTGCCGTATCAAAACTATTTGATGGTTTTACGGATATATTTTTTGGATCAATGATTGACAAAACACACAGTAAAATGGGAAGAGCGAAGCCATGGATGCTATACGGATACATTGGTTGTGCTATTACGCTGGTCTGCTGCTTTGCAGTACCAGTCAGCTTTGGAACAACGGCTAAATACGCATGGTTCTTTATCTCTTATACACTGTTAAATGGTGTGTTTTATACAGCAAACAATATTGCTTACTCAGCACTTACGTCACTGATTACAAAGAACAGCAAAGAGCGTGTGCAGATGGGATCTTACCGTTTTATTTTTGCGTTTTCAACAAGTCTTCTGATTCAGGCGATTACAGTTGGATTTGTAGATAAATGTGGTGGAGATGCTGCGGCATGGAGAACGGTTGCTATTATCTATGCAATCATTGGTCTTGTCATAAATACGATTTCAGCACTTTCTGTTAAGGAACTTCCTGAGGAAGAACTTAACGAAGGAGAAGTGAAGAATGATAATGAAAAGTACGGAATGGTACAGGCATTCAAGCTTCTTGTTAAAAACAAATATTACATGATGATTTGTGGAACATATATTTTACAGCAGTTATATAGTGCCATGATTGGAGCTGGCATTTATTACATGACATGGGTACTAAAAAATAAGAATTTGTTTGGACAATTTGCATGGGCAGTTAATATTCCACTGATCATTGCCTTAATTTTTACACCAACCTTAGTTGGTAAGTGGAAAGGTATGTACAAACTGAACTTAAGAGGTTATGTTTTAGCAGTCATTGGTAGAGCACTTGTTGTTATTGCCGGATATATGGGCAGTGTTCCGCTGATGATGGCGTTTACAGCTCTTGCAGCCTTAGGTCAGGGACCATGGCAGGGAGATATGAATGCAGTTATCGCATCCTGCTCTGAATACACTTATCTTACACAGGGAAAGAGAATTGACGGAACGATGTACTCTTGTACTTCTCTTGGCGTAAAAATCGGTGGAGGTATTGGAACCGCTGTTGTTGGATGGATGCTTGAGTTCAGTGGATATGTCGGAACAAATGCAACTCAGCCGCAGTCTGCACTTGATATGATGCAGTTTATGTATCTTTGGCTTCCGTTAATCTTTGATGTATTGATTATGTTTGTACTTTCAAGAATGAATGTAGAAGATGCAAATAAAAAACTGAAAGCAGAAAAAGGAATTGCTACAGATGAAATAACAGATGCATCAGACATAAATTAGAATTGACAGGAGAAAGCGTTGTCTGGTCGTTGCTCGATGAGACAGTGCTTTTTTCTATATATAAAGTGATAGAACTGTATTTTGAAAATAAAAAAGGACCACTTCATTTTTGTGAAATGGCCTTAAGAAAATATACAGTTTTCACAAAATAGTCCTTTTAGTATTTATACATGGTAAGGATGCTTAAAATATTCAGTGTAGAATACTAAAAGGTCATTCAGATATTTTTTTAGGTTGCTCATTTGCAATTCCTCCTTTCCTTATTTACAAGTTGATTATAAGATAGGTGTAAAAGAATTGCTTGCCAAATCGAAAGAAGATATAGACAAATGTTGCAAAGGGGAGTATTTCATGCAGTTAAAATATGTTGACACAAAAGAGGAGATTATAGCAATAAATAGGAAGTCAAAACATATTGAACCACATCTTCATAATGCACTGGAGATCGTTTGTGTAACAAATGGAGCATTAGAACTTGGTGTCGGACAGGAGCTATACCATATGGAAAAAGGAGATATAGGCTTTGTATTTCCAGATGTTATTCATCACTATCAGGTACTGACACCCGGTGTAAATAAAGCGACTTATCTGATTGCATCGCCATTTACGATAGTCAAATTTGCAGATATCATGCATTCCATGGCTCCTGAATACCCAATCATCAAAGCGGAAAAGGTTGAACCGGAGGTATATAGGGGTTTAAATGCAATTTTAGAGACAGAACAGTCGGATATTACTGTTGCACAGGCATATCTTCAAATTGTGTTGGCACGCTGCATAGGAAAATTAAATTTGGTAGAAAAGAGTAGTGTGGGGAGCAATGATCTTATTTACCAGACAGTTTCCTATATATCAGCAAATTTTAAGAAGAAGTTTTCTCTGGAAGAGATGGCAAAAGATCTGGGGGTGAGCAAATATGTTTTATCCAGACTCTTTTCCAAAACATTCCATAGAAACTTTAATCAATATCTTAACGATGCAAGGCTGAACTATGCATGCCATCGTTTGGAAAATACGAGTGATTCCATTACAAATATTTGTCTGGATAGTGGATTTGAAAGTCAGAGAACGTTTAACCGAGTATTTAAAGAAAGATATAAAATATCACCGAGTGATTATCGAAGTACTTGTGTGAAAGAGATGTTGTCATAAATGTTCTGCAGATAGAAAAATTTACTTTAGTTTCACACTGTTATGTATTTGATTTTATGTACGTATGATACGATATTAAAATGATCGTGGGAAATAGATTTTTCAGAAATAAAAGAACGAGGCATACTCTAAAGAAAAAGAAAGGCAGGGCATATATGAATACGGGAAATTCCATAATTGATTTTAATGAGAAAAAAGGTTTCATCTGCGATATGGATGGTGTGATTTATCATGGTAATCAGATATTGCCAGGTGTTTCAGAATTCATTCAGTGGTTACATGATGAAAAGAAGGAATACTTATTTTTGACAAATAATAGTGGGTATACACCACGGGAATTAAATCAGAAACTGGCAAGGATGGGACTTGATGTGCCAGAAGAACACTTTTATACCAGTGCATTGGCAACAGCTGCTTTTTTAAAAGAACAGGCGGCAGGCTGTTCGGCATTTGTGATAGGAGAAGCCGGTCTGTTAAATGCACTTTATGATGTAGGTATTACGATGAATGATGTGAATCCGGATTATGTTGTTGTGGGAGAAGGACGATCCTATTCTTTGGATACATTAACGAAAGCAACGAATTTGGTTTTGAAAGGTGCAAAGCTGATCGGAGCAAACTCAGATGTTTCCGGACCGATTGAGAACGGCATTGCACCAGCTTGTCGGGCATTGGTTGCACCAATCGAAATGGCAACAGGTACACAGGCATATTTCTGCGGAAAACCGAATCCACTAATGATGCGAACGGGATTAAATATGCTTGGATGTCACTCAGCAGAAGCAGTAATGGTTGGGGATCGCATGGATACAGATGTGATTTCAGGTATGGAAAGTGGTATGTCTACAGTACTGGTTCTCTCAGGATGTTCAACGAAGGATACACTTAAAACTTATGCGTATCGTCCAACTATGGTTTTGAACGGTGTGGGGGATATTGCTGCGATGGCAAAGGCAAAAGCAGAGTAATATTGAATTATTAGAATTGTATTAGACTATATGTGAGAGAAGTCAAACTAAAATAATCAATTAGATGAAAGCGGGAAAAAGGCGGTGGATTGATTTCACTGTCTTTTTCTGATTTAAAAGTAAAGAAACATAAGAGAAGGACTGCAAATGGAAAAAGTGTTAATTGCTGCGGATGAGGTGGAAAAGTGGAAACATCTTTATGAAGGGTTGAAACACAAATGGGTATGTACGATGGTTGATTTTGAGGTATTTGAAAAATTTCATGCAATAGCTGTTTATGACGCAGTATTAATGCTTCTGAGAAAAGATAATGGATTGTTAGGAATTTACCCTCATTCGGTTGCCGTAGCCCGCTACGCCGCCCTCATTCAGATAAAATCTCCCACAAACTGAGACTCGCAGCTCACGAAAAGCCTTTTTCAGACACGCTCTAGAGCAGTTATCTGATTTAGAAGAAATTAATTATCGTGCAATGATGGGAGAATATATTATATATTATCGAGACAGGATTGTCGGAGGCATATATGATGACAGGTTACTTGTGAAACCGACAAAATCTGCAGTTTCTTATATGACAACTGCGACTTATGAATTACCATATGAAGGGGAAAAAGAGATGTTATTAGTAGAAAATGTTGACAGTAGAGAATACCTGGCTGGACTTTTCAATGCAATGTATGATGAATTGCCGGTTCATAAAGCAAACAATAAAAAGAAATCTTTCAATAATCTGTACACATTTCAGTAAAAAAGGTTGAAATTCACAAATTTCTATGGTAAAATAAATGAGGTTGACCATAGGAGGTGTAATTGTGAATATTTTACGGATTGTATTGACGGTTATTTTTGTAATCGATTGTATAGGTTTGACAGTAGTTGTCCTGATGCAGGAAGGAAAACAGAAAGGTCTGGGTGCTATTTCCGGTATGGCGGATACTTACTGGGGACAGAATAAAGGTCGTTCCATGGAAGGTCATTTGGTTTTGGCCACAAAGATCATGGCGATTCTGTTTATGGTACTGGCAATCGTATTGAATATGAAATTTTAAGTGACGTGAAAAGAACACTCTTGCAACTTTCTTGCAAGGGTGTTTTTTGCACACAGAGAGAAGTGATCAGCAATGATTACATTTACAATGGGAGACCGTTTGTAACTGCAAAGACAGTGAACAGTTACAAATGTTGAATGAATATGGAAAACAGAGACATATGCTTCTGATTTTCCAGGGAGAAAGATATGAGAATAAATAATAAAAAATTAAAAAACAGAAAAAAATTGTTGCTGGACTTTGTATCCAATAAAGAATACCAGCCGATGCGTGCAAAAGATATTGCAATGTTGCTGCAGATTCCCAAAGGAAAACGATCCGAACTTTTCCAGGTTCTGGATGAACTGGAGGCGGAAGGAAAAATCATCTGTAAAAAAGGAAAGTATGAAAAAGTCCGGAAGATTGCTACAGTGAAGACAGGTTCACCGGAACTGTCAGAAGGAACGTTTATTGCTCATCCGAAAGGATTTGGTTTTGTGGAACTGGAAGATCAGGAAGAAGATCTGTATATTCCCCAGGAAGATACTATGGGCGCTTTTCATAAGGATCGGGTACAGGTGAAAGTGAAAGAAGAACGAACCGGTCAGCGCCGGGAAGGAACGATTGTACAGATTCTTGGACATGGAATCACGGAAGTAGTTGGTACATTTGAGAAAAGTAAAAACTATGGATTTGTGATTCCGGATAATCAGAAGATTCAGCAGGACATCTTTATTCCGAGGGAACATACGCTTGGGGCAAATGATGGCGACAAAGTTGTGGCAAAGATTACTTCTTACGGTGGGAAAAACAAAAATCCGGAGGGAAGAGTACAGGAAGTTCTGGGAGCTCAGGGAGCCCCGGGCATAGATGTGCTTTCCATTGCGAGAGCATATGAACTGCCAATGGATTTTCCGGTAAAAGTAGCCAATCAGGCGGATCGAGTACCGGATCATGTGATTGAAGGAGATTTTCAGGGACGGATGGATCTGAGGAACTGGACTGTTGTTACGATTGATGGTGAAGATGCGAAAGATCTGGATGATGGAATCTCTCTGACAAAGGATGGAAATATTTATCATCTCGGTGTGCATATTGCGGATGTAAGCAATTATGTACAGGGAGGAAGTGCTCTTGATCGTGAGGCACTTCGACGGGGAACCAGCGTATATCTGGTAGACCGGGTGATTCCGATGCTTCCCAGACGATTGTCTAATGGAATCTGTTCCCTGAATCAGGGAGAAGACCGACTGGCCCTCAGCTGTCTGATGGATATTGATGCACAGGGAAATGTGATCAGCCATAAAATTGCGGAGACCGTGATCTGTGTCGATCGCCGGATGACTTATACGGCAGTGAAGAAGATTCTGGAGGGCGATGGGGATCTCCGGAGAGAATATCAGGATTTTGTGCCGCTGTTTCATCATATGAAAGAGCTGTCTGCGATCCTTCGCAAAAAGAGAAGTAACCGTGGCTCTATTGATTTTGATTTTCCGGAGAGTAAAGTCTTCCTGGATGAGATGGGAAGGCCGGTGGAGATCAAAGCGTATGAGCAGAATGTAGCTACAAAGATCATTGAGGATTTTATGCTTCTTGCCAATGAAACAGTGGCAAAAGAATACTGTGAGCGTGAGATTCCATTCTTATATCGTACCCATGAGAATCCGGACAGCGACAAGATGGAAAAGGTACTGACTTTTATCCGCAATCAGGACATTCCGGTACACAAGTCACATGAAGAAATCACACCGCTGGAAGTCCAGGAGATTCTGAATGAGATCGAGGGAGAACCTACGGAGCCTTTGATCAGCCGACTGCTCCTTCGTTCCATGAAACAGGCAAGATATACGACGGGGTGCAGCGGACATTTCGGACTGGCAGCTAAGCATTATTGTCATTTCACTTCACCGATCCGAAGATATCCTGATCTGCAGATCCACCGGATCATCAAAGAGACGATCCGTGGTCGGATGAATCAGGAGAAAAAAATGTATTATGCGCAGATTCTCGGGGATGTGGCAGATAAGACCAGTACGCTGGAACGCAGAGCCGAAGAGGTAGAACGTGAGACCGTGAAACTGAAAAAAGCGGAATATATGGAAACCAGACTGGGACAGAATTATGAGGGTATTATCTCCGGTGTAACCGGCTGGGGACTGTATGTGGAACTGCCGAATACGGTGGAAGGTCTGGTGCATATCAGCACATTGATGGACGATTACTATCAGTTTGATGAGGAAGCTTACTGTCTGGTAGGTGAAAAGACCGGACACACATATCGTCTTGGTCAGGAAGTAACGGTAAAAGTATCACAGGTGGATCTGTCCACGAAGAGTGTTGACTTTATCTTAAAAGAAGAAAACAGCTGTTTTAACAAATACATGGATTGGGAGGATTAAAGAATGGCAAAGGAAAAGGGAAGCCGTCTGATCGCGAACAATAAAAAGGCGTATCATGATTATTTTATCGAAGAGACATACGAGGCCGGTATTGCACTCCATGGAACAGAAGTAAAATCGCTGCGCATGGGAAAGTGCAGTATCAAGGAATCTTTTGTGAGAATTGAGAATGAAGAAGTGTATATCTATGGAATGCATATCAGTCCTTACGAAAAAGGAAATATTTTCAACCGGGATCCTTTACGTGTAAAAAAACTGCTGCTTCATAAAAGCGAGATCCGTAAAATGAAAGGAAAGATTGCAGAAAAAGGTTATACGCTTGTACCGTTAAAAGTGTATTTTAACCGGAGCCTGGTAAAAGTGGAGATTGGCCTTGCAAAAGGAAAAAAACTGTATGATAAGAGACAGGATATTGCCAAGAAAGACCAGAGACGGGAAGCAGAGAGAGATTTCAAGGTTCGGAATCTGTATTAGAGCGTGTCTGAAAAAGTCTTTTCGTGAGCTGTGAGTCCCACAAAGTGGGGCTTGTAGATTGCGGAAATGATTTTTCAGACACGCTTCCAGGAGAACTGGAGTGAATAACTGATACATTGGGCTGTATACCGGGAGGGTTTTGTTTCCGTTGTTTTCCATAAGCTGGTTACTGAGAACGGAGTGAACAGTAACATTAGTAGTTCGCTCAGGGAAAAATCAATGGATCCGGTCTTGACAATACTCTGTATGTCACATATAATAGAACAAGTACAAATCAAAATCAGTTCACGGGATCAATTTTGATTTGCAATGAACAAAACTGTCTGCGAACCATACAACTTATATACTCATATAATATGTGAGGGCTTGTACTGGTTTCGACGGGGGTTTTGAAGTTTGGGAAGCCATTCGCAGCTCTGGGACTGCGTCACCAACCTGGAAATTAAATTTAAACGCAGACGAAAATTTAGCGTACGCTGCCTAATGGCAGCTGTCGGTTTCTGAGTCTCCCGCAGCTTAGATCCCGGCATCAAACTTAGCGGGGCACTTTTTCTTCAAAGCTTTGAGAAGAAAAAAGAATTTATGAAGCTACTGAGGTCTGAAGCCTGTCATCCGGCGTCGGGTTAAGGGAATGTCAAAAGAATGACTGTAATGGGAGATGCCTGAATGGATAGGCTTTCGGACAGGGGTTCGATTCCCCTCAGGTCCATATTTAAAAAACCCTGGAAATCCTTGATTTCCGGGGCTTTTTGCTGTCTGGTGGAGAGAAAAAATGCCGTTTTGAACCGTTTCAGAGTGGAAAAATTGGGGTCAAAATTGGGGTCAAAATCGAAGCGGAAATCATTTGAAAAATCTATGGTTTTAGAGTGTTTTGGAGTGCTTCAAATTAAAAAAATAATAATATAAGGTTGAAGTATTCGACGTATTTTCTGAATAAAAGTATATGAGAAACGACCTCTTTAAATTTCAAATTTTAATGAACATATAAAATCCATCAGTCTAAACTTATTCTGATGGATTTTATATTCTTTCTATTGCTGATTTCTTGTCTTGCATACGGATTCTTTTTATTTTTCACTTATCAGTTTAATAATTCTCTTGAGATTTACTGCAAATATAGTCATAGCTCCCTGCATTTCCATGCCAATAAGACCTGATGATGACGCAACGTCATAACCATGTCTATGTTTTAATTCACTATTTTTGCCTCTATTTTATAGCGTTCTTTCGCCATTTCTTTGGAATGTGCAGTTTCCTGAAATTGAGCCTGCTCACTATGTGAATCACAAACTAATGTTTCTGTGTAGGTTTTCTTTTTTGCTCCTTCTTTATAACAGCCAGCCTTATAAGGACATCTTTTACATTTTTCTATATCGAAAAAGTATGTCATTCGAGGATTCTTTCCTTCTGTTTTTCGCTTATCAAGATATTTATGAATCGCCAGATGTCCCGCTTTACATTGATACATTCCGGCATCTTTATTAAATTCAAATTCATCTGGCTTTGTACGATTCCCTTGGGTAACAATACTGTTTAACCGGGAGATAAGCTCATAATGATTATCCTTTGCAGCATCAATATTTTCCTTACTTGAATAGGCTTTGTCACCAATCACAGTTTCAACTTTCATTCCCGCAGCTCTGCTTTTCCGAACCAAAGCTGGCAATTCTTTTCCGTCTGTTTTTTCACCACTGGTGATGGTCGCGGCTGTAATAATTCGTTCTTCCGTCATAGCTATATGGGTTTTATATCCTGATATTGTCAATATTGGTTGACACATTTATCTCAAAGATATCACTGCCTATGCAGCCAGTCCCAGAGATTCGTAGTATCTCTGGCGCTTGATCATCGGAGGAAGCCCACCGTTAGCAGAGCAGATC
>NZ_VUMS01000034.1 GCF_009696065.1 Oliverpabstia intestinalis | reverse complement strand
AATTTTCCATACATAATTCTTTTTCTGTACTTTGGTATAAACACAACATGGTACTGGCATTTGTACCTTGAATGTGATAAGCTGTAACTGTCCACTTTGGACCGCCTCCTATTCTCTTTAGTATTGGCTTGAGACACCTTTACTATCGTATCATAGGAGGCTTTACTTTTCACCATACAACGTCACTACTACACGATTCGCCCCAGCATAGCTGGGGGATTAGCATTTTCATTTAATCTCTTTTCCATCTATATATAGTTGAAATTTATCAGGATTATTGACAACATCATAGTCCTTTCCGTATTCTACAGGTCTATATTCGGCTGTCATTACCGATTCCCCGTCTTCAATATCCTCTTTCCATAAATAGATGTTCATATCAATGCTCGTCGCATATCCTCTGTCTGTGGAGAATTTTGTCGAATGAAAAGAATCATCCTTGTACATCTGCAAAAGTTTTCTTGCAAACGCTTCTCTATCCTCAATATCTTCCCTATTTGCGACCACGGTTATATTTTCATCCCGATTTACAGAAAAAGTTCCAACTACATCTGGTTCGCCTTCTTTATGACTGGATTCAAATTTCCTATAAATACTTCCTGCAGCAATTATCAAGATTGCTGTTCCTGAAATTACTGCAATTATCTTTTTCTTCATATTTTTAATTTCCTTTTAATTTTTTTACTGCGTAATTGATTACTTCTTCCGGTGTGGGCCTGTCTGCTTTAAGTGTCATTTTCTTCCATTCTTCCTGCACAGCCGGGTCAGGATTATCAAATCCTGCATCTATGGCTATCTGCATTTCTCTGCGTACTTCTTCTGGTATTGTGTTATACTTTTCTGCAATCTTCTCATATATAGTTTTCTCTCTCATTCATTTTCCTCCGATACTGTTGGCATGAAAAGTGACTTTACAACTTAAAATTGAATAAAAAGGACAAAAAAAGAAGAGCTGCTTGCTCTTCCCATATAGTAGTAGTAAAATAATATGTCATGCCAGCGCAATATATTACCTAGAATATCGCTATAACAGGAAAGGGGCTGCATTGTGACAGCCCCTAGTTTACTTCACCATGTTGTCTACATTCTGAGTAAACTCGTTCCCTGGTTTATTTTAGCATCGATCTGGATTTTGTTTCATAAAGATAAATTTTGCCACAGAGCGGTCGTATGTTTTAATGTGTCCAAACAGCCAGTCGATTACATTTTTCTGTACAAGTTCACTGAACCGATCTGTTGGTCCTTCATACTCCTGAAGGTATTCATACAGTTCCTGAATTGTCTTTTTAAACTCTTCATGTTTTTCATAATGTTTTTCACGCTCTGGATAACCGGCTTTTTCCTGAAGTGCTTCTTCTTCTTTAAAATGAAAGTCAGTATACTCGTTAAGATAATCCAGAAGTTTGATCGCCTTTACCTTGCTGTCGCCATTTTGACAGGCAATTACAAAGTTCTGAATACGATCAATCAATTCTTTGTGCTGTGTATCGATTGTTTTATTTCCTGTTACTAAATTGTCATCAAAGGTAATGTTTAAATCGTAAGTCATAATTTGACCTCCATTTCTTTTATATGTTCTCTTAGGCTCTTTTAATGTCTGGCAGTTTCGTACCTGCATTTTCTGCTTAGTCTTCTACAGGAACGAAAACATCTTTTCCTAATCCGCAGATTGGGCATGTCCAGTCATCTGGAATATCCTCAAATGCAGTTTCTGGAGCGATACCGGCGTCTGGATCTCCTACTGCCGGATCATAAATATATCCACATGGTTCACATTCATATTTTTTCATAGTCATTTTCCCTTTTCAATGTCGATTTATTTTTGTTACCAAGTTCCTAGCAATTTTTCTAACACTTTGTTTCTTGTATATCTGTATTATACATGATAATTGTTCTTTTGTCAATAATAGTAATTATTATTATTTTACACTTAGCATAAACTGATATTTGAATTGCACATTTATATATTGTATATATCATGGGAATAGTTGAATAAAAAAATGAACTCTATTCATTAAAGACAGAGTTGCTGGAAATTATTTCTCTCCAACAACTTTCTTCGTCTTTAAGTCCTTGAAACACAATACTGTCCAATCAGATTCATCCAAAAAGAACAGGATGAACTACTCGAAGAGACACAGCTTATTTCCGAAATGGTCCAAGCCGCCATCAGGGAAAATTCTACGGTTGCCTTAGACCAGACCGAATACCAGAAGCGCTACGACAGTCTTTCGGCAAAATTCGACAAATCAAAAGCAAGGCTCGAACAGCTCATGGCCGACCTGCAACAGATGCAACTACAAAGAGCTGAATACGAATCCTTCCTCAAGACATTCAAGCAGCTGCATGACTCTTTGGAAGAGTTCAGCATCGACAGCTGGAACAGCCTTGTCGAATATGCCACCATCTACAGTGCCGACGATATCCGTTTCACCTTCAAGAATGGTCAGGAAATCAAGGCATAAATGTACAGCCCCACTACTAGATTTCACTCCGGTAGTGAGGCTGTTTTTTTATGCTGCAGCTTCGAATATACGTTTCTGTGCTTTGAGATAATTCTGTAGATTAAGAATGGTATTATCAGAAGAGCGCAACTCGTCATCTGTTAGCTCAACTGCATTGTCACTGGCAAGTTTAATAATATACTCATAAATACGATTAACCAGAACATTTAATTCTTCCGTTGTCAGTTCAATCTTAATCTTCTCATAGTTCTTGTTCTGCTTAAGCTCATCCAATGCATCCATCAGACGGTTGATGGACTTCATACTCAATTCTCCACTTCGAATATCGTTGATGTAGTCTCGTAATGCTGCATGATACTTCTTCACCACTTCTGGCTCTCTGTTTTTTATCTTAAGGTACACCACGCCACCGACTGTAATAGTGCCAGCAACCACTGTACAAATAATCAGTCCCTTTTTATTGTTCTTTGCAAATTGTAGAATTTAGCTCCTTATGTTTTGTCATGATCATTCTGTTATTTGTAAATGTATTCCGTACGGTTCGTGGAATCCAGCATATGGAAGATATGCGTCAGCAACAGGAACTGGAAAGAAAGCAAAAGCAGACAGAGGAAATGACCCTGCAAATGATGCGCACCCTGGCTGCAACCATTGAAGGAAAGGATCGAAATAACTGCGGACATTCCATCCGTGTCGCCGAATATGCAGCATTAATCGGTAAACGACTTGGTTTGTCTTCTGAAGAAATAGAAAATCTGAAGGATTGTGCCTACCTGCACGACATCGGCGCCATCGGCATCCCGGATCAGATTTTAAGCAAACCGGGAAGACTCAGCGAAGAGGAATATGCCCTCATCAAACAGCATACCCTCATAGGTGCCCATATTTTAAAAGATATTACACTGGTTCCTCACCTGGTTGAAGTAACAAAGAGTCATCACGAACGCTATGATGGAACCGGCTATCCGGAAGGTCTTTCCGGAGCAGCTATTCCTCTCTATGCACGAATCGTCGCTGTGGCAGACAGTTTTGATGCCATGCATTCCAGAAGGATCTATCGAAATGCTCTGTCTGAAGATCAGATTCGAAAAGAATTTTCGGAAAGTGCCGGCAAACAGTTTGATCCTCGAATCTCTGCCATTCTTCTGGACTTAATGGACAAAGGGCATCTGGAGGATGTTATAGGCAAATACAAAGAAATGGAAAACTCTCTGTATATGGATTCCAATCACACGATCAATAAGTTTATATCCGATGTGTTTACTACCATCAAAAGTCAGGAAGATATCACTAGCTACGATTTCCTTACCGGTCTTCCATTGCGTACTCTTGGCGAAAAACAAATCGCCTGTGCCGTTCAGGATCACAGTGGATGTCTTGCGTTTGTGGATATGGATAACCTGAAGAAAATTAATGATGTGCATGGACACAAGGCTGGTGACCGCGCTCTGATGACTCTGGGCAAACTTCTGACACGCTTTGCATCAAATGGATATGCCTGTCGCCTTGGTGGTGATGAATTCTTGCTTTTCTTTCCTGACATCACCCATGAGGAAGCTTCGGAACATATAACACAACTGTTCCGACAATTCCATGCGCTCACCAAAGATGATGCGGAGATTCAATACGCCTCCCTGTCTGCAGGCCTGTATATGTGTTCCGGCAATGAACCATTCCCTGACTGCAGTTCAAAAGCCGACAATGCTTTATATTATGCCAAGCAAAATGGAAAAAATCAGTTTTCCTTCTATCAGCCTCAGATCGACCATCTGTCCACCAGTGTATCCGGAGCCGGCAATAATCTGACTCAGATTGCAAAATCTCTTCAGGACAGTGGCAGCTATATGGGTGCTTTGAATCTGGATTACCGTGATTTTGCAAGACAGTATTCCTATATTCATCAACTGGTCATCCGAAACCATTGCAGATGTTACCTGATCATGCTCACCATGGAATCCACCGGTGAAACCTCGCCAAGCATCGAAAAAGCTGAACAGGCTTTATTACAAATGGAAGAAATCATTCGTAAGAGTATTCGAAAAATCGATATCTGCACTCGTTACAGTTCCATGCAGTACCTGATTCTTCTGTTCCAGCCTCTGGAATCCGCGATCCCGAATATTATGGATCGGATTTTTATGCAGTATGAATCTTTTGATTGCAGTAAGGAATTTCATCCAATTTATGATTATCAGGCTATGTCCGAGGAAGAACATAAAAAATATTAATTACTGTTTTTCCTCATGAAACCTTATATTTTGATTTTCACAGACAAAAAGGCGACGGATTTTGTACAATCACAAAATCTGCCGCCTTTTCATTTACGTGAGCAATGAGTCAAGTCCGTGCTTGCTCTAGACCTTGGTGCCTGACAGGATATTTGCTACTGAATAGTTACTCCGATCTTACGAATCAGGGTTCCGTTTGCTCCAAGTATGTCACCATCAAATTTCCGTGCAAAAAGGATTTCGCCTTCTCCTTTTACTCTTACATTTTCATTAGACGCATTTAATAATATTTCTATTTTATTTCCTTCTTCGTCGATTTTTACATATTCCACACATCGTCCGTTTTCATAGGTATTTGGAAAATGAAAATGTGGGCTTCTGCAGGTTTTCTCATTCCGTCTAAGCATGATCAAACGATTGATTGTCCCGATCCTCTCCTGGTTCTCATCACTCTCGATTTCGCTCCGCGGCATGCACCTTCTGCAATCCGGATCATGAGCGCCCTCCATAGCAATCTCCGTCCCGTAATAAATACATGGACTTCCGGGAAGTGTAAAAAGAATTGCCAGCTGCTGGTAAAAAATATCCAGATTATGAAGCCGGTTTATCAGACGCTCTGTATCATGAGAATCCAGAAGATTGAACAATACATTGTTATTTTGCTGCATATACATCGTATAACAACGATTTACCATGTATTCAAATTCTTCTTTTTTCATGGTCTGATCCAGGAAAAAATCATGGATTCCACTTAACAGGGGATAGTTCATTACAGAATCATATTCATCACCCAGCAGCCACTGACTTGCATCATGCCATATTTCTCCAAGCAAATAGATATCTGGTTTTATCTTTTTCAGATGCTCCCTTATCCGTTTTAAAAATCGATGGGATACTTCATTACCCACATCAAACCGGATTCCGTCTATATCATAATCCCGAATCCAGTCCTCGCAGATCTTGCAGAAATATTGAATCACTTCTTCATTACTAGTATTCAGCTTTGGCATCCCATCGGAAAATGCGAAAGAATAAAAACGTCTGTCTCTGGTATCCGCTCTCTTTCCGATCTGCTCCCAGTTTTCAACCATGAACCAATCCGCATAGCGGGAATTCTTTCCATTTTTCAGTACATCCATCCAGGGAGCAAATTTTCTTCCACAGTGGTTGAATACGGCATCCACCATGATTCGAATCCCTTTTTCGTGTGCCTCTTTACAGAGTACTTTCATGGTATCTCCATTGCCAAAAGACGGATCAATTTTCGTATAATCTGTTGTATCATATTTGTGGTTTGACTCAGCTTCCATGATAGGATTCAAATAAATACCGGTAATTCCAAGTTTTTCCAGATAGGATAATTTCTGACGAATCCCCTCCAGATTCCCCCCGAATTTTTCCTCATTGGTCACCCTGCCCTGATTTCGCCACGGCAGAATGTCTTCTCCGTTTTTTCCGGAGTTCCATTACAGAATCGATCCGGAAAGATCTGATACCAGATCGTATCGTTCACCCATGAAGGTGTACGGTTTATATCTGCCGGATTCATCCACGGTACAACAAAACACTGCAGCATACGACCGTCCATCTTAAGCTGATCTTCCGTCAGAAAACCATCTTCGAAGTAATACCAGACTTCTTTTTCTGTATGAAGTTCAAAATAATATTTACATCGCTTATACACAGGCAAAAGTGTTGTTGTCCACCAGATTTGGTGGGACAGACGTTTTTTGTATACAATCTCTTCCCTTTTTCCTGTCCACTTCTCATTTCCTCCCAGAATTCCTGCATCGAAGGGATCGCCATAATGAATAAAAATTTTCTTTACATCATATCCGGTCTTGATATTTACAACAAGCTGGTTCTCGTCCAATGCATAACTCATCTGTTCCGATGTCTTATGATATACGCTGGCAAATTCCATCTGATTTTCCTCCAAATTATATTATATAAGCAACTAAATTTATAGATATTTGTTTCGAATTGTTTCGACGCCTTTACTATAATTCTTTTTCCTTTCAACGTCAATCTTTTTATTATTTCCATACTGTTTTGTGTATTCTATACAATTATTTCCTTGTATTTCTATTAATTATTGACAATCATATTTTATAGCAAAACTTTACTAAATTCTTTTCATTGTTCCATTGATTTTTACAATCATATTCTATATAATGATGTTGTGGGCAAACGGTATTTTGACCCCTGTATCATTTTTTACACGGAAGGACATTTCATCATGACCACGATCCAGGATATTGCTGATAAAATGGGGATTTCCAAAAGTGCTGTATCAAAGGCTCTGAATAATGCCCCTGACATTAGCGAAACTTTGCGAAAACAAGTTTTAGAAACTGCCGTAGCACTTGGTTATACAAAGTTACGGCGTTATCGAAATTCTGTCAGAAAAATATGTGTCTTAATAGAAAAAGATAATATACAGTATGAAGAACCTTATCATTTTGCATATGATATCATTATGGGATTCCGGCAGCTGGCAGAGCCACAGGGATTTGATGTTGTGATCGAACCTGTTGATATCCAGATACAACGCAACCAGCCTTATGATGTTTATATGCTGGAACATGATTATGTGGGGTCTTTTGTGATCGGTTTTTCTCTTGCCGATCCATGGCTTAAGGATTTTGAAAACAGTTGTACTCCAACTGTACTTTATGATAACTATATTACAGGCAACCCTTCCACTGCCTATGTGGGTATTGATAATGACGAGGGTATGGAACTGGCGGTATCCCATCTTGTCAGGCAGGGGCACCGAAAAATTGCATATCTCAGCAATTCTCTTGGTTCTCAGATTATCCAGATCCGATACTCTGCTTTCTTCCGTTCTATGCGCAAACACGGACTGAAAGCTTCTTATGACAATGCCGGTTGTTCCTGTTTTCTTTCCGAATGTATGGAAAAACATCTTCCAAACTTTTTAAAAAGTGGAATGACTGCCATTATCTGCAGCCAGGACACCATTGCCAGTGCTGCTCTGGTTCAGTGTCAACAACTTGGATATCGGGTTCCTGAAGATGTCAGTATCGTGGGCTTTGATGATCTGCCAATAGCTGCTTATACATCACCGCCCCTAACCACCATCCGTCAGGATCGAACAGAACTTGGTAAAAGTGGATTTTTTGCATTATCCAGCCTTCTCAATCATGTTTCCATCAGCACATTCCTTTTGCATGCGCAGCTGATTGAAAGAAAATCCACGGCACGCATTTCTGAAAAACAATAGACTTTGGCTCGTTGCTCGCGTAAAAAAAACAGTTTGCTTTGATGGAATTATTTTCATAGCAAACTGTTCTTTTTATTTCCGGATCCTGTTTTATTTGCAATTCCGTTTCCTGGAATAAATCCTACAACTACTGCTTATTACTCTTCGTAATTGAAGCAGGTGATTTACTTGATTCGTTTGGACTCCGTTTCTCAATTCTTACTTGTTATATTTTTGTAACTGTTCAGTACCTTCACAGTTACGAGCCAAAATGCCATCACCTTCGGTGATGGCATTTTGGCTTGTATGTCTCGGGATTTTGACATATTCATGTCAAAACATCTCGCGGGACAGTGGCTACTGAATAGTTACATATTTTTATACTATTTTTTCCAGAATGGAATGTCCGATCGTTCCTTCTGGCATATCCACATCAAAGTTTTCTGCGATAGAAGCACCAATGACAGCAAATGTGTTCTCGCCTTCCAGTTCTCCTCCGTTTTCCATCTGTTCCGAATAGGCAATAAAAGGAACATATTCTCTCGTATGGTCTGATCCTGTATAGGTGGGATCATTTCCGTGATCCGCTGTAAGGATCAGAAGATCATCTTCTTTCAGCTGTTCCAGCAGTACCCCGAGATTTTTGTCGAATTTTTCAATCTCATGGCCATAACCTTCTGTATTTCTTCTGTGGCCCCAGAGTGCATCAAAGTCAACCAGATTGACAAAGCACAAGCCATGAAAATCCTTCTTACTGATTTCGATGGTCTGTTCCATTCCGTTGACTGAGCTGGTAGAATGATAGGTTTCCGTGATTCCTTCTCCGCAGAAGATATCATTGATCTTACCTACACCGATCACATCCAGGCCTTTGTCCTTCATAGCATTTAATACTGTAGGACCTGTTGGTTTCAGTGCATAATCATGTCGATTGCTGGTTCGTTTAAACTCACCTTTTTTCTTTCCTACATAGGGTCTTGCAATAACCCGTCCCACTCTCCATTCGTCTTTCAGTGTGATTTCTCTTGCCATCTCACAGCAACGATAGAGGTTTTGCAGGTCAAAAGTTTCTTCATTTCCACAGATCTGAAGTACTGAATCTGCAGAAGTGTACACGATCATTGCACCAGTATTGATTTCTTCCTCGCCCAGCTCTTCGATGATCTCTGTTCCGCTGGCGCTCTTATTGCCGATAACTCTCTTACCGCAGCGCTTTTCCAGTTCTGCGATGAGTTCCGGCGGAAAACCATGTTCCGTAAAGGTGATAAATGGTTTTTCCGTCTTGATTCCCATCATCTCCCAGTGTCCGGTCATGGTATCTTTTCCATTGCTTGCCTCTCCGAGACGAGCATAACGTCCCATAGGTTCTGCAGCTTTTTCCATGTTTCCTCCACAGTGGAGATTCAGCATTCCCAGCTTCTTCAGGTTGGGGATCTCCAGGGTTCCCATCTGATCCAGGATATGTCCAAAAGTATCTACCCCTACATCTCCGAACTTTTCAGAATCCGGCATAGCTCCGATACCCAAAGAATCCAGGACAATCACAAAAATTCTGTTGTACTTTTTCATCTTCGTCTACCTCTTTCTATTATTATTTTTCTGCCAACTTCCGGTACAGCTTTTCTTTGACAGTGTCACTCGCAAAAGCCGCATCTACTGCATTCCTCATCAGAAGCAGGACCTCCTCATCCCGGACTCCGTATGTTTTTTGAATAAATTCCAGTTCCTTTGTCAAGGTCGTGTTGCTGACGGTCCGGTTATCTGTATTCACAGTAACCCGTACACCATGATCCAGGAATTCCCTGATCGGATAGAATTCCGGACCGGATACCGCCTTAGTCTGCAGATTGCTGATTGGACACATCTCAATTCCGATCTTTTTTTCTGCCAGTTCCCGGATCACATCCTCATGACCTCTCATGGCAATCCCATGTCCGATTCTCTTTGCACCAACATTCACTGCATCTGTGATATTATCCACACTTCCGCACTCGCCGGCATGAATCGTAAAGGGCATACCAATCTTTCTTGTATTTTCAAACAGATTCATGAATTGTGACATGGGATAAGAAGCCTCTGCCCCAGCCAGGTCTGCTCCGCAGACACCGGATCCAAGAAGTTCTCTTGCATCCCGGATCATCCGCCAGTTTTCTTCCTCGCCGATATGACGCATGGCACAGGCGATTACTCCGTACTCAATAGCGAAGTCCTGTTTTCCTCTCTCCAGCCCTTTGATCAGTGCTTCCATTGCCTTTTTGCAGCTCATGGATTCTGTTTCAGAAAAAAGTGGTGCAAAGCGGATCTCTGCATAGCATACATGTTCTCTGCTCATGCTTTTCAATACATCATAGCCGGCCTCTTCCAGACCTTCTTCATCTTTAAGACACTGGCATGGCATATCAAACTTTTCCAGATATTCTGCAAGGCTTGTACAGTCATCCGATACGCTCAATTCTTCTTTTTTTACAGATCTTCCCAGCCTTTTTTCGATAAATTCCTGACTGAGAGATCCATCCAGGTGACAATGCAGTTCCACCTTCGGCAATCTTAGCAGTTCTTCCTGTGTCATAACTTCTCACCACTCCATTCCACGTTCACTACTGCCGCTCTATAAAAGATTGGATGGCCCAAATCCCAGCGGAAGCAGTTCATTTAGTGTAAAAATATCATATTTTTCTTTATCTACTGCCAGAATGATCTGAAAGGTTTCCGGATCGCAAAATTCCATCATAACCTGACGGCACACACCACAGGGTGCCGCATATTCTGTCAGTACTCCATTCTTACCGCCTACAATACAGATGGCCTGAAAATTCCTGACTCCTTCACTGACTGCTTTGAAAATAGCTGTCCGCTCTGCACAGTTTGTAGGCGTATAGGATGCATTTTCAATATTGCAGCCTGTGTATATTTCTCCCTTCTTTGTCAGCAGTGCTGCGCCCACCTTAAAGCCGGAATAGGGAGTATAGGAAAAATCCAACTGTTTGATTGCTGTGTCGATCAACTTTTCAATCATTGTTTTTTCCATATTATACACCTCTCGTTCTTTTAATAACCAGTTGCTTCCTCATTTTTCACAATTTTAACAATTCGGCTGGTTCCCAGACGGTCTGCTCCCAGTGCCAGGAATTTTTCTGCATCGTCGATAGAAGAAATTCCGCCTGCTGCTTTCATCTTTACATTCGGTCCGATGTGTTTTGCAAACAGTTCAATATCTGCAAAAGTAGCACCTGCTCCGCCAAAACCGGTGGATGTTTTGATATAATCTGCTCCTGCGCTGGTAACGATCTCGCACATTTTGATTTTTTCTTCATCCGTAAGGAAACAGGTTTCGATGATCACTTTCAGGATTTTATCTCCACATGCTGCCTTTAAGATTTTGATTTCATTTTCAATCAAGTCATATTTTTTGTCTTTTAACCATCCGATATTGATAACCATATCAATCTCAGAAGCGCCGTTTGCCAGGGCATCTTTGGTCTCGAATTCTTTTGCTGCAGTTGTCATGTAACCATTCGGAAAACCGATAACGGTACATACCGGTATTCTTCCGTTCATGTATTCGGCTGCCTCTTTTACATAGCTTGGAGTAATACATACAGATGCAGTCTCATATTTCATGGCATCGTCACAGATCTGCTTGATTTCTTCCCAGGTGGATCCCTGAAGAAGCAGTGTATGGTCTACGTGTTTTAATATTTCTTTGATATCCATTTTTTATCTCCATTTCTTATATCATTATTTTTCTGCCTGGTCTGCTTTGATCAGATTACGGATGGCTTCCACTGCCACCTGAATTGCCATATCGGTATCATGTACCACCGGATTCTCCAGGCCCAGGCTCTCTCTCTCCTGATTGGCAACTACCAGGAAGCAGGAACCGGCTCTTACTCTTAATTTTCCTGCAACGATGAAAAGTGCTGCGGATTCCATCTCAGAGGCAAGACAACCCATCATTTTCCATGCGTTCCATTTGTTGATCAGCTCATATCCTACCGGCATTTTTTCCGGTTCATGCTGTCCGTAAAACGCATCCTTACACTGTACCACACCGATATGGTAGGTATAATCTTTTGCTTTTGCAGCTGCAACCAGTGCGTTGGTTACATCCAGATCTGCTACTGCCGGATATTCGATTGGCGCATATTCTTTTGATGTTCCTTCCATACGAATGGCTCCTGTTGCAATAACCACATCACCACTCTTTACTTCTGTCTGCATACCTCCGCAGGTTCCGATTCTTAAAAATGTGTCTGCTCCGCAGCGATACAGTTCTTCCATGGCGATGGATGCGGAGGGTCCGCCGATACCTGTGGAAGTAACACTTACCTTTACTCCGTCCAGTGTTCCGGTATAAGTAACATACTCTCTGTTATCTGCAATCAGCACCGGATCGTCAAAATATTTTGCGATTTTCGCACAACGTTTCGGATCACCGGGCATCAGTACGTAACGTCCCACTTCTCCTTTCGCCACCTGGATATGATACTGTCTGCTTGGATCTTCTGAATAATTTTTCACGATATTTCCACCTTTCTTTATCTCTTTCCCTTATCATACGGAATACCTTCCGCCTTCGGTGCTCTGGAGTTCTTAGATACAAATACGAGCGCCAGCAGAGAGATGATATATGGGAACATATTATACAATGTTAATGTCCTTCTCAGTTTTCTCCATTTTTGAACTTATAAATATAATATGACACATGTACACAATCGTCCAGACAACTTACCCTCTTTTTTATCTATTCTTTGTATTTTGTCTGATTTTGCTAATTATTCTTTTCTTTTTTATATATTTTTCCTATATCTTACTTTTCGGAGTCCATTCTTTTATTATTTGTAACTGTTCAGTACCTTCACAGTTACGAGCCAAAATGCATAAAAAATCACCTTCGGTGATGGCATTTTGGCTTGTATGTCTCGGGATTTTGACATATTCATGTCAAAACACCTCGCGGGACAGTGGCAACTGAATAGTTACTATTATTTATACAGTATAGCCAACTCAAACCAACTCGCGTAACTATGAGAAAGATAATCCGCGGGGTTCTCAAGTTATCGCGGCAGTCGCCAAGGTCTCGTGCAAGCACGAACTTTGGCTCGTTGCTTGCGTAAAAAAAGAGCACATATCTTTGTTTTTGATATGTGTTCTCTGTTTTCTTTGTCGATGCTTTACTCTATATTTAATTTTCTGAATGCTTCTCTGTTTGCAACAGTTTATCTGTTACATGGATATTAAAGAAATGGACAATAGGACCAAGGCCAAACGCCGCGATCACAGTTCCGATTCCAACCAGACCTCCTGCGAAATACGCCACCAGTGCGCAGATCACATCGTTGGACATACGGCACCAGAAGTAAGATATCTTCGGAAGCTTCTTATCCATGATAAGTGACAGACTGTCATATGGCGACACTCCCACATCCGGACGCTGGTACATGGATACGCCCAGACTGCAGATGATAACCCCGATCACCATAACCGGAATCCGGGTCAGAAGTACACCTGGTTTTGTAAATATGAAATCCCATATATTATAGAAAAAAGTAGCAATATATCCAAGAAACAATGTATTGATAATAGTTCCCAGACCAATAAAATGTCTTCCGGCAATCAACTCAATGACAAATAAGCCCACACTGAAAATCGCAAAAAATCTTGCATAGGGAATGCCGACCACATCAGACAATGCCATCATCATGGCATTATACGCATCATTACCAAGACCGGCGAACTTAAATATACTGACACCCATTCCAAGAAAAACATTACCCAGCAGCATGATCAGGATACGGCGCATCCCAATCTTTTTCACATACTCACCCACTACATTTTTCCTCCATGATTCTTTTTCTCATAACTATTCAGCATCTTCACAATTGCTTACATTTTTCTAACTTTTTCAAAGATTTTCTGAACTTTCTTGTCTTTCCTATATTTATCACTTATAATGAATATAAAGAAAGACTTTCTAACCACCCATTCTTTTAACTCTTTTGTTGCATACATTGTACTTATGTCATAACCGTTCAATACTTTAACAACTCAAGTGAATATTCGCAATTAAAGCAGGTGACTTACTTGATTCTATCTATAGCAACAAAAAACCCGGAAATCATTTCCGACTTCCGGGTTTCAGCAGTTCGTAGGGGAATCGAACCCCTGTTTCCGCCGTGAGAGGGCGGCGTCTTAACCGCTTGACCAACGAACCTTGCACAATTATAATACTACACCTTTTTGGAAAATGCAAGTGTTTTTTTCAAAAATTTTTAATTTTTTTATTTTTCTATATTTTCATGAAAAAGGAGGCATTAATTATGAAAAAGAAAACCTTACTTGCCCCGTCACTCTTTTTGAGTGGCATCCTGCTTTTCTCCGGTTGCGGAAGTTCTGCAACCACCTCTGCGGTCCACCAGAATAAATCTGCAGACTCCTGGGCTGTCGAAGCCAGCGAACCCCTGGACGACTCCGGCTTCTCCTATGACGGCGAAGCGGATATGATGGACGATACCGCCACAGCTGAAACTGCCGGTTCATCTTCTGACTCTTCCGTTTCTGATGCTGCGACCGATGCTGCTGAAGCAACCCACGACCAGAGCACCCGGAAACTGATCCGCACCGTCTCGATGGATATCGCCACCGAAGATCTTGACAACCTCCGAACGAAACTGGACAACTCTATCACCTCCTGCGGTGGCTATATCGAATCCTCCACCCTGGATACTCCACAGAACGGCTACAGCAGACGCTCCTACTACGTCACTGCCCGGATCCCTTCCGACAGCCTGGATAGTTTCCTGGAAACTGCCGGAACTCTGGGCACCGTCACCAACAAAAATATCGAAACCGAAGACATCACCCTCCGATACGTCGATCAGAAAGCCTACCTGGATTCCCTCCGTACCGAATACGATCGTGTCAGCGAACTTCTCGAACAGGCCACTGAACTGGATCAGATCCTGGCCCTCGAATCCAAGCTCTCCGACCTGCGCTACCAGATCAACAGCTACGAAACCCAGCTTCGAACCTACGACAACCTTGTAGACTACAGCACTGTCTACTTAAACGTCAACGAAGTAGCCTACGAACAACCCACCTCCAACACTATAGGCAGCCGCATCAGCAACGGCTTTCGAAACAGCCTCTACGAAGTCCGCGATTTCTTCGTAGACCTCTTCGTAGCCATCATCGCCAACCTCCCGGTTCTGGTGGTCCTGATCGCCATCATCACCGCTGCCATCCTGTTGATACGAAAACTGATCCGCAGACACAAAGCAAAAAAAGGGAACACCACCACTCCAGTCACTCATCCCCCAATTGTTCCCGCAGACACAGATCCAAACAAAGATGTAAAAACAACATCAGAAACCGAAAACAAGTAATTCCTGACTCTTCTGCTCAAAAACTTCTACCCCCTATAAAAAGCCAGCGGCGTTCCCTCATCGAACACCGCTGGCAGCTTTTTATACATTCTCTTACAGTTTTTTCATCATACCATATATTACATACCAGACATTTTCCATCCGGATGCCGAAAATATTTCACTCTGATTTTCTTTCCTCCCGTCTTAAACGCACAGCGGCAGGTGCCTGTTCCATGGGGGGTGGACAACACTTTGTGGGCGCTTAGGGCAAGCTTTGAAATCCGACACTTACAGAGACTTTCGCGAGGGTCAGCCGACCCTCGTGAATCTAGTCGCAGTTAGTGGCTAGTTCAAAGTTGCCCTGCCCACGTTGTCCACCCCCCATGGAACAGGTGCCTGCCGCGTCCGTCTAACCAAACTAAAAAAACAGGCAATCCTTACTTTTCTTCATCCGCCCCCTCGCTGGTCAGCCTCAGTACAGCCCTGATCTCTTCCTCATCCATATCCAGATAAGCCGCCAGTTCCTCCACGCTGAACTTCTGTTCCTCATCATCCGACAATTCCCTGATCGCAGCCTCAAGCTTCCGAACCTTCTCAACCATGGACTCGTCCCGATACTTCTGCTCCGTCTGCTCCTTCACCCAGTTTTCCATACCTGCCAGCAGACGTTCTTCCATCCAGTCCGCCTTACCTTCCTCCGGCATCTCTTCCGCCAGCGCCAGCAACAGACTCATATTCCCTTCCTGAATCAGGTCACCAATATAAATCCCCTGTCTCCACAGCTTTCTCGCATACTGCAAGATCTCCTTCAGATACAGCTGTGCCAGACGCTCCTGCACACCGGCAACATCTGTCACTGCCTGTAAAAGCAGAGCCTCCCGCTCCCCTTCCTTTTCCGAAGGGAACTGCCGGAGCATCTCCTCATACTCCTTCAGACACTGCTCATCCTCTGCTTCCAGAATCACAGGCTTCTTCTCTTCCTCCTGTTCTTCCTGCGGATCCAGTGCCTTTCCGATATCCATAGGGGCAAGATCTGCCCCCTGGATACGGATTCCCTGGATACGAAGATATTCATACAGACTCTGCAACTGCTGCGGAGATAACTGATTCAGCCCAAAGATCTCAAGAATCTGCTCGTTATTCAGATTCTTCTCCTGCTTTGCTGCCAGTTCCATCAGCTGCTCCAGTTTTTCCTGAAATTCTCTCATATCCATCATATTTCGTTACTCCCTTTTTGCCTTTTATTTTTCACGGATCCGGCTGTGCAGTTCCTGCAGAGATACTACCTCATTCTTCTCCTGCTTCTGCTCTGCCAGAATACCATCTGCACTTGCCAGCGCTGCTGCCATCGTTGTGATGTACGGCACACGGCTCTTGATACATGCCTTTCTTACATAACTGTCATCCGGACCATCCTCGTCACCCTTTGGTGTGTTAACTATCAGCTGTACTTTACCGTTGGTGATCACATCATAGATATCCGGGCGTCCTTCACTGCGTTTGAATACTCTTTCTGCCTCGATGCCAGCCTGCTCGATCAGTTCTTTCGTGTGACCGGTTGCCAGGATAGCAAATCCTGCTTCCTTAAACCGTTTTGCGACTTCCACAACCTCTCCTTTGTCACGGTCGCTGACACTGATCAGGACAGTTCCCTCTAACGGCAGTTTGCTCTTGGTTGCTTCCTGTGCTTTATAGAATGCCTCTCCCACAGTGTCCGCAAGGCCCAGAACCTCACCGGTAGAACGCATCTCCGGTCCTAACAACGGGTCAACTTCCGGGAACATATTGAACGGGAAGACAGCCTCTTTGACACCATAATATGGAATCTCTTTCTCTTTCATACCATCCAGTGGTGACGGTGCGCCGCTGAACTCGGAGGTAATAATTTGTGTAGCCAGCGGTACCATGGAGATATTGCACACCTTGGATACCAGCGGTACGGTACGGGATGCACGCGGATTGGCTTCCAGTACATAGACCGTTCCGTCTTCGATCGCATACTGCATGTTCATCAGACCGCGCACATGCATTTCCTCTGCGATTTTCTTTGTATATTCTTTGATGGTTTTCAGATTTTCCTCTGAAATATTTTTTGACGGAATAATACAAGCGGAGTCACCGGAATGTACGCCGGCAAGCTCGATATGTTCCATAACCGCCGGAACAAATGCATGATTACCGTCACTGATCGCATCAGCCTCACACTCGGTTGCATGACGCAGGAAACGGTCGATCAGGATCGGGCGATCCGGTGTCACACCTTCTGCTGCTTCCATATAGATTCTCAGATTTTCCGGATCGTATACCACTTCCATGCCACGGCCGCCCAGTACATAGGACGGACGAACCATAACCGGATAACCGATCTTTTCTGCAATCGCAAGTGCCTCATCCACATTCACTGCCATACCTGCTTCCGGCATCGGGATACCAAGTTTGTCCATCATCGCACGGAACAGATCTCGGTCTTCTGCCATATCGATCACTTCCGGAGAAGTACCAAGGATCTTCACTCCGTATTTTTCCAGATCTGCGGACAGATTCAGCGGTGTCTGGCCACCGAACTGTGCGATCACACCGAGCGGCTGTTCCTTCTTATAAATAGACAGTACATCTTCCAGTGTCAGTGGCTCAAAATACAGTTTATCGGAAGTATCATAGTCGGTAGATACCGTTTCCGGATTACAGTTTACGATAATCGTCTCAAAACCTGCTTTTTTCAGTGCCATCGCCGCATGTACACAGCAATAGTCAAATTCGATACCCTGACCGATACGGTTCGGACCGCCGCCGAGGATCATGATCTTATTCTTGTTATCGCTGACCGGACTTTCGTCTTTGCAGTGATAGGTGGAGTAATAATAAGCATTATCCTTCGTTCCGCTTACGTGGACACCTTCCCATGCTTCCTCCACACCCTGTGCGATTCTCGCATTACGGATGTCTTCTTCCGGAACTTCCAGGATCTGTCCCAGATATTTGTCAGAGAAACCGTCCAGTTTCGCCTGTTTCAGGGCTTCCGGAGCCGGCACCTGACCTTTGTTTGCCAGAAGTGCTTCCTCTTCTTCCACCAGTTCTTTCATCTGTTCGATGAAATAGTGTTTGATCTTTGTCAGGGCAAACAGTTCGTCTACCGTTGCACCTTTTCGCAGTGCTTCATACATGATAAACTGTCTCTGGCTGTTCGGTTCTACCAGCATCTTTAACAGTTCCTCTTTTGATTTCTCATGGAAATCCTTGGCAAAGCCAAGACCGAACTGACCGATCTCCAGGCTTCGGATAGCTTTCTGGAACGCTTCTTTATAGGTTTTACCGATACTCATAACCTCGCCGACGGCACGCATCTGTGTACCCAGCTTATCCTCTACGCCCTTGAACTTCTCAAATGCCCAGCGCGCGAATTTGATTACCACATAGTCTCCGTCCGGAGCGTATTTGTCCAGGGTTCCGTACTTTCCACATGGGATCTCATCCAGGTTCAGACCGGAAGCCAGCATCGCGGATACCAGTGCAATCGGGAAACCGGTTGCCTTACTTGCCAGTGCGGAGGAACGGGAGGTTCTCGGGTTGATCTCGATAACGATGATTCTTCCGCTGACCGGATCGTGGGCAAACTGTACGTTTGTTCCACCGATGACTTCTACTTCTTCTACGATCTTATATGCCTGTCTCTGCAGTTCCTGCTGTACCTCCTCGGAGATGGTCAGCATCGGAGCGGAACAGAAAGAATCACCGGTATGTACGCCAATCGGATCGATATTTTCGATAAAGCATACAGTGATCATATTGTTTTTGGAGTCACGGACAACTTCCAGCTCCAGTTCTTCCCATCCAAGGATGGATTCTTCTACCAGAACCTGACCTACCAGGCTGGCCTGCAGACCTCTGGCGCATACGGTTTTCAGTTCTTCTACATTATATACCAGACCGCCGCCTGCTCCACCCATGGTGTAAGCCGGTCGCAGCACAACCGGATATCCCAGTCTGTCAGCAATCGCAAGCGCCTCATCCACGCTGTACGCCACATCGCTTCGCGCCATCTCGATACCCAGACGGTCCATCGTCTTCTTAAATTCAATACGGTCCTCGCCACGCTGGATCGCATCCACCTGAACACCGATGACTTTCACACCGTATTTGTCCAGGATCCCTTCTTCTGCAAGTTCAGAACAAAGATTCAGCCCTGACTGTCCTCCAAGGTTCGGAAGGATCGCATCCGGACGCTCCTTTGCGATAATCTGCTCCAGTCTCTCAACATTCAGTGGTTCGATATACGTGACATCTGCAATCCCCGGATCCGTCATGATCGTTGCCGGATTGGAGTTTACCAGTACAATCTCATATCCCAGCTGGCGCAGTGCTTTACACGCCTGTGTTCCGGAGTAGTCAAACTCACACGCCTGACCGATAATGATTGGACCGGAACCGATAATCAATACTTTGTGTACATCATTTCTCTTACTCATCTTGTTCTCCCTTTTTCGCAGAATATGTTTCCATATTCCGTTTTTTCACGCAAGAAAGCTCCTGTCCCAGGATCCTTCCCTTTTGCATCAACATTTCCGTATTTTATTATACATGAGCCTTCGGTAAATTACTACTGTAAAGTGTGGTTTGCATCAAAAAAACACCTTCTAACAGAAGGTGTCTTTTGATGCAAACATTCCTTTCCAAGCATTACTCTGTTTCAATTAATTTGTTCTACAATTTCATTCCATGAGATAATGCAGTTTTCCATTCCTTCTATATCATCCCCATCCGCCATGGTCATATTAAGTCATAACCACCACTTCAAGTGGTGGTTTGTTGTTGACCCTATAAGGGTCCTATGCCTGCACGCCTAAAAGGCGGATGCCTCAAGCATTCATACCGGCTTGCCTCTGAAAGAGGCTTACCGTCGTGTATCTTCTCTTTTAGATTCTTCTTTTTGCTGCTGTATATATTCTTTTACAGCTTCTTCTGTAATATTGCCTACTATCGCTACATAATAT
>NZ_VUMS01000033.1 GCF_009696065.1 Oliverpabstia intestinalis | reverse complement strand
ATGTAGCTTAGCATATATTGGATCTGGGGAGTGCTCCACTGTTCTCTCCATGTTCCTTGTAACTTGTCCACCATATCAGTTCATTATAAAAATCTTAGATTTTTGTCTTGACAACTGAGCCACTATACTCATTCACATTAGATTGAATGAGATCACTTTTTTAATATTCTTCGGTTTCTGGCTACGCTTTTTTACAAGGATGAAGTATATATTGTTTTATGAAATGATTGACGTAGCAGACAAGAAATCTTCATTTAATATCGGTGCAAAGTATTTCGCTTAGAGAATATAGAATATTTGGTTATCTACATTCTCTTTTATTCTAAAATGAATAAAAGATGGATTTGCTTAAATGAGAAATAAGTAAATCCATCTTTTTATTATAAATGAAATCCGCCTCCGTCTCCCATTTCATTCATCCAGAAGAATGTTGCAGAGAATTCTTTGGGTTTTGTGAGTACCGGCACAGTGAGAATTTCTTTCTGTACGCCAAGTACCTGTGCCAACTTTCTTAATAGTTCTTCTCGTGGCATACGTGCATTGGTCTCATACTGAGCAATTCGGACATCCGCAGTATTTTCAGGAAATCCAACTGCCATGCCAAGTTCTTTCTGGGTAAGATTGTTTTTTCGTCTTAAATATCGTAATTTTTCTCCAAATGTAATCATAATCATATCCTCGTATTTTATATTTTATCTGTGTTGAGGTGCCGGTTTGGCACCTCAGTTATTAAAAGTTTCAATTATTCTCCGGAACTTCCGAACGCATCAGTTCCTCTTTCTTTTCCAAAATCAAATACAAAATCAGCAATAATAATTGGTGTAATCACCAGCTGACTAACTCTGGTTTCTATGGGTATCGTTTGCACCTTGTTGCTGACGTTGCTGATGATGGCATGGATCTCTCCACGATATCCAGAATCAACTGGTGGCAATTCACAGGTAAGCCCTTTCTCTGCCATGCTGCTTCTGGGAAAGACAAATCCGGCATATCCATCTGGAAGGATCAATCCGAATCCCAGAGGCACTTTGACAATTTCCCCTGGCTGGAGCGTACAGTCATAGGGCATATACACATCGGCACCGGCATCATTTTCATGGACGCGGAGAGGATTGTGTCCGGGAGTCAGTCCGAAATCAATGAGTTTTATTTTCATACTGCATCACCTCTGCAAAGTAAAGGATAATCCAGATGAAGAATATCTTCGGGAAGCAGGATCTGATCAATGGGATGTAGGCAGCTCATTTTGCCTTCCAGACATTTTGCTCTCTGGCAGAATGGTCCGGTCTGTTTCGGAATAAAAAGTGACGGACTTAATTCATACAGATTCTGCCAGATCATAAGCATTACGATCCGCATCTCATCGGTATTTCTGCGGCAGCAACGCTGACCGATCATATGCTTCCACTGATATGGAGTTGCGCTGATGATCAATACATTTCTTAATCCTTGCGGTGTTGCATAACCGGCAGCATCATGGCTGATCCCGGCTTTGCACAGGCGGTCATAACAGTTCATGTCTTCCTGACAGCTTTCCAGATAAAGCGCCTGAATTTCCGAAGGTGCGGAAATAATCTCATATGGAATGGCAAAATCTGCTTCTCCGGAATAGTTGCTGTACTGTAATGATGCACTCATGAACTTTACTTCGTTCTGGTGCCGGGTGATCTGGGAAAGGAATCTTCTGCTGGCACCTACGACAGCCAGAGTAATTACTGTAAATTTCTGAATGGCAGGGTGTGGAAGTTCTCCCAGGTTGGTCAATGTCTCATTCGTAAAGGATTGGTTATACAGATCCACCAGGTCATTCATGGAATGGATGATATGCCCTCTCTGGGTCAGCCTTGCGGCAAAAACCATATTCTTTTCTGCTTCTTTTACTGCAAAGCAGTTCAGGATTTTTGTTTCAATTCTATTCATGGCAGCCCTCCTCTCTGACCAATGCATTGAGCAGGAACAGATAATTCAAAGTATCTGTAATTTTCTCATTCCAAATGCTCTGATCATAAGATGCCTGTTCTGAAAAGCACATATCATAAATTGAGATGATATGTTTTGCCATCATTCCGGCAAGAGCCCTTTCGGGTGTACATTCCTGTAAGGCTGCAGCTGTTTTAAATGCGCTGAGCCTGTCCGGGCTGTTTCCGGTATATTCTTTTGCTTTGCTCAACAGGGTTTCTTCACAACGTTGCACCTGCTGTTCAAAGATCAAATGAAATTCTGTTTGTGTCATAATGTCTTGTCCTCCTTCTTTTTGTGTTGTGTATTGTTTTTAGATTTTTCTGTTTGTGCCGGTTGTTTATAAGAATGGTGAACCAATGGTTCTTTCATACCGAGAATGGCATCTACATTTGCACCGGCGATTTCCAGTTCTTTGTGATAATTCCGGAATTGTTTTACAACTGATTTCTGGGCATCAATAGATTCCTGTAATTCTGCTTTCTGAGATTTCAGTGTCTTCATCGACAACATCTTTCCGTCCGGATAGAATGTTTTTAACCAGTCGCGTGCCTCCTCATAAGATCTAATTTCTGAAGAATGCCCCTGCCGGAATTCCTTTTTATTTCGTGATTTCAGAAATTCTGCATACACTGATTTGGAAGCAAAATACTGACCGGTATAATGGATCTGTGTGTTCAGAGTTTTCATTTTGGAAGAGAGTTTAGAAAGCTGATCCTGAGCTTCTTCCATTTTTACCTGAATGTCTGAGGCCTGCTTTTTCAGATCCTCTCTGGTGTCATAACCATGATCCTGGATATAAATCAGGGTATTTGCCATTTGTTGAAGATTGCCGATTTTTACCTTCCGGGCATAAGCCTGATTCTGCATCGCCTTTACATTTGTCTGGAGATCCGTCACGAGACGAAGCTCTGATTTCATGTAAAAGATGACAAATGGATCTGTATGATAATCAAGATTTGCAACATTCTCATCCCTGTGAGTGCTTTCATGTGGACGAACTTTGTCGCTAGAATGATTCTGGAATTGCTGTTCCAAATATGCTTTTCCATAGTTGGCTCCCAGAGATTCTGCCGAGATTCGTCTGTCTCTGTCCGGATGAAGATAACGATAACTTCCTCTTTTCTCAATGACAGAAATATTGTACCTGTCCAAAAGCAGCGACTGGAATTCATCAAAACTTCCGGACAGTTGGGAACATTCATCAATCGCATCCCGCAGAAACTGTTTCTGTGTCTGGAATACGGTGGAAGCCGGTTTAAGTCCGGCAGCGCGGATTTTCTCATTCACTTTATCCAGTTCATCCTGCCCATGCGCCTTTGCCCAGTATTCTTCTTTAGTTATTTTTGCGGGAGCCGGAGAAAGAAGGTCAACTTGATGTAGTCCTTCCCGGTTGCACATATCCATAACTTCCTGCTTCAGATGATCCAGTAATTTGTTTGTGGAGCGGTGTTTATATCCGGCTTCCTGTTCATGGGGTTTGTCCATGTAGTCCTGTCGATCAACCGCATATTTGCGGACACTGTTGATGACGATGTGGGTATGAATGTTACCGGATCCATTGTGTCCATCTGTATGTGTAACTACCAATGCCTGATAGCCGGAAAAGTTTTTTCGGGCATATTCCAGACACAGAGCCTGAGCCTTTTCTCCGGTAAGTCCACATTCTGTTGCATCTGCAGGGTCAAAACTGATGATGTAATGGTGACTTTTCAGTTCTTCTTTTCTTCTGTTTTTCTTGAAATGAGCATTTGTTTCCATACACTCAATATCAAAGGTATCGGGATTACAATTTAAGCCATCCATATAAAATTCTTCTCGCAGAAGCTTTCTGCCATATTCATCCACGATTGCTTTATTGGATTTTTCATCATGCTGATACATAAGGTATTCCAATGCATCAGAATAATTTGCATTATGGTTTTTGATATGTTTGATGATGGCCATCAAAGTCACCTGCCAATCTAATAACTTTTTTTCTTAACTGTTGTAATTCAGAAATACATTGACGGATATCATCTTCCATTGCCATCGAACGTTCCCCACCAGAGTTGAAAAATTTTGCAATCTGATTCAGATTTGATCCGATCTTTCCAAATTCCCCGGCCAGTTTTTTGATTTCATCTGAATCTGCAACAACTTGATATTTGGTTACAACCCTTTTTCCGAGAATCAATCTTCGTAGAAATTCAGAACGGGATAAGTTTGCTCTGTTTACAGATTCATTTAGAAATGCAAATTCTGTGTCTGTTAATCTCAGACAAATGATATGGTTACGATGCATTTCCTGAGGTTTTTCTTTTGGTGCCATGCTCCTCCTTTCTGCAGTTTTTACTGCATCCACGTAGTGGTACCACTGAAAAATCGGCTGTCCCTTCCGATTGTATTCAGTGCTGCGCCCACATTTATGTGGAAGCCAATAGACATCAGAGATGTCGTTATCGAGGGTATGGGGAAACGGAATCCCCATCAAGATTTCAACCCAGTAGAAATACAATAGAGCAAAAATTGCGATAGTGTATTACCGGGTGGATCTTGCTCTTAGAAAAAGAACCTCTCATATATATGGGAATTGAGAACACCTTATACAATACGGAATTAAAAAAACTTCAACAGGGGAAAATAGTAGAAACATACATAATGCGTACAGACGATTATTTGATAATCAAGAAAAGAGCATAATTTGAGCATTAATATAGGGAATACTGTTTTATAAGTTAATGATAGAAGCATATAAAGGATATATATTTCCAGCAGTATAAATCAAAATATTTCGTGAATCATCATTACATTTTATTAAAATGCAATTCCATATACCTTGTAATGTTGCAACAGATAAAGCCGCATAGGAAGCATACTGCATAGAGGGTTTTTGAAGAGACAGAGAAAGATTATCAAAGTCCGTAGAAGAGACATCGATTATTGCTGCTATTATAAAAGGCAGAGGTTTGATTCTATTATTTTTTTGCTTATTTATCTTTTCTTTTAATTCATTCCAGGACATAGATTTTGACACTTTAACAAAATAGGCGGTATTCATATAAATGGCCCCTCCCAATTGACTTAATCGAATTCAAGATTTATAATTATTATGTACAATTGTATCCAAAAATGAGGTGCTTTATGATGAAAAAGAAAAACTTGTATATTGATATATTCGCAGGTTGTGGCGGCTTGTCTACCGGTTTATTAAAAGCTGGATGGGCAGGTCTTTTTGCCGTTGAAAAAAATGCGGATGCTTTTTCAACATTAGAGCACAATTTGATTAATAAAAATAAGCATTTTTTATGGCCAGATTGGCTTGAAATTAAAGAACATGACATCAATGAACTTATAAAAAATCACGAGAAGGAGTTGACTGACCTACAAGGGAAAATAACATTGGTTGCTGGAGGTCCGCCTTGCCAGGGATTCTCGATGGCTGGTAAACGTGATAAGAATGATCAAAGGAATAAACTTGTAAAGTCTTATATTAAGTTTATTAAGCTTGTAATGCCTGAGGCAATAATTTTTGAAAATGTTCACGGGTTTACCGTGAATTTTAAAAACAAAAAAGGTACTAAGAAATATTCTTCATATGTTGAGCGAGCTTTGAAACGGTTGGGGTATAAAACATTTCATCAAATCGTGGATATGTCTGAATATGGTATTCCTCAAAAAAGAAAGAGATTTATTCTTGTTGCAATGAAAAACCATTCTCCTAAAGATGTTTTTTCAATATTGGAAAAAAATAAAGAAAAGTTTTGTTATAAAAATGGGATAAAAAGTAAAACGACAGTATATGAAGCAATAAGCGATTTGGAAAAACATTGTGGAACGTGTCCTTCGCCAGACACAAGAGGATTTAAAGCTGGAATATATGGTGTAGCTACGTCAGGATACCAGAGATTAATGCGCCAAGGAATGGATGGATTTAACGGTGCGGTAGACAGTCATCGCTTCGTTAATCATAGAAAAGATACTATCACTTTGCATGAAAAATTATTAGCATGTGCCCCAATAGGAAAAAGAATTACACCTGATGATAATATTGTTGAAGGTTTAAATCGTCGAGGTGTGACAGTTCTTGATCCAAATTTACAAGCTCCGACAATTACATCCATCCCAGATGAGTTGGTGCACTATTGTGAACCAAGAATTTTAACAGTCCGTGAGCATGCACGAATTCAAAGTTTTCCGGATTGGTATGAGTTTAAAGGAAAATATACTTCGGGTGGAAAGAGAAGAAAAAATGAAGTACCAAGGTATACACAGGTAGGTAATGCTGTTCCACCATTATTTGCTGAACAAATAGGAATGGCACTTTTGGAGGTGCTTAATGATGACCAAAACGAATGATACATTATCATTTAGAGTAAGTGCTGGATTAAAAAATTTAATTGGGCGAGATTTGATTAGTGATAAATATATTGCTGTATTCGAGTTAGTAAAAAATTCATATGATGCAGGCGCTAGTAAGGTTGAAATATCGTATTTAGTCTCTGATGAAGGTGCGGGAAAAATCATTATTTCTGATAACGGAAGTGGCATGACATACAATGATATAATTCAGAAATGGTTGTTTGTTGCATATTCTGAAAAGAAGCCACAAAACAGATCAAAATCAACTTATAGAGAAGAGATTAAGCGTGAAGTAGCAGGAGCTAAAGGCGTTGGGCGATTTTCTTGTGACAGATTAGGTGCATCTTTGCAGTTAATAACAAAAACTAAAAAAGAAATTCAAGCACATGTTGTAGATGTAAATTGGAGTCGGTTTGAACTAGATGATACAAAGGAATTTATAGAAATTCCGGTTGATTATTCTAAGATCAATCAGCTTCCAAGTGGTTTTAGTAATGGAACAACTCTTATTGTTACTGATTTAAGAGAAACATGGGATAGAGATGCATTATTAAAATTAAAACGTTCTCTAATGAAATTGATTAGTCCTGATGCTGATAAAGGAGAATTACCTTTTGATATTAAGATGGTTGTTCCATCAGAAAAAGAAACAGATGAAAAGTTGTTGGAGGACTATAAAAAGGATAAAAAAAAGGGAGAAAATTCAAAAAAGAAAATTAATCCAGATCGTGATATTGTGAATGGGAAAATTAAAAATGATATATTTGAAAAGCTAAACATAAAAACAACCAACATAGAAGTTAATATATCGGAAGATGGACGAAGCATCACGAGTACTTTATCTGACAGAGGTAAATATATATTTACTGTTAAGGAAAAAAATCGAAAATATGGATTATTAAAAAACATACATATCTCAGTATTCTACCTCAATCAGAGTGCAAAAGTGAATTTTACACGCCAAATGGGTGGAGTCACTCCTAAAAATTATGGTTCAGTGTTCATCTATAAAAATGGATTTAGAATTAATCCTTATGGAGAGCCAGGACAAGATTTTTTTGGAATTGACCAAAGAAAAGCACAAGGATGGAAGAGATTTTTAGGAACCCGTGAAATCATGGGGCGTATTTCTATAAAAGGTGATAATGAACAATTTGTTGAAACAACAAGTCGTGCACATGGTTTTATTCAAACACCTGCAGTAGATATGCTTGCCGAGTTGTTTGTTGAAAAGGTATTAAAAGTATTGGAAAAATATGTTGTTCATCTTATAAATTGGGGCGAACCGTTAAAATCCAATCATAATCATATTATTTCTCCAGAAGAAATTGGTAATGAAATAGTCTCACAGTTTATTACTAGTATAAATACAGATGACATATTAAGCGTTGAATGTAATCCCGAAATTTTAAATTCAGATACGCTTGTGAAAGAACCAGATAGTATTACATCATCATTAAAGAAATTAGAATCGGTTGCTGAAAAAACACAAGATGAAGGATTATTAAAGCTTGCTCAAAACGTAAAAAAAAGAACTGAAGCAATTCTGTCTGATAATATTAAACTGGAAGAAGATAATGCTGCAAAAGAAAAAGAACTGGAGCAGGTACGTCAGGAAAGTGAAGTGCGAAAAAAACAAGTATACTTTCTATCAGGGGCGGCCAATCAAAATGTTACTAATTTGCTTGGCGGCTTTCACACAGTTTATACTTTAACAGATGCCATTAAAGGAAATATTAATTTCTTACGTGAAGAATTATCAAAAGGAAAAGCTGCCAATGAAGAGACCATTTTAATGGTAATAGGTGAGATATATCAGGCGAATGAAAAAGCTCACAAACTTTCTGATTTAGCTATTCATGGAAATCAGACCTTGAAACAAGATGGTTCAAATAGTATATATGACTTTATTCGTCAATATATTGATGCAGACTTAGCTATTAAAGGAATTGAATATTTACTAACTCCTGATGATGGAGGGTTTAATTGTAAATTTGATGCATCTTCTATAGGGGTTATTTTGGATAATATTTCAAGTAATTCTATAAAAGCAGGGGCAACAAAATTATACATATCATTAAGAGAAACGCAGAAGTATGTTGAAATTACATTTGCAGATAACGGAATAGGTTTAGATAAAGATATTGATATTGATATGCTTTTTGAATGGGGGGTGTCGAATAATTTTAGTAAAAAAGGGTTTGGCATAGGTCTGTATCATATTAAGCAACTAGTAGAAGAAATGAAAGGGACTGTAACAATCGATACCACATATCGAGATGGTTTCAGATTAGTGGTGAAATTAAGAAGATGAATACGGTATTTAAAATTTTATGGTTTGAAGATGAAGTATCTTGGTATAACATGGAAAGGTTAAGAATCAATGCTATATTACAAGAACATTACTTGACTCCCAAAATTGTTAGAAAAAATGGTGATGACTTTGATATTACCGAATTAACAGGGAATGATTATGATTTAATATTAATGGATTACAAATTGGCAGAAGGGACAACTGGAGATACAGTTGCATCCGCTATTAGAAATAATAATATTTTAACTGATATTTTGTTCTATTCCTCAGAAGAGCAAAATATGTTAGATGCTATTTCAAAGGGAACCCCCATTGATGGAGTATATTTAACAAAACGGGATTATACAATATTTACTGAAAAAGTAGAAAATTTAATTAGCAAAATAGTAAAGCGATCAGAAGATCTTGTAAATTTGCGTGGCTTTGTTATGGATGGTTCATCTGATTTTGAAGTAAGGATTCAAGAGATTTTAAATATTGTCTGGCACAAATTTGATGAGAGTGAAAAAGATATTTTAGAAAACGCTGTTCAGAAAACAATTAAGCGAAATGAAGATAGAGATCAGAAAACAAAACAAAAAGTGTTGGCTGAAAATCCTACATTTCCTGCAGCTGTTAACAGTATTCACTTTTTTAGTCATTCTGACAGATTATATTTGCTTGAAAAAGTAATTAAGATTTTATTGGATAATTATAACCTTACTGCTGAAGAAGAATTTTCTTCTTTCAAATCAAATTATGAAAATGAAATTTCTCACTATCGTAATGCCTTAGGACATAGGAAATCAACGGACAATGTTATAGAACTTACAAAAGGAAACTTTATACCGATTGATGAGGAATTACATCAAAAAATGAGAAAAAATCTTACCAGATATAATCAGCTAATTGAAAAACTAGAAAAATTTGTAACAGAAAAAATATAGAAGAAAGGAAGCGTGGTCACCATTAACAGGTGATAGGCTTCCTTTCTTTTATTTTTGCAATTATGCTCATCTTGACATTTTTTTACTGAAACATGTTGTATAAGACACTCCGAATCTTTGGATATATAGAAGGACTTTTATTTGACCTTCTATATTGATGAAATGTGAGGTAATGACATATGTCAGAGAAAAGATGTTATACAGTACAAGAGTTACAGGAAATCCTTGGAGTCAGCAGACCGACAATATATAATCTTCTGAAGAAAAATGAGTTCCGGTGGATCCAGCTGGATGGCGGAAAGTACCGTATTTCCAAAAAGAGCTTTGATGACTGGCTGGATAAGCTGCCGGAATCTTCCAACTAATCTCCTATCCGGATGAAAAATCGACATCCTAAATTTTTTTGAAAAAGTGCGGTATGGTATGGGAAGAAGGAGGAAAGCTTCATGGATGAGAAGGGAAAAATGAATACTGGGGAATACGAAGAACTGATAAAGGAAGTGGAAGCAAACAGCCCATACAAGAGACTGTCTTCTGCAAAAAAGAAATGGATGAGTGTTTCTGAGATGGGCGAGCTTTTAGGGCTTAAAAAGACGGATCGGTATTGGCTGGTACATAAAAACTTTTTTGAGACCAAAGAGATTGCCGGAAAGATGCGGGTCAATATTGAGAGTTTTGAAAAGTGGTATGCAAATCAGATTAAATATCATAAAGTCAACGGAGAAGAACCGGGAAAGGAATTGAAAGAATGGTCTTATTCTGTTCCGGAACTTGCAGAAATGCTGGAAGTTACGGATGGTGTCGTTTATGACCTGATCAAGCGAAATAATATCGAAGTCGTGATTGTGGACTACTGGAAACGTGTACCAAAAGCTGCATTTCAGAAATGGTATGACGGTCAGTCCAGATACCGCACGAAGGAGGATAAAAAGAGGGACGCGGAAATGGAGGCCGCTACTCTCACTATGCCGGAAATGGCCAAACAGCTGGGAATCACCAGAAATCAGGTATATGGCATCCTGAATAGTCAAAAGTATCAGCATTTCTTTGAGTTCGTCACGATTGCTGATCGAAAAAGAATCACGAAGGAAAGCTTTCAGAAGTTTCTGGACGGGCAGGATGAATATCATCTGGATCCGGCGAACGATTATGAAGAACTGGCAATGGAAGAAAATGTGGCACTGGCGAATTATCGGAGAAAGAAACTGGCACAGACCGGGGAACGAGGAAGGAATGGCAATCTGCAGTATCTTACTATAGATGAAGCAGCCTTTATGGCAAAGGTCAGCCGGTCCATGATAAATGTCTGGTACACAAAAGGATATTTTCCGGTTGTAAAAATAAGGAACCATGTTCGGATCAAACGAAAAGAATTTGAAGCATGGCTGGAAAAGAGAAATACAGAAAGGGGCTGTTAGATTATGGCATCGATCAGAGAACGAAACGGAAAATATAATGTGATCTATTCCTATACTGATGCAGACGGGAAACGGAAGCAGAAATGGGAAACTTATGCTACAAAGGCAGAGGCAAAGAAACGCAAGAAAGAAATTGAATATAAAGAAGAAATGGGATCCATGATAATCCCGCAGTGCAAAACCATGAAAGATCTTCTGGCAGAGTACGTTGCCCTGTATGGGAAAGACAACTGGGCATTATCTACGTATGATGGAAATGTTTCTCTCATAAATAATTATATCCTTCCGATCATCGGGGATGAAAAACTGTCGGAGATCAATACCCGTTTTATTGAAAAATATTATCAGAGATTGTTGAAAGCTCCGGCTGTGGTCAATCCTATAATTGGGAAAAGAAAGAATGAATATGTATCTACCAGTACCATCAGAGATATCCATAAACTCCTCCGAAGCTGTTTTAAACAGGCTGTCAAATGGGAGCTGATGGAGAAGAATCCTTGTATCTATGCGACCGTACCAAAACATAAAACAAAGAAACGGGAGATCTGGACTGCCGAAACTCTGATGTACGCACTGGAAGTATGTGAGGATGATCGGCTAAAGCTGGCAATGAACCTTTCCTTCTCCTGCTCTCTCCGGATCAGTGAGCTTCTGGGGCTTACCTGGGATTGTGTGGACATCTCGGAGGAAGCAATTGAGGAAAACCGGGCATATCTGTTTATCAATAAGGAATCCCAGCGAGTGAGCAAATCAGCTTTAAAAGAGCTGGATGCAAAAGATGTGCTGCTGATATTTCCGGAAAAAAGCAAGACCAATAAAACAGTCTGTGTTTTGAAAACACCGAAGACAGACAGCAGTGTCCGAAAGGTTTTCCTTCCAAAGTCTGTCGCAAAGATGCTGATCGAATGGAAAGAAAAACAGGATGAGACAAAGGAAGTTCTTGGAGATGAATACATGGACTATAACCTGGTCATGGCAAGTACGTTTGGTCTTCCTTTGGGGGATGGCGCGATCCGGAAGCCATTGAATCAGTTGATTAAGGACTATGATCTCCCACCGATTGTTTTCCACAGTCTCAGACACAGCAGCGTTACCTATAAGTTGAAACTGAATGGTGGAGATATTAAGGCTGTTCAGGGAGATTCCGGACATGCTCAGGTCAGCATGGTTACGGATGTATATTCCCACATCTTGGATGATGACCGGAAGAAAAATGCAGAGCTGTTTGAAGAAGCATTTTATGAGAAAAAAGATCTGGATCCGCAGATGCATCCGAATACAGCACAAAACACGGTAGCGGTTCCGGAAGGCGTGGATGCAGAGCTGCTTGCAAAGGTCCTTAATAATCCTGAGATGGCAGCACTTCTTACGTCACTGGCGAAGACAATGAAGTGAAAAATAGTGTAATTTTAGTGAAAAAACGGGTTTCGTTAAAAGGAATGTTAAAAATATATCTCCATCATGCTAATTGATATCACCGTCATTTGATGGTAAAATGATGGAGATAATATTAAAATGAAGGAGATTTCGATGAGAAGTTTTGATTATATAAAAACTCCGGAGCAATTGCTAAAACCTGAAATTGTTCAGATGGTCGGAAGCATTCATGAGCATAAAGGTAAGCAGGAATTGTTCCTTGAAGCCAATATAGACGAATTGAAAACTCTGCTGGAAGTTGCTTTGATTCAAAGTACAGGGGCTTCTAACAGGATTGAAGGTATTTATACTACCGACAAACGTTTGGAAGAATTAGTAAGACAGAAAGCCGAACCACGTAACCGGTCTGAGCAGGAAATATCCGGATACCGGGAAGTTCTTGCCACTATCCATGAAAGTTATGAGTATATTAATCCGAGACCCAATATTATTTTACAATTGCATCGGGATTTATACTCATATTCCGAAGGAAATGCTGGTGGAAATTATAAAAATTCGGATAATGTAATTGCAGAAACAGATGTAGAAGGTCATCAGAAAGCGCGTTTTATCCCGGTGCCGGCATTTCAGACTCCAGAAGCTATGAATGAACTTTGTACAAATTTTCTGGAAGCATGGGAAGCAGATCGAATAGATAAGTTGATTCTTATCCCTATGTTTATTCTTGACTTTCTGTGTATCCATCCATTTAATGATGGAAATGGGCGAATGAGCCGCCTGTTAACACTTCTTTTGTTTTATAAAGCCGGCTATATTGTCGGAAAGTATGTCAGTGTTGAAATGCTGATTGAAAAGACAAAAGAAACTTATTATGAGGCATTACAGGAAAGTTCCAATGGATGGCACGAAAATGAAAACAGTTATGAGTCATTTGTAAAATATTATCTGGGAATTATACTAAAAGCATACAGTGAGTTTGAGGGGCGTGTAGAGCACCTGAAAAACAGAAGCCTTTCAAAGCCGGATCGTATAAAGGCAGTGATTGATAATAAGGTAGGAAAAATTACCAAAAAAGAAATCATGGAGTTATGTCCGGATATAAGCAAGGTAACTGTAGAAAGGACCCTGACGGAACTGGTTAAAAGTGAATATATCGCAAAAGTAGGTGCCGGGCCGGCAACTGGATATGTTCGTATTTAATTCGGCTGTCGTGGTCGAAACACCATAGACAAATTTTCAATAACGGTGTATAGTAATAATAGAAATCTGGTCAATTGAATATTGTTTATCATTCCCGCTTGTAAGGGGATGGTAGCCGGTATATGATATCTGTCAGTAACAACAGAGCTTTCCCCGGATGTTAGCAGCTGCAAAGAATCTGCTAATTTTCAGGTCTTATCTGGTCTTGACAGAAAGGGTATTCAGATTACCAGAATTTGATTTGAAAGTGAAAAAAGTCCTTGATAATAAAGGGCTAAACATATCAGTTCTTGACAGGGATTAACAGAACCACAGAGCTCTCCTAAGCGAAGGGTCGGAGGTTCAAATCCTCTTGTCGACGGTGGGCATCGGAATGATTAGCAGAAATTGCGAAATCATTCCGATTTGTCTTTGTAACGGTAAAAAATCACTCCGTTTTACCCTCGGAATTGCAAACGAAATAGGGATTCGGATAATGAAAATTTCCCAACAAAAAAGTAACTATTTCCAAAACAGGAAAATGAATTCTTCTAAGAAATTATGGCGACGATGCTGTTTTCGCCAGTATGGTTAGCGTTAAGTATTGTTAAAATCAGTACTTTCTTAGCAAAAATTCATCGAATGACAACTCTATATAAGTTATCGAATGACAATGCTCATTCACAGATCTGTAAATGGTCTCGTGAATGGGCATTTTTCTTTGCATTTAAATAGCCAAAAAAGGAGGGAATTCTAATGAATTGCAAAAAGAATGCGAACAGCAATCCGGGCGAAGAAAGGCAACTGTTTCATCCAGAGAGTGAGAAAGTCGTAGAGATCGGACTGGAGCGATTAAGGCCATTTAAAAATCATAAAAAGAATATGCATGAGAACGAAATGAAGGTAGTAAGCCGTATAAAGGCTTATCAGAAACTGGCGAAAAGAGCAATTTCCAGAAAACGTCCGTACCGCCACATGATCAGAAGGGGGTAGTAACATATGATGAACAGAAAAGAATTTCAGCAGTATCTGCAGGAGACCATTAAGGATTTGCTGCCTGAGAGTTATGCAGATGCGAAAATCACTTTCAACGAGGTGATAAAAAACAATGATACACATCTTACCGGCATTTCCATTGCAAGGCCTGGTGAGCATGTGGTACCGAATATTTATATTGAGAACTTCTGGAACGATTACCAGAACGGAAAAAATATCGACGAGATTGTAGGAGATATCGCAGATATGCGTATTGAATACGACACGCCGGGAATTGGTCCGGAGGTGACACAGAAGCTTATGAATTATGACGCTGTAAAGGAAAGTCTCCAGATCCGTCTTTGTTGATACACAGGAGAACCAGGAAAGACTTGCCAATCTTGCGCACACAGAGCACAGTGATTTCTCTGCCACTTATCATGTCAATCTTCAGGAAACAGAAGAGGGAACAGCCAGTATGGCAGTCACTCGGGATCTTCTTGAAACGTGGGGAATCAGCGTGGATCAGCTCCATCAGGCTGCACTTGCAGCGGATATGAATCGTGATCCAATGTTCTGTGACATGGGTAGTATGATGGAGAGCATGATGTTTGGTGCAGAACCGAAGAACCTTTTAGATGGTAATCCTGATCAGGGAGCCGGTATGGGCATGTATTGTCTTACCAATGGCGTTAATATCGATGGTGCCGGATTAATCCTTCAGGGAAATCTCATGCAGCAGATTGGAGAAATTGTAGGAGGCGATTTCTATATCCTTCCTTCCAGTTGTCATGAGGTGATTGTAGTACCGGAAACCGTGGATATTGAGTTGAAAGAACTTTCTGCCATGGTACAGCAGATCAACCGGACAGAAGTATCCAGAGAGGATCGCTTATCCGATCACGTCCAGCATTATGACCGCAAGGAAGCGGTCATGGAAAATGCGGAAAAACGTGCATCCCGTCTCGAGAAGGAAAAAGCAGAAACAAAAGCTGCCAAGAAGAGTATTCATGAACGCCTAGGAGAAAAGAAACAGCAGAGCGCTGCAAAGAAAGCAGAGAAAGCTGTGGAGAAGGCGGTGAAGAAGGATAAAGGGCAGGAATTGTAAGTGTGTAAATGAGAAATACGAAAATGCAATAGTCATTTTTGAGTGACTATTGCATTTCCTTTTTGTAGAGAAAGAAGATGTAAATTGCATTCTCAAATAAATACAAAAAATAATATATGAGAATTTTAGAATAAAAAACTTTATAATTACAGATAATGTATGATTCTTGTATTGCGACTATTTTCAAAATGTGAGAAATATAATTGACTAAGAAGAGAAAATAAAGTATAATGATATTTGCTATATTGGAATAATGTGATAGAGGGTGAAAAAATGGATAATTCATACATACCCAAATTGTTACGTGCTGCATTAAGCAATGATCGAAAAAATATTGAAGCAATTGGTTTGTATATTGGAAGGAAAATAAAAAAAGAGGATCCACAAACATCAGCAGAAATAATGAAGATACTTTCTTGTGTAAATGGTGGAACAGATGTGTATAGGAGTATTGATCTGTCTCACATACCTGTTGATCAGGAGACCAGATATCAACTGGTTAATTTACAGGAGCCACTTTATTGTGAAGAACCAATATTGTGTGATTCTGTTAAGAATCAGTTGACTGAGTTCTTAAAAGAACGAAGACTAATAGATGTTTTTCTTAATGAAGGAATTACTCCACCTAATTCCCTTTTGCTGTACGGAGCACCAGGTGTAGGAAAAACATACATAGCAAAATGGCTGTCGTATATGCTTAATATGCCATTGATTACAGTAGATTTGGCTAATTCCATTTCTAGTTATTTGGGCAGGAGTGGTCAGAATATTAAGAGTATTTTTGAATATGCAAGAAGCCAAAATATCATTTTGTTCTTAGATGAAATAGATGCTATTGCTAAACGCCGAGACGATGCAAGTGATTTGGGTGAATTAAAAAGGTTAGTAAATGTTCTTCTTAAGGAACTTGAAGATTTTCCGGCAACATGTGTTGTAATTGCTGCTACTAACCATCCTGAATTGTTAGATAAAGCAATCTGGAGAAGATTTGACAGAAATATTGAAGTTTTTTTGCCAGAACTGGCGGAGAGAAAAGCATTAGTTTTGCGCGAGCTAGGAGAGAGAACCTCTTCAATTTCAGATGCAGTAATCGATTTATTATGTGATGGTACATCTGGAATTTCAGCAGCTGATATGTGTAAACTATGCATGCATATAAAGCGGAGAATTATATTAAATCCCAATATTTCTGTTGAGTATAACATTTTTAAAGAGTATTGTGAGTTAGTCAGCTTGAAAACAAAAGATGATAAGATTGCTGCATGTAAAGAAATTAGAAAAAGCGGCGCAACATTAAAACAAATTTCAGAGATTACAGGTATACCGTTATCAACTGTAGGAAGATATTTAAAGGAGTGAGAAAACGGCTAATAGTCAGAGACATCCCATTATTGCAAATGGTGAAGCATATATTGAATCTTTGATAAGAAAACCAAGACCGAATTCGCATAAATTCCCACATGAGTATTATGAGGCAAAGTCTAGGTTATGGAATGATATTGATAGAATTCAACAATCTATTGCTTCTTCTGAAGAAGTATTTGTTGAAGATAAAATTCTTTGTGTAAGACTTGAAGAAAAATATGAGGCAAAATCATATACGCCCAGCTCCATTGTAGCAGATACATCAATGCGTCTTGTTGGTGGAAGAAAGTATGTTATTGATCCAGACACGAAGGGCAAACTATACTTTGTCCGAGCAAAAGATGGTGATTTGGCAAAGTTTAAAAACACCCTGTCTTCGACAAGAAAAGATGGTAATCAAAGTTGGAAGGATCAAATTTGCACAATTAGAACCATCGATTTGCTTCAACCAAAAGAAAAGGCTTTGGGATTTGACGAGCAGTGGACAGAAGGTGATGTCGAGGTTGTTATCCATCCATTAGGTATTAATTATCAAGATGCAATTAATGGATTTTTCAATACAACTGGAATATCTCCAAGTGATGCTGCAGTTCGAACATATGATGATGGATTGACCTTTGTATGTACAAAGATGAATGCTGAAACGTTAACCAAGGCAATGTATTACAATCCGCTTCGTAGTATTAAGCCAATTGAGGATGAATGGGATGATCCCTTTCGCATGAGTCCGATAACAGATGTGGCTCCACAGTTACCGGATGTAATTATTAAACCTGATTTAAAAATCGGTGTATTTGATGGTGGAGTTCCTAATGATATTCCGTTATTAGCTCCATATGTTACCAATTATGATATGATAGATGATCCACCAACAGAAAAAGGGTTAGAACATGGATGTGCTGTTTCTGGAGCAATTTTATATGGAGATTTATATGGGAAAACACGCTATGATAAAGTTGAAAATCCAAGAGTCTCTGTTGAATCATTCCGTGTAAGACCTGCGAAAAGAACTGGCGATGCTGAAAAAGATTTTCAGATGTATACAACTATTGATATTATCGAGAAGGTGGTTCGAGAAAGAAAAGATATAAAGGTGTTTAATATTTCCATGGGACCAAGAGGAGCCATTATTGATGATGAAATAAGCCGATTTACATATGTTTGTGATCTTTTGAGCTATGATGTCGATGAGGGGGAAATAAATCCACTCTTTGTTACTGCAGCTGGAAACGACGGAAATCTTGAAGAACCGTTAAATCGTATTCAGGCTCCTGCTGACATGGTTAATGGAATTGCTGTTGGTTCATACAGCTATACGCCATTAGGCGAGCGAACAGTTGCCTCTTATAGTTGCGTGGGCCCAGGCAGAGAGGGTGGAAAATCAAACCTGATTTGTTAGAGTTTGGTGGATCTATGAATCGCCTTTTTATTGCGGTAATGAATCAAGGAAATCTTACAGGAGCTGAACAGGGAACAAGTTTTTCCGCACCTGTTGTTGCGGGAAAGATAGGAAAACTAATGGCTGCGTCCGAGAAAATAATTCCACATCTTGCAAGAACAATCTTGATTCATCATGCAGAATCGGAAACATTAGAAGGTACAAATGAAGAAGGCTTTGGATATTGTCCTGATGACGTTGAAGCGTTATTGGAATGTGATGATAACTCCGTTACCATTCTGTATTCTGGAGAAATAATGGCAGGTAGCAGCGTGAAACTCCCAATATATATGCCAGAAGTCAATAAACATAAAGGAACAGCAAAGATTAAATGGACAATAAGCACCGTGGTTAATCCAAACATGAAGGATTCTGATGCATATACTAATAATTGTATAGAGGATACTTTTTATCCGCATGAAATGACTTTCAATTTTTCTAAGTATGGATCTGCGACAAAGAAGATTAATCTTATGGACCAAAGCAAATATGAAGAAGTTCAAAGATTAATGGACGATGGTTACAGTAAATCAGATTTGCCTGCATCGAAACCAGCTAAGAAAAGCTTCCGCGAAGCCGATTTACGTAATTCTGATTTTAAGTGGGATACAATTATTAGAAAATTTGTTTCTATGAGAACATCGTCACTATTAAACCCGTTTATCTCGCTCCATGCTATTGGTAGAGACGAAGGACTTCATGAAAAGGTACGATATAATGTTGTTATTACGATTGATGTTCCTAAATATGATGGAAGTTTGTATGATAGCATTCTTCAAAAGTATCGTAATTTATCACCTATTAAAGTGCAGAATGTTAATAGACTCCAAGCAACAAATAAATAATTGATATTCAAAGATTTAAGCAGTGATTCCTCAGAGTCGCTGCTTTTCTTTTCCTATTAGAAGGGAAGGTAATATACAAGATGAAGACAAGGAAACTGATCATGCTGATGCTCTGTTGCAGCATGATTGGTGTATGCGGGAAGTACCTATACGATTACTTTGCTCAGTCTACGGAAAATAAAAATGCCTATGCAGACATAAGGACAGCCTTGTTTTGTGGCCCCTGATGGATCATGAATCGGACTGAACTTATTCTCAACAAGGTGCTAAAGCTTGACCGATGGGCGTTATGTATTTGAGAATTATGGCTCCTGTCGGAAACGATGGGGGCCTTTTCCTTTTGCCGCTCTTCATAGGATCATAGATCGAAGAGGAGGCATGAGAGCATGCGCAATGTAACTGAATTATCAAAACTGAATGGGAAAGTGTATGTGTATCTGAGAGATGAAGTGATTGCAAGAAGGTTTTTGCAGGATGCAGAGAATGAGGGATTCACTTTTGGAGATGGAGAAAAGCCAACAGCCAGACCGGGAAATAATCTCTATGTGGTCAATCGTGATTGGACGATCAGCCATGTAGGATGGGCTGGCCATATGGCGTTTCAATCAGCGAAGCGTATCGGTGGGCAGGAGATGATCCGTGTGGATTATGAGAGATATTTGCTTGGGGAAGAAAATTTCGTGATTAATAAAAATAATGCTTGACCCTGACATAATGTCATACCTTATTATGAACTTACCACGACAGGAAAGAAGGTTTGATATTGATGATGACGGTAAATGAAGTAAGCAAATTATCAGGGGTGAGTATACGATCCCTGCATCATTACGACAAGATTGGTCTTCTGCCGGCCACGGAAGTTACAGCTGCCGGCTACAGGCTTTATGACGATAAGGCCCTGGAGCGATTGCAGATGATCTTGTTATTCAAAGAACTTCAGTTTCCATTAAAAGAGATTACAACGATTCTTGATAATCCGGAGTTTGATCGAAGCAAAGCACTGGAACAACAGATAAAGCTTTTGGAACTTCGGAAAGAGCATCTGGAAAACCTGATCGATCTGGCTCGTGGAATAAAGATGATAGGAGTTCAGAAAATGAGTAAAATGAGTTTTGATGCTTTCGATACACGAAGAATTGATGAATATGAAGCCCAGGCAAAAGCATCCTGGGGAACTACCGATGCCTATAAAGAGTTTGAGAAGAAGTCGGCTGGAAGAAGCCGCGAAGAAGAACAGGTACTTGGTGTTCAGATGATGGAAATCTTTGCGGAGTTCGGTAAGATAAGAAATAAGAAACCGGAATCAGAAGAAGCACAGGCCCTGGTAAAGAAACTGCAGAACTATATCACCGAGCATTACTATACCTGTACCGATGAGATTTTGGAAAGTCTGGGACAGATGTATGCAGGCGGTGGAGATATGACATCCAATATAGATAAGTACGCAGGTGAGGGTACTGCAGTCTTTGCTAACGAAGCGATAGAAGCATATATCCTGACAAAATAATTCTTGGAAAATCAGAGTATAGGCACCTTGTGGAGTGAAATATCATCATTCCATGAGGTGCCTTTTTACTTTTATGAGATTACTTCTTCTCTGATTAAGCCTCCAGGCTGTCGCTCAGGAACATCGATGCCTGCACCTCGAAGCATCGTTTCATAATTGTTTTCGATAATGCCCAGGGTCTTCTGTTGTTTCAGAAGATCCTGCTTTTCTTTTTTGGCTGAGGCCAGATCTTCTTCCAGTTCCAGCTGCTGTCGCTGCAGCTTTTCGGAAGACGGAAGCTTGTGAATGCCAAGCTCAGCCAGTTCTTTTAAAGTGACATCGTGCAGCTGATATTCTGCCTGATGTTGTTTGCGGTAGAGTGCTTTGTCCGGAGCATCCTTCTCAGCACGAACCACATCACGACATGCACGATAGACTTCACAGTGCTTCTTAATAATCTTCTGATTTTGAATAGCTTTTTGTGTTTGCAGGATCTGATCATCCGTAGATTGAATGGAAGCCTTCAAATCAGAAATGTGATTTTGGAATTCTTCATAGTTCAATAGATTGTGCTGTGAAAGATAACTGAAAGTCTTGGTTGCCTCTTTCAGATTATTTTTTCTGGCCCACTGTTCAAAGCCGGGGCGATTGCCGTCAGCGACATAGGAAGTCATCTCCACAAACATCCTTATTTTGAATGATGCATTTTGAGGAATGCGGGCCTTATGACGATTCTTCGCCAGACGTCTCAGGATACTGTCCTCTGTATAATAGGCTCCCAGAGTTTTGACATTGGTGAAATGTTTCTGATCAGGAGCCCGGAAAGCCAGATATTTTCCCTGCCGGATTTCATATCCTGCTTCTTTCATCTTCATCAGGAATTCATCAAAGGAAACGGACGACCAGATGGCACGATCCACGTTGTATTTGAGTTTTGCTTTCCAGCTGTTTCCTCGTTTGTACTCCATATTTTCTTTATATGATTTTGCTTTCTCTCCGGTGGGCATGGACTCTTCCAGACCATATTCCCGGCAAATGCGATTGCTGAGCTTACAGATCTTGTGATAGTTCCGTTTGTTGGAAACATACTTATGGTAGTCCACATAATTTGTTGCGTTAAAAATCAGATGGCAATGGACGTGATCCTTATCAACGTGAGTGGAAAGAACATACTCATGTTTCCCTTTCAGCGTTGCATCAGCAATTTTTGTTGCAACTTCATGAGCGACATTCGGATCTGTAATTTCACCTGGTTTGAAGGAAATGATCATATGCCAGGCAAGGTTGTCTCCCTTCTCCATCACATTATCTTTTCCAAGCTTTGCGGTCATAGCAAATGTCAGATCGGCAGTTTCCGGTGAACAACCATAGGAAGAAACCAGATTATGGTCATCGGTCTTATCAGGATTCGTGATGTAATCGACGGCTTTCTTTACTGTAGATTTGATGCCGAAGATCTTAATATATGCCATATCTCTTTTATCATCCCCTTCAATTCTTTTATTTCTTCCGGTGTCACAGCACCAGTGGAATTGGCAAGCCTTGCCAGCTGGTTCACGTTCACACCAATCTTGTGCATCTCATAAAATTGTTTCTCAAGGTAAGTTGTATCTGTGTTTACGATGATTCCATCAATAGCCATCTTGCGAAGATAAGCTCCCATATTTGCTGTCCTGGACAGGATCATTTTCTTACGAATCATCTTTTTCTCTTCAGCGGTTACAAAAAAATGAATTGGGATATCTCTGGTTCTGTTAGCCATGTAAATCTCCTTTCTGGGGGATAGAGCTTTCACCTCGATTACACCACGCTTCATCTCGGTCACGGCTGTCGCCGTATGAAGCCATCCTGACTTGTACAGTTGTAAGCAAGCTTCCAATGTACAATCAGGCTGCCTTCGCAAAGCTCGTAGCTTGCGTGAAGATTGGGTAGGGTCCCGGTCTTGTGGCGAATGCCCGGAAGTGGAATGTCATGACACTTCCTGTCCTAGCTATTCTCTATCCCTCAACTACTAAATACAAAAATGTCCGGGGAAGTTTAGACACATTTTTGAAACTGCTCTGAAAAAATGTCCGGACGGGGTAGATTTGGGCACAAAACCTGCCCGGAGACTATTTGGCTGTCGGGATTTTTGCACATCTATTTGCTGTAAACTGGTAGCATCAGAAAAGGAATCAAGGAGGACGGCAAATGAAGGGATATGTTACAAGCAACGGATACATGGGATACGTAGATGGCAAGTACATTTTATTTGCCAGCGATAAAGAATATTTTGAATTTATGGAAGACTGAGGAGGAAGGGCGATGAGTAAGATTTATTTCACACTGACAGGAACCAAGTATTATCACGGAAACGAATTCCTGAAGCCGGGAATGAAACTGAAACTTAAGAAGGAACCGGATAACAAGTTCGATAAAGAGGCCATCGTTGTAAAGAAGGAAGGACTTGGCGAGATCGGACATGTGGCAAATAGTGCACACACTGTAATCGGAGAAAGCATGAGCGCCGGACGCATCTATGACAAGATCGGTGACACTGCAAAGGCCAAGGTTGTCCTGGTAACACCACATGGAACGATCTGCAGTCTCAGTAAGAAGAGTCTGATTGATAACAAACATAAGAAGATGGAGGAAGCAGTCGATGAATAAAGTAATCCTGATGGGACGTTTGACCAGAGATCCGGAAGTAAGGTATGGCGTAGGAGAGAATTCTACTGCAGTTGCAAGATATACTATCGCAGTTGATCGCAGATTCAAAAGAGATGGCGAGCAGAACGCAGACTTCATTGGCTGTGTTGCCTTCGGGCGTAACGCAGAATTTGCAGAGAAGTATCTGCGCCAGGGAACAAAGATTTTATTGACCGGAAGAATTCAGACCGGCAGTTACACGAATCGTGATGGCCAGAAAGTTTATACAACGGATATCGTTGTAGAGGAGCAGGAGTTTGCAGAAAACAAAGCAGCAGGTAATGGCGGTCAGAATAATTACAGTAGACCAGTAAGTAACCCAACAGATGCTGATGGATTTATGAACATTCCAGATGGCATCGATGATGAATTGCCATTTTCATAAACAGATTTGGGAGGATAAATTATGTTTGGATTTGATAAGATGTTTGATTTTAATCGTGATGGACGCTTGAACGCATTCGAGAGAACTGCACAGTTTCAGTTCATGGATGAAATGCTGAAGAACGGAGAATCTGATTCATTTGATGATGATGACGAAACAGATGTATTTGCTGAGGCAGGGCTTGATTACGATGAGTTAGAGTTTATGGATCCGGAAGACAGAAGAGAAGTGCTGGAAGACGCAGGACTGGATCCAGATGAGTTTGATTTTTAGTGGATAGGGAAGGGGAGATAGAGTGCAGAAAGCAGATTTCTTTTTTAAGGATGGAATGTTTGCTCAGAATGATAAATATATTCTGAAGGCTTTGTGTGAGGAAGATAAAGCAAATTATTTAATGTTATATCGTGAGAACTCCATCGTGGCAAAAACTTCTTCAAAGATGAGTGATGTAGATTACGATGAGTTTGCTGAATTTGTTTGGGAGAAACTTCCAGAAGACGATGCAATTTATGTATCTGTTTTCTTGAAGGACGATAACTTGTATGTTGGAAATATTACTATGCAGCATTTGGCTTCAGATAAACCCGAAATTGGGATGGATGTTTTGTTGAAATATCGCAGGCAGAAAATTGCTTATGAAACCATCCCTCTGTTTGCGAAAAGAGTATTAGAACTTATGCCGATAGAGTATTTCATGGTGAGAATTTACTCGGATAATGAGCCAAGTAAAAAACTGTTTGAGAAACTTGGTGCAACACAAATTGGTAAAGAACCAAGTGAGTTTGCTGAAGCTTTGGCGCAACTCAAAGAAAGTTTAAAAGAGGAGTATGAAGAAATTTTGACTCGTAATCCAGAGGCTGAAAAGATTGCAAGTGAAAGGTATATTGTGCAGTACAAATATCTTCTGAAGTAATTAGGTGGCTGAGATCGTTTGTTCGATCTCAGCTATCTTTGTATTTGAAAATAAAGAACATATGTTTCTTTGCTCGCTTGAGGGAAAAGGATAGAATTTGTTATTCTTTGCTTCTGGTTCCGCAGGGTTCTTCCCGGTCAATTGGAAAAGTAAATTCCAGTTCCAGTAGATCTTGACTGGAACTTACCATTGCAAAAACAGTGGTAGAAGTAACTCTTCCAAACCTTTCCCCAACCGGTTGAACACCGGTCAGTAATCAATT
>NZ_VUMS01000032.1 GCF_009696065.1 Oliverpabstia intestinalis | reverse complement strand
ACAGCCTGGACCTTATATTCGTGGTCGTATTTACGTTGGGTACGTGACATTGAGAGTTCCTCCTTATTCTCTTTATTATACATGAATTCTTTGAGAATAAGGTGTCAACTTTATTTATACAACATCATCCTAAGAAAGAGGTATCCGCTGTCTTGTGTCCAATCTTTGCATCGTTATCTTTTGAAGTTTCCAAATGTTCAAGATCATCATTGACGGATTCCTCCAATAAATTTAGCTTTTCCTGCACTTTAGGGTAACTGCATACGTCTTCATTGTCTTTCACAATAGAAAGTAGTTGTTTGCAGTATTCCAACTCTTTTTCCAGAGAATCTTCCGTATTTTTGTTTGGAAATTTTTCCTTCATTGTTTCATCCACTTCGTAAACGGTACGTCGTAGTTTTTTTGATTGCTCTTGAAGTGCCTGTCGGGGCGTTTTTTGATTGTATCTTGCTTTCGTATGAGTAGCATCTACGATAATAGATTTTGATTTTATTATTTTTTTATCCAATACAATCTGAACCGTCTTTGAAATCAACATATCCAACAGATTCATATCTTTCAAACGTAGTTTACGAAATTTTGTCAAAGAACTGGGGTTAATAACAGTTTCTTCTGGTGCCATATCCAAAAAGTATTTAAATGACATATCATATTTAGAACGTTCTACAACATCAACATCAGATAAATCATAGATAGCTTTTAAAAGCAAGTACTTAAACATTCGAATAGGTGGAACTGCATTACGTCCATTATCAAGACAATATTTATCAAGCAATTCATTATAAATAAATTCAAAATCAACCAGTTCTTTTATCTGACGAAGCAGGTTGTCTTTTGGAACCACCAATTCATATATTTCTATGTAAGGACTAAGTATTAATTTCTGTTGTTGTTCAATCATAAAAACACCGCCTATACTTGATATTTATATTATATCAAACATAGGCGGTACTATCTACTTTTTCAGTGCCCTCGATTGAGGGGCAGGGGAGTTGAATAGGCGAAGCCTATTTTTTACGGCAAAAAAAGAAAGATGACGATATACAAAAGTATATCGCCATCTTTTTATGAGGGGGGAGATAGTGAGTGGTTTATCAACTATCTGAGATTTATTATTAAAGGAATATGTAAGCAAAGTGTGTCCAAATTCTAAAAGAAATGGAAAAAATATAAAGAAAAGAGGAAAATTTGTGGGAAGAGGTATGGACAGAAGAGAGAAGAGAGCGTAAAGTGAGAGAAAAATATATACCTTCGGAGTCTTTTTTGTGCCTGTATTTATAAGAAATGAAAGACTCTGAGAGCACATTATAAAAGATAAGGAGGAAACAGAATGAAACAGAAAAGAATCAGCGATTACGGATATCGGATCGGACACCATGAAAGCGGGCCGCGAAACAAAATTACGGATGTACCGGGGGTGCGGGTAGGCCATACGACGGTGGAAGACGGAAATCAGCATACCGGTGTGACGGTGATTGTACCGGGAGAGGGGAATCCGTTTCTAAAGAAATACCTGGCGTCTGCTTACGTGCATAACGGTTTCGGAAAAACATGCGGTCTTGTACAGATACAGGAACTCGGAACTCTCGAAACGCCCATTGCCCTGACCAATACACTGAATGTCGGAAAAGTGGCGGATGCCATGATTTCATGGATGATACAGCAGACCAAAAAAGAAGGGGAAGATGTTTTCTCCATCAATCCGGTTGTCGGAGAATGCAACGACTCGAGGATCAATGAGATTGGGAACCGGGTAGTGGGGGAAAAAGAGCTGTATCAGGCACTGGAGCAGGCGGATACAGACTTTGCGGAAGGAGCTGTCGGTGCCGGAACAGGAACGATCTGTTATGGACTGAAAGGGGGAATCGGATCGTCATCCCGCACGCTGGTACTTGATGGAAAAACATATACCATCGGTGTACTGGTACAGTCGAATTTCGGGGCAACCAGAGATTTGAAAATCAGTGGAAAACCGGCAGGGGAGAGGATCCTGGAACAGATCCGGAAAGAAGAATGCGGAAGCAGCGCCGAAGACCGGGGATCCATCATGACGGTTCTGGCGACGGATCTTCCGGTATCGGAGCGGCAGTTGTACCGGATCATCCGCCGCTGCGGAGTCGGAATCGCCAGAACGGGAGCCTATACCGGTCACGGAAGCGGTGAAATCATGATCGGATTTACAACGGCAAACCGCGTGGATACAAAGAGTATATGTGAAGTGGAAGCGTGCGCCCGGATAAAAGAAGAAAAAATCAACGAGGCATTTGAAGCTGCGGCAGAGGCTGCGGAAGAAGCAATCCTGAACTCTATGGTAACCGCAAAGGAAAAAAGAGGCCTGGACGGAGCCAGATACCGCAGCCTTGCCGAGTTTCTGGAAAAACCGGGATTTCTGGAATAAATCATTTTTCCAGAACCATCCGCCCCAGCTCAGAGATTTCGCATCCGCCCTTTGTGCGGTGCACGATGAGATAACCGGCGGAAGAAAGCTCTCCGAGTACGGTGCGCAGAGCCGCTTCGGATACAAAGGTTTTTCCGTCGGCCAGTCCGTTTTTGATTGCCAGGCGGCCTGCTTTCGGATGCGTCGACACGAAAGAAAGAACCTGATATTGAAGGTCGGTGAGGGAAACGTCAGCCATCTGGCGGGAGCGGAGGTATGTTGGCAGATCGGAAAGCTGCAGCTTATGGCTGCTGTACCGGGTAAACAGGCTGCAGGACAGATTGTACAGCTCATGAATATTTCCGGGGTACGCATATTCCTTCAGAAAGCGCAGAAGCCCTTCCGAAAAGATCCGGTCGCAGGTCATATCGGTGTTGTGGAAAAACTGAAGCAGAAAGTAATTGAGAAGATCGGGAATATCCTCCCTGCGTCTGCGGAGCGGGACGGTCTGAAGCTCTGAAGCACTTAAAAGGTGAAAAAGTTCCCGCAGGAAGGTTCCTTTTTCTACTTTTTTGTAAAGGTTATCATCCGCAATAGCAATGATCCGCACATCGAAACGGCGGGTTTCCGGTGCGGAAAAGAAGTTACCATGAACATTGGTAAGAACATTGATCAGCAGATCCTGAATGGAAAGCGGGAAGCGGTCCACCTGGGAAAGAACGAGTGTGCCATGGTTGGTTTCAGCAAGAAGCCGGAGCAGGGAGGCTTCGGTCAGATCATTTCCCGGAGAGTGAAGAACGGAAAACGGATAATGGTGGCGGCGCGAAAAATTGTGAATTGCACGTGCGAGTGTCCGGCGCTGTGTACCGCTTTCCCCCTGGATCAGAATCGGAAAATCAAAAAGTGCAAGATGTCTGGTCTGCGTCATCAGATTCTGGACGGAATCTGCGTGGGAAAGGGAAAGAGAAAATGTACGGGAGGAAGCAAAAAAAGTGCTTTCTTCCGTTTTTTCTTCTTTGGCTGCCGGTGCCTCTGTGGATCTGCCCCCGGGAAGAAACGCAAGGAAAACAGGCTCTGTATCCGGAAACACCATAGAAAGAACGCTTAACGTAATCTGTGTCTTCTGATCCGAAAGGAGAATGGTCCAGTCGCCGTTGCGGTCGAAAGCAGTATTTGCGTAGGCAGGCGGAAGACATTCCGAAAAAGGCTGCCCTTCAAAATTGGAGGAGGGAAGAGAGAAGGCATGTGCAAATTTAGCGTTCATAAACTGAATGCGGCCATCCGCGCCAAACAGACAGACGCCAACGGGAAGAGAGAACAGGATCACCTGCATGAGCTGTTCGGTCTGCACATAATTGGTATAGTAGGTTTCTGAGGTCTTGACGGTGTGAAGAATCTGATTGACGTAATTGCGCGATACACGGTTTACGGTCTGCAGAGGAATGTTGAAATATTCGCAGAGCTGTAAAATAGTGGAAATATCGATGATACGGTTGCCGATATCCAGTACATTCGGAATGCGGGAAGGAACGAGCTGCGGCTCGCCGGCGGTAATGGCAAACTGAATGTCAGACTCGGTATCCTTGCATCCGGGATAAAACGGAACAAAGTCATATTGTGTGATGCCGCATTCCTCAAGCTGGGAAATGATAGCAAGCGTGGAATATTTATCGTCGTTTACCAGATAGACACGTTCGTATGGCGGAATCTGAATGATTTTATCCAGAAACATATGGTTGAAAACGCGGTCGCATGGGAGCTGCAAAATGGAGGAGTCGATGGTAAGCGGAAAGGTTTCCATGGCGCGGGCGGTTGGAAAAAGAACGCACTGGTATCCCCGGAAGAGAGAGGGGTCTGTGGCCTGTTCTCTTAAAAGGGTATTGAAGGTGAGATATTCACCGAGCACAGAGTGAAGATAAGACTGAAATTCGGAAAGCATTCGTTTCCGGGAAGAAATGATCAATACGTTGCCAAGCTTTTGTGTTCTGTTCATAAAGGATCCTCTTTTCCTGCTAAAAAGTGGTAATGGGTTAAAAATTAGGATAATTATACCATTTTTGACGAAAATAAACAACCTAAATGCAAAAATGCAAAAAAGAAAAGAAAAAAACAGGAAGAATGCTTTGACATAGTGACGCATTACATCTATAATACAGATTAAGCAAAGGGGCTGTAAAATAAAGGTAATGCATCTTTGTTCTTTTTTATATCATGGTTCTGTTATCTGTGAAAAGAAAGAACAAAGAAAACAGCAACACTTGCAGAAAAGGAGGAGACAACAATGAAAAAAAGACATGTAATGCGTGCTCTGGTTGCAGCAGCAACGGCACTGGCACTGACAGCATGTGGATCGACTGGTTCTTCTGACACAAGTAAGAGCACATCGACAGCAGCTACATCAACAGCATCCGCTGCATCGACCTCATCCGGTTCGGAAGCAGATACGGAGAATACCATCACGATTCCGGCAGGCGAGTCGGTATCCCAGGATTCTGATGTTACGGCAATGGTAGCTGTGGATTTTACCACCATGGATCCGATGGATACTTCCGATACACTTTCCGGTGGTGTACAGCGAATGATGATGGATGGCCTGTTTGGATTTGATGAGAATATGCAGATCATTCCGATGCTGGCAACCAGCTACGAAGCAAACGATGAAGCAACCGAGTATACGATTCATCTTCGTGAGGGCGTAAGCTTTACCGATGGAACTCCGTGGAATGCAGATGCCCTGATTGCAAACGTAAACAAATGGGCAGACAAGAGCCTTGGACTGAAACGTACTACATTCCTCTGCAATGTTCTGGATCATGCAGAGAAGGTAGATGACTATACCGTTACAATTTATTTATCACAGTCATTCGGTGCTTTCATCAGCAACCTGGCACATCCGGCTACGCTGATCATGAGCCCGAAACAGATTGAAGCAGGAGAAGATGCCTGTGCACAGGCACCGGTAGGAACCGGCCAGTACAAATTTGTTGAGTGGGTTGCCGGTGACCATATGAAAGTAGAACTGAACAAAGACTGGTGGGGATATGACGCAGACGTCTGCGGCGGAACTGCTCTGGCAGATGCAGATGCAGGATTTAAGAGCATCACATTCAAACCGGTTGCAGAAAGTGCTACCCGTGTATCTGCAATTCAGGCAGGTGACGCACAGATTATGTGGTCTGTACCGACCGAAAGCGTTGACACCTTAAAAGGTGACAGCAACGTATCCGTTGGAATGGGCGACAGCATCACCGTATGGTACTTCTTCATGAATACACAGAAAGCACCGTTCAACGATGTTAAGGTTCGTGAGGCAATGGCTTATGCAATCAACAAAGAGGCATATATCCAGGTAGTTATGAACGGTTACGGTTCTGTGGCAACTTCTATGGTAGGAGAAGCAGTACAGCACTACAAAGGAAATGATCCGTATTCCTACGATCCGGAAAAAGCAAAAGAGCTGTTAAAGGAAGCAGGATATCCAGATGGATTTACCACAACACTGATGTACAGCAACACGACAGCAAACCAGAAAAAAGCAGAGTTCTACAAACAGCAGCTTGCAGAGGTTGGCATTGATCTGGAACTGAACGGAATGGAAAGTGCCGTTCTAAATGAAAAGGTTCAGGGAGCTGACTGTGCAGGAGCCGATGCCGAGGTTGACTGCTACTTAAGCGGATGGTCTACATCCACCGGTGATGCCGACTGGGGACTTCGTCCGATGCTGGCAACCGAGTCTGAGCCGCCGATGAGCTACAACATCAGCTACTATGAGAATGAAAAAGTAGATCAGCTTCTCAAAGATGGTCTTGCAACTGCAGATGAAGACAAACGTGGTGAGATTTATGCAGAAGTACAGGATATTGTATGGCAGGATCTTCCGCTGCTCTGCATCGCAAACGATAAAAACATCTGGGCAACCAGCAATAACATTACCGGAGTATATCTGTTAGGTGATGGAAGCATCGGCATGAGAAATGCCAGAATGGCAGCCGAATAACGGCAGACTGAAACAAGGATATGAAAAAGACCCCGGCGTCCTTCCGTCAAAAGAGGGCGCCGGTTTCTTACAAACAGGAAAGCAGGCAGTGATCCGTGGGATTGTACCTGTAGGATAAGCATGAAAGTAGGAGATACAATATGCCAAAATATATACTGAAGCGTATTGTGGGTACGATCCCCACACTGATTATTGTTATTACATTTGTATTTTTCTTTGTCCGCCTGATTCCGGGAGATCCGGCGAGACTCGTTGCAGGAGAGCAGGCAACACAGGATGATGTAGAGGCAGTAAGAGAAGAGCTTGGCCTCAATAAATCCATTCCGACACAGTATGTTACCTACGTGACGGGACTTTTGAAAGGAGATCTTGGAACCTCCCTTCGGACAAAGCAGCCGGTTACAAAGGAAGTTGCGGGAAGATTCGGAAATACCGTTCGTCTGGCATTTGTCACATTGCTGTGGAGCTCGGTTGTGGGTGTACTTTTTGGCGTATGGTCCGGAACACACCGGGGAAAATGGCAGGATTATACCGGAATGACGATTGCGGTCTCGGGTATTTCCCTCCCCTCGTTCTGGATCGGCTTTCTGATGATTATGCTGTTTGCGGTAAAACTCCGAATTCTGCCGACAACAAGCGGAACGAGCCTGAAAAGTCTGATTATGCCGTCCATCACACTCGGCGTCGGAATTGCAGCCGTGATTGCACGATTTACAAGATCCTCCATTATTGAGGTGTTAAAAGAAGATTACGTCAGAACAGCAAGAGCAAAAGGAATCAAAGAAAAGGTTGTGATCTGGAAGCATGCGTTCCGCAACTCCATGATTTCCGTCGTGACGGTTGTGGGTCTGCAGTTCGGCTTTCTGCTGGGTGGCTCTGTTGTCACAGAAACGGTATTTGCCTATCCTGGCCTTGGATCCCTTCTGATTGAATCGGTCAATTACAGAGATTATCCGGCAATCCAGTCCCTGATTCTGATCTTTTCGCTGCAGTTTATCGTCATCAACCTGATTGTCGATATCCTCTATGCGGTTCTGAATCCGGAAATTAAACTTCAGTAGGAGATGAGTGGAATGAAAGAAAAGAAAAAAGTACAGACCGAGAGCCAGGAGAAAATTAAAACTCCGTTTTCTGAGATGGTTCGAAAATTTAAAAAACAGAAAAATGCAGTAGTTGCGCTTTGTTTTATCATTTTCCTCATTTTCCTTGCGTTTTTCGGAAGCAAAATTGTGCCGTACGGAATCAATGAGTATGATTACAATGCGATTCTTCAGGGACCAAGTATGAAGCACCTGTTTGGAACGGACGAGTTTGGACGGGATCTGTTTTCCCGTATCGTCTGTGGAACCCGGATTTCAATTGCGGTCGGATTCGGCGCTGTTACGGTCGGTGCGGTCTGTGGTACCATCCTCGGACTTCTGGCCGGATATTACGGCGGATGGATTGATTCTATTATTATGAGAATCTGCGATGTCCTGTTCGCTTTTCCGGGACTGATCCTTGCAATTGCCATTGTGGCAATTCTCGGAAGCGGCATGGCCAACGTCGTGATTGCGGTCGCTGTCTTTTCTACACCGACCTTTGCACGGCTTGTCCGAAGCAAAACGCTGAGCCTGAAAAATTCCGTCTTTGTCCTGGCGGCACGGAACATCGGTGTTTCCGATGCAAGAATTCTGTTTCGCCATATTCTGCCGGGAGCCATTCCGGACATCATTGTACAGTATTCCATGTCATTTGGATCTTCCATTCTGACAGCATCGAGCCTTTCCTTTCTGGGAATGGGCGCACAGCCGCCGACACCGGAATGGGGACTGCTTCTTTCCAACGGAAGAAACTATATGGCAAGTGCAATGTATGTAACGATTTTCCCGGGTCTTGCGATTTTCCTTACCGTACTGAGCTTTAACCTGTTAGGCGACGGACTTCGCGATGCACTCGATCCGAAACTTTCCGATTGATAAGGAGGAGCAGAAGTGGCTACTGATAACGTACTTGAGATAAAAAATTTACATACGTATTTCTATACCGATGGCGGCGTGATCAAAGCAGTAGACGGTGTCGATGTGGAGCTTCGACGCGGCGCAACGCTTGGTATCGTAGGCGAGTCGGGAAGTGGAAAGAGCGTGACATCCCTCTCTGTGATGGGATTACTGACCGGAACGAAAGGAAAAATTGCTGACGGCGAAATCCTGCTGGATGGCGATGATATTGTAAAGCTGACGAAGGAACAGCAGAGAAAGCTGCGCGGAAGCAAAATTTCCATGATTTTCCAGGAACCGATGACCAGCCTGAATCCGGTCATGAAGATCGGGGATCAGGTGGCAGAATGCGTTCTGCAGCATGAAAAAATATCAAAAAAAGAGGCACTGAAAAAGGCAGAGGATATGCTCCGGAAAACGGGCGTTCCGCGCGTGGAGCATATGATGAAGGAGTATCCGTTCCAGCTTTCCGGCGGCCAGAGACAGAGGGTCATGATTGCCATGGCACTTGTATGTAAACCGGAAATTCTGATCGCGGATGAGCCAACGACCGCACTGGATGTAACGATTCAGGCACAGATTCTGGATCTGATGAACCAGCTGAAAAAAGAGACGGGTACATCCATCCTGTTTATTACACATGATCTTGGCGTTGTTGCAGAGGTCTGCGATGATGTTGCCGTTATGTACTGTGGCCGCGTGGTAGAGCGTGGAGATGTAAAAACAATTTTCGCCAATCCGTCCCACCCGTATACGAAAGGACTGCTGGGATCGATTCCGAGACTGGGAGATGCCGGAAAAGAACTGAAGTCGATTCCGGGAAACGTTCCGAACCCGAAATATATGCCGAAAGGCTGCAAATTTGCGCCGCGATGTCCATACGCTTCGGAAAAATGCCGCGAGGCAGAACCGGGATTTTTCCAGATCGGGGAAGGCCATATCAGCAGATGCTGGCTCTGCGAAAGTGGACAGCTCAAAACAGACCACGTAGAGAAGGCAGGTGACTAGGATGTCGGATACATTACTTAGAGTAGAGGATTTGAAAATTTATTATCCGGTTGCCGGAAGCGGATTTGGAAAAAAGGAATTCGTCAAAGCGGTAGACGGAGTTACCTTTGAGGTAAAAAAAGGCGAGGTGTTCGGAATTGTAGGCGAGTCCGGCTGCGGAAAATCCACACTGGGAAGAGGCGTCTGCAAACTGGAAAATCTGACATCGGGTCATGTGTATCTGGATGGCGAAGATATTACAGAATACAATGACCGGAGAATGCGTTCCGTCCGGAAAAAGGTACAGATGGTTTTTCAGGATCCGTATATGTCCCTGAATCCACGGATGTCTGTTTTTGACATCATTGCAGAGCCGCTGCTGGCGCATCATCTGTATCAGGATAAAGCGGATCTGGAAAAGAAAGTGCTGGATCTTTTGCACAGGGTAGGGCTGGATGACTACCATGCAAACCGTTATCCACATGAATTTTCCGGCGGTCAGCGTCAGAGAATCGGAATTGCCCGCGCACTTGCGGTAGAACCGTCTCTGATCATCGCAGACGAACCGGTTTCGGCACTGGATGTGTCCATTCAGGCGCAGGTTCTGAATCTTTTAAATGAACTGAAGCATGATCTGGATTTGACCTACATTTTTGTGGCACATGACCTGAGCGTTGTGGAATATATCAGTGACCGTGTCGGCGTTATGTATCTCGGTAATTTCGTGGAAGTCGGAGAAAAAGAGAAAATTTACAGCAATCCGATGCATCCGTATACGCAGGCACTGCTTTCCGCAGTTCCGGTTCCGGATCCGACGGCAAAAAGAGAAAGAATTCTGCTGGAGGGAAGTATCCCGTCCGCCCACAAGCCGCCGACAGGCTGCAAATTCCATACCAGATGTCCAAAATGTATGGAATGCTGCAAAACACAGGCGCCGGAGCGGTATGAAGTGGATGACGGACATTATGTATATTGTCATCTTTATGATAAAGAAAGAAGGGAACAGCAGAAATGAAGCTTTTTATCAGTGCAGACATCGAGGGCTGTGCCGGAGTGGCACTGACCGATGAAACACATAAGAAGGAAAGCGTGTACCAGAGATTCGCAGAGGAGATGACCGAAGAGGTCGTTGCGGCATGCGAAGCGGCACATGAAGCGGGTGCGGATGAGATCGTTGTAAAGGACGGTCATGGAGATGCATCCAACATTGATCCGCTGAAAATGCCGGAGTATGTCACCTTGATCCGGGGAAAGAGCGGTCATCCGTACAATATGATGTATGGCATCGACGACAGCTATGACGGCGTACTGTATCTTGGCTACCATGCACCGGCAGGAGATCCGAATTTTTCGATCAGCCACACATCGACAGGAAACAGCCTGTATATCCACCTGAATGGAAAAGTGATGAGTGAGTGCATGCTGAACAGCTACACGGCAGCATCACATCACGTAGCGGTGCTGTTTCTTTCCGGAGATGAAGAGATCTGCCGGCAGGCGAAAGAACTGATTCCGGGCATTACGACAGTGGAAACGAAGCATGGTGTCGGTGCGGCAACGTGGTGCAAAGCGAAAGAAAAAGTGATTTCCGAAATCCGCGAAGGGGTAAAAAAGGCAGTTACCGGACAGAAAAAAGAGTGCCAGGTGGCTCTCCCGGAGCACTTTACGTATGAGGTAACTTACAAAGACTGGAAAAAAGCGTACACGATGTCGTTTTATCCGGGAATGCAGAAGGTAGATACCTTCACAAATAAGCTGGAGACAGATCGCTGGATGGATATTGTCACAGCACATTGCTTTGTTGTATATTAAGAATATAAATTTGATAGAAACCCAAAGAAAAGAGGATAAAACAATGGATATAGAAATGTTTGGCAAGCTTTCCGATGCATTTGGACCAAGTGGATTTGAGGAGGATGTCATCTGCACCATTGCAGATTACTGCAAAGAATTTGATGTGGAAAATGACGCAATGAATAACCTGTATGTGCGGATGCCGGGAACTAAGCAGGATTCCCGTCCGGTCATCCAGCTGGATGCCCATCTGGACGCATGCGGTTTTATGGTACAGAATATCCAGGACAACGGATGTCTCGGCATTATCATGCTTGGCGGCTTCCATCTGACCAGCCTTCCGGCACATGCGGTATGGATCCGTACCAGATCCGGAAAAATGGTACATGGTATTATCTGCGCGAAACCGGTTCATTTCATGACAACAGCAGAACGCAACAGCCAGACTCTGGAAATTGAAAAAATGTATGTGGATGTCGGAGCAACCAGCCGCGAGGAGGTTGAAAATGTTTTCGGAATCCATATCGGTGATCCGATGATGCCGGATGTGGCCTTTGAATACGATGCAGAGCATGAAATCTGCTTCGGAAAAGCATTTGACAACCGTGCCGGCTGCGCGTGCATCGTAGATACGATGAAACAGCTGGAAAAGGAGCAGGCTTCTCTTGCGGTTAATGTTGTCGGCGCCTTTGCAGCGCAGGAAGAGGTCGGAACCCGCGGTGCAGTGGTAACAAGTCAGATTGTAAAACCGGACCTTGCCATTGTATTTGAAGGATCTCCTTCCGATGACTTTTTCATCAGCGCAGGACAGGCACAGGGATGCATGAAAAAGGGTGTTCAGATCCGTATTCTGGACAACAGCTATATTTCCAATACGCAGTTTATTTCACTGGCTGAGGAAGTGGCAGCAAAATGCGGAATCAAATACCAGGAGAGCGTAAGAAGAGGCGGAAGCACAAACGCAGCAAAAATCAGCGTGACAGGAAAAGCAGTTCCGTGTCTGGTGCTTGGTGTTCCATCCCGCTATGCGCACAGCCATTATAATTTCTGTGCAAGAGAAGATCTTGAAGCGGCAAGTGCGATGGCAGCAAATGTGATCCGGGCATTGGATGAAGAAAAGATCCGTCATATCTGCCATCAGGATGTACTGTAAAAAAATCGGATAACGAAAGAAAAAGAATGCCGGAAGCGGGTTCACAGGAAAGGTGAAGCCGTTTTCGGCATATCTGGTAAAAAAGGAGAGTTTACAAGTGGAAAAACCGATCATTGGAATCTTGGGAAATACGTATAAAACACAGCCGGGACTTTTTTCGAGTGCGGAGAGAATGTATGTCAACAGTGATTACATCGAAGGTGTTCTGAACAACGGCGGAATTCCGATGGCAATTCCGGCAGTTGCCATGAAAGCGGATCCGGAAGGCATACTTGCCGTGTGCGACGGCATTCTGGTTCCCGGCGGAGAGGACTTAAATCCGTGGTATTATGGGGAAGAGCCAAAACCGCAGATCCAGACGATCCGTCCGGAGATCGACGAGGCCTGGTTTGCACTTGGACGGGCAGCAAAAGAGATGGGAATGCCTATGCTTGGCATCTGCAAGGGAATTCAGTTTTTAAATGTCCTGTGCGGCGGTGATCTGTACCAGGATATTTATACACAGAAGGAAACCACAATTTTGCATCTGCAGTCCCTGGAGCGGTCGTATCTGCATCACCATGTGGAAATTAAAGAGGGAACCCATCTGGCAGAAATCCTCGGGGCAGGCACCCATGCGGTAAATTCCATGCATCATCAGGCAGTCCGTACGCCGGGAGAGGACATCCTGGTTTCAGCAACGGCGCCGGATGGTACGATCGAGGCGATTGAAAGCAGCAACGGACAGATTGTGGGCGTACAGTGGCATCCGGAAGGGCTGATTCACACAGCGCCGGAGATGAACCGTCTTTTTGCGGATCTGGTAGAAAGAAGCTGCAGATACAGAGAAAAAAGGTAACGATTTGGAACCATGTAAGAGAAAAGAAAACCCGGGATGGGACTTTTGAACCGTTACGAAAAAATGAGAATGGATAAAGATGCGATTCCAAAAGCAGAGAGCAGGAATCGTTCGGGAGGCAAAAAAGAATGAACAGAACAATAAGAGTATCGGCGGCAGGTGATATTCTGATTATGAAACGGCTTCTGCCGGGATATCAGGATGTTTTGCCGATTCGCGAATTTCTGATGCAGGGAGAGGTTCGGATGGCAAATCTGGAAACAACGATATCGGACGGCAGCTGTTACGCATCGGCGTACTCCGGCGGAACATGGCTGACGGCAGATGCGAAGTGTCTGGAAGATACCCTGCGTTACGGTTTTAATTTTCTTGGGATTTCGAATAATCATACAATGGATTATTCCTATGAAGGACTGGCGTCTACGATCTGTGAACTGAAAAAAAAGGACGTGGCGTATGCCGGAGCAGGAAAAAATCTTTATGAAGCATCGCGTCCTGCCATTCTGGACACAACGGCGGGACAGATTGCGGTGATTGATATCTGTTCTACCTTTGAGAATGCAGCCAGGGCGGGAAGCCAGACGGAACGGCAGCCGGGCCGGCCGGGCTTAAATCCGCTGCGCTTTTCGGAAAAATATACCATTACGGAAAAACATGCGCAGGATCTCGCGGAGATTGCAGAGGTGACCGGAATCAACGGACTGCGGGATCTGCACCGGCAGGAGGGATTTATCGCTCCGCTTCCCGAGGGTGTCATGGAATTTGGCGGGAAAATGTTTGAAATCAGCAAGGATGGAACAGAGGGAAGAAGCTCCAGCCCGAATCCGATCGATGTGAAACGCACCGTCGATGCAATCCGGGAAGCAAAGATGACATGTGAGGCAGTCCTGGTCATGGTACATTCGCATGAAATCCGCAAGGACAACGACGAGGAAGCGGATTATTTTCTGGAAGAATTTGCGCACGCCTGCATTGATGCGGGCGCCAGCGCGGTGATCGGGGGCGGAACGCATCAGCTGAAGGGAATCGAACTGTATCATGACTGTCCGATTTTCTACTGTCTCGGAAATTTTATCTTTGAAAATCAGTATGTACGCCTTCTGCCTGCAGACTACATGGAAAAATATGGTCTGAATATTCATACAGCAGCATCCATCGGAATTGCCAGGCGGCAGGAGCAGTCCTCGCATTCTCTCTATGAAATTCCTGAGGTCTATCGGAGCGTGCTGCCGTATTTCGAAATCTGTCAGGGAAAATGCACACATCTGGAGCTGCTGCCGGTCGAGCTTGGTATGGACAGGGAAAATGCAGAAAAAAATATTCCGTATGTGGCAGACGAAAAAACAGCAGAAAAAATTGCAGAATATCTCACCCGCGTGAGCAGAAGATATGGAACAGAATGGGAATACAAAGAAGGAAGGATTGTACTTCATGCGTAAAAAATGGGAAATAGAAGACGAATACCGAAAGTTTTGCCGGAACAACAAAGAACTTGCGCTGCAGACGCTGCGGGAGCTGACACTGACCCCGACGGAAACGGGAAAAGAGGAGCAGAGAATCGCATACTGTGTGGAGTGGATGAAACGGCAGGGCATGGAATCGGTTCATACGGATGAGCTTGGAAATGTAATCTGGGAGTATCGGCCGGAACAGAAAAAGAAGGTTCTGTATACGGCGCATCTGGACACCGTGTTTTCGCTGGAGGAACCGCTGGAAATCAAAGAAGACGGAATGATATGGCGTTGTCCCGGCATCACAGACGATACCGTGAATGTCGTGATGCTTCTGATGGCGGCAAAATACGTTCATGAGACAGAGCCGGAACTTCCCTGTGGTCTGATTTTTGCAGCGGATCTGGGAGAAGAAGGGCTTGGCAATCTCTGCGGCGTCCGCGCACTTGTCGACCATTATGAAGAAAATCTGTGCGGAATGGCAGCCTTTGATCTGTATCGGGATAAAATGTATCCCATCTGCATCGGATCTGTCCGATATCGGATTTCGGCAAAAACAAAGGGCGGTCATTCCTTTCTGAATTTCGGAAGAAAAAATGCCATTGCAGAGCTTGCGGGCCTGATCGGAGAGCTTTACCGTTGTCAGACGGATGCAGCATCTCATACGACATACAATGTGGGAAAAATAGAGGGAGGAACCTCCGTCAATACGATTGCGCAGGATGCCTTCATGCTGTTTGAATTCCGTTCGGAAGATTACCGGAGTCTGGAAGCCTGCGAAACATATCTGGAGGAGACCATAGCAGCACGCCAGAGTGATGAGGTACAGTATTCCTGTGAGCTCGTCGGAAAGCGGCCGTGCGCAAGAGAAACCGATCCTGTCCAGATGGCGCGTATGACGCGGTGTGCACAGAAAACGCTGAAGGCAGCCGATGGGGAAGAGCCGGTATGCTCCGAAGCATCCACAGACTGTAATATCCCATTGTCGCGGCATATTCCTGCCATCTGCGTTGGTTTCTGCCGGGGCGGGGGAGCACATACCAGAGAAGAATGGCTCGATGCCGCCAGCGTAGAAGATGGCATGTGTGCAGCAGCAGCACTCGTATGCCGGCTTCCCTGGATGTGCTGTGAGAGCAGAATCGTTGTAAGGGACGGGATAGAGGATCAAAAAGAGAGAGAAGAAATCCGGCAGCTGCTGGAGCTGTGCGATCAGGATTTTGTTCCGCCGCTTTCCCACCGCAACAGTACATCCCAGACGAACTGGGCCGAGACAGAAGAAAAGACGGATGGAATTGCAGAATATCTGGAGAATATCTGCAGTCAGCATGTGGTGCTGTGGAAGGAAGAGGGAGTTGTGCGGGCCTTTATGACCTGGAAGGATCATTTTAACTGTGAGAATCTGGAAGCATATCCGGATTCCTGCTATCTGACCACCCTCTGCGTCTGGCCGGATTACCGGGGACAGGGAATTTCGGAGGTAATGTATGCAGAAGCAGAAAAGGACATCGCGGCAAAATTTCCGGGAAGCCGGATTACTCTCCGTACCTGGTCTACAAACGGGGCACAGGAGCATATTTTGGACAAACTGGGATATGGTCTTGTCAGGCGGCTGAAGGATGACCGGGGAGAAGGAATTGATACGGTTTATTTTGTAAAAAAGGAAGAAAACGACAGATAACATGGTGCTTGCAAATCGCAGCTTATAGTGTCATAATCGGAAGCATTAGACAGCAAAAGGAGGGCTATAGCTATGCCTTGTACAACCATTTTAGTTGGAAAGAAAGCATCGTATGACGGTTCCACCATGATCGCGCGAAATGACGATTCCGGTGCGGGTCATTATACATCGAAAAAATTTGTGGTGATTCACCCGGAGGAGCAGGCGAGAACATATAAAACCGAGATTTCTCATCTGACCATCGAGCTTCCGGACAATCCGATGCGGTACACTGCAGTGCCAAATGCAGAAAAAGGCGAGGGTGTCTGGGCAGCAAGCGGCGTAAATGCAGCGCAGGTCGGTATGACTGCGACCGAGACAATCACATCGAATCCGCGTGTGCTGGGGGCTGATCCGCTTGTTGTTTATCAGCCGGCGGAAGACGGAAAAGAAGAGGTTCCGGGCGGAATCGGCGAGGAGGACCTTGTTTATATTGTTCTTCCTTATATTAAAAGTGCCAGGGAAGGTGTCAAAAGACTGGGCAGTCTGCTGGAGCAGTATGGTACATACGAGATGAACGGCATTGCATTTCAAGACCACGATGAGATCTGGTGGCTGGAGACGATCGGCGGCCATCACTGGATGGCAGTGAAAGTGCCGGATGACCATTATGTAGCCATGCCGAACCAGCTTGGCATCGACCATTTTGATCTGGAGGATGCACTCGGCGAGCAGAAGGAATATATGTGCTCAGCGGATTTGAAAGAATTTATTGAAACATATCATCTGGATCTTTCTATGGACGGAAATTTTAATCCGCGCGATGCCTTCGGAAGCCACGACGATTCCGATCACGTTTACAATACACCGCGTGCCTGGTTCATGGAGCGCTATCTGAACCCGCACACGAAAAAATGGGACGGACCGAATGCCGATTACACACCGGTATCCGATGATATTCCGTGGATGATGGTTCCGGAGAAGAAGATCACCGTAGAGGATGTGAAATATGTACTGTCCTCCCACTATCAGGGAACACCGTACGACCCGTATGCCGCATACGGCGATAAATCATGGAAGGGAGCATACCGCTCCATCGGTGTCAACCGGACCGATTTCCTTTCTGTCATCCAGATGCGCCCGGATCACAAAGGGGACAACGGCATTCTGCAGTGGATTGCGTTTGCGTCAAATGCGTTCAATGTGCTGGTTCCGTTCTACACCGATGTGACGACAACACCGGAGTATCTTTCCAACACAACGGGAGAGGTTTCCACAGATAACTTCTACTGGGCAAGCCGCATGGTGGCAGCAATGGCAGATGCGTCCTATAAGTCTTCTATCTTCCACATTGAGCGGTATCAGGAAAAGGTGATGGCAAAAGGCCATGCACTGATCCATCAGTACGATGCGCTGCTTGCAGGGGAGACAGACGAAACAAAGCAGACACAATTGAGAGAAGAAGCAAACAACAAAATCGCTGAAATGCTGAAAAAAGAGACGGGTGCAACACTGCACAAGGTACTCTTTGAACTCAGCAACCAGATGAAAAACGCATATTCCAGATCGGATGCGTAAGGCTTTTTCAAGCAAAGACTACGGGAGTACACAGAATGGTTCTGTGCGCAGGAAAAACTGTGCGCAGAACCATTTTCTGTCCGGAACCGCCTCGAACAAAAACTCTCCATGAGGGCTGCGGATGTTACATTTTAAGTGGCGTTAGGGGTTTTGTGTTATACTCAAAATATCTTTTTAAAATCCGGAAAAAACGTCTGTCAGAAAAAATCCAATTTTTCAAAAATTCGACATACTATAAATGTAACTGTTAATAAGTCTTTAGAAAGGAGGGGGTCAAAATGAAAATTTGGACACCGATTCCAGTAGAAACAAAAAAAGCGTTAGAAAGGGGGGAATGTGTGGGGCAAACAATTCAAGATTCTCCGTGGGAGGTCAGCGTTGAATCTGTGATTGGATATGAATTTGTAAGAGATATGCAGATCAAAAAAACAAAGATTTTTCCGCCGTCAAGAGAAGCTATTCCAATCGTTGGTTGGATTAAATATATGGGAGAAACTGCATCTATTGACGAAGGGATAGACGAGGACAGTGAGAGACGGGCAAAGGAACTGCTTGTGAAATTGGCAGAGTACAAGCCACTTGCCAAGATCGAGGAACTTGAGGAGCAGAATTATAACATGATTGATGAGAGGCTCAACAATGGAGTGGAAAAATTCAATCGTGAGGAAGAAAAGAAAGAAAAGCAGGAAAAGCCGGAAGCACGTTTTTTCTTAAAAGGACGACTGGCAGCCAAGCAGAAGGAAGCGGCACAGGGAAAAAATAAGGATATGAAGGATCAGGAAAAATCAAAAAATACACATAGGGAGATATAAGAATATGGACAATCTATTTCGATAGAAGAAACAAATCTGCTCTGTATATTCCAGAGCGATAGTAAAGAAAAGGTCATAGAAGAAATTCGCAAGTCAATGAAGCACATTGACGATGATGAACTTGTTGAGTCGTCGGTGCGTGTGATAGAAAAACTGAGTTGTATGAGTGATGAAGAGTTTTCAGGAATTGACATAGAATTTGTAGAATAATATAATGGGTATGTGCAATCAATGATGGTGGTGCAGACCCATTTTTTAAAAAATAGATTATTGCTAATTTAACTGATATATGCTAATCTAATTATAGACCGTAGGAAGGCAGGGGTAATGCCCGAATCCAAATATTTCATTGGCGGGATTAAGAATGGTATATCCATTCTTTTTTTTACTATGAAAGAGGGTGCATTGAATGCCAAATACAGAGTTGCCAATAGATTTGGAAACACAGGTTGTGTTAATGAAAAAATATGTAAATTTTCGCCAGAGAAAAAAGATGAGGGATTTCCTTGGATATAAGAGAAGGATTCATTGAAATGCTGAAATATTATCCATTGGCAATGCCAAAGATTTATGTCAGCTTGTTTTGAAACTGTAAATATTATTATGAAGAGCCGTATGCGGGAAAGCCGCACGTACGGTTCTGTGAGGGGCTTACATTGTGAGGTGTAAGTCTACTCGACTGTGAGGGAAAAATGAAAAATATCAGAGTAAAATTGGTTCCTTTAGCAGCAGATGGCCGTGAGCAGTTCATATTGGACAATCAATGGTCGTTCAAGCACAGTGCACTGTTGGAATTCGGCGAACGTGATAATCATATTGATGCAGACGGAGAAATCATATCTCGCAAAACCGTTGAAATGTGTATGGATGCGGAAAATTCGGAAACTTACAGAATCGTTCTTGACGGCAAAAATGTAGGAGGTATGATTTTGCAGATTAACAAAGAAACCAACGAAAATGAGTTGGATACTCTGTTTGTGTTGCCGGAAGCGCACAGCAAGGGTATAGGATACGGAGCGTGGCTTGTCGCCGAATCTTTGCATCCCGAAACAAAAATCTGGAAAACCTGTACGCCGTATTTTGACAAGCGCAACATCCATTTTTATATAAATAAGTGCGGATTTCAGATTGACGAGTTCTGGTGCGAGCATTTTAAGCCAACAAAAGAGGTTCCGGATGAGACACCCGATGAAGGTCCCGATGAAATGTTTCATTTCATTAAGGTTATGAAATAGCTCGGTAGAATAGTAGGTAATGTAATTCCAGTTGTGCGCCCAGCTAAGGGTGTGTAGTCAAGCCGGTGGGATTCCGGTTTATCCAAGGTTTAGCCAACCAGATAATAGCGAGTCTTGGGATGATGCCGGTAACGGTATCTGACAAGCGTAGACAGCAAGAAAGCAGGGTTGAATAGTGATTGAGCTTCGAAACGTTAACTTCAGTCGGTCGACGTCTTAACCGGTGCGGAAGACAATATCATGTAATGCGCTATGGCGAGTGTTATGTGGCACTGCGGAGTCAGAGAACCAATCATGTTTTACATTGTGAATACACATCAACTGGGGAGAACCTACCATTTCTCGAAGAAGAGTATGAAGTTGCAACTGAAAACGGAGGATTTCAAATGAATGGTAGGTGGTCGGACAATCCCATAGTACTGTAGAAATCGGGCAATGCCGATGGAGGGAAGGGGATTGCATAGTAAAGGTCTTATTGAGGACACATTATCCGTACTCAGGGACGGAGGAAATAATGGAAACGAAATTAGTAAGAATAGCTGAGATATCGGCAACATCAAAACATCCTATATTTACATCAGTGTACCACTTGATAAATGAAGATATGCTAAAGCAATGCCATAAGGAATTAGATGGGAACAAAGCAGTCGGAATTGACAAGGTAACTAAGGATGAGTATGGGAAAAACCTTGATAGAAATATCAAGGAACTGGTACAGAGGTTGAAAAACAAATCCTTTAAGTCACTTCCGTCACTGAGGGTATATATACCTAAAGGAAATGGAAAGAAACGACCATTAGGGATTGCTTCCTATGAAGATAAGATTGTACAAATGGCAGTGAAGAAAATACTGGGAGCTATTTATGAACCGAGATTCCTAAACTGCATGTATGGATTCAGATCGAATAGGGGGTGTCACGAAGCAATAAAAGAAGTATACCAACGGATAAGCTATGGAAAAATCAGCTATATCGTAGATGCCGATATCAAAGGTTTCTTTGACCATATCGACCATGATTGGATGATGAAGTTCCTTGAATGGAATATACAGGATAAGAACTTATTGTGGCTAATACGTAAATACCTTAAAGCAGGAATAATGGAGCAAGGAAAATTCGAGCCAACAGAGGAAGGTTCGGCACAAGGCTCAGTAATGAGTCCGATGCTTGCAAATATATACATGCATCATGTGCTGACGCTGTGGTTTAAGCTGGTGGTGCAAAGGGAAATGCAGGGAGAGAGTTTTCTCGTCAACTTTGCGGATGATTTTGTTGCAGGATTTCAATATAAGTCAGAAGCTGAAAGATACTATAAAGAGTTAAAGGAACGAATGGAAAAGTTTGGACTGGAGCTGGAAAGTAGTAAAAGCAGACTGATTGAATTTGGGAGATTTGCAGAGCAGAATCGTAGAGCAAGAGGAGAATGTAAGCCTGAAACATTTGATTTTCTTGGATTTACCTTCTACTGTAGCAAAACTCGAAAGGGAGGTTTTGTGCCAAAGGTACAGACTTCAAGAAAGAAGTTTGAGCAAAAGGTTAGAGCATACAAGAACTGGATTTACGATAATCGAAATCGACCAATGCGAGAAATAATTAAAGAGTTGAACGTGAAACTAATTGGACACTATCGGTATTATGGTGTTACATGGAATTTTCGGAAGATAACAACATTCCTGCATAGAGTACAACAGTTTCTATTCAAAGCCATGAATCGGAGAGGTTGTAGACGGGCATATACATGGAATGGATTTGTGGAAATGCTTAAGTATTACCCGTTAGCAAAACCTAAAACGTACTATTGTCTATATTGAAGCGAATGTTACTATGAGGAGCCGTATGCAGGAAAGCCGCACGTACGGATCTGTGAGGGGCTAAGATTGAGAGGTCTTAGTCTACTCGACTCGTTGACAATTTTTAGGAGAACAATGGTATAAAATGAAAAAGAAAATATGGGATTTATATGCCCCCATTTACGAGAAAGCCATGAGAGCCGATTACAAATATTACAAGTTCATGTACGACAGAATCCCGACAAAGATTCAGAACAAGGAAGTTCTGGAACTTGCAACGGGACCGGGGCTTTTGGCGAAGCATGTGGCGTATGCGGCGAAACGGATGGTGGCTACCGATTATTCGGAAGGAATGATCCGGGAAGCCCAAAAGGGAAAATGTGTGGATAATCTGATTTTTGAAGTTGCGGATGCGACAGATCTTCCTTATGAGAACCATTCTTTTGATGTGGTATTGATAGCCAACGCATTACACGTTATGCCGGAACCGGAGAAAGCTTTGAAAGAGATTGAGCGTGTATTAAAAGAAGATGGACTGCTGATTGCACCGAATTTTGTGTCTCATCAGTCAGGAATTATCAGCTGCCTCTGGTCGGGAATTCTAAGGATCGCCGGGATTACGTTTGAACATCAGTGGAGCGGTGAGGAATACCTTTCCTGGCTCGGACAAAATGGCTGGAGGGTACAATATAAGAAAAGTTGTCCGGCAAGGATCACACTGATGTATGTGGAATGTATCAGAGAATAATAAGATGTTCTTGTTATGCAATTTCCAGAGTGTTATACTGAGAACAGGTAAGAATAAACCGTGTGGATATACAGGAAAATTTCACACGGTTTATTTTAAAAAATGGAGTTAGAAATTACTAACCTCTATACTGCAATAAAAATGGGAAAGCAGCAGAAGATCACAGTATGGGGCAAATGGATAAAAGAAGAAAATCAGTGAAAGAAGGATACACACAATGAAGGAAAAAGTAGATGTAACAGGCGTACCGGAGACGATGCTTCAGACGCTGTATGCCAGAGCAAAAGAGACAAAAAAAATCAGAGATGAGCTGGCCTGTTGAAACTGTTTCCGGAAAAATGTTTTATCTGGACGGCGCGCATTGTAAGACGACAGATGCAGCAGCGGAAAATCCGGAGGAAAAAGGTGCCTGCGGAACAGGTGATTCCTGTGGAAACGGTGTGCTGACGGTAACGATTCCACAAAAAGACGGAATGGATGAATACGATTATGATCCGGAAAATCCGGCCGTGCATATCGTCGATATGTCCCAAAATGAGCTGGAAGTACCGGAAGATTACACAGAGGAAGAAAAACGGTCGGATATTCTGACCTATGGAATGATCGGGGTAAAATACCGCAATGGTTTTGAACATCCGGAATATCTGGAATCGGACAAAATCTATAAGATAACGATCCGGACGACTAAACTGTCCAATATCTTTCTTCCGGGACATCGTATGCGTGTAACGATTACTTCCGGAGCCAAGAATTTTATGTTCCCGAACAGTAACACCAGGGAAGGATTTAACAGTGAAACAAGACAGAAAGCGCATATCACGATCCACAGAGGCGGAGCGTATGCGTCCGGTATTCTGCTTCCAATCGAAGAATCCGCGAAATAAAGGCAAAAGATATTGATTTTTAAATAAATACGGTATAGTATAAAGAAAAGCGAATACTAAAAAGTGGAGAGAAGAAATCTTCTCCCTTTTTTTCGCTAAAAGTATTGGGGGATTACAATGAAAACTGAAGCAGGAAACCGTTTGGGGACGGAGAAAATCGGCAAACTGATGCTGGAACTGGCATTGCCGTCGGTGTTGGCGCAGATTGTAAATGTGCTGTATAACATCGTGGACAGAATCTATATCGGGCGTATTCCGGGAGTGGGCGCGGCGGCACTGACCGGGGTTGGTGTGACATTTCCGATTATTACGATTATTTCTGCATTTGCAGGATTTACCAATGGAGGCGGCGCGCCGCTGGCAGCAATTGCACTTGGACAGGGAAATAAAAAACGTGCGGAAAAGATTCTGGGCAATTCTACATCACTGTTGTTGTTCTTTTCGGTGATTCTGATGGCATTGTTTCTGATCTTCAAATGTCCGTTGTTATATCTTTTTGGGGCGAGTGCTCATACGATTTCTTATTCATCTGCATATATTACCGTATATCTGATCGGAACGGTATTTGTGGAACTGGCAGTTGGACTGAATACATTTATCAGCTGCCAGGGGCATGCGCGTACAGCGATGATGTCGGTGCTGATCGGGGCGATTGCTAATATTGTCCTGGATCCGATTCTGATTTTTGTGTTTCATCTGGGAGTAGTTGGAGCAGCAGTAGCCACGGTTATTTCTCAGGCACTGAGTGCCGCGTGGGTTGTCCGTTTTCTGGTGTCGGAGCAATCGGAGATCCGGCTGAAATTTACGGAACTGAAACCGGATCGATCCATTCTTGCATTCATCCTTGCACTGGGAATCTCCCCGTTTATCATGTCTGCCACAGAAAGTGCGATCACGATCGTAATGAATCACGGATTACAGGTTTACGGAGGAGATCTGTATGTGGGATCCATGACGATCCTGCAAAGTGTATTGCAGCTGGTCTTTGTTCCGATTGGCGGATTCACCAGCGGGATACAGCCGATCATCAGCTACAATTTCGGAGCGGGACAGTTTGACCGGGTAAAAAAGACGATCCGGCTGATGCTGACAGTTACCTTATCCGCTTCCCTGATTTATGTGGTGTTTACCATGCTGTATCCGGGAGTGTTTGCGGGAATGTTTACGAATGATGCAGAACTGATCAAAATAGTAAAAAAAGTACTTCCTGTTTATATGGCGGGAATGACGGTCTTTGGTGCACAAAGCGGCGTGCAGAGTTCCTTTCTTGGACTGGGACAGGCAAAAATCTCACTGTGTATCGCACTGCTGAGAAAAGTGGTCCTGTTAATTCCGTTGGCACTGATTTTCCCGCATTTCTGGGGTGTTATGGGAGTATATTATGCAGAACCGGTTGCAGATATTATCTCGGTTGCGACGGCGGTCACCTTATTTGCTATCAATATTCCAAAAATTTTATCTGTGGAGATGCTGGAAAAGGTGACACACGAGGAGAACGGACGGGGATGATTTGACAGGACTTTGGGGAAGAGAGTATAATCCCGTATTTGACAGTTACAAAATAAAAAAATCGCTGTATCCCTTGATTTTACTTGGGGTTGGCGATTTTTTGCATTGTTTTAAATTATAGTATTTTATCGTTTACATCAATACCATGATATCGTTCCAAATCATCTCTGATTCTTCGATAGCCTTTATCCGGTGAGTCTGTATGAATCTTTTCTATCTCATCAGCAATAAACCTATTCTTTTGCTCACTTTTAGGAATTTCTCTGTGTAGCCATTTATAATAAGCTGCTCTAGAAACATTACCAAGTTTACAAAGTGCAGCAACTGAATAATTATGATCTTCATGTTCTTCTTTGATTGCCTGATATATATGTTCATGACGGACCAGGCTTAGCCCCGCCTCCTCTCTATTTCTTCGAGTTTTTTTAAAAAAGATGCCTCCATTTCAGCACGTTCTTTCTCTGTTTTTAAAATTTTAACTTCAGCACGCAGCTTTTCTAATTCACTCATCTCATCGGGACGTTTTCGTTTGCCACGGTTATCTCTTAAAGCTTCCACTCCACCAGCTTCATATTTGACTATATAATTGCGAGCCTGTTGATAGGACACCTGATATTGTTCTGCTGTTTGGGCATAATTACGATTATGTGCGATACAATACTGTACTATTTCAACCCGTTCTTCAAAAGTGGTTTTTCTTCCTTTGGTCATGACAATGCTTCCTCCTGTTCCAGAAGATTTTAATTCTTCATGACCATTATACTTCTTTATCCAAGTTTGTAACTTACCTTTTGAACGGATCCCGTATTTTTTGCAAATATCATCTTGAGAACCACAGCCTGCTAAATAATCTAAGACTGCTTGTTGTTTCAATTCTTTGGAATATTTTTTATTCCCTTTCAATGTGAATGCATTTGCTCCCATAGATTCTGATGTTGTATAAATAAAGTTGACACCTTATTCTCAAAGAATTCATGTATAATAAAGAGAATAAGGAGGAACTCTCAATGTCACGTACCCAACGTAAATACGACCACGAATATAAGGTCCAGGCTGT
>NZ_VUMS01000031.1 GCF_009696065.1 Oliverpabstia intestinalis | reverse complement strand
GGAGAGGATGCCTGTGTTGACTTCGGGGCAGCAAGAAAGGAAAAGTAAACAGAGAAAAATCCGCAACTCAGAGTATTACGACATGGAAGGTACTTTTGACAGGCTGTATGCAGAAAGTAAGAAAGATAAAACATTCAACCATCTGATGGAAATCATCGAGAGTGAAGAAAATATCAAGCTTGCATACAGAACAATAAAGAAGAATACAGGAAGTGATACTTCGGGAGTGGATAAAAGGACGATAGCCGACCTTGCAAAGTTAAGCGAGGAAGAATACGTCCGTCTCATACGGAAACAATTCAGTAATTATCATCCACGACCCGTAAGGCGAGTGGAGATACCAAAGCCCAATGGAAAGACCAGACCTCTGGGAATTCCAACTATCGTGGATCGGATCGTACAGCAATGTATTTTGCAGGTCATGGAGCCGATATGTGAAGCAAAATTCAGTGAGAACTCCAACGGGTTCCGCCCGAACCGTTCCGCTGAGACTGCTATTGCGCAATGCATGAGGCTGATACAGGTACAGCATCTGTACCATGTGGTTGACCTCGATATTAAAGGCTTCTTTGATAATATCAGCCATACAAAGCTGATTCGTCAGATATGGGCATTGGGAATCCGGGACAAAAAGCTGTTATGCATTATAAAAGAGATGCTGAAAGCACCTGTTGTTCTGCCAAATGGGGAGAAAACATATCCCTCACGGGGTACTCCGCAAGGCGGTATTTTATCGCCATTGCTTGCAAATATCGTATTGAATGAGCTGGATTGGTGGATTGCTTCTCAATGGGAGCAGATGCCAACAAGGACAAAATTCAAAACGAGGAACAATGCGCAGGGAACAGAGATTAAGAGCCACGCTTACAGAGCTCTGCGCCGGAGCAGATTAAAAGAGATGCATGCAGTTCGGTACGCAGATGATTTTAAAATTTTCTGCGCATCACATGAGGATGCTGTCAAAGCATACAAGGCAACAGAGTTATGGCTAAAGGACAGGCTGGGGCTGGAAATCAGCCCTGACAAATCCAAAGTAGTTAATCTCAAAAGACAGTATTCTGATTTTCTCGGGTTCAAGCTGAAAGTCCGTAAAAAGGGTAAGAAGTATGTAGTTCGGTCTCATATGAGCGATAAAGCATACAAAAAGGCTCATGGAAAAGTCTCGGAAGAAGTAAAGAAACTGGCTCATTCGTCAGATGATAATGCTCAGTTCATGCAGCTTCAGAAATATAACGCTGTAGTTGCCGGACTTCATGAATACTATTGTATTTCTACAGAAGTATCCCATGATTTCAGCAGACTTGCCTTCAGTATCAACAAACAGCTCAGAAACAGACTGAAAGGTGACTTATCCAAAAAGGGACAGCTCAGAAATGGGTTTACTAAAGAAAAGTATGGAGCAAGCAGACAGATGAGGTTCCTTCATGGACGTCCGGTGATTCCACTGGGATATGTCCAGCCGAAGAATGCCCAGCATAAAAGGAAATCCATCAATAAGTATACGGTCAAAGGTCGGGAACAGATTCATAAGAATCTTGCAATCGATACAGCGACAATGTTATGGCTGATGAGAAATCCTGTAAAGGGCAGAACCATTGAATATGCGGATAACCGTATTTCCTTGTATGCGGCACAGTATGGTAAATGTGCAGTGACGGGAATTCTGATGGATTCTCATGATATTCACTGCCACCATAAAGTGCCCGTAAGCAATGGTGGTTCGGATGAATACGCAAATCTTATTCTTGTCAGCGAAGCAGTTCATATCCTTATCCATGCTTCTTCAGAACCTACGATTGAGAAGTACTTGAAATCCTTAAATCTTGACGATAAACAAATAGAAAAACTTAACAAACTTCGTACTATGGCAGAAATGCCACCTATTATTCTTTGAATTTAATGCTGTAACGAAGTGTGTAAGTTGTGTTTAAAACCCTGGACGGCTGAATTCGATGGAGCGCCGTGTGCGGTGAAAGTCGCATGCACGGTGTGGAGCGGGGGAAAATCTGGAGATAACTTCAAAGGATTACCTATCGCTATCGGGGGCAAAGTCTCAGGGAATCAAACAGCTTATGAGCGGTGGTGGTGTAATCCTCATCGGTACTCAATTAATTCCGCTTCTTAGTGGACTGTTTGGTTAAGAGAAAGGGGTAGTTATCCATGTTCGATCAGATTTTTGATGCGATCGAAGAATGGATGAGGGAACTCCTGACAGGGATGATCAATTCCAACCTGGATCAGATGTTTACTGATGTCAATCAGAAAACAGGTGAGATTGCAAGCCAGGTTGGACAGACTCCCCAGGGATGGAATGGCAGCATATTCAGTATGATCCAGAACCTGTCCAATTCGGTAATTTTACCGATTGCAGGTATCATCATTACGTTTGTGCTCTGCTATGAACTGATTTCCATGCTTACTGAGCGTAATAACATGCATGATATTGATACATGGATGTTCTTCAAATACTTTGTGAAGATGTGGATCGCAGTGTATCTGGTAAGCAATACTTTTACGATTACAATGGCTGTTTTTGATGTAGGTCAGCATGTAGTAAATGCTGCATCCGGTGTGGTCACAGGCAGTACAGCCATTGATATCAGTTCGGCATTGACCGATCTGGAGGCTACATTGGAAGCCATGGAGATTGGAGAATTAGTAGTATTGGCATTGGAAACCCTGATCGTCAGCTTCTGTATGAGAATCATGTCCGTATTGATCACCGTAATTCTATATGGACGTATGATTGAGATTTACCTTTATACTTCGGTCGCGCCGATTCCGTTCGCCACAATGAGCAACAGAGAGTGGGGACAGATCGGAACCAATTATTTCAGAGGACTCTTTGCCCTGGCATTCCAGGCATTTCTGATGATGGTTTGCGTCGCTATCTATGCTGTGCTGGTAGCGGGTATCCAGTATTCAGATAATCTGAGTTCTTCATTATTTGGCGTAATGGCTTATACAGTCATCCTGTGTTTTAGTTTGTTTAAGACAGGATCCCTGAGCAAGTCCATTTTTAATGCCCATTAAATTAATCACAGGAAGGAGAGATAAACCATGGCATATGTCAGTGTTCCAAAGGATTTGACAAAAGTAAAAAACAAAGTGGCTTTTAATCTGACAAAGAGACAGATCATCTGCATCGGTATCGGTGCAGCGATTGGTATTCCGTTTTATTTTCTCACAAGAGGAATACTTGGAATGTCAAATGCGGCTACCGTTATGGTGATTCTAATGTTGCCGGCATTTATGTTTGCCATGTATGAAAAAGATGGGATGCATCTCGAGGATGTGATCTTGCACATCCTGAATGTAAAAGTGTTCCGGCCACCGGTCAGAACCTATGAAACAGAGAATTATTATGAATCGAATCCGGAAACAACCGGTTCGAAAAATGCATCCAGAGAAAAGAAGGGAGGAAAGACAGGTGTCAAAAAGAAAAAATAACAGCACCAAAAAGTCAAAGAAAAAAGAAGAAAAGCGGCTTTCGGTACAAAAGACAATCCGATACAAAGAGATGGGAAAGGATGGGATCTGCCGGGTACAGGGAAATACATATTCCAAATGTATCCGGTTTTATGATATCAACTATCAGCTGGCACAGAATGAGGATAAGAATGCTATTTTTGAAAACTGGTGTGATTTCCTCAACTATTTTGACAGCAGCATCCATTTCCAGCTGAGCTTTATCAATCACAAAAGTAATATGAAGGAATTTGAGAATGTGATCCGTATCCGGCCTCAGCATGATGAGTTTGATGATGTCCGCATGGAATATGCACAGATGCTGAAGCATCAACTGGCAACGGGTAATAACGGTCTGGTAAAGTCAAAATATATCACGTTTTCTATCGAAGCTGAGAATATCAAGCTGGCGAAACCGAAGCTGGAACGTATCGAGTCGGATATACTGAATAATTTCAAGGTGCTTGGTGTACCGGCATATCCCCTCAATGGTGTGGAGCGGCTTCAGATTATGTATGAAACATTTAATCCGGATGCCAGTGCCGATTTCCAGTTTGATTATGGTTCCATGATCCGGACCGGTCTCAGCACAAAGGATTATGTGGCACCGACCAGCTTTGTATTTAAAGAAGGGAAGACATTCCAGATGGGGATAACGATTGGCGCAGTCTCCTATCTGCAGATTCTTGCTCCGGAGCTTACTGACAAAATGCTGGCTGAGTTTCTGGATATGGATAAAGATCTGATCGTAAACCTGCATGTGCAGTCGGTGGATCAGATGAAAGCCATCAAGCTTGTAAAAAGCAAGGTGACGGATATCAACCGCATGAAAATTGAAGAACAGAAAAAGGCAGTTCGTTCCGGATATGATATGGACATCATCCCGTCAGACCTGAATACGTATGGTGGCGAGGCAAAGAGACTTCTGGAAGATCTGCAGTCACGAAATGAGCGTATGTTCCTGGTAACTGCGCTCTTTTTGAATACAGCAAAAAGTAAACAGGATCTGGAAAATGCAGTATTCCAGACTGCCGGCATCGCTCAGAAATATAACTGTGTGTTAAGGCGACTGGATTATCAACAGGAGGAAGGGCTGATGAGCAGTGTTCCGCTTGGTGTCAATCATGTGCCGATCAAAAGGGCGTTGACGACGACCAGCACTGCTATCTTTGTTCCTTTCACAACGCAGGAATTGTTCATGGGTGGAGAATCCCTTTATTACGGGCTGAATGCCCTCAGCAACAATATGATCATGGTAGATCGGAAGAAGCTGAAAAATCCGAACGGACTGATCCTCGGTACACCTGGATCCGGAAAGTCCTTTGCGGCTAAGAGAGAAATTACCAATGCATTTTTCGTGACAAATGACGATATTATTATCGGAGATCCGGAGGGAGAATATTATCCACTGGTCCATGCCCTCGGCGGTCAGGTTATCCACATTTCTCCGACCAGCAAGGATTATATTAATCCCATGGATATCAATATGGATTATTCCGATGATGATAATCCGCTGGGTGTGAAGTCAGATTTTGTCCTGTCGTTGTGTGAGCTGATCATGGGAACCAGAAATGGTATTGAGGCAGAGGAAAAGTCAGTGATCGACCGGTGTCTGCCTCTTGTATATCAGAAATATTTTGCAGATCCGAAACCGGAAAATATGCCGGTACTGGGAGATCTGTATGACTGCCTGAGAAAGCAGAAAGAGCCCCAGGCCCAGCGTATTGCAACAGCACTGGAAATCTACGTTAATGGTTCTCTGAAAGTGTTTAACCATCAGACAAATGTGGAACTGAATAACCGGATCGTCTGCTTCGACATCAAGGAGCTGGGTAAACAGTTGAAAAAACTGGGAATGCTCATTGTCCAGGATCAGGTATGGAACCGTGTTACCATTAACCGGGGCTCACAGAAATCTACCAGATACTATATCGATGAATTCCATCTTCTTCTGAAAGAGGAACAGACCGCAGCTTATTCTGTGGAAATCTGGAAGAGATTTCGTAAATGGGGTGGAATTCCCACAGGAATCACTCAGAATATCAAAGACCTTCTGGCCAGCCGGGAGATTGAAAATATCTTTGAAAACAGTGATTTTATCCTGATGCTGAATCAAGCTGCAGGCGACAGACAGATTCTGGCAAAGCAACTGAACATTTCACCATATCAATTATCCTATGTGACGAATTCCGGGGAAGGCGAAGGACTTTTGTTCTACGGAAATATCATCATTCCGTTTAAGGATAAGTTTGATAAGAGCTTGAAACTGTATTCGCTGATGACAACAAAACCGGAAGAAGTGGAGGAACGAAAGAAACTGGAGGCAGAAAGAAAATGAGAAAATGGATATCGAGGATTCTGTTTGTAGTTTCCATTATCCTTCTCACCATCAGCCTCTACTTTCTGATGGGTATGTATCTGCAAGATCAAAAAAGCGAAACAGGATTCGACTCTATTCGACAAATCCATGAAGAACAGGAAACTAATGATAATAAAGATGATATCGAGGGAGACAGTAATTCTCCTGCTATTGTTGATCCTGGTCTTCTGGCTTTGCACGAAATGAATCCGGACTGCATCGGCTGGATTAAAATTGAAGGGACAGCAATTGATTATCCAGTCATGTATCATCCGGAAGAAAAGAATTACTATCTCAGGAGAAATTTTGAGAAGGAATATGACGTAAGCGGGACACCATTTCTCTCAGAACTTTGTGATCCGGAAGATGCAGACAACCTGATTATCTATGGTCATCATATGAGTTCAGGAAAAGTGTTTGCAGCTCTGGATCGTTATAAGTCAGAAGAATTCTATCAGGAACATCCGATCATCCAGTACAGCACACTTCATGGGAAGGAACAGTATCAGATCATAGCAGCCTTTGCTGTTCCGGTGTATACAGGGCATGATTTTGAATACTACTCTTTTACCAAGGCAGAAAATGCTGAGGATTATCTGAAATTTGTCAAAGAATGTAAAAAACGGTCATATTATGACACTGGTTATACAGCACAGTATGGAGACAAGCTGATCACACTGTCAACCTGTGAGTATTCCCATAAAAACGGGCGGATGGTTGTGATTGGTAAACAAATTGAGAATGAAAGAAGGTGAATGATTGGCAGGAAAGGAATATACAGCGAAAGACAAGATCTATTCTAAAATGACAAGAGAAGGTCTGACGGAAGAAACACTCCGGGAAGGTTCTGTGAAGAAAATCGGCCAGAAAAGCCGGGATGAACCTGAACTTGACAGTAAGGAGCGGGATGAGAAAAATGCGGCTCCTGGCAAAAGGTTGTCGGACAGTTCTGGAAGAACTGATAACCGACGCATGAGAAGGTATGTGCAGGAATTAAGAATGTCTTCGGATATTGCATCTGAAGAAAGACCTGCAAGAACTTTTTCAAAAGCAAGCAGTGAAAGAATCATAGAAAAAAAGGACAGCCGGTACCAGGGAAAGCTTCATTCTCAGGAACAGATTCCGGAAGTATCCGGTATCTCGGATCAGAAAGATCAAGTAAAGAAGAAACGTGCTCGAAAGAGACTGACAGAAGAACAGGAAAAATCGGGTAGGCTTTCTTTTGGTGATGAAGGATCCGGCATGATCCACGGAGCCGGAACAGGAATGGGTCGAAAGGTAGCAGCCGGTGCGGCACTATATGCCAGAAATCAGATAACAGAGGATGGAGATGATAATGCTGCTGTAGATGGTTCCGGTGCAGTGATTGCAGCTGCTGATGAAGCAGCACACAGTCTGCGCAGAGCACAGTTAAGAAGCCAGAGAAGTGATGTGAAAGCACACAGAAAAGGGATGAATCTGGATGCTCCGGAGGCTTCCAGATTGAAGTTTGATGCTGCGAAGGAAGTAGCAGACCGAACTGCCAGGGATTCAGTGCAAAATGCAGAAAAGAAGCGTTTGCTAAACCGCTTCTTCCAGAGAAAAAAATATAAAGATGCCTACCGGGCTGCCAGAGCTGGAAAAACAGCAGGAAGTCTCGGGGGAGCAACAACGATTGCCGGTGTCGAGAACATGACGGTAAAAGCCAAGATTGCTTTAAAAGAAATCGTAAGGCGAAACCGTACCGTGTTTCTTGGTATCGGTATTTTTTCGCTCATTTTTATGCTGATTGCAGTCTCTCTGGGAAGCTGCAGTGCTTCGATTCAGGGTGGAGCTTCCGTGATCGGTATGACAACCTATCCCAGCACCGATGCGGATATCTATGCTGCAGAAAATGCTTATGCTGCTATGGAAGAAGCATTAAACCGTCAGATCAACAACATGGAATCCTCTTATCCGGATTACGATTCCTATCAGTACAATGTCAGCGAAATCGGGCATAATCCGTATCATCTGACTTCATACCTGACCGCAAAGTATGGTGGATATACCTATGACGATGTAAAGGATGAATTACAGGATCTGTTTCAGGCACAGTATCATCTGTCAACCCATGGAAGGACGGAAACTGTCACAGAAACGAGAACAGTACGTGTGGGAGAATCCCTGGGAAATGTGGTAACCAGCGGATATTGTAACTGCTCCATTTGTTGTGGAAGATGGTCCGGCGGACCAACAGCCAGCGGTGCATACCCGACAGCCAATCATACGATTGCGGTAGACGCAAATAATCCGATCGTGCCTATGGGAACGAAAGTGATCATGAATGGTGTGGAATATACCGTTGAGGATACAGGGAATTTTGCCAGGTATGGGGTTGCTTTTGACGTGTATTATGACAGCCATTCCGCAGCCAGTGCCCACGGTCATCAGACATGGGAAGCATTTCTGGCAGATGATAATGGCAGCCGGGAGGTGGAGGTTACTACCACTACTACTCAGAGAGTCCTCTATGTCACTCTCACGAATACAAATTTTGACGCAGTGGCAAGAGCAAATCTGACAGAGGAACAGGAAATCCTGTACGATGCATTGAATACCACACTGGGCAACCGGGATTATTTGTGGGATGTAAACCGAATCACCGGAGCCGGAGGCGGCATGAGCTATGAGATCCCGCCGGAAGCACTGTCGGATGAACGTTTTGCAAGAATGATCCGGGAAGCAGAAAAATATCTGGGATATCCCTATGTATGGGGCGGATCTTCACCGAGTACCAGTTTTGACTGTTCCGGGTTTGTATCCTGGGTAGTCAATCATTGTGGAAATGGATGGAATTATGGACGTCGGACGGCAGATGGGCTTCGCGGTCTCTGTACTTATGTTCCACCGTCTCAGGCAAAGCCGGGAGATCTCATCTTTTTCCAGGGAACCTATAATACCAGCGGTGCCAGCCATGTGGGAATTTATGTTGGCAATGGAATGATGATTCACTGCGGGGATCCGATCCAGTATGCGAATATCAATACATCCTACTGGCAGCAGCATTTTATGTGCTTTGAAAGGCTGCCTTAATAATAAAAAAGAAGGAAGGTGAAAATTTGAATCGGAAGATTAAAAAGTATCTGGATGAGATTGAAAAGACCGAAAAGAAAATTGCTGATCTGGAAATGTATCTGAAAGGTGTCCGGTCAGCGCTGAAAGAGGAAGAAAATAACGAAATGATCAAAAGCATCCGTGGAATGAAATTAAAAGGGCAGGAATTATTTGACCTGCTAAACGGAATCCAGGATGGAACGATATCATTTGTAGCGAGCGGGGAGTCAGAAGAAGAATCTGGCTCCTTTGTTGTTCAGGAAGAAAAAAGAGAAAGTGAGGAAAATGAATATGGTGAAATGGAAGAAACTGAATAAAAAACTGGTGGTGCTTTTGACAGCAGCTATGATGCTTTTTGGCAGTCAGGCTACTGCTTTTGCGTATGTGGATCAGGGCACAGAGGCAGCTCAGGAGGAATCAACAACAGAAACGGAGGAACCGGTGGTTGAGGATACTCATACCGAGGAAAATGGCGATCCGTTCTCTGTTCCTGGTAACGGAGAGGTAAGGGATGACATTACCGATGATTCCAGTAAGGAATTTCTGACGATTAAAACAAAGAATAACAATACATTTTATATCGTAATTGACCGGGCGGCAACAACGAACAACGTGTACATGCTGTCTCAGATTGATGAAAATGACCTTAAAGAATTTCTGGATGAGGATCAGCAGCAGACTTTAGAGACTGCCCCTTCTGTAGTCCTGGAGGACGAGCATACAGACGATACGGAGAGCAGTGTGGCTGTTGAAGAAGAAACACAGGAAGACAAACAGGATAAAGCTACAACAAATTCTGGTCTGTTTGTGATCCTTCTTCTGGCTGTAGCGGGTATTGCAGGCTATTACTACTTCAAGATCTACAAACCGAAGCAGGAAGATGATGATTCTGAAAATGAAGGTCTGGAAATGGATGACGGGCTGGAGACCATCAATGAGGATGAGGAATCAGACAATCCGGAAGAGAAAGTCGAATCACAGGAATAAATCCAAAAAGGTGGGAGCTGATGTTGTATAAGGGCAACGCAGCTCCCATATAAGTGAAAGGAGTTGTAAGAATATGTATTTAGTAATTACAGAAAAACCAAGCGTAGCCAGATCCATTGCGGATGTGATCGGCGCACAGAAACGTGAAGACGGATATCTGGAAGGAAAGGATTGTATCGTCAGCTGGTGTCTTGGACATCTTGCTGAATATGTGGCCCCGGATGCCTATGACGAGAAATTCAGCAGATGGAACTATGAGGATCTGCCCATTATTCCACAGGAGTGGAAACTGGCAGTGTCAAAGGATAAGAAGGATCAGTTCTATGTGTTAAAGAAGCTGCTGAACCGTCCGGATATCGACTATGTAGTAAATGCCTGTGATGCAGGACGGGAAGGAGAATTGATCTTCAAGAGAGTCTATGATCTTTCACGGAGCAGAAAACCGGTAAAAAGACTGTGGATCAGTTCTATGGAAGATGAAGCCATCCGCGAGGGATTTTCTCAAATGAAAGATGCGTCTGCATATGAAAACCTTGCCGATGCTGCTGTGTGCAGAGCTCAGGCAGACTGGCTGGTAGGAATGAACGCAACCAGAGCTTACACCAGTAAATATTATAAGAAGCTGACTGTGGGGCGTGTCCAGACACCGACGCTTGCCATGCTGGTAGACAGGGACAGAGCTGTTTCCTCATTCCAAAAGGAAAAGTATTTCAATGTGGAACTGGATCTGGATGGTCTGCAGGTAGAAAGACAGAAAATCTTTGATGAAAAGGAAGCAGAAAAACTGAGAGTTCTTTGCCAGGGAAGCGATGCTGTTGTGGAAGAAATACGTTCAACAGATAAGACTGTAAGACCACCGAAGCTTTATGATCTGACTACTTTGCAGAGGGAAGCGAACCGACATTATGGTATGACTGCCCAGCAGACGTTAAATGCAGCACAGTCTCTGTATGAGCAGAAACTGCTCACCTATCCTAGAACTGACAGCCAGTATCTGACAGAGGATATGGTGGTAACGGCAGGAAATGTGATTCGGAGAATTCATGAAAAGTATCAGCTGACAGGTCCCTTTGATCAGCCGGAGAAACCAAATGTCAAGCTTGTCCTGAATAACAAGAAGGTGTCCGATCATCATGCCATTATCCCAACGGTGGAATTAACAGATTGTGATCTGTCACAGTTAAAGGATTGGGAACAGAAGGTATTGTTCCTCATCTGTGTCCGTATGGTGGAAGCAACAGAAAAGGATCATATTTTCACAGAAACCGATATCACCGTGAAATGCCAGAACGAGCTGTTTTCCGCAAAAAAGAAAGTTGTAAAGCAGACGGGATGGAAGCTTTATGAAGAGTGTTTCAAGAACAAAGATGGGCTGGCTATGGAAAATCCGGAAAATGTAGAGACAGACCGGTTTTCTAATTTGACTCCCGGACAGATCTTTTACAATGTAGCAGCTGATAAATCGGAGCATCTCACTTCCCCACCGAAACAGTACAGCGAAGATACTCTGCTGGCAGCTATGGAGACAGCCGGGAATAAGGAATTCGATGAGGATACAGAGAAAAAGGGGCTGGGAACTCCGGCAACCAGAGCAGGAATCATTGAAAAACTGGTACATTCCCAGTATGCCGTCCGTAAGGGAAAACAGATCATTCCTACAGAAGATGGCAAGGTGCTGATTGAGATCCTGCCCGACTTTCTGAAATCAGCCAGTATGACAGCGGAATGGGAAAATCAGCTTCTGGATATGGAGAAAGGTAAGATCACTCCGGATACCTTTATGACAGGGATCAAAAATATGATTACCATGATGCTGAATGGATGTGACACGATCCCGGAGGAAGAAACCAGAAGGTTCCAGACAAGGGAAAGCATCGGAACCTGTCCGATATGCGGAAGTCTGGTGTATGAAGGGAAAAAGAACTTCTACTGCAGTAACAGGGGATGTCGTTTTGCTCTCTGGAAAGAAACAAAATATCTGGAGCGGATGCTGAAAACCATTGATAAATGCATGGCTGCTGAGCTTTTAAAAAGTGGAAAAGTCCGGGTAAAGGATCTGTATTCTGCCAAGAAAAATATGTATTTTGAAGCGGATTTAATCATGGATGCCAGTGAAGATCGTGTGAATTTTTCTCTGGATTTTCCGAGTAAAAAGCCTTCTGGAAAAGGCAAGAAGAAATAGAAAATGAAATCAGGAAAGGATGAAAAATATGGAATTTGAAAAATTTGTAGAAAACGTAAAAGAAACAATCAAAGATTATCTTCCGATGGAGTATGAAAATGCCATTGTTGATCTCTATCCCCATGAAAAGCTGAATGAAAGTTATCTGGGAATGACAGTAAGAAACGAAAACCAGAATATTTCACCGACTCTCAATCTGAATATGTTCTATGAACAGTTACAGACGGGGCGTTTTAATCTGAATCAGATTATGGAACAGATGGCAGAGGTAGTACAGATGACACCGATGTCTGTTCATATGGGGCTTCTCACGGATTATGATTTTGCAAAACACAATCTGTTTATCAGAGTATCCGATGCGGATCGAAATCAGGAAATGTTGTCTAATGTACCGCATACAAGAGTGGAAAATCTGGCGATTACTTATCATGTGTTAATTGAGTCCGGAGCAGGAGGAATTGCATCTTCTATTGTGAACAATGATATGATGAAACTTTTTGGTGTTTCAAAAGAACAGATTCATATTGATGCGCTGAATAGCAGTCCCAGATTATTTCCCGCTCATATAGATTCATTGAATACAGTGCTAGAGAACATGGCAAGAAGTGACATGAGAGCTGCTGGTGTGCCGGAACAGGAAATTGAAATGATGATGAAAGATATGTCTCAGGATATGGCAGTTCCGCTTACTATTGTTACAAATGAACAGACAATGGATGGTGCTGCAGTGCTCTTTTACCCTGGATATATGGATCTGATCGGAGAACAATTAAAGGGTGATTATTATATATTACCTTCTTCAGTACATGAAATGCTGGTTCTTCCTGATGATGGAGTGATGACTTCCCATGAGTTAAAAGCGATGGTAATGGCTGTAAATAACACAGAGGTACAACCGGCAGAAAAACTGGCAGATGAAGTGTATCACTATGATACCAGAGGAAGGATCTTCGAGAAGGCAGCAGCTTTTGAGGAACGCCAGAAAGCAAAGGGAAAGGAACAGACAATGCCTGACAAGAAAGAACCCAATAAGTCACAGCCGGTACATAAGCCGAAGCATAAAGCAAATGACATGTCACTTTAAAAATATGTGTATAAGAAAGCCCCGCTGGAACCAAAACCGGCGGGGCTTTGGAAAGGAGTTCAAATGAACAGAGAAAATAATATTGAAGCAGTTCAGTCAGCTACTATCCCACTTCCTGTCGCAGGAAAGGATATGAATAGTATCCTGAAATCTCTGGAAACAGGTGTAGAGAATATCTTTACCGGTGATAAATATGCCCAGTATCTGCAAACGATGTCAAAATTTCATCGGTATTCGTTTAATAATACTCTTTTGATTGCTATGCAGAGACCGGATGCAACTCTAGTCACAGGATACCGGAACTGGCAGACGATGGGTCGCCAGGTGAAAAAGGGAGAAAAAGGAATCACGATTCTTGCTCCGGCACCAATAAAAAGAAAACGGGAACAGGAAATTCTGGATCAGAACAATAAGCCTCTTCTTGATGGGAATGGAAAACCAAAGACAGAGGAAGTTGAAGTAGTCATCCCGCATTTTAAGCCAACAACTGTTTTCGATATCAGCCAGACAGACGGAGAACCCATTGAAACACTGGCTCCTGAGGAATTAACAGAGGCGGTTGCTGATTATGATTTGTTTATGAAAGCGATCACAGAGGTCTCTCCTGTTCCGATCCGATTCGATGAGATTGAAGGCGAAGCAAAGGGATATTATCATTCGGTCGATAAAGAAATCGTAATTCAAAAAGGGATGAGCGACAGCCAGACCATTAAAACAGCAATTCATGAAACCGGACATGCAAGAATCCATGATAAGGATTTGATGGCAGAACAGGGCATTGAAAAGGACCGGCTGACAAAAGAAGTTGAAGCTGAATCTGTCGCTTATTGTGTCTGCTCTGCCTTTGGTGTAGATACTTCCGAATACAGTTTCCCGTATATTGCCGGATGGAGCAGCGGGCGTGATATGAAAGAATTAAAAACATCTATGGACACGATCAGAAAGACTGCAGGAGAAATGATCGACGAATTATCCGAGAAACTGCAGGAACTGTTCACAGAGAAAAAGCAACTGCTGGAATCAGAACAGAAAGAAAAACTGATACCGGCAATGGAAGTTGCCGGATATCATTTTGATGAGCTTGAAAGTTCAGATGGAAATCTTCGTTTCCTTCCGGATGGAACCCATGAAATTGAGGGTGTGAGAATTGCTGATTCCTGGAATGATGTACAAGAATGGCTGGAGGGTGTTGCTCTGGAAGATCCGGATACAGTAGAGCGGGTGGAACGCGTATTGCATCCGGAACGATTTGAAAAAACTTCTGAAGAATTAATGTTTGATGGAGAAGAGCGTTTTGCCATTTATCAGATTAACCATGAATCAAAAGCAATGGAATATCAGTTTATGGGAATGGATTTTGTAAAATCTCAGGGAATGGAAGTAACTGCCGGGGATTATCAGTGCGTGTACTCCGGGATTCTTCAGCCATCGGATAACTTAGACACTCTCTACAGTGTATTTAACCAGAACCATCCGGCTGATTTCAGAGGGCATTCCATGTCAGTCAGTGATGTAGTTATTACAAATAGAAATGGTGACATCCGGGCTTTCTATGTTGACAGCTTTGGTTTTACTGAACTGCCGGATTTTGTAAAACAGAGACAGGAAATGATCGGAATAGAAAATACTACTCTTCCACTGCATCCAGATGAGGATAAAGCTCGCATCAGCTTCTATGTGGCAGAATGTTCTGAATTTCCGGTTCTTGGAGAATTTCATCAGGATCTGACTCTGGAACAGGCTTTTGATATTTTTGATCAGATACCGGGCAGCCGAATGAATGGAATAAAAAGTATTGGCTTCAATCTGCAGGATGGCAGTGATTATGAAGGAATGTTTGATCTGTATGTGGGAATTACATTACAGAAAGAGATCATCAATTCTATTCCCGGATATCGGGATAACAAGCTGGTACAGAAAGCGTTGTCAGATGCAGAGGAAATCATTGAGAAAAGGCAGAATGAAAGAGAGAAAACAGAAAGTAAAATGCCGGAAGTAATACAGAAAACGGAAAGACAGAAAACAAAATTACAGCACAGAAGGGAGGCGATGAGTTTATGAAACCAGTGAAATTCGAAGAAAATGAATTAATGGTAATGGCGATCTTTGCCGAAAAGACCAGACAGGATACCGTAGAGGCCTTGAAGGAAGCACTGGAAGTTCTGGAAGAAACTAAAGAAGATGTGTCCGATGAAGAAATGATTGAAATTGTATCCTCTTTGATAGAGAAGCTGCAACAGATTGAAGATAAGTATTATTACACACTAGATCTGGATTCATATCTCTTGGCATCGGAGGATGATGAGTATGAATATTAATCAATTTGCCCTTTATCGTGTCAATAAGATGACTGCCGGACGGAAACTATGGCATCTGTCCTACAACGAGGTCCGGGAAAAGAATCTTGCTGTTCGTGTGGAATTTTACCGGCATATGATGGTCGGTGAAATGAAGCCGGATGAGACTGCTAATGATATCTGGAAACGGATCCGGTATAAAACAGAAGTCAGTGATGTGCTGGTGCTTAACCATGAAGGAGAAATCTCCTGCTTCTATCTAAGTGATGATCATCCCAGAAGAATCAGCGGATTCATCAGTATGGGTACAACAGGAAGTGTTCTGTCCGTGGATACCAGAGATTATATGATTGATGGCTATTCCGGAAACTGGAGAGTGACAGACTATATCATTATCGACGGAAAACAGTTTTATCTTCTGGAGCATCAGGAATTCCGGGAACAGGCTGCGAGGATTATTCTCGATAGTTACGGAAAATATGTGGCAGAAACCGGAATCGGAGGTTTTGATGAAACTGCCAAGCAGAAGATCCGAGAATATATTCATCCTGAGGATAAGTATCCGGAAAGGATGAAACAGTTGCAGACCAAGATGGAACTTTATCAGAAATATTTTCAGAACGGAATGTATGAACGCAGCCATGAATCAGGCACAGAAGCCAATTATGATATGGTCGATGGGCAGGTGAATAACCAGAAGAAAGGTGCAGAGCAAATACAGTATCCGGTAGCAAAACGTCCGAAGAAAAGGACTTCTGTGATAAAGAAGCTTCATGAAAAACAGATTGCTATTGCTAGAAGATCCGGGAAGCCGGTGCCGAGATATTTGGAACAGCAAATGGTTCAGGAACGAAGCAGGAAGTAGCAATAAGGACAAAGTTCGTATAAGTATAGCCGGATGAGAGAATAAAAGGTCTGGAGGGGAGTGTCCTCTCTGGGCCTTTTTTGTAAATAAATATGACGCTGCCTATAAGCAGCATTATATAATATTATACTTGACAAAAAGCAGCAAGAATGGTATCATATTTAAGAGGTGGGAGTATGTCAAATGTTGGTAAATTAATAAAAGAAAAAAGAACCGCAGCCAAGTTGTCACAAAAAAATCTTGGAAAAGCTTGTGGTATAAGCGATAGTGAAATAATGAAAATAGAAAATGGAACGCGAAAAACTCCTAATTGGGAGAATTTGTGCAAAATCGCAAAAGCACTTGGTATGCATCCATTTGATATCCTTTTGGCAGCAGGATATATCTCTGAAAGTGATTTCAATTCAAGTAACAGGTTGCATAATTTAGAAAAACTAGATGATACCGATTGTAAATATTTACAATTATTAATTGATTTTATGATTTTGCGAAAAGAGACTGATGAGATTTCGGAAGGAGGTCTGTAGGTATGGTTTTTAGATTGGGAGAACTGTTTTGTGGTCCAGGTGGAATTGCTTGGGGCGCTACACATGCAGATATTGCAAATCCGGACTTTCGGATTGTTCATCAGTGGGCAAATGATTATGATGCAAGTACATGTGATACATATCGTCGGAATATTTGTCCTGATGCTCCGGAGACGGTTTATCATGAGGATATCCGAAAATTTGATATGAGTAAGCTTGCTCCCATAGATGCCCTGGCCTTTGGTTTCCCCTGTAATGATTATAGCGTTGTAGGAGAACAGAAAGGGATGGAAGGTGTTTATGGTCCGTTATATTCTTATGGTGTTAAGGCATTAAAATTATTTAAACCACAGTGGTTTTTAGCGGAAAATGTCGGTGGATTAAGAAATGCAAATGAAGGAAAGGCATTTACAAAAATATTGACAGAGCTTAGGGATGCTGGGTATACAATAACTCCACATCTCTATAAGTTTGAAGAATATGGAATTCCTCAGGCCAGACATAGAATAATCATTGTGGGAATAAAAAATGATATCCCGGTTACATTTAAGGTGCCTTCTACAGAACCTTATCAAGGAATCGATAACTCATGTAGGACAGCCATAGAGGTACCACCAATCCCAGAAGATGCAGCTAATAATGAAAGAACAAAACAATCTGCTGTTGTTGTCAGACGTCTGCAACATATTCTTCCGGGACAAAATGCATTTACAGCAGATTTGCCGGATGATTTAAAATTGAACATTAAAGGAGCCAAGATAAGCCAGATATATAAACGATTGGATCCAGAAAAACCTTCTTACACAGTTACTGGAAGCGGTGGAGGCGGAACTCATATCTACCATTGGTTGGAACCAAGAGCATTAACAAACCGTGAAAGAGCAAGGTTACAGACCTTTCCCGACACATATGAATTTCAGGGCAGTAAGGAAAGTGTGCGTAAGCAGATTGGTATGGCTGTTCCATGCAGAGGTGCGAAGATAATCTTTGAGGCCATCCTCAAATGTTTTGCAGGAATTGATTATCCTTCGATTGACGCAAATATTAATGAATAAAAGTAAAAAATACCTGTGTTTGTTGAATAGAAAACACAGGTATTTTTTAGACTTTAAATTATTTTAAGTAACATAGTAGTAGGACTGGTCCATGTAACCAGCACAGAATTATGTGCACTGGCATTGCAATACTTATACCAGTTGCCTATCATTTTTAAATCGCCTTGCACTGAGAATTGCTTTGCATAAATATCACCACCAATAGTGGATCCTTGAGCTAATAACAGCACATTGTTTAAAAAGCCATCAGCAGAACTTGCATAGAATAGGTTATAACCCAATCCAGTTTGTGTATGATTAGAATTATAAACACTATATTTCATAGCATCTTTTTTATGAATAGGTATATATGCTTCTCCTTGAATGATATCTCTATTTGTTGGATTTCTATAATCACCCCATGCTAGATGAGACGGTTTTAATTGAATAGAATATGAATCACCTGCTTGCGCCATAGTGATGCCTCCTTTACTACATGATGATTACTTTTATTATAATGAGATTATTATATGTTTTCAATTGGAACAATGATTTTTTGGTACAATAAAGAAAGATTTTCTTCTGCAACATTTTTTTTGAGTTGACATTCCCAGATTGTAAGTACCCTCCATCCCTGTTCTGTGAGCAGGGCAGTGTTTTGTATATCACGTTCCACGTTGCGGTTGATTTTTTTGTGCCAGTATTCCTCATTTGAGGACGGCCATACAAAACGTCCGCAATCATGATGGTGCCAGAAGCAGCCGTTTACAAAAATTACTGTTTTATATTTTTTTAAAACTATGTCAGGGCATCCCGGCAATTTTTTGACATTTTTTCTGTAGCGAAGACCGCGGGAAAATAAGTATTTCCGAACGCGTTCTTCTGGCTTTGAGTTTGTACTACGGATATGAGACATATTCATACTCCGCACTTGTTTTGAATGATTATCCGCCATAAAATCACCTACGATTCTGTATTGATTGAAAAATCCATATAATATTGTTCATCATCTATTTTTATAAAACTAACATCTGTTCTGCCATAATTAATCAAATCACTGGTATGTACATACGCACCATTGGGTAATCCAAGACGATTTCTAAAATATTCACCAAGCAACGCATTGCTGGCAGGTGTTGTTATGGCTTTATCATTTTGTTGTTCTACACGCAATAATAAAGTATGATGGTCATCAGTTACAACAAGAAAATGCTGTTTATTCAATGGGAAAAAACCACTTGTTGCAATATGGATTGGCAACGGAATGTATGCTTCATTTTTATTTCTACCATGTCGTTGCCCCCAATTTAAACCGGAACGTTTTCCAACTTCGCCAGTTCTGGTTAAAAATGACAGATGTATGCTTTGATCTGCAGAGCGTGGTCTGAATAAATCTTGTGAATTTGATTGCAAACTCACAATAATATAATCTTCTACCTCTGCATGATTGCAAAAAATAGAGCGATTAACTGCATTTTCATATTTTCTATATGCGTCATATGGATTATATAAATCCAATGAATTATTACAGTTTCTCAATAAAGAAGCTTGTGTAAATTCAAAGGTCCCAGAATAGGCACATATTGGTATATCATCCTTTAACCAAATATATAAATTTGTTTTAGGGACAGATCCTTGATAAAGATAACTGCACGTAAAATTTTTATATATTTTAGAATATCGATCTCCTTGCAGTTCTTTAAATCCATCGTGAGATATATTATCTATCCCTTCATTGATAGTCGATCCAATAATCAATTCAACTGTTATATCAGATACGCAGAGTTCTTCAAAGCTTTTTAATAACCATGAAGCCATGCTCGGCGTTGCATGGTGTGAAAGAATACATAGTTTATCTGCACCGAGAGATATCGGATCAAATAATAGTTGTTTTACGATATCATCAGGATATACGGGTGTCATAGCTTCTAATTCTCCTCAATAACATCATAATAGATGATATCTCCTGGCAGTTTAATATTTGGTACCCAAAGTTGCTTGCCATGCCAGCCTTTTTTGCCGGTAACCTGATACATGGTTAAAACTAGTTTAGATGGAAATTCTTTACCAAGCTGCCAATCATTTGGTGATAACAAGGCACCTGTTCCTTGCGCAATATCTCTTTCTCTTCGGACAATTAAGATTCCCTGCATAGTCGGTTGTTCTGCAAGAATTGAATCAATTACAGATAAAAAAGCTTCCATTTTGAAATCAGGACTTGGAATAATATGTTTTAAAATTTCTTTTATTATTCTAAGGCTGACTTGATAGTATGGCTCACTACTTTCAAAAGGTTTCAGAAGTGTTGATATGTCTTCTACTGAGTCATTATCCGGATTAAATGGATAATAGTTTGTCCCTCCAGACAGCATTTCAACATGATCATTATCAAGTACATTTTTTCTTGTCGGATTAAGTCCATTTGGATAATATATTTTGATATTATTTATACCGTTTTCAACCTGTGCAATAATAGAATTATTTGTGGCATTTATATCAGCAAAGAGTTTATATAAATGCTCGTCAATAAAGACCTTCATCAATCCAGGATCACGATCATAACCGAACATGCGGCTATGCTGCCACATTGTGTCTGCCTGGGGCTTTTTACTGGTTCTGGTGTAATAAATTGTCTGCAATCCAGGGAAAGTAACACCTCGTCCTAATGTATTACCGCCTATAACAAAATTACAGTCATTCTCATATTGAGCGCTATCAACATCAGTTTTTCCGTTCATAACCAATACTTTGATTGAATGTGAATCTAATAATTCATAGGCTTTGTTGATAAAATATTCATAAGGAATTTTATCGGTTTTGGCAGGACAAATAAGGTCGTATTCTTTTTTTAGTAATTCTGTGAATTCTGAATCTTTATGTTCTACACACCAGGAAAGTACATGCATTATTTCATCCGCATATTTTTGATGCACTGCTTGTTTCACACTTGGATGAAAGAGGCAGTTTGAAACCTTCCCACCAGAAGACAGTATTTGTGCAGAAACCGCAATATGCCGGATCACCACATTTTTTGTGGGCTCAGTTAATTCATCCAGATATTGAATACACATAGGTTTTCCCTCAGTAGGAAAGAAAAAATCACCTCCAAGGTAACCATTTCCCGGACGGAAATAATAAGTAAAATAAGGATGCCATCCAGATGCAAACGTCTGTAAAAGAATTGCTTGTGGTGTTCCTGTCACCTGTAAATAAATACTGCTGGAAGCCCCGCTTTTTATACAATCTAAGTATTTATTAATTGAAGATTGTCTGTCTTTATTAACAAGTGTATTTAATGAAGCTGCATCTGCTTCATCATCTACGATAAAAAGAGGATTCCCTTTCATAAAACCTGTAGAATTAAAGATATTTGCCCATAATTTTAAAATGCGTGCATTTTTCTTTAAAACTACAATTGTTGGTTGGAGAAGGCTGTTATCAATAAAAATTTGTGCATCATTCTCTCCACAAATACAGTATCCATCAAGATCTGCTTTAACACGATCTAAGGTTTGTTGTTGCAGAACAACGTTATCAGTTGTTAGCAAAACAAAAACGGGAAATCCTAAATCTGTTGCTTTACATATAATGCCAAACATTTGACCTGTTTTACCAGATTGAACATTTCCGAAAAGAAGTCCAATTTCGTGACTTGTAAATGAAAATGTTTTGATATATGAATTACCAACCTCTTCCGCAGTTTTAAGTACTGATTCCGCAAGTTTGGTGTTACCTCTGCTCTCAATTTTGTTAAGGTATGTTTTAAGATACTGCATTAATCATCAGCTCCTTCCTGATCAAATGGCTCGAAGGAAAGCATCCATACGTCAAGTGGATTACCGGTTTCATCTAAAGCAGTCTGCCCGGTTTTCTTTAAATAAAGATTTTCGCAACCATATTCCTGTAACATTTCTTTGGTTATCATGCCGGTACGATCAGTGTCTGCCTGAGTATCATTTACAGGTTTAACAAGACCAGCTGCTGCCAAACGCCCTTTCAGCCATCTCCCCATAATTAATTCATCCCCAACAGCGCTAAACTGTTTATTGCCATCACTAGTCGTATGAGCTTTGAACCAATACCCGTCATCAGTAATAATAAAAAATGGCTGATTTTTTTCAGGATATCCTTCTATACGCGTGATTTCTTTTGCAACGGTGAGCTGGGTTTCATACCAATCTCTTGACTTGCGTTTACTTCTTGGCGCCGCATAGCAGACATTAACATTGGATCTTGTAAAATGTTTCCCATCATCCATATGGCGTTCATCATATGAAGGTACTTTTAGTGGTAGAAGAAATGATGCATATGCGGCACATCTTTTATAGAAATCAACATTTGATTGAGGGACAGTTGTAACGAGCTCTATTCCAGAAAGTGCTGTATTGATTTCGTGAATTAATGGCATTCCGTCAATATCTGCAATATTGCTAGAAATATTAGGAGCTTTTAACTTATCTATAAACTGGCTGATTTCTCCCAGTTCATTCTGGTCTGTTGTTATAGAAGATATCTCATACTGTCTACGGTTATTGGCTTCTGGTTTTATTACTCCGAGATTCGCAGAACCCAGAATCGCAGAAAAAGGAAGATTGTCTTTGTAAAATGTATAAAGTTTTCCATGATATTTGAATGCTTTGACAATCCGGATTTCTCCTTTGCCGGATTCTTGCCATTTTCTATTTAATTTAAGAGCGGTATGATAAGATCCTTCGGGCATACCTTCAACAAAGTACATGCCTATAATGAGACAAATCTGTTTGATGTTGTTCTGTTCAACCAAGAGTTCTAATTCATCAAGAGAAGCACGGGAGACATATCCTACAGCAATATCTACTCTGTCAGATAATGTTATCTGTTTATTAAATGTATCGATAATTGTATTTTGTCCTTCAACCGTCCCTAATGGAAGGATATTTGAATATAAAAGATTCATGTCAATTCTCCGTATCGTTTTCGGTGGATTATCTATTACTATTTATTATAAAATTATACCATGATTGGGAAAAAAGAAAAGATGGACATTACGCATAAATGGGTAAGCCATCTTTTATGAAAGGCAATTATTAATCATCTATTACGTTGAAGAATATTTCTATATCCCAGATTTTATTAATTTGTTGGTTTAAAAGATTCACAGTACCAGTGAGTTGGCAATGCAGTCTTTGCTTATTTAGAAAAACAATTTCCAAATAACACTTTTATAATCTAAATATCAAAATTATAATTCGCCATATATTAATTATTTCAAAAATGATATTTACTTTGAATTACTTCTCTTTGATATTTTGCATTATAATATTTTAAAAATATTTATAACATTATTCAAATATTATTGACATTCTTGAATTTGAATGCTATTTTATATTCAAATAATTATCGTGGGAGGAAGCTCAAATGAAAGAAAAAGAGACAAAACGTGATAAATTTGTTCGCTTAGCAGAAGCCCGTACAAACAAAATCATAGATATGCTCCAGTTGTTAGGCAATTGCTCAAATTCCAATGTCTATGACTATACACAGCAGGATGTCGATAAAATTTTCAATGCTATTGATGCTGAAGTTAAAGAAGCGAAAAAGAAGTTCAGTAAGATTGAAAGTAAAAAGAGCACTCGTTTTACGTTAGACTAATTCAAGGAGGTGTTTTTATGAATAATTCTATGACTCCCATCCCCCAGAATTATAAGAATAATGTCGATTGGATTCTTGGTGCATATACAGATGCAGGTGTTACATTCCCGAATGGTTTTCAGAAAGACGCCATTCAGAATGCTGTAGGTGCTAGAAAAACCAACAAATGGAAGAACTGGTCCTGTGATATTTCGCTCATAGAAAATGAACACGGAAGCTTTGTAGTTGTTGAAGATTCCGGCACCGTCGGTCTGACTGGTAAGAATACGCCCTCAGAAACCATTAATCAGATGATGGCCAATGGAGAAGTGCTCCCTCCTTCTGAACGTCTGTCCCGTTTTACTTCTATGTTTAATTCAGGCGGAAACACAACTGGCGGTGGCCTTTTTGGTGCCGGTAAGAGTGTTTACTCTGTTGCCTCACAAACATATACCTATTATTTTGATTCTCTCAGAGAAGACGGTCTGTATGTTGCTAATCTGAATAAATGTGGGCAGGTAATGTCTGTGGCTCTGGAGGGAACTGATGCTAAAACTTTTATTCATGATACCACCGGCCTGGATGAGAAAAAAAGTACAGGAACGCGAGTTATTATTGAAATGCCCAAGGAAGAACTTGCCGAATCGATCCGTCAGGGAACAATCATCCCTTATATCCAAGAATCCTGGTGGCTTATTATCCAGCGTTTGGACGAAAGTTCCGCTATTACCGTAAATGGCAATCCAGTTCCAATCCCCACCGGAATCAAAGACGGATCTCATGTCTTCGAACTTCAAAATCCAGAAACTTATGCTTCAAATTATAAGGTAAAGCATTTTGGATTATATGTATTTGATAAAGGCGGCAACATCTGGGGAGGTATTTCCTATTATCGCAAAGGCATGAAAATCGGTGATATCGAATTAAAGGACATACCTGACAAGATTAAGGGCAAATACTGGGGCTATGTAGAAGTAGACGAAGCCTGGGAAGATGATTTGTCTGAAATCGAAGATAAAGTTCATTTCGGTGTCAGCAAAGGGAAGAAACTGCGTGCAGCATATCAGAATCTCAAAAACTACTGCAATGAAAAAACTAAAGCGAACCTGATAGAATGGGGATTTATAAAAGATAAAGAGACTGAAGACAAAAAACTGAAGGATGAGCTAAAGCAAATTGCCGAAGATATTCAGGATCTCTTTGATAAGCTCGGACTTGAAGACCTTGGGAAAGGACCAAAGAAGGCAGATTTCGATGTCCGTTGGCAGGATATAGCATATCCGGTTAAAGATTCAGAACAAGTTACTTCTGGTGATAATATCAGTTTCTCTGTAAGAATCAAGAGCTCCTATGCTACAGACAAGAAATTTGAATATAAACTTTATGTGCTTAATCCGGCAACCGGCGAAGTTGTATGTTCTATTGCAAGTGACAAGGTCACTGTAAAATCAAATACAGCTGAGAAGCTTGCATTTATACATAAAGTTACAAAAGATAATTCTGTTCGTTTTGCTGAAAACCGTATTGTTCTTTCAGTTAAAGTTATCGGAAGCGGTAAAGAGAAGAAAAAGGAACTTCCTTACTTCTTTGATATAGACCGTCCGGACAACCGCAGAGAATCAGTAAATTTATCATTGCATGAATGCTTATTCCCAATTGAAGGTAGCCGCAGGGTAAATTTCGGAGAAAAAGTTAGGAAGGTATGCTACAAAATAGAGAATCAGCGCAATCATGAACTCAGCTATAAACTTAATGTCAGCATACACAATGCAAGTGATCCGACCTGCCCTAAAATCGTTGATGTAGCATCTTTTACCGGAGTGGTAAAACCGTTTGAAGATGTTATTACCCCTTATATTGAAGAAATCGTATTTGAAAAAGTGGTTTATGAACAATACCTTACTGAAGGCGTTTTGGAATTGCGTGCAAGACTCATTGCGAACAAAGACGATAATCAATATGAAAAAGGCGATAAGATTACCTTCTATCACTACAAAGTTTTCTTGAATAGTGATGAGAAAAACGGTAAAAACGATGCATTTGATATACAGAGTATTGTTGCGCCTGAAAACTATAAGCGTTCGTGGTGTACACCGGGAAATGGAAGAACAATTTTCTTGAATGTTGGACATGCTGCATACTTAAATGTCCAGGATTATCCTGACATCCAGCACGAATATCTCCGTGAGCAAATGTTGAAGCAGTACGTACTTCTCTATTTAGGCGAAGGAAAATATGATATGTTCGGCCAGGACGGAAAAGATTTCTCCGAACTTGAGCCACAGGAAGCAGCTGATCAGGTACTTGAGAAAATCGAAAGTATCTATGCTCAAAGCTTGAAATGAGGTGATTTAAATGGGTCATATAGTTAAATTAGTAGACGGCCATATGGTATATGACGGTTTGCTGTCTTCCAAAGAAAAAGCCTCAATAGATGATATTCTTCATGCTCTGCAAGAGGAAATACCAACTATTGAAGCTGATATGAAAGCAGAGTATGGTCAAGGCGTCTGGTATAAATATAATCTCGGTTTATTTCTTGGCAGCCTGCTGGAGAAGTACGAGATTTCTGTTTCCGAACGTAGAAGGTTCTGGGACGAGATAAAACATTTTGCTACAAAGGAAGAACGTAAAAGAGACGAGGGAGCAAATTCCGTAACCCGTAGCTTTTATCAGCAATGTTATATTTTATCACAGCAAGATAAAGACGTTGTGGAAAAGCTGACATGGCGGCAGTGGCAGGATATTCTTGATCGAGTTGGCAATAGAGAAGATGAACGTATATTTCAATGGCTAAAACGATTCACGAAAAAAATCCGAGAGGATGATTGGAGAGAATTTGAAAAAGCCTTGAATCTTTACCTCAAGGGAAAGGATACAAGTGTATTTGAAACCGAAGAACTTTTTGAAATATATGATTCTATCATGCTAATGAGCGTTAAATGGCGGGAACAGTTTAAAGTGTTCTCCACAGAACATCCTAAGTCTGCAAAAATCAAATCAAAAGGAAAATGGTCAAAAAAATACTATGCTTTATGTTTTAATAAGAAAAAAGAACAGCATTCGCAGGTCGTGACTGAAGAAATGTGCTATGAAGCATTCACAGCATTGATGTAATCATTAAAAAAGGGTCTCTATAATGGTCTCATAAATTAAGACACTTTTTCGGACAGTTTTTAATGAATCTGATATACTTAAACCAGTATGAAAGAAAGGATCCATTATCATGTCCAGACAAAGAAGAAATTTTAATGCCAAATTC